>PAYP01000066.1 GCA_002714785.1 Candidatus Poribacteria bacterium | reverse complement strand
TATGTTCAGGCACAAAAAAAGCGACACATCCGAAGACATGCCGCTTCTGAAGGATAAGTTAAGTCGTAAGTAAACTAACTTATCTTATTCTTTTCCTTTGGTTGTGAACTTGATGGTCCCGCCTTCTAGGGCATTACCAGCAGCATCTTTAACACCACCAATAGTAATGACATAGGTAGTTTCGTTAGACAATGTCTTTCCAGCCAGCATAGTCAGAGAGACTTTCTTGCCTTCCCATGCGGCCTCGGTTCCAATTACGTCTCCGCCTTCCGGCTTCAACTCAACTGTACCTTGACTAACTTCTTCACTAAATTCAATCGTGATACCACTTTCGTTAAGCGGTGCAGGGTCAACGTCTTTTGCGCCATTCTTCACGTTACCACCAGATACCGTTGGAGCGGTCTTATCGGCAGCTTTGAGTGTATAGGTTAGGGTTTGTGGTCCACCATCAGNACCGTCTTTNTTTNTCCANGTAATNTTCANACTNGCGGCTACTGGAATGGTCCANTTTTTNCCACTNCCNGTNGCTCCTGCTACNGNNTCAACTGGCTGGTCGAATGCTAGAGCGATCGTCGCATTAGCAGCAACTTCGCTNCCAGATGGAGGGGTTGCGGTAACGGCCGTGGCCGCGGCTGGTGTGTCATCTTCTTCATCGTCCCCACAGCCTAGGGAGAATGCGGCAATCAAAACCGCCATCATCAGTGCCAAAGCTCTCAAAGTTTTTTGCATCTTTGCTAATACTCCTTACAAAAAAATACAAATAAGTGTTATAGAAGTGAAATCGTTAGGTTGATACGTTTGTTCTCAAACCGGAACCAGCCGGGGACTATGCCTCTGAGAACCTCCAATTGTAAAGCACCGTAAGAATTTCGATGCATAGTCTAACAGGGTTAGTTTCTTTTGTAAAGGTAAAACTTCAGTTTTTTTTTAGAAAAAAAAATACGAGCTCTGTATTTTCAATTATCAAAAGACCCACAAAGAGATAATGNACTAAAACAAGCCCATTTGTTCACCTTGCACATAAGTAGCCTGAAATTCGGAAGTAGTAGCGGAGTTGGTGAATGACTCTACAAATTCTGCTAATCCATTAAAGGGGACCGAAATGGCTCCCGATTTGATCAGCTGGCTACAACCNTCTGCCAAATAATCNGTCCGACTTCCCCAGTCGANAGAACAAACGAACCGCCCCTGCTCACGTGCAAAACTGGCGGCTCTTAGTACCTCATCATCTGCCGATGATTCAACAACGATAGTCGCGATTGATAAGCCCGTAGTCACCCGGTGCCGAGCTAATAAATTAGCTGCAGATAATGGAGTCGGAAAAATATGCTCTGAAAACAAAGCCCCTCTTGTCTGAATTTGAAGGGATAAGGACTCATTTTCTGGTGGATAAATTGANAGGAGGTCGGTTGGCAAAACAGCGCATGTCAGACCATCGCAAGCCAGAGCCGTGGTATGAGCGGTGAGATCAACCCCCTTATCTAGGCCACTGGCAATCGTATACCCTGATTGAACTAATAAGTTGGTCAATTCTAAGGTGACAGCAACACCTTCGGAGGTNGGTGTACGGGTCCCCACTATAGCTACTGTTGGCTTCTGAACCGACTTGAAGTCTCCCCGGCAAGCCAAAGCAACAGGGGCGTTAGAAATCTGTTTGAGTTGCTCAGGATAAGTGGCTTCTTGCCAAGTAATNACCTGAATCCCTTGAGATTCATACCAATCAATATGACGACGCAAGTCAGACAAACCAATTCTAGCCTTTTGTAGTTTGGCTGCTAATAGTGAATCGAACATAGGCAAGCGAGCAATTTCCGTTAAATCAGCTGAGAATGCAGCTTCGAGGGTTTCAAATTCCCGTAATAGGTAACGAATTTGAATTGGTCCAATACCCCCGATACTAGCCAGAGCTAACCAGAATTCTTTACCTGTTTTTGTCGCGTTTTTTTCTACTGATTGTGGCATTTTGACAATCTTGCGTCTAGTCAGTATTACATCGCTCCACAACTTCCGTAACCTGATCAAATTTTGGCTTCAAAANAGGATAGAGGTCCTGNTAAATTCGGTAGTATTGTTCGTAAATTTCTACATGATCCGAAATTGGNTCAGTTCGAGAAGTAATCTTAACAATTTGGTCAGTTGCAGATTCTACGCTGGAATAAACACCTGTTCCAACACCGGCTAGAATAGCAGCACCGAATGCTGGTCCCTCTTCGATNTTAATCGTGACAATTTCCGCTTGATAGATGTCGGCTTGCATTTGTCGCCACAAAGCGGACCTGGAACCACCACCAGTTGCGTAAATTTGGTCAACGGTCGTNCCTAAACCTCTAATTAGCTCAAGTGAGTCTCTCATACCATAGGTAACACCTTCCATTACCGACCGAACTAAGTGTGAACGTTGATGACGGAGCGTCAAACCAAAAAAATTGGCTTTCGCGTTAGCATCTGCGTGTGGTGTTCGCTCACCAGTCAAGTAGGGTAAAAATATCAGGCCTTCACTTCCCACCGGGGCAGTTGCTGCTTGTACCCCGAGGAGATCATAAGGATCTGTACCATTTGCTTTAGCTTCGCTCAACTCTCGTTGAGCTACTGTATCTCTGAACCAACGGTAAGCACCACCAGCGGATAGCATTACCCCCATTATGTAGCATTTATTCGGAACGGAGTGACAAAAGCTATGCAATCTTAAATCAGGGTCTACTCTGACTTGATCACTATGAGCTAAAACTACTCCCGATGTCCCTAGACTAGCGGAAACACGTCCTTCTTTGACAATCCCNTTACCGACTGCACTNCACGCATTATCTGCACCGCCACCAACAACCGGAGTGCCAGCTAGCAAACCTGTAATTTCTGCGACATTCGGTGTAATTTGCCCGCACACATCGATTGATTCGTAAGTTGACGGCAGGAGACCGGGGCGAATATCTAATTTGTCTAGAACTACTTGAGACCATTCTCTTTGTTTGATATCAAACAGCAAGGTNCCAGCCGCATCAGACACCTCCATCGAAATTTCCCCAGTCAATCGAAAACGAACGTAATCTTTGGGTAAGAGAATATTCGCAGTTTGCTCATAAATCTCAGGCTCATTGTCTCTTACCCAAATTATTTTTGGTGCCGTAAATCCTTCTAATACTGGATTACAAGTACTTTGAGTCAGAATCTCAGTGCCAACAGTTTCCCTAATGTATTCGCACTGACCACTTGTACGTACATCGCACCAAAGTATGGAAGGCCTCAAAACTTGATGTTTTTTGTCCATAATTACCAAGCCATGCATTTGGCCGGACAAACCAATACCTTTGATGTCTGCCTTATTGATTTCAGACTTTTCCATTACTTCTCTAACTGTGTTGACTGTAGCTTTCCACCAATCTTCCGGCTCTTGTTCAGCCCATTTTGGGTGAGGGGTATACAACGGATATTCTTCTAGTGCGCTAGCTAATTGGTTCCCTCTCTCGTCGACTAAAATTGTTTTTGTTCCAGTAGTTCCAATATCAATTCCAATCAAATAAGACATGTTATTCCTCCTCGACTCTACTTGTTTCCGACAATTTTTCAAGTTGTTTTAAGGTTTTTTNCAACTGATTTAATTTTTCCCCGTAGGTCGACCAATCCCCCAATCGTTGAGCCTCAACAGCTTCTTGGAAAACTAGATTAGCATGCTCCACTAAATAAAATTGGTCGTCAAAAGTTGACGCCTCATTTTCTGATTTAGTGGATATATCTCCTAAAANTGGAGTTGGNCNTGCCAACTCGTTAGTACTGACATTGAACAATTTTCGTAGAGCCAAATCTAATGTNTGTCCCCATTCTACTTTTTCTTTGTAGCCAACTACNACTTGCCTGAGTTCTGGGATTGCTGATTCTTCGTTTTCCGATTGAATATAAATTGGTTCCACATACAGAAGAGCATCACTAATTGGAATGACTAGTAAATTTCCCCTTAGAACTCGTGAGCCCTGTGTATTCCACAAACTAATCTGTTGTGAAATTTCACCTTTTTGATCGATAAAACTCTCCACCTGCATGGGACCGGAAGCTAATTTNCCTTTAGGAAATCGGTACAAAAGTAATTGTCCATAATGTTCTTGGTCACAACGAGCAGCCATCCACGCAGTCAGGTTCGGTTTGTCTTTGGGGGTAAATGGTAGCATTAGAACAAACTCTGCGGCCTCTTCNCCTGGCACCTTGACTATAACATAATACGGGGCGACTTCTTGGGTGTCACTNGATGCCACCGGTTGAATAGGCATGGTTGGAATCCCAAACTGAGAAGGCAATTGNGGTTGTGTATCTGGTGAGCGTGCAGTTCGACTATAAATTTCCTGCCCAACTTGCCATTGATCCTCTTTTGCGTAAAACGTAGTGGGATCCTTCATATGATAATCCAAATAGGCTTTAGCTTGGATTGAAAAGAGTGTCATCGGATAACGGATGTGCTCTTGTAAGTCGGATGGCATCTCACTTATCGGTTTCAGCAAATCCGGAAAAATTTGATTATAACAAAGAGCCAGTGGATCCTCTTTATCGTCCATTACATAGAAATTGACTACACCATCATAGGCATCAACTGTGACCTTAACTGAGTTTCGAATATAATTACCCCAAGGAGTTTCTCCTGCTGGGGTACGTAGGCGACGCGCTTGACCAGCACCCTGTCGTTCGGCAATAGCCGATCTGATTTGGTGTTGCATGGGTGATGCATATGGATAAAGGTGAGTAGTGGTATAGGCGTCTAGCATCCAAACTAATCGATCGCCATGAATAACTAAGTACGGGTCTTGGTCATAGTGAAGAAATGGAGCAATCTTTCGAACTCGATTCATAATATTACGATGGTACAAAACGCGACTTTTAGGGCCAATTCGCCCCTTTAGCACAAATTTAATTTCATTATCAAATTTGAGAGCGTAGATAACTTGTCGCCAGATCGAAGACAACTCTACTCCACCCACACCCTGATAGGTGTACTTTTGGTATCGCTGCTGGTCAAGAGGATAGTCGAACTCGAGGTCTTCACTTTGACCTGGATGAACGATAATGTAGTGTTCATTTAGATTATTGTTATAAAAGCCACCCTCACCATAGTAAATTCTGGGTTCAAAATCCGTAGAGAATTGATCAGACCATTCTGATTCGAAGTTAATTGGATTCATATCTCGAATATACATTTTTGGCTTGCCATCGTCGTTAATTCCATCGCTATCCGTTTCTGATACTGGACTCATCACTAATCCGTATCCGTGTGTATAAACATAAGTGCGCTTGAACCAATCCGTTGCAATATCAGGCATATCGTCGATATTTAGCTCGCGTGCAGACAACATAACTTGTTTGAGACCATTACCCATTCTGTAACGATCAACACCAACTCTAATGAAATCATACTGTGGTCGAAGCTCTTGCAATTGACGATAGGTTCGGCGAAGTGGACGCCAGTCCCACAAGCGTATGTTTTGCATGACCTCTCGATTAACCGAATGATAAAGTTGATCATAGCTTAACTGGCTTTCCAACGGACGCTCTTGTTCAGAAACAACATCATCCTCCAAATTGTAAGCGTGAAGTGTAGCTTTGATATTGTAGTTGATATACTCTGTTTCCAAATCTTGAGCATTTGGGTTAACTCGAAACTCTTGTACGAATGATGGATACATGTTACCAAGAAAACCTATAGTCAATAGAAATGCTAAACCAATTAAGGCATACCGTCCTAGTTTTACAAACAGACTGATAAAGAAACTTAAGCTGCTGATTGCTGATAGCACCATCATAATCCGCAATACAGGAAGGCGTGCATGGACATCCGCATACCCCCCCCCACCTTTAAAGTTTTTGTTGCTTGCCAAATAGAGTAGATCGTACATCATAAACTGGTGTTGCCAAGCGTAGGCAGCCAGTGCTAGGCCAACCAAGGTAAATAAGTGGAATTTCACTTTCGTTGGTGGTTCTAGTTGGTTTCGGTTGCTAAACAGTGAACCATGAAAAAAATAGATTATGCCTGTTACCAAGGTCATTAGAATCAACAACCCAAGTATGTTGCCACAGATGTATCTTAGAAATGGGAGACGAAAGATGTAAAAACTAATTGGGTTATTAAATACTGGATCCCGAGTTGGAGCATATAAGATAGCTCGATCAGATTTTTCGATACTTTCGATTCGCCGATCAAGAGCAATACGACACACATCGGTGGATGAATCGATACTTTCGATGGTAGCGGTTTGTTCGTTTGTTCCATTTGTTATTTTGACGACATCGCCACTTTGTATCCCTTTAGCCTTAAAGTCATTTATAGGAATGATGATCGTTGATTGATTATCGGGGTCTATTTCTAATTTCGTTGCTGAATTAAAAGTAAGGGAATTGACATCAAAATAGCGAAGGAAAATCTCCCAACGGTCGCTAGCAGAATAACCAGATAGTAGACTATAAGCTACGGCAAAAACACACAATACGCCGTAGACCAACTTCCGTAAATCAAAATCAATTCCGCTACCGATGGGAATAGCATCTAGGATTTCAGGGTTGAATCGGCTTGGTGAAAATCGCCAGACCAGGTAAAGATTACCCAAGGTGATGAGGAGAAAAATAAGTGTAGTCAGACTACCAACCCAGATTTTAGTTAAAAGGATTTTACTAAAAACACTTGAGTAACCAATCATTTCGAACCAGAGCAAATCTGGATAAATTTTGACCAAGACCGAGACTATTCCCGTCAGAAATACCGCGGCACACAGAAAAATTAGGCTTCTAAAATTACTTCTTTCCATATTCTATATCCAAGGTTAAAAGGTTTGACCTAAGCCAAAGTGATAAACGGGTTTCGCTTGAATTGTCTGCAAGTTAGTTCGTCTAGCAATGGCAAAATCGAGTGAAAAGTACCCCAGCCTGAGTCTCATTCCTAATCCTACTGAGCCTTTAATATCGTCGAGATAGTAACCCTTTCGCCCTTTCTGGAATGGTTGGTAGGCATTATTTTCATTGAATTCGAACGGAGACCATACGGTTCCAAAATCGGCAAAAGCCATGCCACGGACACCACCGATCGAAAACACAAAGGGCCAGGCTAAACGTATCTCATCGATTAAAGGTACACGCAACTCAAAGTTTATCAACCCCATTCGAGTACCGATAAAAGCCTCATAACCATATCCTCGTAGAGTATCGATGCCGCCCAGATAGAAGAGGGATTGATCTTGGCCAAAACTACTCCCTAAGAAAGTACGCATGGCAAAACTAGAACGACGACCTAGTCTGAAGTATTTCCGAATATCAAAGACGATCGTTGTAAGATCAAGGTCGCTTCCAGCTTGGTCAAATGATTTTTCTAGAGTTAGTTTCATCCGGTGACCTGAGAAAGGGCCAGCCGAGTGCCATATCGTAGTATCACTAACAAGAGAAGCAATACCTAAAAACAATAGTCCCCTTCCTTGGTCATAGGAATTAAAGCTGGGTCTAGAAAGGTAATAGTTATAGGAAAAAGGGGTAGTATAGATCTGGGTCTGTAGATCTAGTCGATGATAACGATTAAATGGGTAACTGACATAACCTCCTAAGCCTGTGATACGTTGAAAGACGCCTCCTCGGCTGCGAGTTGATCCAAACAGATGGTATTGGTGATAGTTGAAAATGGAGACACCAAAATCAGCTTTCCTCGGGAAGTAACCGTAGTTAGCGACAAAATCAGGCATATAAAATTGGGTTTCACCATAAACTGATTGTCTTATTGTTGAATGGTTCGACATGCTGACAGCGAAACGATGATTCCCCATCATATCACTAGCAATCATGTCAGTTGTGTTTCGGAGAATACCATCAGCACCTAAATTGAAATCACTAAAAATTGCATCTACCGCTAAATTAGTTTTGTACTTCCGTTTTGCTATACGCGTAGTTTTTTGTGTTGGGGATATTTCTCTGATCGGGGTTTCAGTGATAACAGGTGAGACTAAATCATCCACAAGTTCCGCGTTCTCTGGCAATAACGGATCATCCGAAGCTAACATGTAAATATCTCGTTTCCCATTTTGGTATGCCGAGAAGATAATTTTTCTTTCATCGGATGAGAACTGAGGAGTAGAGCAACCTGCCAGTAATTGGCTTAACCGAACCAGCTCAGGGTTTTCGGCTGTTTGTTCGTTTTTGCCAGATAAATCAAGTGTAAATAAGTCGAATACACCACTAATATCAGCACAAAAAATCAGCTTTTCGCTTTCTCTTGACCAACTNGGTGTTGCNACATTGTGCTGCCCAATATCAACTAATCGCTTTGTTTTACTTTCAACATCCAAGATTACAAGTTGATCTCGTCCAGACCGCTCTGAGACATAAGTGACCAACCCTTTAACTGGATGCCAAACNGGTGATTGGTCATTAAAAGGGTCTTTGGTAAGATAATCAATTTTATGTTTAGCCAAATCCAATACAAAAAGGTCAGTTTGACCATTTTTAAGTGCAGAAAATACAATCTTGTCGCCTGTCGCATTGTAGCTAGGAGACTGAACTGAATCAAATTCCAAGCGAATACGAGTNTCTAGTTTTCGAGTAACCACATTGATAATCAGAATATACATCTCAGACCGATGATTAACAAAAAATGCAATTCGGTTACCATCAGGAGACCAAGACAATGCACGTCCCTCTGTTCGGATTTCTTCGTATTTGCTACGAAAGAAAGATNTACTAACTCGGAATAGTTGTTTCCCATCCTTAGTCGAAGATAAAACAATTTCACTGAAACCAGCGTTACCAGTTATATAAGCCACTAAATCACCACTTGGTGAAAAAGCCGGCTGGATACTGTGAGAATACTTGCTGTCTTTTGTCAAATTCTTAGCCACATCTTGTGGGTAAGCTCTGCTCTGTACCAGAGGAAAATATTGTTTTTTAATCGCTCTCTGCCATTTCTCGTCGAATGTTTCTAAGGACATTCCTATAACCGTTTTCATTGACTGGTTCAGGTCTTTGGTACGACTTTGACGAAGTTCGTGCATTAATTCACCGATCTTTTCTCGACCATAATTNTCGACTAAGTAACCAACGGCTGATTGCCCGATTTTATAACCTAGGTAGACCTGCGGGCCCAAAATGTAAAAATTTTCNAAATCNGTAAGGGAGGGNATTTGATCATTCAAACAGGCATCTCGGAGAACCATTTCGCCTACTGCGTCAACATCATTAGCCAAATAGTCAGCAGCACCTTCGATAAACCAGATTGGGGCACTATATAGAAACTCTCCGCTGTAAATACGAGCGAATGGCTTTTGATAAATGATATCATACTGAAAAATATGGACCAGTTCGTGGAATATAACCTCTCGGAAGTCTCGTAATGAGCCAGTAAAAGGAATTACCACTCGCCTTTTGAATATTTCAGCGAATCCACCTACCCCTTCACTTAACTCATCCAGAATGATGTTAGTGTCGCGAAAGTCAACGTGAGACTGATACAAAATCAGTGGTGTTCTACTGGAAAGTTGGTGCTGAAGGTCTTGGCTATGTTGCTCGTAGGCCTCTTCAGCGATGTTTGCCATGATAGTTACNAGGCGCGAAGATCCTTCATAGTAGTAGATGTCAAAATGATCGCTTCGGTGTATCTGCCAATCGTACTGCTGACGGGTTACTTTATTCTTACCGAAATACTGAGCTACAGCCGGATTATAAATTAGCAGAAACAGAACAGCTAGAACAAAAAAAAACAGGCGGGAAAGCATAGGGCTAATCGTTCGAACCAATCTATAGGCTCCACGGACTGCGCCTATTCTACATCTGGCCGTTGAGATTATCAAGCCAAAAGCTATTGCCAGTCTGGCTTACTAGGCTACAGGTCATCTGGCAAACTTATATCTGATCAAGATATAATATTTGTTCACTCTCTGTTTCAGAAATAAATCCATTTAACTCGGTTGCTAAACTGATTAATTCAGATAGGAGGGAGTCATCGACAGTTTAATTTTTCCTGACCGGCAAAGCCAACTTCAGAGAAGCCGTAATCGATCTCTTTCAGCCATTCTGATTTCTTTGATTGTTCACTTGCTCATCATCAATATAATGGTATTTATCCCAAAAAGGGTTCTGGAAAGGCAAGTAGATCCTATTCAGGTCGATTGGTTTAAGGAACAGCCAAAAGAGAAACTACGTATTTCTCGTAATAAACCGACACTGGTACAGAGAATTCGAAAACCGGATCAGGATTTAGCTAACCTCGCAAAATTGAAAATGGCCGAAACTCCCAAAAATAAAGTGACCGAGGTAGTTGAACTAAAAGATAGGATTATCTTTGAAAACAAAGACCCAAATAAAGCTCCTAAAGCAAATAAAATACCGGATTTAATGACAGCCGCCAAGTTGCGGGACGCAGAAGCGTCTAATTTGGAGCACTTGGTCACAAAGTCTGGCGAATTTGGTGGGCGTGGAAAAGTAACGGGGCGAGACCGAATGAAAGGCCAAAGAAACGGAATAGACTTGGTCGATTCCTTGGGGAACTCTACAGATGGCTTACTTGAAGGAGGTGGAAATCCTGGTATTGCAGATCCACTTGATATTATTGATTTCCTGAGTGACTTGGAAGGGCCTCAGCGAGTTGCGTTTTGCCTCGATATTTCTGCGAGTATGCAAGTACCAATTTTTGTTGATGATAAAAGCGCTGTAAGTAAAATTAAGTTAGCTACTAACTCACTTAAGGATGCACTACTCGCACTAGACGATGATGATGAATTTAATCTGATTACTTTTTCATCCCGTACAACTCAGATGGAAAGAGAAATGATTCCGAGTTCGATGGAAAAAGTTATGGATGCGATGACCTATTTGGACCGTTTCACTCCAACTAAAATTCAAGATAACGTTGGTACAAATCTGTTAGCTGCTATCGAAAAAGGGTTAGATCTCGGAGCATCCGTAGTAGTCGTCGTTACAGACGGTTTGCCTACTNCGTCAAAAAATAAAAGTCAATACATCGAAACTGACCCAAGTAAAATCTTACAAACCGTGAAAAAGAAAAACGGGAATCAGTCGAGCATCTTCTTGGTTGGTCTTGAAATTGATCTCAAACATACTCCTCACGCCAAATGGCTATTGGATTTAGCGCAACAAAATCGTGGGAGAACTAAATTTATCCAAGCTGGGGATACACAACAGACTGCTGAACGAAAGAACAATTATCCTAGTATTGACGATAATACTAGCGTCAATTAAATCAAACTAATGCCTGTCAAACTGATTGCNAAGGTGGCGTCACACCACCTTGCTGATTCTCCAATTTTTGTGATTCTATTTTGCTTAGTTNTCGCCAGCGCTGCGCTGATAATAACAATTGGACCAATGGCGGCTCAACAGCATAAAAAGCGTAAGGAACCGCTAAAGATGTGGTTGAGTTTACAAAACGTTCAAATTGGCATCAATGGCATTAGCGTAGATGCAGACCTAATTGTCAAAAATAACAATCAAAAAGTAGTTACACTAGAAGAAATCACTCTCTACTTTACGGAAAACAGTGAAATACATGCTTTAGAAGTCAGTGTTTATGGAGCAACACTACCATCTGAATTGAAGCCGTATCAAGAATTAGATTTGGGTTTAAACGGATTAGCGGATCGACCACTAATGGAAGGCATAGAGGCTGAAGCGTGGGTCATTTGTAATATTGAGGGGCAAGCCATTGAGTCTCGTCATACGCTCTTCACCATGTAAAATAGAAATTAAGTTTATATAGTCAATACATTTGAGCGGATAGATACGGTTAATCTACTCAGTTATATTGTTCGCATATACAAGTGTTTCCGTTGCTTGACTGTGAAAATAATACTTGGCTTGACCGTAAATCTTCAAAGCCTTGTCTTTAATGTTTGATTACAGCTGAGTGTTTCTTCATAGCCTTCATAACTGACTGAACCTAGTTGGTATTATCGTATTGCTCCTATATACCAAAAGATCGATGATTTTTACTGACTTTTCATTCCTTCTTGCCTTAACCAATCGAAGTTTATAATGCTTTTTACAATTAACCAGAAGAAGGCGCACGACTTTAGCCGCCACATCAGCCTTAGTTCTGGAGCTGGTTCTGGAAAGACGGCGGTATTGGTTAGTCGATATTTGCGTGTTATATTGGAGACGTCAGCGAAAGTATCGAATGTTGTTGCTATCACATTTACCGAAAAATCGGCATCAGAACTCAAAAACCGGATCAGACATCAGATTGATAGCTATTTGGCTGAAGGCTTGGCGCCGATTTGTTTAGAACAAGTCAAATCAGAAATAAATCAGGCAAACATTTCTACTATCCATTCATTTTGTTCTCGTATACTAAGAGAATTCCCTAATGAGTCGGGTGTGCCCGTTGGTTTTTCCGTCATCGAACCTTTTCAACAGCGAAAAATGTTGAGTGAGGCTATTCAAATTCGAATGGCTGAAATAGCGGAGAGTTCGACAAAGAGCCAAAACCGTAAAGATTTGACTTTACTACTTCGACATTTTGGTCGTTCAAAATTAGAAACCGTTCTCCTACGCTGTTTTGAACGATTAAGTATCATGGAGCAGATCATTAGTTTGTATGAAACTTACTCAGATGACAGTCAAATTGTCGAGCAGTGGCAAACTGCAATAGATAATGAAATTTTCTGTCAAGTTGACATACAAAAATTTGTTAACGATTTAGAACAATTGACGAAATATACAACTGGCAAAAAAGCTCACCTAGTAAAAGAGATTGTCTCAGGATTATCATTAGAAACTAGGTTGAGGTTAAAACAACTTCGTATTGCTAGCCACTCTATTTTGACTCGATCGGGCAGTATTTCCAAACGAGATTTTCTGGGAGTCGCTGCCCAAAATGGTGAATTAGCACTTTTGGTTAAACAGGTGGAAGTTGCAGCTAGAGTCATAAATATGTTGTCGTGTACCAATGATACTGATCAGTTTTTGGTAAAAACCATTCGTTCTCTGCTCAATCTCTACCGTCAGGCTGAACTCCAATATGAACTCCAGAAAAAACAAAAGTACTCGCTGGATTTTTCTGATTTACAAATTTATTTTCGCAATCTCCTAAGAAGTAACCACTCAATTCGAAAACAGTTGCAGCAACGTTACCAATATATCATGGTCGATGAATACCAAGATACTAATCAAATTCAGTTTGAGATATTGAGTCTGCTTTCAGATAACTTTCGGTCAGGTAATTTATTCATAGTTGGGGATCCTAAACAAAGTATCTATGGGTTTCGAGGCGCTGACGTTAGCGTGTTCAATCAAACTACCGAGGCTTTGAGTGATTTTCAAAAAAAACTCAACCGTGATTTCGTATGGTGTGATTTGCAATCAGTTTCCTCACAATATTTACCATCCACCAAAAAGGAAAAATCTGGTCAGTTATCTTTGGTTGACAACTTTCGATTAACTCGAAATTTGGTTGGGTTTGTTAATTTGGTCTTTTCCTATCTGATGGATGGGCATTCAGAAATGCCTTATCAGCCACTTGTTTGGGGACGAAATAGCAGCTNAGAAGGACAAATTGAGGTATTAATCGGAGCTAACGAACGAAATGAANGTGACAATGAAATACTAGAAGAGAACCGATTAATTGCAAAGCGAATCAGTCANTTAGTTGCCACAGAAGGACTCGTTNCACAAGACAGAAAAGACCGTGATTGTTATCAGCAAATCCGCTACAAAGATATAGCCATTATTATTCGGAGCCGTACCCACCTGCCTGATATTGAGAATGCCTTGTTGGAAGAATCTATACCCTATCAGATCACTGGTGGCATCGGATTTTATCAACGGCAAGAGATATATGACTTGGTCAATTATCTGCATTTTCTAGACAATCCAGGTAACAGCTTGGCTTTGGTTGGTATTTTGCGTTCTCCATTTTTTGGTTTGTCTGATGGGGACCTGTTTTCTATCTCACAGATTGAAAACGTAGAGGAATTTTGGAATAAGTTTTTGCTCTACCAATCTGAAATTGAGCCTTCCGGTATTCTCAACTACATTTCCGGGATTCTAAAAAGCCACCTATCTATTTGTCATCGAGTACCAATATCCATCTTAATACGTAGGGTTGTCAATGAAACGGGAATGATTGGTGTTTTATCAGTTGGCAGGCAAGGTGAACAAAAATGGGCGAACTACCAGAAATTATTACAAATCGCACGTGAGTTTGAGAAAAACGAAGATGCCAATTTATCGAGCTTTTTGCACGAATTAGACTCACTAATGGACACGGAAAACCAAGAAGAACAGGCCAAAGTAGACAATGACTTGGACCGAGTGCAGATTATGACTATCCACGCTTCTAAAGGATTAGAGTTCCCCGTGGTTTTTTTGCCACACCTGAGCCGCCGACTTCGACCAGAAAATGAACCCTATTTTCATGCGGAATACGGTATTGGTTTTAATGTTTCCAGTAAAGATAGGAAAAGTGAATTTTACTCAGAAGATAATTTAACTCCAGCGATTTTGAAGTTGATGAAAAAGAAAGCAACTGATAGAATGATTGCGGAAGAAAAAAGACTTTTTTATGTGGCCGTGACTCGTGCTAGAGATAGGCTGATTTTGGCCGGTACATCTCAGAAAAATTCTACTTCGCTTAGCTATTTGAATTGGCTTTTTGATGCTCTCGGCTTGCACGAGACTCCGGCTGATTTTACGAAGGTTTGGCCAGTTACCGTAACCGATCTTGAAGGCAGAGATCATCATTTTGAACTACCTATTCAGTTTACAAAACATATCGATTTAGAGACGACAAAATCAGAAACTGGATTACTACATACGTTAGTTGATTTAACTCGGAGCGAAATCGATCTAAAGCCTGTTGTAACAGAATCTAAAGAACAGTTTTACACTGTTTCTGAACTAGCAACTTTAGCTCAATGCGAAACCAAATTTTATTTACAACATCATATAATCGGTTCTGATTTGACTGATTTGACTGATTTGACTGATTTGACTGATTTGACTGATTTGACTGATTTGACTGATTTGACTGATTTTTCGGTTGATTCAGCGAATGTTTTAAAAAATAAAACCGGTTTCGAAAATCAAGTGCAAAAAGCATTCTCACAACTACTAAGTTTAAGAGATATTGAGATTTTACAAAAACAGTTGCCCGCTAATGCTTGGTTACACCTAGAAACATTTACGAAGTCGAAAATTGGCAAGGCGGCCCTAGAATCTCCAAATTCCAAGGTTAAAATGCCGATTCAGGCAAAAATCGGTCCGCATATTGTCCATGGAATGTTCGATCGACTCTATCAAGAGGCCAACGGTTTTTGGTCTATAATACAATACAAAATAGATGCTCCCGATCTGAGTGAGTCAATAGATCATTTATGCTATAATCGGCTTCAAATGGAGCTATACGCTATCTGNTTGCATAAGCTATATCCCGAACAGAATAACGTATCTACTACCTTATTCCTCACAAAAACAGGTGAAGTGGAAGTGAAAAATTTTTCTCAAATTCAATTAAAAAATCTCGAAAAAAAATGGGTTTGCTATATAGACCAACTTGATTTTTCCGATCTTAACCAAAACTATGATCACTGTCCAAACTGCCCTTACCATCTTGCAGGAAACTGTCTTATGAATCCGATGTAATCAGTACGAGATTACCGACTAAGAGATCGTGGTAACAAAAAACAGATTCGTTCAAGTTTACTTTTTCGGATTTATCAGTTTAGCTTTTTCTGTTTTGTTAACAGCTGAAAACGACCTGTTTCAGGAAGCAGAATCGGCGTTAGCTGACANGGATGTGAACCGAGCCTTTGGCATTTACAAGTCTATTTTAGATAAAGATCCTACCTCGGCTAAAGCCATTCGTGGTCTGGGGTTAACACTATGGATGGATGGTCGAAACAAAGAAGCGATCATCTGTTACCAAAGGGTCATCGAAATTGCTCCTGACTTTGTGTCTGCGTATGCCGACTTAAGCGTTATTTTATCTGACCAAAATCGGCACAAGAAAGCTGTCGAGTATGCGCGACGTGCCAGCCGACTGTCTCCAAAAGATATACCTCTCCAATTAAACTATGCTGATNTTTTGTGGCAGGCTGAATGCTATGATCAAGCAGCTGATCGATATCGGAATATCTTGGTAGAATTACCTAATCACCTATCAGCTAACGTTGGACTGGCTAGTAGTTTAATCGCCATCGGTCAACTTGACTCAGCTTTACCTCCCATCGCAAAAGTCGTCAGTATTGATCCAAAACACATAACAGCTCGTTACAATAGAGCAGTTGTATATACAAAACAAGGTAAAACCNAGTTAGCAATTAAAGACCTTAAATTCATTTTAAGACAGGAACCTAAACACACCAACGCTCAATTTGAACTTGGATTTGCTTATCAACAAGAGAAACAATTTGAGCTNGCGGTTACTANCTACAGAGAAGCTTTAATAAATAACCCAGATGACTCAACGATTTACTACAATTTAGCCCAATGCTACGCCCGAATGGGACAAAAAGAACAAGCCAAATCTGAATACCAGAAAGCTAAACAACTACAAGAACTGCAACAAGACTTATCCGAAACACAAGCTTATTTGGAAAAANACCCNAACGAGCCTAAGGGGTATTTGTACCTAGGGGACCTCTACGCTAGATACAAAAAAACTGAACTCGCCCAGAAATCATATGAAAAAGCNTTACAANTCTCCGCTGATTTTTTACCAGCTTACCGTCGGCTTGCTGATTTTTATATCCAACAAAAACTTTTGCACGAAGCCACCAAGGTTTACCGACGAGCTGTTGACNACTTCCCAAAAGCTATTGAAATACGGGTAATGCTCGGCTTATTACACAAAGAACAAAAAAACTTTAAGGTTGCAANCAAACATCTGAAGATTGCCGAGGAAACTGCAACTGATCTAGTCGAGGCCAGGGGGNAAGCTGAAGACCTGGAGCAGTTATCTTTCGTCTACTACGCCCAAAGCCGATATGATGAAGCGGAATCATTATTGGTTAGTTTGCTAACCACTGAACCAGAAAATAAGAAATATCTAGACCAACTCAAAACTGTTCGTGCAGCAAATATTCAGCCAAAAGATATTGATTAGCGTAACTTCTCTTGTTATAACTGCTGGATCTAGATANCCATACACCATTCAAGGAGAAAAAAATGAGCACTAACGGGTTTACCCTCAGGGATGAACCAAATCAATATATCGACATNCTACAAGACGGTATGATCNTCAGTCGATACATGTACGCATACGATAATTCAACTCAAGAACGCTTGCAACAGACTTATAAACCTTATCTTCATGTATTCAATACGGAGGGAACAACACCAATTACCAAAGGAGCTGGCGGACATTTTACTCATCATCGCGGTATTTTCATCGGCTGGAACAAAATTGAGNATAAGGCGCAATCTTATGACCGTTGGCACATGACAGATGGAGAGATTATTCACCGTAAGTTCGGTGAGAAAACAGCAACGCAAGATTTTGCTATTTTAAGCTCAAATACCGACTGGAATGACGAAAATCAAAAGCCTATTCTTCGAGAAGTTCGACATATGACTTTTAGTCAGCCATCTGAGGATGACTTTCGATTACAGATCGATTTTCAGTCCAAACTAACGGCCGTAGCCGGGAATCTAGTTTTAAATGGGGATCCAGAACATGCTGGTGTACAGTACCGACCTGCGGATGAGTTAGTATTAGAAGATACGACCTATACTTTCCCTCAAGTTAAGGCCGACCCAAGACTAGATGTAGATTACCCATGGGTCTCTGAAACCTATACACTGAGTGGGAAAAGACATACAATTGTTCAGCTTAATCACCTAGATAATCCTAAAGAAACAAAGTTCTCTGCCTATCGAGACTACGGACGGTTTGGAGCTTTCTTTGTTTCCCCTATAGAGGATGGAGCGACTCTTACTATTAATTACCGGTTCCTAATTGGTGAAGGCGAATTGAATTCTATAGCTCAGGTACAAGCTAATTGGGATGAATTCGTTGGTTCCTCAAAACCTTCTGATATTCCACCTATAACTATAAGTGGTGGCGGTCAGAAGTTGTAATAAGAACATCAAGCCCTATTCCATCGTGTCAAACAATAAATTACTCTCAACCTCGACTCGTCGCCTGAGTATATTTGGAATCATCTTCTTCTTTTCTGGTGCTAGCGGATTAATATATCAGGTCACTTGGGCCAGGCAATTACAGCTAATATTTGGTAGTACTATTTTTGCCACCAGTGCAATATTAACGACCTTTATGGCTGGACTAGCCTTGGGAAGTTATCTTCTTGGCCGAATCGTCGACCGGCTGGGTAGGCCACTTCGAATTTATGCTGTATTGGAATGTGGGATCGCCATTTTTGCTCTATTGTCCCCCTTTTTCTTGGATTTACTTAAAGCAATTTATATTTTGATTTACCGCAATTTATCGGTAAATTTCTACTCTTTGACAGTTATCCGATTCATACTTTCTTTCGTNGTTTTGCTGATCCCCACAACCTTGATGGGAGGAACGCTTCCTGTTGTTAGTAAATTTGTTGTAGATCAAATTCAGAAAAGAGGACGTAGGGTTGGTTTATTTTATGCGCTCAATACCTTTGGAGCCATGATAGGTACTATTGCCACGGGCTTTTTCCTTATTCGATACTTCGGGGTTGTTGAAACTATAATTTTCAGTGCTTTTATTAATCTATTATTGGCAGTGCTCTCTTTTTGGCTTGATTTACGATGGGAATTTAGCAATGAGGCAATAATAACTGCCATATCAGACCTTCAAGAGTCAGTGGCTAATGAACCAGTGAATACTGAGGGTATTTCTAAGCTTAATCACAAATTGTTACCAGTTTTGCCACCAGCAGGGTTACTAGCATTTGGCATTTCGGGTTTTTGTGCACTGTCTTACGAAGTACTGTGGACCAGAATACTGGTATTTTTTCTCGGGAGCACGACCTATGCCTTTTCGACGATGCTGGCAGCATTTCTATTTGGAATTGGTCTTGGAAGTCTGGTTTTTGCTTGGCTATCCGATCAAACTAGTTCGAANGATGATTTTCAATCTAATCTAAGTCTTTTTTCTCTGATCCAAGTNGGAATCGGTCTATCCAGTATTGTTTTACTACCTGTATTTGGCCGTTTATTTGAGATTAATCAGGCTTTCCAGCTACTGCCTGGCACACGTTTTTGGACTTTCATAGCTTGCCTGATAGTCATGTTGGTCCCAACCACCTTGATGGGGGGATGTTTCCCCATCGTGACACGTATCTATACTTCGACCAAATCGGCGCTTGGGCGAGATGTGGGACAGGTTTATATGGTCAACACGGTAGGCTCGATTCTAGGTGCCTTGATAGGCGGTTATGTCCTAATCCCTTTACTTGGTATCCAACGCAGTATCGGTTTAATTTCCTTGCTAAATGTTGGTGTTGGATGTTGGATAATTTTACCCATACCGAATTATCCTGGGTCGATGGCTCAATCATTTAGAAAAGGGTTGGCNATTTGTGGATCAATAGTAACTATAGTTGTGGTNATTCTGTCCGTAGGCTGGTCAGTTACACCCTTATTCCTGAAAAGTGCAATCTTCAAGATTCAACGGCCGGGAGATGACTTAGTGGCTTATCAAGAGGAAGTTGATGCCAGTATTACCACCCTGAAAGATGATGAAGGGGTATACCGCCTGTATGTAGATACTAACCAAGCCGCGGATGCTTCGCGATGGGACTCACCCTCACACCGAGTAATTGCTCATCTTCCTTTATTACTTCATCCCAACCCGAAAAAAGCGTTGGTAGTTGGTTTTGGAATGGGTGTGACATCCCATTCAATCATTCAGCACGGAGTTTCTGTGGACGCTGTTGAAATTTCTCAGGGTGTGATTGAAGCATCTCAACAGCATTTCACTCATGTCAATCAAGATGTAATCGAACATCCACTTTTCAATTACTTTATAAACGACGGTCGTAACTACATTTTAATGACGGAAGAGAAGTATGATATGATCTCGACAGGAATCATACACCCACTTGTTAGTGCTGGNAGTTCCAATATTTATACCGAAGATTTTTACCGACTGTGTAAGAGGATTCTCACCCCTGATGGAATTATGTGCCAATGGGTTCCGCTACACCGAGTTCCTCTGGATCACTATAAAATGATAGTTCGTACATTTTTGAATGTTTTCCCCCATACTACCATTTGGTACAAATATACGCCTGATTTTGTTATCTTGATTGGTACACCCAATAAACTACGGATTAATTTCAACGATTTTATGTCTCGTACACAAATTCCTAGTATTCAAGCAGGTCTTCGTCATGACGATTTGGATGGGTGGTCTCTCCTTGATTCATTTATGATGGGGGAAGAAGCCGCTCGATCGTATGTTGGCCCCGGACTAATTCATACAGATAATCATCCTCACCTAGAGTTTTTTAGCGGGCAGTCGGTTGTCAATACAACTCACCAAAATGTGTCAACAATGGCCCCTTACAGAGAACAAGTTTCGTCAATTTTGGTCAACTATGGATCTACTTTGGAAGAAAAAAAGCGGGTGAGAAATACGTTGAAAGCTTACTTTTCTGCAACCCAAGACTTAATTAGTGGGCATATTTCTTATGCTAAAGGTGAACTAACACGAGCAGCTGAACTTATGAACCAAGCTGTCATTGGAAATCCCAGAGACATGACAATTCGATATAACCTTGGTGTGGCAATTGGCTTGGTAAGGGAAAATGCACAAACTGAGTTTGCTGAATTGGAAGCCGAGGCACGACTTGCCATTCAGNAAAATGCTAAAGACCCACAAAACCACTTTCAGTTAGCAGTCAGTTTGGAGGCACAAGGNAAATTAGATGAATCCGCTAAAACGATGGAGCAAGCCTTGAAATTAGCNCCTAANCGAATTGACTTCTACATTTTTTTGGGGCCACTCTATGAGCGGTTAGAAAGGTTCGATCAAGCATTGAGGACTTACAAAAGAATGGAATCAGTAGAAGCAGACCTACCTGCTGAAATTTTTGCTGTTATAGCTTCACTTTATCAATCTATAAAACAAACTGATTTAGCAGTAGAATACGCTCAAAAATCCATTGCTAAGAATCCTGATTCTTGGCATGCTAATTACGTGCTTGCGGAATTGTACTCTGATCAGGCAAAATATGTGCTGGCTAAGGAAGCAATACAACGGGCTATTATTGCTATGCCTGACAATTTGGATTTGCGACAACTAAGAGCTGAAATTTTAGAAAAACTGGAATGAAAGAAATGAGGAGAGTTCGGTTCTACTAACATTGAACCCAACAAGGAAACTATGAAGCGAACACACTACTGCGGTGACCTTCGTCGCCAGCAAATTGGAGAGGATGTGCAGATCGTCGGCTGGGTTGCCCGTCGGCGGGATCACGGAGGCGTTATTTTTGTAGATCTTCGTGATAGAACAGGAATTGTTCAGGTTGTTTTTGATCCGATTATTGACAAGGCTGCTCACCAATCTGCTGACCGGCTGAGAAATGAATTCGTTATTAGTGTAACTGGTAAAATTCGGGAACGCGGCGAAGGGGCTCAAAATCCAAACTTGGACACAGGTGAAGTTGAACTAGCAACTGAAGAATTGGAGATTTTGAATGTAGCCGAAACACCAGTTTTTCCCATTGAGGATGAAGTTGATGTCGCAGAGGATGTACGACTGAAACATAGATACCTAGACTTGCGTCGTCCGAAAATGCAGAAAATAATTCAACTGAGGCACAAATCCATGTTGGCTTGTCGCAATTATATGGATGAACAGGGTTTTCTAGAAGTTGAAACTCCAATTCTGATGAATAGTACACCTGAAGGAGCCAGGGATGTATTAGTTCCCAGCCGGTTGAATGCTGGTAATTTTTATGCCATGCCGCAGTCTCCCCAGCAATTCAAGCAGATCTTAATGATGAGTGGTGTTGATAGATATTTTCAAATCGCTCGTTGTTTCCGTGATGAAGATACCCGTGCAGACCGGCAATTAGAGTTTACCCAGATTGACTTTGAGATGTCATTTGCTACTGCTGACGATGTAATGACAACTGCTGAGGGGTTAATAAAGCGAATCTTCGAAGAGGCTGGTGGTATTCCGGTTGAGACACCATTCAAACGGATGACCTACGATGAAGCAATGGAGCGGTATGGAAACGATAAACCGGATACCCGTTTCGGTATGGAATTAACAAACATATCTGATTTAGTAGCTGATTGTGACTTCAAAGTCTTTTCCAGTGTCTTGAAAAATGATGGTCAAGTAAAAGGTTTAGCTGCTCCCGGAGGAAGTAATTTCACCCGACGCGAAATCGATAGCCTAACCGATTTTGTGGCCACCTATAAAGCAAAAGGGTTAGCTTGGATCAAAGTCACTCAGGATGGATTCGACTCAAGTATTGTGAAATTTTTCACTACTGAGCAACTGCAAGCCATAGCAGAAAGAATGGGAGCTCAAGCAGGTGATTTACTGTTGTTCGTTGCAGATCAACCTAAAGTGGTTGCTGATGCTTTGGCTAATTTGCGACTGCATTTAGGAAAGAAATTGGATTTAATCGATGAAAGCCGGTTTGACATGTTGTGGATGATTGATTTTCCTTTATTTGAATGGGACGACAATGATAAACGTTACCAGCCGGCCCACCATCTGTTTACCTCCCCAACTGCAGACACTATCGACCTGATCAGCGACAATCCAGGGCAGGTAAAAGCTCAACATTACGATATGGTTATCAACGGAAACGAAGTTGCTAGTGGTAGTGTACGAATTCATCAGTGGGCTGTTCAACAACAAATTTTAGAGGTGTTAAACCTAGCACCAGAAGACATTAAAACCCGGTTTGGTTACTTTATCGAAGCCTTACAATATGGTACTCCGCCCCATGCTGGTATTGCTCCTGGCTTGGACCGATTGGTTATGTTAATGCTGGGTGAAGACAATATCCGCGAGGTAATAGCTTTTCCAAAAACCCAGAGAGGTGCATGTTTAATGACTGGTGCGCCTTCCGTAGTTTCAAAAGCACAATTAGAAGAATTATCGATACGTATAGACGACGTTTAACCTTTTGCTAGAGGAGAGTCAGATGAGCGATATTAAGTACGAAATTTTAGCCGAAGACTTGGAGAAGCAAGGTGTTGATGTTTCAAAAACGAAAGAATTATTAAAACAACAACACATCGAGACTCCTTCATGGGGCTATGGTAATTCAGGAACTCGTTTTGGTGTTTTTTATCAAGAAGGAGCAGCTCGAAACGCCACGGAACGCTTGGAAGACGCTGCAACAGTTCACAAGTATACTGGTGTGTCACCCACCGTTGCTCTACATATACCGTGGGATATAACGGATGATTGGGAAGGTCTGAAGCAACAGGCCTCTGACTTGAAGATTGGTATTGGGGCTATTAATCCTAACGTTTTTCAAGACCAAGAATACAAGCTAGGATCTGTCTGTAGCCCGGAAGAAAGTATTCGTCAAAAAGCACTTGATCATTTGTTAGAATGCGTTGACATTATGAATGCCACTGGTTCTCAGGATCTTAGCCTTTGGTTCGCTGATGGCACTAATTTCCCAGGACAAGCCAACTTTCGTCAACGTAAGACGTGGATGTATGATGCTTTAGACGCGGTATATCAAGCCTTAGCACCTGACCAACGAATGCTCATCGAATATAAATTTTTCGAGCCATCTTTCTATCATACGGATTTGGCAGATTGGGGGACGGCTTATTTACTTGCTACTAAATTAGGGCATCAGGCTCAAGTACTAATCGACTTAGGGCACCACCCACAAGGTACCAATATCGAATTCATTGTCGCCTACCTGATAGACGAAGGTAAACTAGGGGGGTTTCACTTTAATTGTCGAAAGTATGCCGATGATGATCTTACTGTAGGATCGGTCAACCCACAAGAGTTGTTCCTGATTTATCACGAGTTAGTGACAGCTGAACTCGATCCTGACACCGAAACTAACATTGCTTATATGATTGACCAGAGCCACAACCTGAAGCCAAAAGTTGAAGCCAGTATTCAGTCAGTATGCAACTTGCAAACTGCCTACGCTAAAGCGCTGATTATTGATAGGGAACAACTAGCTGAAGCTCAAGCTGCTAGTCAAATCATCGACGCAGAACGGATATTGCAACGAGCAGCAGAAACAGATGTTCGGCCACTATTACAACGTGTTCGAATCGAAATGGGAATCGACCCCGAACCACTGACGGCCTACCGTAAAAGTGGCTACTACAAGCAAATTTGTCAAGCTCGTGTTGGTGGTGGTGGACAAGGGTGGGCATAAAATTAGACCATCAAAGAAATACGCTTTGAAATCAGGAGCAACCTCAGCTATGACTAATCAAATTCCACAAAATGCAATACAAGTTTTCAATAATCGGGATGTTAGCAATTGGACACAAAGAGATGGCCAAGACGCCAATTGGATTGTTGAAAATGGTGTTATGTCGGTCAATAAGGGCGACATTATGACGCAAGATAGATTCACGGATTTTATCCTGCATCTTGAGTTTATGACTCCTCACATGCCAGATGCAACGGGACAGGCTCGTGGTAATAGTGGTGTGTTCTTACAAGGTAGATACGAAATTCAAGTCTTAGACTCTTACGGAATTGAGAATCCAGGTAAGGGCGACTGTGGATCAATTTATAACCAATTTTCTCCATTAACTAATGCTTGTTACCCACCCTTAGAATGGCAAACATACGATGTCTATTTCCGAGCGGCTCGAGTAAACAGTAACGGAGAAGTTGTAGATCGAACCCGATTAACCGTACTTCAAAACAATATTGTGATTCACAATAATATTGAGCTGCCAGGTGTAACTGGGGCTGCTATTGACGAACAGGTTGGAGAGCCAGGGCCACTACTGCTCCAAGACCATGGAGATGACGTTAAGTATCGAAATATCTGGATATTGCCATTACCTTTAAGTGGTTCAGATCAGTACTAAATGTTAAGTGATAAGTGGCGGTTTCAGCACTCATCAAAACCGCCACCAAGCCGGATACCAAATTCGGATTCCAGTTCTTGCCAAATTGAACTAGACACTTGGCTTGTGGCCGCTTGATATGCTGATTCCACATGTTTGATATTAGATGGCCCAAACATGACAATACCATCAATTGGTGCATGCAGGCAAAATTGCATAGCTAAGCTACGTATATCAATCTTTCGTTTTTGGCACCATTGCCAAAGTTGGTGGGCGGTTGGCCGTTGATTGGGATTTTTTCTTTTATCTTCCTCCTTATCGGGTTCAATTCCTGTCAGTAACCCCATTCCAAAAACACTGGCAAGAATGATACCTACGTCGTGCTGTCTAGCCAGTGGAAGCGTGGTTTCCGCCACTGATTGGTTTAACAAAGTGTAATCCAAAAAAGTCAGGATAATATCCACTTGACCAGTTTCAATCGCTTGACAATGAAAGTCGTGCGAACGCACACCCAAGCCAATACTACCGATTTGACCAGCTTCCTTCATTCGAATTAGTTCATCTAACGCTCGGTTGGGGCCAATAGCATCTTCAATCCTAATAGGATCGTGAATCAAGACTGCGTCTAGATAATCAGTCTCCAGACTTCTTAAACTTTGCTCAATGCTCCAACGCGTAGTTTCCGCTGAAAAGTCTTTGGGCTTTTGTGGATGTGTGCCCACTTTAGCTTGCAGATAAACCTGATCTCTCAGACCATTTCTCAAGGCTTGGCCCCATCTCTCTTCACTATGACCAGGGTAGGTATCAATGTAGTTTATCCCTAATTCGATTGCTCGATAAATGGTTGAAACGGTTTCATCGAAAGGGCCAGCATGCAACCAAGCTGCGCCTAACCCAAGTATGGAAGGATTCATTCCCGTTCGGCCCATTCGCCGAATGGGTAAATCGCCTTTAACTGGTTTTGAATTGCTCAACTGTGAGTGCCCCCTCACCAAAAATACGAGGATACACGCCCCCGCTCTGAGTTTTTGTGTCGCCGTGCATGTAACAGATACTGAACGCTCTTCGAGGGGTTTGGGTTTGGTTAATACCCGAGCTATGTAGTGTCCAGTTATGTAACAGGACGACCTCACCTGCTGCTAGTTCTAAGGGTAATGGGTCGGCTTGGCTGACAATTTCCTCAATATGAGCTTCTGTCAGAAAACCAGAACCATGAGATGGATTGACCAATTGTCGGTGTGAGCGCGGAATAATATGAACACAACCATTCTCAATAGATGCTGGATCCAGAGCGGTGTAAATAGTAATTTGCGGATCTCGGTCAAGATTACTCCAGCGATCTTGATGCCAGACTAAGTAGGTGCCTTCCTGAGCAGGCTTATTCATAAACATGGCCCTAAAACAGCTAATTGGGGCATTATCTCCGTAGGTTCGTCGACAGATTTCCTCGAAAACGGGGTTGATCATGTAGTTCAAAAAAATGGGGTCGTATTCCAGCTTTTGAATTTTTCGATACAGTAGCGTTGCTCCCTTATGCCCGTGGCTTTGTGGTCCAGGCTGATTAGTACCAGGTTCTCTGTCTAACTGCATCATAATTTGTTCGTAGTCAATTGGAGCGACTCCCAGCATAATATCATCGATTCGTTGTTGCATATCGGCTAATTGCTTATTCGTGGCAATCTGACCTAATCGAACGTATCCTTGCTGGTCAAAATCCTCCCATTGTTTGGGGCTAATGTACATCAAACATTCCTCCAAGGGTTGAATTGTTCTGAACTATCAACGGCTATTTTTTTATTGAAACTTTTCTGAACGAACGGTCTTCCTTTATCGTTGTAATTATATCCACTAGCTGCACAAATCCAAGACCAATTCGACTTATTGACAATGACTTGACTGGGAACTATACTGACAGGTAAATTCGTCTTAATAGAACAAGTAGACATTAGCATATACTGAAGAATTGCCAGCCAAACTCTTACGATAAAAGCCTCAATGGCAAAAGACAAAACCCCACCGTATTTCGAATGAGACTTAGATGTATCAATCCTGACGATTTTTGGGGTATAATCAATTAATATTTACGTGTTTATAATACACAAACCTGTCGGTTATCAATCAAAGCATTGGGCAATGTAGGATAATGTGCCGCCGATAACAAACAATTAACTGATGGTTCGCCAAAACCACCTTAGACTACGCTTCATTCTAAACCTTAGAGTTTTCTCGGTCAAGACATACATTAAAACAAGAAATATTCCTTGTATGTCATTTGTTGGTAAAAATGGTTGGTATGAATCTAAGTCGCGTGATTAAACATCCATTTACGACAATTTCGTTTTTTGGCAAACAATAAAATGTGGACACCTAAAGAAGTATGTCAATGTATAGTACCGAGTATTCTATAGGTAAATCTGACAGTTAGAATCAAGTCAAACTTGCAGGTGTGATAACATTATGCTGAGGCTTTCATTGTAGTGAAAGTGATATCAAGTTGAATACTTCGTCGTCAGAGATTTAAGATGTTTCTGTGGTAGTTCTGAGCCACTATTAATTATTTACTCCAAATGGCTGAATAACTAGTCCAGTAAAAATAGGATTGCTATCAAGACCGAACCAAAACCGATTTTCCCTCACCAAATTATCAACTATTTGACGATAAAAAGAAGAACCTGAGTTTTGAACGACCTAGATATAACAGATCAGCGAGAAACCAATTTGCCGCCTGATAGGCGTCCGACTAATATTGGATGGAAAGTTTTTTGGCGACGAGCTTTTGCTTTTTTAATTGACGGATTGCTCATGTCAATCTTCACTGTTCTTGCTTTAATTGCAACTGGGGTCATACACAAAATAATGGGAAGTGATCTCACAGGATTTTTGCAAAGCCAAAACGAACTCATGCCTGAGGAACAGGTAGCTCTAATGCAAAAAAAGATAAACGAGTTAGCCTTTCAAGACAAACTAATCTTGACCTATTGCCCTCTAATTTTAAGTTGGCTTTATTTCAGCTTCTTAGAGAGCTCAGAAAGTCAGGCTACTTTGGGTAAACGTTTAATGAACTTGAAGGTTACCGATCTAGATGGTCGACCTATTAACCTCGTGCGAGCTTCTGTCCGACATCTTGTCAAAATGTCTTATTCGTTGGTTTATTCGTTTCTGCCGTTTCTGCCTCTGCTTTTTATTGGTTATCTAATAGCATTATTCAACACGCGACACCAAACACTTCACGACATGATCGGTCGGTGTCTGGTTAAATTCAATAGTGAAGAAACTCAATCTTTGAAATAGTCCCGCAGGAGTAAAATCAGAAATGAAAATTGAAAGTATTCAGTCGTACTTAGTTGCTAACGGCTATATTGTGCAAATTCGGACCGACACTGGAATAACGGGATTAGGACAGACAGCTTACTGGGGTTACCCGGAGGCAGTAGAAGCTATAGTCAAACGATTTGAAAATTACCTGATCGGTCAAAATCCACTTCGAATTGAACATCATTGGCAATACCTATACCGTATGAGTCCATTCAAAGGAAATGCTTTGTCAGGAGCTATTAGTGCGATTGATATTGCGCTCTGGGATATTAAAGGGAAACACCTTGATGTTCCAGTTTGGGAACTTCTTGGTGGTAATTGTAGGGATAAAATCAGGCTACATTTACTAGCTGATCAACCTAACCCAGAAGCTATGTACCAAGCAGCCAAGTCAGCAGTGAGTGAAGGGTTCACCGCCATTAAATTTGATCCTCTAGTGGATGGTTTTCAAAATATGACACAGGATCAGATGATTAAATCCGTGCGGGACATCGTTGCTGCAGCTCGTTCAGGTGGTGGTTCTGGTCTAGATTTGATTGCTGAAGTACATCGAAAACTAAGTCCTATGAACAGCATTGCACTAGCAGAACATTTGGCAGAATTTAACCTTTATTTTATTGAAGATCCTATTCAAATTGATAGCATTACTACGCAAGGTGAAATGGCGAAACGGATCAATATCCCAATCGGTAATGGTGAACGGTTAACGACTATCTGGGAATTCCGTGAATTGCTTCACGCTGGCGGTCCACAATACGTTCGTCCTGATGTCGCTTTAGCTGGTGGGCTCACACATTGCAAGAAAATTGCTGCTATAGCAGAGTCCTACCATAGTGCAGTGGTAACTCACAACTTCTTAGGACCACTGATTACTGCGGCGTCGATTCACCTTGATACTAGTATTCCGAATTTTATCACTCAAGAATATACCAAAGACGACGAATCTGAGCAGTATGATTTTTTTACTACTTGCTATAAAAGAGAAGGTGGTTATATTCCAATTCCCACCGCGTCTGGCTTGGGTGTGGAATTGGATGCTAGCCGACTCCCTCCGTTTGAGTCGATGAATACTGCGGAAACTTTGCTACGTGAAGATGGATCGGTCGCTTATTCAGTCTGATCTAATGGAAGTAGATTGTTAACCAAATTTTGGTATGTTACCCTTAATTTCCCTAGATTACCTACCAAATCATACGAAAGGAAGAGTTAGTCAAAATGAAGCAACAAAGATATTTTTCTAAGGTGCATTTGGCAAAGAAACTGTGTCTGTTAGTGGTATTTTTTTTGGCGGCGGTGCCGATAATTCTGGCCCAACCCAAGCGAGCAACCGTTCAAGAGTTAAAAAAAATAATGGATAGACAGGAAGATTTCTTAATCGTCGATGTACGAGGCCTGAAGTCGTATGAGAAAAGTCATTTGCCTGGTGCAATATCTTTGCCTGTAGGTGAACTGGTCGATCGCCATCGTGAATTACCAAGAAATAAGGTCATTATTTTTTACTGTAGCTGACTGGCTGAAAACTCAAGTGTCCGGGCGGCACAAATTTTATTGCAGAATGACTTAGGGTTTCAACCGAAATTACTCCAAGTTCTTAAGGGTGGTATTTTCGCTTGGCGAGACGCAGGTTTCAACTTGGAAAGCGGACTGACTGTTGAGTCCAAGAATAAGAAATTAGCATTATGGGCCAGGTTAAAGAACAGATAGATAATAATTTAAGTCAGGATTACGTATAGATGTCTAATAATATTAACCGACCAACTTACCAGATGGGTGTGATCGTCGATGGAATTAGTCGAAACCTTGAGCATACTCTAAAGGTCATGAAGGAGTTCCAACTAACCCACGCTGAACTCCAATACCTAACAATGCCTTCCGGTAAAGATAAAGAAGTAGGCGATATGACATCGGAGGAAATTGATTGGATAAAGCGAATAATCACAGCCCATAGTATTCAGATTTCTTGTATATCACGTCATATATTTAGTGGTTTAGCTGTAACGGAGATTACACTCAATGACAATGCATACCAGCAACAGATTACTGATCTTAAAAAGTGTATTCAAATGGCAAAAATGCTTAATTGTCAACTCGTCCGGATAATGAGTTTTCGTAAAGAGATGATTCTGTTCGGTGCTCAAGGGGCGGAAGAGTGGATTGTAGCTAATGGAGCTTGGGACAAATTAGTGACTTTGCTAGAATTACCAGTTCAAATTGCTGAAGACGAAGATATTACTTTGGTAATAGAGACGGGTAATGGCTCAATGATTACTTCAGCTTATCTAGCACGAAAATTGATTGATCAGCTTGGATCTGATCGGCTGAAGGTTCTTTGGGATCCATGTAATAGTCTATATTGTACTGAGAAAGCATACCCAGATGGCTATCAATGTTTACGAGACGGATACTTGGGACATATACACCTCAAAGATGCACGAATTGATATTGCACGAGCGATGGTTGAATTTGTGCCGTTCAATACGGGTGATATGGCCTTCTATCTTTCTGATTTAGCTGAAGCACTGAAACTAGACAATTACAGTGGGGTAATTTCCTTCGAGAGTGTATATCGTCCCAAGCCTAATACCAGTTTTGAGGATGGATTTCGGTCATCTGTCGGTGCTTTTCAGAATTTGTTTGCTACTAAATAGCTATTTAGGCACAGTTATTCATTATCAAATAGGTCTGTTTATCAGAAGAAAAATGTTTCTTCAGTAACTGGTTCTTTAAGTTTTTGGAAAATTCATCCGTTAATCATTAGTTTGTTACAATTTGGAGAAGTCAAATGGAATTATTGAAAGAACTTTGTGAAGCCTCAGGCATTCCCGGATTTGAAGGCCGGATTCGTGATATAGTCAGGCGAGAACTTGACCCAATAGTAGATGAAATCTCGGTTGATGCTATGGGGAATATGATCTGTGTCAAGCGAAAGCCAGGTGCCTTGAAGGTAATGATTGCAGCTCATATGGATGAAATTGGTTTTATGGTGAGCAACATAGATGATAAAGGTTGGATTCGACTAGTACCTTTGGGTGGGCATGATCCTCGTAATATGGTGGCTCAACATGTGCGGGTTTGTGCAGAAGATGGGGACTTAACTGGTGTATTGTACCCAGGATTAAAACCGCCTCACATCCAAAAAGATAGCGATCGTAATAAGAAACCAGAAGTTAGCGACTTTGTAGTTGACTTGGGTTTGCCGGTCGATATAGTGAAAGAAAAAGTCTCAATTGGTACACCAGTGACCATGAGGCAAAACTTTCTAGAGCTTGGTGATTGTGTATCTTGCAAATCGATGGACAATCGGGTAGCAGTCTATACTATGATTCGTGCAATGCAAGCCACTACTGAATTTGGTTTTGAAACCTATGCGGTCGCAACCTCTCAGGAAGAAATTGGATTGCGAGGGGCTACGACCAGTGCAAATAGCATCAGTCCAGATATTGGTATTTGTCTCGATACCACTCTGGCAACCGATATTCCGGGGGTTTCTGGACATGAGCAGATAACCAAACTAGGAGAGGGAGCTGCAATCAAAATATTTGACTCCTCAGCTATCCAACATCCTCAATTGGTTAAACGTCTTCGACAATTAGCTGACAAAAGGAATATCAAATGGCAACACGAAATCCTACCACGTGGAGGTACTGACTCTGCTGCGATGCAAAAATCAGGGTCAGGAGTTCCGGTTGCTACAATCTCAGTACCGACTCGATACATTCATACTACTATTGAAACTGTTCACAAAGAAGATTTACAGGGTGCAGTGAATTTACTTACTGCATTTTTGGAGGAAGGACACCAAGTCCAAATTAATTTTGAATAAAACAAACATAGTAAATAGGTAAAAAATGTGTGCCAATATCTCATCCCATAGTACTCCTTCTTGGGACTTAACTGATCTATATGCAGGGATTGATGACCCCAAGATCGAAGAAGATTTATCTCATATAGTTAGCGACGCTGCTGCCTTCGAAACAAAGTACAAAGGTCGAATTTCACAACCCGAACTCACGGTTGAGCTGTTGCTTGAAGCTCTTCAAACATACGAAAAACTGCTAGCCGACCAGTATCAGCCACAAGCCTTTGCGCATTTGCTGTTTAGCACTGATACGACAAAACCCGAAAGAGGTGCGTTACTTCAGCGCACACGTGAGATTAATTCTCAAGCTTCGACCCATCTGATTTTTTTTGATCTAGAATTGGGTGAGATTCCAGCCGATACATTTAGTCGGATCTCTGCTGATGTACGCTTGTCTGATTACAACTACTATGTTCGGCACCAGCGAGATTTAGCTAAGCACAATCTTACTGAAAGCGAAGAAAAGGTTTTAGAAGAGACTTCTAATAGTGGCGGACGTGCTTTTTCCCGTCTATTTACGGAGACCACCTCTCGTATTGTTTATCCAATTGATGGTCAGGAACTCACACAGAGTCAGTTATTGGTTCGTTTTCAAGAACCAGATAGAGAACGTCGACGTATCGCTGCTCAAGTTTTCTCGGAGCAATTAGAAAATAATAGTCATTTGTTAACCTTTATTTTTAACACGCTACTGCATGAAAAACATGTTATCGATCGCTTAAGAGGTTTTGAGCGACCAGAATCTTCTCGTCATTTGAGCAACGACATTGACCAGTCGGTGGTCGATACTATGGTTGAGGTTACCGTTAACAACTTCGACATTGTCAGTAATTATTATCAACTCAAACAGGAATTGTTAAATATAGATCAGCTAACTCATTACGATCGCTATGCCCCTATTTCGGATACGAAAACTGAATTTGATTTCGGTCAAGCACAAACCATTATCATGGAAGCTTTTGCTGATTTTTCTCCTCAGTTAGCCGAGATGGCTGAACCATTTTTCAGCCAAAATTGGATTGACGCGAAAGTTACATCAGGTAAACAAGGTGGTGCTTACTGCATGGGAGTTACGCCTGAACATCATCCTTACGTCTTTATGAATTACAACGGTAGTATGAGAGATGTCACAACATTAGCGCATGAGTTGGGGCATGGAATTCATGACATTCTAGCCAATCAACAAAACCTATTAAATTATCACCCCGTTTTACCTTTAGCGGAAACAGCTAGTACGTTTGCTGAAATGTTAGTTTTTGATAAATTACAAAACCAACTCACTTCCGCACAAGATCAGTTGGCATTACTTTGTAGCAAGACTGAAGATACGTTCGCAACTGTTTTTCGACAAATTGCCATGTTTCGATTCGAACGGTCTGCTCATGATTTACGACGGTACAGTGGTGAACAAACCGTTACTGCATACGGCGAATTATGGCAAAAAAAACAGCAGGAGATGTTTGGTGATTCACTAAAACTCGGCGCTGAGCATAGTTACTGGTGGCTTTACATCCCTCATGTATATCGGACGCCATTCTACGTTTATGCGTACGCCTTTGGCGAATTATTAGTTTTGTCGTTATATGCTCAATACCGGAAGGAAGGAGACGCTTTTGTATCCCGCTATTTTGATTTATTGAGAGCTGGTGGATCCGATTCACCAGCTAAGCTGGTTTCAGCAGTTGGCTTCGATATTGAAGACCCCAACTTTTGGCAAAGTGGATTTGATTTGATACGTCGTCGTGTTGATCTAGCTACTGAATTAGCCGGCGGTATTGAGTAGAAAAAGTCAGATNAAAAATAGTACTCCATTAATCTAGTATCCANATAATATGTGTGATTGATCCACATGTTATTCTNGTCAAATTATGAAAAATAAGGAATCTATTTTATATATAGACCGTATTGTAAGAAAAACATATTGACTTCAANAATCTGCCTATTCTATAATANCCAAATCGTTCGCGTAGCAATTGCTTAGAGNTAAGTATTCATTGTTATAATGCACTCCTTCCATGGAAAGAACGGGGATTAAGATGATTGAGTTTGAAGATACCCAATTGAGTGGCCAAGCACGGATTAAAGTCATTGGTGTAGGTGGCGGCGGGAATAATGCCGTCAAACACATGATTGACGCGGAACTAGCAGGCATTGATTTTTTTGTCGTCAACACAGATTTGCAAGCGTTGCAGCAGTGCCATACGGCTACCCAAATTCAGATTGGTGCTAGTACAACAGACGGCCTAGGGGCAGGGGCCAATCCTGATGTTGGGCGCAAAGCTGCAGAAGAGAATATTGATGATTTGCAAAGGATTGTTTCCGACGCTGATATGGTATTTGTCACCGCAGGTATGGGGGGGGGGACAGGTACAGGTGCGGCTCCTGTAGTAGCCGGTTTGGCTAAGGACGCTGGTGCGCTAACAATCGGTGTTGTAACTCGTCCTTTCCGGTTTGAAGGCCGAGGCAGGGAACTTTCTGCCGATCAGGGGTTGGAAGAAATGAGGGAAAATACTGACTCGGTGATTGTAATCCCTAATCAACGATTAATGGAGCTTGGAGATAAAAAGCTTCCCTTGTTAGCGTCTTTTCGTATGGTTGATGATATCCTGCTAAATGCGGTACAGAGTATTTCAGATATGATTCAGGTTCCAGGGGCTGTTAATCTCGATTTTGCCGACATTAAAACCATAATGCAGGATTCGGGTACTGCATTGATGGGGGTTGGGTTTGGTACTAACGACGACAGAGCACAGCTAGCGGCCCAAAGTTCGATTTCTTCTCCATTACTCGAGCAGAGTACAATTGAGGGAGCAACAGGAGTTATCGTCAACTTTACAGCATCGCCTAATTTCGCAGCTCAAGAACTTGAAAATGCAATGGAGATAATTGGGGAAGCTGCTAACCCAGGACAAATTAACTCAAGCCAAGTCATTTTTGGTTTGTCTTACAATGAAGATTTGGAAGATGAACTGTACATTACCGTAATCGCAACTGGGTTTGATACTAATCAATCATCACTGGATGTTGGTAGCGACATGCCGTTTGGTGAAATCGGTTATACTAACCCGATGCAAACTGACCGTTCAGTAAGACCTAGTGGAAACCCATTCGCCCAAAACCCTCGACAGAGGTCTAATATGAACAGTATGAAACAAACAGGGTTTTCCTCTGCTCCTACTCGATCCCAGTCTACCAGAGCAGTAGCCGGAAACTTGAATCAAGATACAACCTATATGGACGACGAGCAAACCTTTCTTTCTCAGCCTAAACCACCGCATAACGATAGCCGGTCTAAACAAGCTGGTTTACCCAATGACGAGGCCGAACTGGACAAGCCAACTTTCCTTCGTGTTCGGAAACCATCCCGCCCTCGTCGTTAGTTGGTATATAAGAAGTCTAGGNAAATTTTCTTTCAGTTACGTTGTTTACAGCTATTCTGTAAATCTAGTGTCCGGATNCTAGAATAATGAGCGAGGTGGTACTCTAAAATTTAGTTAGTTGAGTTTCCGCCTGCTGGTATTCGATTAGACTTTTTACCTCAGTTACCAGGTGTTGACCGTATAATTCTCTTATAACATTTAAACCAACATCAACCCCCAATGCCCCGCCAGCACACGTGATTACCCGGCCACACTGTACAATTTTGCCTGGGTATGGGATCACATCTTCCCTTCTCTGCAATTCTGTTAGTGATAGCCAATGTGTGGTAACTTGCCTCTGGCGTAAAACACCAGCTGCAGCCAGGATAAGTGTGCCGGTCGAAACTCCGAGAATAAAGTCACACTTATCTGCAACGGCACCCAATTTCGATTGAATCATTGGGTTGGAGACTGGCATCCGTCGACCTTCACCGCCAGGTACAACTAGAATGTTCATTTTCGTATCCATTTCCAAGTCCCCAAAAGTATATTGCGGCATAATAGTCAGTCCACCAGTACAAATAACTGGTTGCAGACGCAAGGCAAATGTAAAAATAGAGAATGATTCTGGCCGTATCCGCTCGACAGCAGAGAATACTTGATAGATACCAGAAAAATCTCCAACATCTACATCATCAAAAATGAATAGACCAACTTGATTGGTCGCTTGTTTAGCTATTCGACTGACCACAACGCATCATTTGTCCAAGCCGAACGTATTCTTCAACACCATGTTTAGCTCTTGCTAAGTCAGCCTCACTGACCTGACGACGAACTTTAGCTGGCACACCCAAAACTACACTATCTGGTGGAATCTCCTGACCTTCCAAAACTACTGCACCTGCTCCAATGACAGACCGAGCACCAATTTTAGCTCCACTTAGAATTATAGCACCCATTGAAATTAGAGCTTGATTTTCAATGATACAACCATGAATAATCGCACCATGTCCAATAGTGACATCTTCACCAATTAAGCACGGTTGCCCCAAATCTAAGTGTACAACCGTTCCATCTTGAATATTTGTTCTTCGACCGACTCTAATTTCATCAATATCCGCTCGAAGTACGCAATTAAACCAAACCGACGCCTCTTCATCTACAGTAACAGCGCCGATGAGTTTGGCACCTTCAGCCACATAAGCTGAAGCGGAAACTTGGGGCAATTTTTCTTGAAAAGGAATCAACATTGTCATTGACAAAACTCCGGTCCATATTGATTTTCTTTTAGTAAACAGTCTAGTGCAGTCGTCAGTGCTTTTAAATGAGCATCCACCCGTTTCGACATTGACCAAAATGACGATGGCGTTTCACAAGTAATCGTACGACAAGCTTTTTTCCGCTTAAATAAATAAACAGGCATTGGTCCTCTCACCCTGACTTCAGGTGTCGGTCGTAATACGGCTTCCTTACTAGTGCGATATTCATCAACCAGTGCATTCTGGTGGAGTTTACCTATCAAACTAACAGCAGACGTAATAGACTCTCCAAGTTNCAACCGGTTTTCATTCAATTCAAAAAGGTAAAACCCATCATACTCCCAGTCTTCATGGAATTCGATGAACAGATCGTATTTAGAGTGCTCCAGTACTNATTGCACCGCTCTGGCTTCAACTGTCGGCTCATCTTCAAACGTACGGTTAATATCGATCCCGTCCGAGTTTTCACGAAGGTTGTGAGAAAAACCGAAGGGATTTAAACAAGGAAAAACATCAAAATGAAATTGGTCGCGCCATGGTGGTAAATGTTGCTCTAAGAAAGTCAGTATAGCTTCTACACCAGCAGGTTCATCACCATGTATACCCGCCGAAATAAGAATTTTTGGCATTGATTGACCCAAATTTGCGGGCAACACCTGCAGGAAGAAAATTGGTAGTTCTGCTATTCTTGCAACGGTTTGTAAGGTTACATTTGGTGAATGATTAGAAAAAGATTCAATCCGCTCGACTACTGATTGATAATTCAACACAAGTTAGGCACCTGAGATACGTGGCATCGGTAAGGGCTCAGCCCCGAGCTGGGCGGACAGAAATCTGGCGATCAAGTCGGACTTTAGCTCNATAGAATTAGGGTCATCCCAGAGATTATGTAGTTCTTCTGGGTCAGTTTCCAAGTCGAACAATTCACCATAAGATTGATTATAATAAACAGTAATTTTATACCGATCNTCAATGTAGGTTTTTAGGTGGATGGTAGTTGGCTCATGTCGATTTTCGACCATTACATGATCACGTTTTAGAGTATTATCATAATTATACCAAACACCAGTTTGGTCTTTGCCTGTCATAGAATAAGGAATTTTTATATCAGCNGCGCTAAGAAAAGTAGGGGCATAATCCACCAGTGTTTGTAAAGCTGTGGATATTTCGCCGGCNGGCACCTTACCTGGNTGACGAANGATCATTGGGACCCGAATCAAATCTTCATAATGGAATGGTCCCTTAGCTGTTAGTCCATGATGACCGTAAAAATGTCCATGATCAGAAGTGAAAACAACTAGGGTATTCTCAGCTAAGCCTAAAACGTCTAAATGATTAACAATTTGGCCAATATAATNATCCATCATGCTAACCATTCCATAGTAAATAGCTATATCCTTGGCCAATTCATCACGATTATGAAGATGTGAGTGACAGCCGTGAATGCCCTGTCCGCTTTCTCGATAAGCGGAGAAGTCTGGCTTTANCTCTTGGGTCATCTGAAAGTGAGGTGGATTTTTTACATGTTCGCCAGGCACAAGCGAAGGTACTGTTATCTGGTTTGGATCATACATACTATCCCAGGGTTCTGGTACCAGATACTTTGGATGCGGATCGAAAAAACTAGACCAGAGGAAAAAGTTATCTCCTGCTTCATGATACTGACTGAGCAAGCTGTTAGTCCGTTCAGCGATCCAGGTATTGTAGTGATATTCCTCTGGTATTAGCCACTTTCGACGTTGAGTATCATTATTACCAGTTGGAGAACGGAAATAGTCTCNCCAGTTGTGGCATCCCTTCTTTTTCAGCCAGATGGCATAATGCTGACCAACATGCGCTTCGTCTGTATGATTNCGAGCTAACTCTATGTGNTCGAAACCATAAAAAGTTTNGTCAAATTCAGACCAAAAGTCTAAGTCTTGTAAAATAGGATAAGATTCCAAAGAGGAAAATTCTTCGCTCTCNCGCAGTGGCTGAAAATGAGCTTTACCAATCAGGCTGGTACGATAACCTGCTTGTAAGAAATCTTCTCCAACCGTATGACGACTTTCCAGCAGTTTAGTACCTAGGGAATANGCACCATGTTGACTTGGATATTGCCCGGTGATAATTGAGGCTCTGGTAGGCGTACAAGTTGGATTAGGACAGTATGCTCTGCTAAAGGTAGTACCTGATTCGGCTAGCCGATCCAGATGCGGAGTTTGTATCTCTGGGTTGTATTGACCAAGTGTATTCCAATGCTGTTGATCACTAGTAATCAGCAACACGTTGGTTTTGCGTTCCGACATTCGCTTCCCCCTAGTNCGGCTATTTTAGCCCTTTCGTTTAGGCTTGTCAAGATTGGGTGTTTATTGTNNAATTGGCCGATTAAGTGGNAAAAGAAGCAGAAACCNCATCCAATTCCTTCATAATTTGGCTGTCAATTTTCCAGCCAACAGCACCTATATTATCTTCAATTTGGCTAATGGAATCACTACCAGATATAAAAACCGTCACTTCAGGCCTTGACAGGATCCAAGCTTGTGCTAACTGAGCGGGCGTCTTGCTAATTTCTTGAGCCAGTTTGATTAGTGTCTCTATTACTTGTCCCTCGTTTCCCTGCATTTGTTTCGTAAATTGATCGAGGTGTTGAGCCCAATAACTACCGATTGGTGGATTTTGGCTAGGTTGATAAATACCACTAAGCAAGCCAACGGCTAGTGGACTATAAGCCATCATNCCCAGCTCCATTTCAGTCAGTAGGTCAAACATTTCTAATTCTAATCGGCGATTTAGTAGNCTATAAGGATTTTGAATGCCAACAATTGAATCGACTCCAAGTTGATCTGCCACCCATAGAGACTGGCAGACTTTCCAAGCCGNAAANTTACAGCAACCGACATAGCGAGCCTTACCTGAACGTACAATATCATCCATAGCACGCAGAGTTTCAGCGAGTGGAGTCCTGTCATCGGGTGCATGAATTAAATAAATATCAACATGATCAGTACCCAAACGCTTTAGAGATCGGTCAATCTCGCGTAGGATATGGTAACGCGAAAGTCCTGAATCGTTAGCACCACTACCTATAGAAGAACAAACCTTGGACGTAATTACCAGATTGTCTCGCCGATTTTTAATAGCTTTACCCAAAATGATTTCGGATTGGCCAATGTTGGCCCGATTATCCATTGTGCCGTAGATATTAGCACAATCAATGAAGTTGATCCCCTGATCAATAGCATAGGAAATCATTCTTTCAACTTCAACAGCATCATTCTGTCCTCTCAACCCAAGTCCAAGTGCAACTTGACTAACATTGACTCCTGCTTTTCCAAAATTAACGTATTTCATAATGATAACCTCTCAATTAATCGAATTAAATTAGTCAATTCGCCTCGATACTAATCACTTTTTGTACTCTCTCTGATAGCTAAACCAGTCAGTTAGAATTGTAACATTCAAACATTGACGACTAAAAAGAGCTTTGCTATGCTCAGGTTGTTTGCGAGCCTATTCAATGATAACTTCCTCACGTTTCTGGATCATTAGCATTTTGAGTACTTCTTTCTTAACGGTACTAACTAACCTTGATCATACAGCTATCCATTATTGGGATGAAAGCTTTCATGCTATTGTTAGTCGAAACCTGACAAAACATCCTTTTCTGTTTACGCTTTACGACCAGCCATGGTTAGCCTTCGATTATAAAAATTGGGGTGGTAATCATATTTGGTTACACAAGCCCCCTTTAGCTATGTGGAAAATTTGTTTGTCATACTGGACATTTGGCTTCAATACTTTTGCTTTGCGTTTCCCTTCTGCAATTCTAGCAACGGCCTCTGTCTGGATTACCTATCAAATTTCTCAACACCTTTTTGATCAGAGGACTGGCTTAATTGCAGCTTTTTTGCAAAGTTTCAATCCTTTTTTATTTGGTTCAGTGCACGGCTACAAATACTCAGATCATATTGATATTAGCCTCTTGTTTTGGGTTGAATTGGCCTGTTGGCTACTATTATGTGCCATACGAAGTGGTCGGTGGCAAACTTATGTTTTATGCGGTTTCGCTCAAGGTTTGGCTTATCTTTCTAAAAGCTATTTAGCTCTTATCACTTTTGGTATAGCTTCCGTAGTTTGGCTTTCCTATCGTATCAAATTTCTCCGGCCAGAGCCCAATACAATTCTACAAATCAGGCTTAAACATCTAGGTTACGTATTTTTGTCTTCATTAATCACTGTTTTACCTTGGACGATTTATTGTCTAGTTCATCATCCTAAGGAATTCCTCTGGGAACACAAGCGTGTGATAGATCATCTTTCAACTGATGTGGAGAGTTGGGGCGCTACATGGGATCGCCCCTTATTCGATTACATGACTTTGTTTTATCCCGGTTTTTACGCCTTTTTACTACTATCAGTTCTATTTTTGATCGTGGTAATGATTAGGAAACGTCGATTGAGCGAGTTTTTTGTGTTGGCTTGGTCAATCGGGGTGATTGTTCCACACTGTTATGCTTTAACAAAAACTCCATCAGCTACCATGATCGGCTTACCACCGTTATTGATTTGCCTGTCGGTCGTCATAAGTCGTACTTTCAACCATATGGATGGTATTTATACTAGTTGTCTAATTGCATCATCAATTAGCCTAAGAATAGTAAAAGGAGGAAAAAGTCTGGTCCAAGGCCGAGATCAATTCGATAGCTTAAATAATTTTGCTCCCTACATAGAGACCAATTTTTGGATCATTCAGCAAATAGGATTATCGCTGTTTCTATTTTTAGCTTTGTACATAATTTATCGTGGGTTAAGCCGGTGGAAATTCAGACAAAAAGCTTGGAATTTAATGCGAATTATAGCGATCCTGGCGTCAATGACTTATATCACTAGCTATATCGAGTCGGCGATTGCTGTTACACAGACTAACCGAAACGATTCATATCATAAGGTCATCGGCGAGAAAATTCAGGCTACATATTCGAATAATTCTTGTTTCTTTATTGATGACGCTGGGTACGGAAGCCATTTCTTTTTAATGTTTTATGCTAACCGGTCCGTGTATCAGAGCAGGTACAACGATCATAAAAAGGGTATAGTCGAACGTAATCTATGTCAGCTAGCAAAAAAATCTATCACGGCTGGTGCTAAACCGTACTTAGTGGCAACTATTGGTCAAACCTACAGTTATCCAATTGTAGAGGAAGGGAAAGTCTATGACAGACCATATATTATTTACCAGATGCTGCCAAAAGAAGAAAATGACGAACACAAGAATTAAAAAACAAATCAATAACGAAAAAAGCGAAGGTTATCTAAATAACCTTCGCTTTTTAATAAACACCATTGGTATGCCCCCGACTGGACTCGAACCAGCACGTCCGTTTGGACACAGGCCCTCAACCTGCTGTGTATACCAATTCCACCACAGGGGCAAGTAGATCAGACTATTTCGTTATAGGGCACGAAAAACCCCTCCCAAAAAGGGCAGGGAATTATAGTTGAACCAAAGCTTAGCTGTCAAGACCAAATCTCTGTTACATTGCAGCATACCGAAATACACTATTGTCACGTATGAATTTAACGAAAGACTGTAATTTGACCGCTAAACGAAATCTTTCCAACAATTTGGGGGTTTAGTGTTTCAACATGATATATATACACACCGGGCGATATCAAACGACCGTCCTTATTTCGTCCATCCCAAGTCGTTTTATCCTTGCCATTGATATGATCGATTCGATGTACTAAATCTCCATTTGGAGTGAAAATAGTGATAACTACCTGTCCCATTAGATTGGCGAAGGTTAGTCGATCGTATTTTAGCAGTTGCCAAGGACTCGGATAAGTGAATATTTTTAACAAATTAACCTGAGTTGAAAGCTCATTTTGATCGCTTATCAATAAACGTTCAGTAGGAGTAGAAGCTTGACTTTCTCGGCCTTCCTGATTTAACGCTGTGACCATGTAGTAGTAGGTTGACCCACTATAAACGTTGGGATCTACAAAATGAAGATCGATTTGGTCTAAGACTGAAAATTGATCCGTAAGTGGGGCAGAACCATCAGGTTTCTCGCTCAGGTTTTGTATTTCTGATTTTGAAATACTCGCAATACGCGTCCAAGGTTCTATCCCATTGTAACTTCTGTAGACATTGTAGCCAGCAATACGTTCCGAAACCAAAGGCCAGTGAACTGTGATTGAGTCAGGTTTGGTTCCTCGTTCAGTATACAAACGGGAAGGGGGAAAGACTGGTAAGATGCGTACTTCGTTGGAGTCAAAGGCCAAAGGTTGCTGCTTGGTATCTAGTGGACGAACCCGATAAACATATTCGACACCGGTTTCAACTTCAACATCAGCAAAAGTCAGGTCTTTGACTATATCTGGTGTAATCTGCCTAAAGTCACTTTCGCCTTCAGCGCGTCGAAAAACATAATAACCGGCTGGAACGTATAGTGGTTTGTTCCAGGTAACTAGAACTGCCTTATCCTGATCGGTGAGAATAACATTTTCTGGAGTAGAAGCAAGAGCAGTATCAATTGGTTTAGATGCTAACTCTTCTAGGGCATTACCAACAACAGGTAGAATAGTATACCTATACCGTATTCCCCTTTCGACGGTTGCATCGTCGTACCTTAGGCTGTTAAGGATTCTAGGCCCTAGTTGGTCTAGATTGTTCTCACCTATTGTCAACCGTCTAACCTGATATCCATCAACATAATTAATGGCTGGTTCCCATTGTAACTGGACTAATCCTTGCGACCGCTCCAGGGTGATATTTTGTGGACTATAAGTAATCCATTTTGCCATCTGAGCATTATCTAATAGATCCGATTTGCTCTTTCCTGCTACTAACCCGAACGTTATTTGAATTGACTGTTTAGCTCGAATATCGTACCGGCCAGCAGATAAGATCGCAACGTAGTCCCAAGCTGCCCACTCCAATTCATCCAAATCAGCTTTATTTCTAGCACTTATCTTAGAACGATAAAACCGGTTTGGATCTGAGATCAATGGGGAACGATAAGCAGGTGCAAACACGGCTGTGTTCAACTGACCATTCTCTTGGTTTTTTATTGGGAATATCTGGTGAGTCGCTAACTTACCGTCCAACAGGATTAATCCAGCATGGACTGGATCAAGGCCATCCGAATCATCTCCATCGTAGGCATAAAGCATGGAAAGTTCTTTGTTGTAGTCGAACCAGTCCTTACTAAAGTCGGCTTTGTCTGCTCCAACTTGATCCATATTCCAGTCAGCGCAAATAGCAACATATACATCTGTCAGATCAATTACATCACCATTGGTAATAGTCAACTGAATGACTACGAAATCATCAGCATCAGGATGAGTAGATCGTCCCCAACTAATTACCCGTTGTGTAACTAATAGGTTTAAATCAATATCGACCGCTTCATACTCAACTGATGTGGACCGCGTCCCGTTCGGTATATTGGTTTGGCTAATTTCTTTTTCAGCGACCCAGTTACTTTTACCGTCTAGATTCCAACCTCCAGCAACGAGATCTTTGGCTGTACCAATCCAAATGTCAGAATACATACCCAAGTATTGCCGCTGGCCATCAACAGGATAACGAAAGTTATCTGATAAGCTTCGACCATTCCAACCAGAAAGCCCTCTCAGCATACCAGTTTTGCTATCTCGGATAACGGAGAAAGTGACCTCTCCATTGTCGTGAGTTCTAATTTGAGCTGGCAAGATGGAAACTAAACAAAAAAATACTAAGCAGAGAATATACTGGATAGGCTTATCCATATGGTCAGTCGAGTTCATAACGGGAAAATGATAGTGGTACCGACGGAATCATAGCAAAGCCAATCTAGAATTGTCAAGTAACCACAATGCTTTCTTGACCATTGGAAACGTGTTTGGTATAATGCGCGCGAATTGAAATACCTTATTTAAGGAGAAAATAAGTCAAATGATGAAACAAAGTCGTCTTTTTGCGATTTCTATCTGCTTACTTTGTATCCTCGGGTTGGTAGCCCTACCTGTTTCGGCAGGACTCAAAGATGTGTTACAAAGTGATGAATTCGAAGGTTCCAAATTAAGTGATATTTGGAGTATTGACAACCCTGACGTGGGTAAATTCCAAGTTAGTGGTGGGAAGCTAAATGTTACTGGTGGGTTCAACGGTAATGTTTGGGGAAATAGTGATGCATTGATCTTCTATCAAGAAGTAAGCCAAAAGAGCTTCGACATTACTACTGATTTTATTCATGATTACAAAGGTGGTAGTACTGTCTCCGGTTTCTTGATTAAATCTGAAACAACCAAGGATAGCAAAGATCGAGATGGTGAGTGGGTCACCTTAAAATTATGGGGCCGTGGTGGCGACGATAATAATGCTGTCTTACAATATCAAAGACGTGAAAATGACGCAGCTGACCTGGGTTATGTCGGTGTCACACCAGACTATCAGCCTGCAGCTGGTGAGATCGCCATCTCTCTGCGTTTGAAAAGAGACGGTGATACTTACGAATCCTGGTTCAAGCCCGAAGGTAANGGCGATTGGGTTNNNGTNGGTAANGNTAANAGTGCNCTCAAAGACCCAATCAANGTTGGTATTTATGCCGGTATTGCTGAAACTGATANGGGAGANTTAACGGTTGCATTTGATAATTTTATTGAAGCATCTTCTCCAGTTACAGCTGTAGATCCCAAAAACCGGTTAACNACCACTTGGGGCATGTTAAAAACCAAATAACTCCAANAGGACGNTTGNGACCAGATCNAATATAAAAAAATCTGNGNNTGANCGTCAAAAAGCCCGACATCAANTNANTTGATGTCGGGCTTTTTTNTNTTATNNAATTGTATTGGNCTTATNCTACNGATTNGACTTGATTNCNCCCCAAGCTATTGGTANTTTNCCTAACGGTTTGACGGCTAAAAAATCACCNTCCATAATTTCTTTGATTTCCTGGGGTGTNACAGCTTTTCCAAACANGAAAAACTCATCTAGTAACCCCTTGTACCAACGNCCATTTTTATGGTGNCCGATACCAGCGGTCACTTTCCAGTTTGTTGCTAACACTCCCTTAGCAGCTTTAGCTTCATGCGTTTTCTTACCATCTACATAGGTAGCAACAGTTCTACTCTTGGCATCATAAGTACCTGCAAAATGGTGCCACTTTTTACCTTTTATTACTGGACCAGGGTTAATATTAAAAACTTCTTGTTTAGCATCATTTCGATGAAAAAAACGAAAACCAGCCGGTCGAATTTCAACGTGAAATAAGCCATCGCCATGCTTGTCGCCGATGGCATCGAAGAGACTTTGTGGTTCACCTGAATCTTCGTGATTAACCCAAGTAATCAGAGAGAACCCATCTTTAGGCAAATTTTTAAATTCAGCTCCGTTTATTTTGATCCAGACATTCTCTTTCAATTCAATGGCTTGGCCA
>PAYP01000065.1 GCA_002714785.1 Candidatus Poribacteria bacterium | reverse complement strand
AATAGAATAAAAATAACCTGAGAAACGGTAATGAGAACCGCTGATCAATTAACAGATAAGCTCCACAAATGGGTAATTGAATATTTGTCTGATTATTCATACCTACCCGAAAAGCGACGTCTTCGTCCCAATCTATATAGAATTTTTTGCACTTTAGTATTATTTTCGGGATTTACTCTAGTATTTGGGGGGGGATTTAGCTTCGCTAGACTTGGTCATACATCTAAGTTGATTTTTCTAGCAGAGGGCTTATCTATACTTTTAATTTCTCCTGTATTGAGTAATTCAACGGCACTTTTTTTAGCTGAAGATAAATTCCTCTCAATGCGCCAAAAGTGGAAATTCTTACTACCAGCCGTAGGTAAACAGCAAATCGCTATTTGGATAGCAATTGGATTTAGTTTTATCTGTTGGTTAACTATTAGTAATTACAAGTCAATAATTCTGCCTATTCCCCCTCCTGTCATTTTTTATATGCATTTGGTATTATCCGTTTTTGTTGTTATAGGTAGTGCTTCTGGCTTATGGTCTCATACTATTTTGGGCTCGTTGAAATCTGTTTATTCAATCCAATTAGCAATTTTGTGGTGGTTATGTATTATTTTTTCTCCTTTTATTTTAGTACCTCTAGACCGTTTTTCATTTAGCTTAGAGAGCGTTATACCGTACTTTTTATACATGAATCCGATGATTGCCATTTGTCAATTGTTAGAGCAAGATACTTCTATTTTCAGAACTCCCTATTTGTACGAAATTTTACCTGTAGCTTCTTATCATTTTGTATACCCAAACTGGGTATTCGTTTGTATTTTACAGGTATTATTATCAGCGGTGATGTTGATTTTTGCTTTTAGGTCTAAACTTTAGGTTATTTAGGTGATTTACCATTGTCAGAATTAATAATCAGTGCTTCTGGGGCAAGAGGTATTGTAGGACAATCATTGACACCAGAAAGAGTTGTTCGTTTGGCAACAGCCTTCGGCAATTTTATCGGTAGCGGGCGAATTGTAGTAGGATATGATAGTAGAGCGTCTGGGCCGATGTTGATGCATTCTGTCTATTCTGGATTACTTGCAACTGGATGTGAAATATTAGATGTTGGTATGTGTCCAACCCCAACGATTCTACTTATGTCTAGGGTTGAGCAAGCTGATGGCAGCATCGTTATTACTGCCAGCCATAATCCAGCTGAATGGAACGGGTTAGAATTTGCGGCTCAAGCAGGTCGCTTACTAAATGGTCAGGACCTTAAAAGCTTTCTAGATATTTATCATAACCAAAAAATAAAACTATGTTCTTGGAATAAACAAGGGAAAATTAAAAAACTAAATCAAGCAACCAGCCATCATATAAATGCAATTTTGGAAGCTCCTTGGGTCAATTTGGAACACACACATTCTCGTCAATTATCTGTAGCGATTGATGCGGGAAATGGTGCGGGAAGTCGAATTAGTCCAGTTTTATTACGAGCACTTGGATGTAAAGTTTCCGAAGTGTTTTGTCATCCCGATGGTTCATTTCCTCGTCCGAGTGAACCAGACCCCGAAGCCTTAAGTAAACTATGCAACACGGTTCAATCGATCAGTGCAAATCTTGGTTTGGCTCACGATGGAGACGCAGACCGGTTAGTAATCGTTGATGAATCAGGTCATGCCATAAGTAGTGAGTATACTCTCGCTTTGATAGCTGATTTTTTGTTAGAAAAGACAGACCAACCAGCTTATATAGTTGCAACTATTTCAACAAGTCGGTTGATTGAGGATATCGCGGATCGACATAAGGCTGAACTGCTTCGTGTACCTGTCGGAGTCAGTTTTGTGGTAAATAAGATGAAAGAACTTTCTAAAGATAATCCAAAGGCACTCGTCCTAGGTGGTGAAGGTACTGGTGGTGTAATATTACCCAACTGGCAATATACTACAGACGGAATCGCGGCTATTTCTGTTATTGTTCAGATGTTAGCTGATTCTGATTATTCAATTCAATCTCGTGTCAGAAATTTACCAAAATATGAGATGCACAAAATTAAACTTAAGATCAAGAGACAAGCAATTGCCGATGAGTTAGTACAGCGAGCAACCGTAGTTTTCGGCCAATTATCGAATTCAACTCTGGATTTGACCGATGGTATTAAGTGTGTTTGGCCGGATCGATGGGTTAATATTCGAAAATCTGGCACGGAACCAGTTGTACGCATTTTTAGTGAGGCAAACTCCTCAGACATAGCTAAAGAACTTGCTTTACAAACCCAAAAAAGTTTACAACAAATCGTGATGCAGATTGAACAAGAGAGCAAGTAAAAGATCAGTAACAAATAGCCGAAAGTAAGCGTTATTGATAATCAGAAATTCAAAAATTGGTTTAAAATGAAATCATTAAAACTAGTTTGTGTCGGTGGTGGTACTGGCTTGTCGTCTCTCTTAAAAGGTTTTAAAAGACTTTCGACGATAGATCCAGATGCGGCGGTCATAATCAATATCGACGAACTATCGGCTATAGTGACTGTCTCAGATGATGGTGGGAGCACAGGACGACTGGTAGATGAGTTTGACGTATTACCCCCAGGCGACATTCGTAAACTTCTCGTTTCCTTGTCTGATTCTGACAAGCTGGTTTCTAGCTTGTTCGAGTATCGTTTCTCTAGTGACGGACCTTTGGGTGGTCATAATATAGGAAATTTATTACTAATTGCGTTGACGGAACTTAATGATAATAATTTCCCTCGAGCCATTCAGCTGGCATCTCAATTACTGGCTGTTCGGGGACAAATTATTCCTGTTAGTCTACAACCAACGATTCTGTGTGCCGAGTTAATTGACGAAGAAATTATACGCGGTGAATCAATGATACCAGAGCGCAAAAATCGATCCCCAATTCGGAGGATTTTTTTAGAACCACGCCCGAATGGTAAGACTAACAAAAAATATGAGGTCAAAGCACATCAAGCATCTATTGACTCAATTAATGATGCTGATGTAATCATTATTGGGCCAGGTAGCCTCTATACTAGTATCATGCCCAATCTGGTATATCCTGAGATAAGACAAGCCTTTAGCGATTCTTCGGCCGTTAAAGTCTATATTTGTAACGTTATGTCTCAACCGGGTGAAACAGACAACTATTCCGTAACCGAACATGTGAAAGCCATTACGAGCCATGCAAAAATCGATCTTGATTACGTGATTGTCAATGATGGTATTGCGTCTCCTCAAGTGCTTAAAAACTATATCCAAAAGGAAATCAGTGGGCAGTTAGATTTAATCCGAAAATATACCGATGAAGGATTGATCATGTCGAGTAAGCAGGGAAATCTGACGACCAACCCACCAATTGACTTTTTTGATCATATTAGCTCTTTATCAGAGCAGATTAGCCAATTGTCTAGCGGAATTACCAAAATTGCTAGCACATCACAAGTCCAAGTTTTGTTTGATCCGCAAAAAGATCATTTAGACGGTGCACAGCTTGTAACTGCAGATATGATTTATCAGACTAAGGTAGTCGTCGATCAAGGCATAGAATTAGATGTAGTAAGACATGATCCTATGAAACTAGCAACTACTCTGGTTAAAGTGATTGGAGATCATTTTGATTTTTCGTAATCGATCGTTATTGAAAGAGGTCTTTTCGTTTGTTTGTTCAGTGTATCTTTTGTGTTGGTCGTTGAATTGTCTTGCGCTCGAAGGCTTGATCAAGGAAATTACTGTAAATGGAGAAAAGGGTACTATCAGTATAGATTGGGGAACAGGAATGGTTCGCCAAGCCGGATCTCACATCGAAATCTACCGCCAAAACTTAGAAGGGAATACAACTTGGGTTAGCTATGGATTTATTAGAGGCTCTGATTTATCTTTGGCTGATACTTTTGATACTTTTGATGGCTTGCCTTTACAGATCGGAGATTTAGTTAGAATACAGCAACAGAGCAAAATTTGCTCTCGCATCGGACAAACCGTCTACGTTATCGCTTCACCTGATTTGACAAAGAAAATTCAGGCTGACCAAGAAATCGAACGTTTATTTGTCTATCGAGCCAATCGAATCCCTCGTTTTTTGAAAAACCGTTGGTATACGTTCGATTGGAGAGAAAAAGTCTGTGACCTGACAAAGCCAAAACTAGTCCAAAGGTCTAAAATCAAATCTTCTGTTGCATTCGAAACTCCCGCAAAAGGTGATTGGGTATATTCAGAAGATTTACAAAGTCAAAATCGATACGATGCTGACCAGCGGCTGTTCGTACTAAGAACCGAAGGTAATAGCGTATGTATTAGCCGATTCAATCAGCCCATTGTTGGTAAATCCTATACGTTACTGAGACGGAAGAGAAAATCTGATGAAGTTGATCCTGATTTTCCTATTTTTCGGATCAAAGTCGATCAGGTTTACAATTATGTTGTTTCGGGTGTGTACGAAAACCCACGACTACCCAAAAAATTAAGTGTTGGCGATGGTGTCAAAATTATTGATTAACCAACGATTTCCTTTTTTATTTTTATCTTTTCTTTTTCCTATATTAATGATCCCCGTAGTTCAGGCAATGGAATGGATTGATGGAACTCACCTGTTACCCAGTACTGTCCCAATCGACTTAATTCCATCAGCTCCGGCCCAGCGAAATCCACTTCAGATTGGCGATCAGCGTATTTTCTTTGCGGTCAATTTTCGTACACAGGATCAGTATAATTTGAGAGCGACACTACGTGGAATTGGTGATTTTTGTTATGTTTACGTTCAAAATTCAGAGTGGAATCGGAGAGTTAACTCTCGTGCAATCACTAATTTAATACGTAGTTTTGAGCGTTCTACCCCAACTGACCCGAACAGGGGTATATACCAAATCCAAACTAAAATATTTGGTCAGCCGCCAGATCGAGATGGTGATGAACGTGTTTTTTTCTTACTTCTCGATATTCCAAGTGATGCACGTGGGCAAGTGGTAGCTGGGTACTTTAGCGATATTGATCAGCAGAGAGGACAATTAAGAGACCCAAAAACAGGGAAATTGTATAACAGTAATGAGTTAGATTTGATTTATCTGGATACGAATCCCATTTCTGCTGGTGGGCCTGATAGCTTAACTGTCTTAGCCCACGAATTTCAACATTTGATTCATTGGAAGAATGATCGGCGTGAGACCGTATGGGTCAACGAAAGTCTATCAGAGTTTGCAATGTTCATATGCGGTTTCCCACCACTTGACCATCTATCCAGTTTTGAATCCAACCCAGAGATATCTTTGATCGATTGGGATCGTGATAGTCCATACTTACTAGCTAGTTATGGTGCAGCATACTTGTGGTCTCTTTATCTTTATGAGCATCATGGAAAAGAACAAATAATAACTACCATTGCCCGTAGCAGATCTTCAGGGATTTCTGGTATCAATCAAGCCTTACGAACCTTGGGGTCAAAAGAAACTTTTCAAACTGTGTATGCTGACTGGAAAATCGCCAATCTGGTTGATGATTTGGATTTTGGAAACGGGAAATATGGTTATAGAAATGCAAATCCGAGAATTCAAGTTAGTAAAAAACACCAATTTTACCCAGTGAAAAGTGGGCGTCAATTGCTCAAGAGCTATTCTGTTAATTATATTTCATTTGCCCAATCCTCTGGAGAAAAGTCACTGTCTCTGTCCATGGAAACGGATGGTAAATATAATTATGATGTAAGGATAATAACTAAAAATCAGGGCAAGTTAGTGGATATTATCAAGTTACCTATTGAAACTTTAGCTGGTAAAACCATACCGAACTTTGGTCGGCGAATTGATGAAGTAATTTTGGTACCTAGCTTATCATCTGAGGCTCACCTGCTTGGCATTGGAAAATCAACCTATATTTACAATGCTAGTTTGCAGGATGAGGTTGATTTTGAAATTTTCGTGATAAATAATCCCATACATCGCCGTTATTGGGAGATTTTAGCAATACCTAGTCAACTTTCAGACCCACCGACTATTACTATTCGCTCTGGTAATGATACCTTGATTTTTTCCTTACCAATCCCTCTGGTTTCTGATCAACCTTTTTTTGCTTATTCTTTTTATCTTCCACTAACGATAGAAGCGAAATCAGTGGAATGGTTTGTATCTTTTTTGAATACTCCAGTAGCCTCAGGCAAATTGCCTAGCCTTCCTGATTAGTCAGTGGATCCGAAAATCAATGATCTTGACTCATATGACCGAAATAAGTTAACACTTATTATTGCAAACCAATACCCTAGACCTGAATAAATTTGATAAGGACTCTTCAAAACTCATGACATTCCAAGAAATTATCTCCCAGTTACAACAGTTTTGGGCTGACCAAGGTTGTCTTATTCAGCAGCCTTGTGATATTGAAGTAGGAGCCGGCACTTTTAATCCTGCTACCTTTTTGCGTTGTCTTGGGCCCGAGCCATGGCAAGTTGCCTACGTTGAACCGTGCCGTAGGCCAACCGACGGTCGCTATGGTGAAAACCCTTTCCGATGGGGTGCTTATTATCAGTACCAAGTTTTGCTGAAACCTGCGCCAACGGATGTTCAGTATTTGTACTTGGAAAGTTTGAAGAGCTTAGGTATTGACCCACGTAAGCATGACTTTCGATTTGTAGAAGATGACTGGGAATCGCCGACCTTAGGTGCCTCTGGNTTNGGGTGGGAAGTTTNGTGGAACGGTGCTGAAATTACTCAATTNACCTACTTTCAACAAATGGGAAGNTTGGAATTGAANCCAATTTCTGCNGANTTNACCTANGGNTTGGAACGTATTGCTCTTTACCTNCANGANGTATCTTCATTCCATGAAATTCAGTGGAATAAACGATTNAAGTATGGAGATGTCCACTATGAAGCCGAAGTGGAATATTCGAAATATAATTTTGATTATGCAAATACTTCAATGTTGCTAAGCTTGTTTGATACTTATGAAGCCGAGGCATTTTCCTGTTTGGATAAAGACCTAATTTTACCTGCTACCGATTATGTTCTGAANTCGTCTCATACATTTAATTTACTGGACGCGCGAGGTGTAATTAGTGTCACAGAGCGAGTTGGCTATATAGAGCGAGTACGAAGGCTTGCTCAAAAAACGGCTCGTGCCTATGTTACACAGCGTCAGAATCTAAACCACCCGTTACTTATTTCTCCTGATTCAGTTACTATTGACGCTGATGTTGAAATTNCAACGGATGAAATTANAGCTAATGATTCAANNAAGAAAAGTGATTTTTTGCTTGAAATAGGTACTGAGGAAATTCCTGCTAGTTATATTCAGCCAGCTCTAGAACAGTTGAATGATTTGGTTCGATCAACCTTGGTTGAAAANCGATTATNGTTTGAGGAATTGAAAGTGTTTGCTACACCAAGAAGATTGACACTNGCAATCAAAAGTATTGACCTGTGTCAAGCTGATCAAGAAACTGAGGTGATCGGTCCTCCTATGAAAGCGGCCTTTGATGATGACGGAAATCCAACAAGCGCAGCTATTGGGTTTGCTAAATCAAATGCGATCTCAGTAGAATCCTTGCAAGTAGTTACAACTAACCGTGGTGAGTACGTTTCCGCAACTAAATCGGAAATAGGCAGAAAAACGTTTGAAATCTTGACAGGGTTGGTGCCTGATTGGATTCACAGACTCAATTTCCCAAAAACTATGCGGTGGGACGATTCACGTTTTGCTCGACCAATTCGCTGGCTTGTAGTACTACTGGGTAAAGATATTATACCTGTCAAGCTAGACCGATTAACCGCTAGTCGTCTTACTTATGGTCATCGATCGCTCAACCCAGAACCAATACATTTGTCATCGTCGGACCTGAATTCATACATAGAACAACTTCGTCTTGCCAATGTTCTTGTTGATCAAACTCAGCGTTACGCTGATATANAAAAGAAAGTTGAACTGATTTTAGCTGAAGAGAAATGCTCAACCGTACTCGACCAAGAGCTACTANCNGAAATAAACTACTTGGTTGAAAACCCACAAGCTATAGTCGGTACTTTCGATTCAGAGCATTTAGAATTACCAATTGAAGTCCTAACAACGTACATGAAAAAGCATCAACGGTATTTCCCCATGTTAAAAGAAGATGGGACACCAATTGCTAAATTCATCACTATTTCTAATGGCTCAGAAGGTAATCCATCTGTCATTCGTCAGGGAAATGAACGAGTTTTGCGATCTAGGCTAGAAGACGCCACATTCTACTACAAAGAAGATCGAAAATCTACTTTAGTAGATAAAGCTAATCAGCTCAAAAATGTTATATTTCAGGTCAAACTTGGATCATTACATGAAAAGTCAAAACGTCTACAAAAGGTGGCCAACTCTATTGTCGAGCAACTAGATGATATAAGCCTAAATGAAAAAAAATGCATACAAAGAACCGCAGAGCTATGCAAGGCTGACTTAACAACGCAGATGGTGATTGGTTTTCCTTCTTTGCAGGGAACAATGGGAAAATATTATGCCTTAGCTAGTGGAGAGTCGAATGGTGTTGCTCTGGCTATCGAACAACACTACCGACCAATTTCTTCCGAAGGTAGCCTCCCCGAATCTCGAATTGGGATGATTGTTTCTATTGCTGATAAGATGGATACAATCGTAGGTTACTTTGGTATTGATGAACGACCCACAAGTTCTCAAGACCCCTATTCATTGCGAAGGCAAGCTATTGGAATCTTACGGATTTTACAGTACTATCAGTTACCAATAGATTTACATTCCGTAATTGATCAATCTGTGGCAAGTTACCTCGATAATGAGATTGAATTCGCGGAAGATACAAAAGTCGCAGTTGCTAATTTTCTGAAAGGAAGATTCCAAGTTCTCTTACAAGATCAAGGNTTTGCTCACGATGAAGTCAATTCAACCCTATCTGTTNTTGATACGAAGCACAAATTCGATGTCAGTGATGTGGAGAAGAGAGCACAGCTTATACAAGCCTTTCGNAAACGAGATGANTTTGATCAGGTTTACTCATCACTTAATCGAGTNTTGCGNATTCTGCCTAATCAGTCNNTTTCTNTTGCCAGTCAACAGATNAAATCACAACTTTTTCAGGAAGAAGCTGAGCATAAACTTGGTAATTTATATCTNGGTNTTTCTAAAAAAATGGCTGACTTGAACGAAAAAGGTCAGTATGATAAACTGCTANACAATTTGGCAGAGCTAGCCCCAGCAATTGATCATTTTTTTGATCAAGTCTTGATCATGACGGATGATCCAGAGATAAAAGCCAATCGATTAGCCTTATTATCGGAAATTGCTNACTACGTTTACGCTATTTGTGACCTGAGAGAGCTCGTCATTGCACCCAAGAGCTCATCTTAAAATCTGAAAAATCTGATTGTCTTTATTTGGGTAGGTTATTTTGTGTTTTCGGGTGTTTCAGAAACTTAAAGAAGAGGACTTGCATTGAAATCATATGGTTTGTTGAGTATTTTTTGCATTAGTTTTCTTNTCTTCAGTTGTAGTACTGATAAAGAAAATCAAGATATTTTAGGTGCCAGAAAATCCATCGTCACCGTCAATAACAGTAGTAGAGAACAAGTAGATTACTCAGATGCGAAGAAAGCTGTAGAGTCAGCCCTAGCTTCTGTGCCTGATTCGGTAGAAGCTAGGTGTTTAAAAGAAATACTTTTGCTCCATTCTGAAAGTAGTTGGACAAAAGATATTGATCGATGGAAAAGTACNATTATCNCNGTGCAANAAATGCTATCACCACTAGAAACTCGACTTCAACAACTACAAGTAGTTGAGGATCCTGATTCCGACCAGCTAGACCTTTTAGACTTATTGATTCATAGTCGGAACTCGGTTTATAGCTTAATCGCTTACGGTTTATCGGATTTATTTTCTGGAGATATTGATAATAGTGGAAACGTGAAGATTGACTCATCAATTTTGCGTTCATTGTTGGAAGCACAAAGATGCTACAACGGTCAAGCCAAGAGATTAGCTTTTGANACTATCAATCNGTTTGGTATGAAGGTTAAAACCCAACTTCTAGATATTNTATCTCTGCCAATCTCACCAGAAGTTCGACAATATGCTGTCTCACACCTAGCCAATATCGCGGATGAATCACTAGTCGGAACTTACACAAAAATTTTATCAAATAAGCAGGAATCAAATCAGGTTCTTTANTCTACTGTCGTAGCACTGGAGAAAATTGGCTCAAAGAAAATTATGCCAGCACTTAAGGCTGCAACCAAATCCAATTCGGCGATTGTGAGAATGCACGCCGCTAAGCTTGCACATAGACTAAATTCTGGTACTTCTGTAGTAGATTTGATGTATCTACTTGCTGATAGCGACAGTTATGTCAAATCGACCGCGATCTCCGCCCTAAATCGGATTGGCCAACCTGCAATGCCGAATCTCGTGCGAACATTAGACCAAAGTGGGGAAAATATTGTTGGCTCATCATTTGGAGAANACCAATTCATTGCTAATGCCTTCATTGATAATGTTCGAACGGCCAATCGAAGGAGTGCTGTACAACGATCTACGTTGCAGATTCTTGGAGACTTGAAAATCAAGAATACTGTTAAAATATTGATTCANTTGTTAGCTAATGACGAGCTAAAGGCTTCTGCACGAAATGCACTAATTAATATGGGGGGTAAGGTCATACCCCAGCTAATACAAACCTGTCAAGACATAGATGCCAGTGNGTCACTAAGAGTCGAGTCTGCCCGAGCCTTGCTAAGTATAGGAGATTTGAGAGCAACTGAGCCTCTCATCGACTTACTTTTAGATTTGAATACTCCAAAAGAAATCCAAGGAATTTGTACTCAGTTTATAGGTAATACCTTATCACGAGGTAAAGACCTGAGAGCCGTCAAGGCATTGGGTTATGCACTTGAGCTGGATGATTCAACTGCAATCCAAGCTGCTATTGCTCTGGGGAAATTGAAGATTAAAGATAATGGTCTTGTAAATAACCAGCTGATCCGTATTGCTGAGAATACTCGAGGTGCTAGGGACGCTGTACGAAAGGCCTCTATCGATGCTATAGGGGAACTGGGATTGACCGAAGCTATTCAGCCTTTGTTAAGGTTATCTCTGAGTGATACTACGAGTCTCGAAATCCGAAAATCATCAGTCTTNGCTCTAGGCAAAATAGAAAATAACGTCAGTGATTCATTATCTGTCAGCGCAATGTTGTGGGGNCTNGGGACTCGATTTGACGATCCTAATAAACTGCGGCGGCATATGAAACGAGAGTATAAAACTTACGCTCGTCTAAGTGAGGCCATTGATAAATTAGGAGTGGAGTGGCTACCAAATAGCGAACATTTTAGAAAACCACAGTACGAATCCTGGGGAAAAATTAAGCCGGTTCCAAGTCTAATACGNAGTGAAATCGCAGTTACACTAGGTAAGATTGGGAAAAAAGTCGAGAAAACAGCAATTGGCCAAAATATAGTTGCTGAGCTAATTGGGTCTTTACATCACAAGACTGGGGATGAGCGNGCTACGGTTCGGGCAAATTCCGCAGCTTCCCTTGGTGTNATTGGGGAGAATCGGGGAAATCAAAAAGAACAAATTGTCAAAGCTTTGACACAAGCTCTCGAAGAAGACAAACAGGGCTTAGTTAGGCAATCGGCAGCTGCCGCCCTTGGGAAAGTAGATAAAAGTGAAAANGTAACTAAGATTCTAGTTAAAGCACTAAANGAAGATGAATTCGAGAGTACTCGAACCAATGTCGTCAAAGCTTTAGCTACTTTTGGTCAAGGGACTTCGGCTGACCAAGAATTAGTGAAGGTTTTGAAAAAAGGGATAGGATCTTTTGAAGACGATGAAAAAGAAGTAGCTTCGATTCAGTCAGCAGTAATGGACGCACTTGTTCAAGACGGATTAGATAAGACTGCTTTAGAATTATCAAAAGCCAACGACAGTTCTGCAGCAAATGCTGACACATGGGTCAAGTGGGCCATTATTTCTACTCTGGGGCGATTAAAAAATCCCAATGGATTTGCGGCGGTCTTAAAGGAAACACGAAATTCCAATTATCGAATTCGAAAAACGGCCGTTTCATTGATTGGCAATTTCAATAATCGAGATTCAGTGGACCGGCTATTGGAAATCGTAAATTCTAGCGATGANTCAAAAACAATCCGTGCCAACGCTGTGCGTTCACTTGGAAAACTGCGTTANGAAGGATCAATCGAAAAATTATTGGAGATTCTNAATAGTAACAAAGTTGAAGCAGAAATTAAGGAAGCATCAATTTTCGCGCTCCAATCCATGAAAGTCAGAAGGGCTGTTGCACCTATTTTATCTCTGATTAACGATATGCAATCTCCTTCGGGACTTCGTTTAACTGGGATAAAANCCATCGGTTTTTTAGGACATTCATCTGATGAATCTGTAGTCAATGCGCTGTCGTCAATTTTCCAAAATGAAACCGGGGAAATCTACGAAACTGCGATCGGTGTTATAGGAAAGGTTGGCCTTGTACAATTTTCCGACAATTTTTTATCGATAGTNGCTGATCGCGGAGCAACACCACGCGCTCGCCAAAATGCAGCCCTGTCGTTAGCTGAATTTGGAGTTGCGGAAGCCTCTCTACTGCTGGAAGAACGGTTGATTGATCCGACTGAATATTTCATTGAGACTGATATAGATTTAGTTCGGCGAAACTACACGTGGGAAGCCTTCGTGAATGCAGCTCAGTCTTTTGAGCTCTCTGATAAGATTGATGAACGGATGATACGACGAATAGACGACAGTTGGGAAAGTTCCAAGATTCATGATTATTCTATCTTGGCTCTTGGCCGCTCAAAAAGTGAATCTTCGGCCAACAAATTAGGCAACCTGCTAAAAAACAACAATCTGTCTGCTATGTTGGCGATTGGTCGGTCTGGTAAAAAAGAGTTCTTGCCGCCTTTGATCGAAAAAATGGGTATTAATCAGGATAAGGAGATTCGGCGAAAATCAATAGAAGCAGTTGGTTTATTGGGGGACAATAAGGCATTACCTAACTTAATTGGCCTACTGGACGATACTGATGCTGAAATTAGGCAGGATATCATTAATGCACTCGCCAACATCAAAGACCCTTCAGTAATACCATCTTTGGCTAATCGTATCAGTATCGAGAAACAAGCCAGTGTTCAGGTTGTCCTCGTTTCTGCACTGGCTAACTTGGGGGCTACAGAAAGTATTTCATCTATCGAGCCATTGCTTCAAACTAAGAATGCCGAATTATATTTCCAAGTCGCTCAAGCTATGTACCAGATAACCGGAAATTCTTACGGTTATGGATGGGAATAATACTTACTTCCCAAAAACTAAACCCACTCTTGCTGATCAGTCGACTGATATTTCCTGCGTTGCAATCTATTCTCCTGGTTTTTAGTGAAACGATTTTTCTCTTTGATTCGTTGCATATGTGGCTCGGTTTGTTCCAACTGAACGAATCCGGCTTGCCTTTGTAATTCAATTTATTTAAGGAGTAATTAAGAGTGCACCTCAATCGTGTTCAAATCCGAGGCTTCAAGAGCTTTGCCGATTCAGTTGAACTACTACTCGAGCCCGGAATTACGGCTGTTGTTGGGCCAAACGGGTGTGGGAAAAGTAATGTCTCTGATGCAATACGATGGGTTTTGGGTGAACAACGAGCACGTTCTTTACGTTGTCCCACCATGATGAGTGTTCTATTTAATGGTGGTTCAAGTCTGCAACCTGCCGAAAAAGCCGAAGTCTCTTTACGCTTTACCAATAGAGAGGGTAAATTAGCCCTCGAGTCCCCTGAAGTAGAGATAACTCGCCAGCTGTCTAAAGAAGGAAATAGTCGTTACTTTATCAATCAAACTCCGTGTCGGCTAAAAGACATAACTGAACTTTTTATGGATACTGGAGTAGGAGTCAGTGCCTACTCGGTTATGGAGCAAAGTAAAATTGACCAAATTCTGAACACACGACCAGAAGAACGCCGATTCCTTTTTGATGAGGTTGCAGGTATTACGAAATATAAGCAAAGAAAGAAAGAAGCCATAAAAAAGCTAGAAGAAACTGAGGATAATATCGTTCGAATCAATGATATTATCCATGAAATCGAGCGAGAAACGGCCGATCTTAAGGAGCAAGCTAGCCAAGCTGAACGCTATCAATATTTGCAAGCACAGCTTCGAGACTTGGAACTTGACCTCAGTTTTCGAGAATATAACCAATTTATCCAAGAATTATCGGAGACACAATCTAATCTAGATCAGATATTGACTGCTTCCTCTCAAATTAATCAAACTATTCAAGAAACAGAACAACAAGTTGAAGATGCACAAAATCGTCAAGTAGAACTAGAGCAAGATATAAGAAAAGAATCCATTGTTGTTCAAGACTTCCAATCAAAAATCGAAAAAACTGAACGCCAAATTGCTCTTTATAAAGAACGACAACTGAATATTCAACAACAAAGACAAAGAGCTAATCAAGCGATTAGCTCTTTGCAAAAACAACTTGACGGCTTAACAAAGCAAAGCCAATCATATCAGCAAGAACAGACCGAAATAGATGTCTACTTGAAGTTGGAGGAAAGTAAGTTGACTGCTCGCAGGCGAGTCCTCGATGATTTCGATCGACGAATCGAAGACACGGGACAATCTGCCGACCAAGCTCAAACAGACCTTGACGAGACTACTTCCCAAATATCTCAAGCTGAAACCCAGTTGTCATCTTTGAACAGTAAGCTAGAGTATTCGGCTGAACATTTGTACCAAGTTAAGGAACAAGCTGGATCTCTGACTCAGGCACTAGAAGTAGCTGAAACTGAGGCTTCACAGTCTGAAAGACAAAGCCAAGAAACCGAAGTTGATCTATTGAAAGTTGATGCGAGTAAGACTAAAGTCATCGAACAATTAGCAGTCCTACAAAAAGATCTACGTCAACTAGAAAGCGAGATTAATGGGATTAAGGATTCGCTAGGTGTAAGTGTATCCCGACTAAAATCACTAAAAGATTTGCAAAGCGCATACGAAGGATTTTACACAGGTGTTCGGGCAATCCTAAAGGCGAAGACCGTCGATCCCACGACTTTTAGTGGAATTTGTGGCGTGGTTGCTGAGTTGATAGTGACTGACTCAGATTATGAATTAGCGATAGAAATTGCTTTAGGTAATGCTATCCAGAATATTATTACCAACACTGCAGAAAATGCCCGGTCTGCTATAGATTTTCTTAAACGTACCAAAGCTGGTAGGGTGACTTTCTTGCCTTTAGATATTCTGCGTCCTAGATACTTTGATGATCAACGTTTGTTACAAAGCCCGGGAATTATTGGTATAGCAAGTGAGTTAGTAGGTTGTGATACTAAATATGAAGTTGCTATTGATCAGCTCTTAGGAAACACTTTGGTAGTTGAAGATATTGATACGGCGATTAATTTAGCCCGTCGTTTTCGACCCAAATCTCGTTTAGTAACGTTAGACGGTGAAATTTTGAATGCGTCTGGAGCAGTAACGGGTGGATACAATTCTCGGCAATCTTCGGGGTTACTAAGCCGGTCTCGCGAACTAGAAGAGTTACAAGATCAGATAGACCATCTATCGAAAAGAATTGAGCAAAAGAATAAAAAACGCAACCAAGTAGTGAATGATACGACAGAATTGCAACAGAAACGTCAATCTCTAATGATCCAGTGGCAAGATTTACAGATTGCTTACCAAGGACACCAGAAAGACTTGGAGCAGTCTCAAAATCGCGTAAATGAAATTGAAGAGCAATTGGCCCAAGTTGTATCGAAAGAGCAGGGGTTACAAACACAAAATACTGAATTCGTAGCTGATAGAGATAACCTAGAGGCCCAATTTCAGGAAGCTGAAAAAAAACGCCAATTTTTGCTCAAGAAAATTGATCGTATGAATGAACAAATTACATCTGAAAGGAACAAACGAAGAGAGGTCGATCAATCTTCACAGGAACTAGAAATTAAATTGGCTAGTAGGCGTGAAAAGCGTAAATCTATTCTATCTTCGCTGGACCAAATCGTTCAAAATCAAGTACAAGTAAAAAATAGTATTGACGAGCAAAAGCAGATTATCGAGTCTGATGAAGCATCCAAGCTAGATATCGCTGATCAGATAGAAAACAGTCAAAAGGTCTTTTTGCAGTTAGAGCAAGACAAATTCACTGTAGTTGAAAGAGTAGAAGAACTAGCGACCGAACAGGCCAAGTTATTAGCTACTACCTCGGAAGCTCAAAAGCTTCACCGCCAGATGCGTCGACAGTATGAAAAACAGAATCGAATTAGGCATCAGATGGAAGTCACACAAACACAATTACAGATGCAAATTAAAGCAATTTCTGCTAACATTCAAGATAAGTATCAAGTTGAAATAGAAGAATTAAAATCAGATCTTCCTGCGGATAAAGATACGAAAGACGTTTCTCGTTTTGAGCTCGTTTCTCACATCGAAAAGTTCAAAAAAGAGATTGGAGATATGGGAATGGTAAATATGAAAGCTATTTCTGCTTACCAAGAGCACAAAGAACGAGAAAATTTTTTAGTTTCACAAAGAGAAGATTTACAAAAATCCTTGGAAAGTACCTATCAGGCTATCCAGAAAATTAACCAAACTTCTAAGATAGCCTTTCTTGACACGTTTACTCAAATCCGGACTAACTTCCAGATAGTATTTGCTGAGTTGTTTAACGGTGGTGAAACTGAACTTCGCTTAACTGACGAAGAAGATATCTTAGAATCGGGAGTTGATATCATCGCCTCCCCACCCGGAAAACGCCCACAAACAATCACTCAGTTATCTGGAGGTGAAAGGTCATTGGTAGCCGTTGCACTCTTATTTGCCATTTTTAAAATTAAGCCAAGTCCTTTTTGTGTGATGGATGAGGTTGATGCAGCTCTTGACGAATCCAATGTCCTTCGGTTTACTAATTTGGTTCAGGCATACGCTAAGCAAACCCAATTTGTCATTATTACCCATAACAAGAGAACAATGGAAACTGCGGATGTAATGTACGGTGTAACAATGGAGCAAGCGGGGGTTTCTAAGTTNGTTTCGGCTAAATTGAGCGATTATAATTAGTGTCGAANACTTACTCTTATATGATAACTATGTTTTAGTTTGGAGCATCAATGCTCAAAAATTTATTTCGTAGACAAAAACAAAAAGANAGTCNGCCAGNCACTTCCACCCTAGANCGACAACCATCGGAGNNGGTATCTCCATCTCCTTCTGAGACTTCAGATTTCGCATCAACCGCTGAGCCTAGTAACAAAAAGAAAAGCTGGTTTCAGAGGTTGACTACTGGCTTGTCCAAAACACGAAAAAATTTAGTAACCCAAATTCAAGGGNTATTGCGAATTGGTCGCCAAATTGATGAAGAATTATTGGAAGAAATTGAGGAGGTTTTGATTCAAGCTGATGTTGGGGTCAAGGCCACCATGACCTTAATGGATAATGTACGAAATGTTGTCGAGGAACGTATGATTGATGAGTCTGCCGATCTNGAAGCCGTAATAAAAGAACAAATTGAGCTTATACTAGGTCAAGATGGACAGTCTGTATCAGTCGTTNGCGATAGTCCNCACGTTATTTTGGTCTTGGGTGTCAACGGAGCGGGAAAAACAACTACAATTGGAAAACTGTGTCACCGATTTAGGTCAGAAGGGAAATCAGTCCTAGTAGCAGCGGCTGATACGTTTCGTGCGGCGGCGGCTGAACAATTACAGATTTGGTGNGAAAGAAGCGACACCGATTTGATTCGCAGNGATGAAGGNACNGACCCGGCTTCGGTTGTTTTTGATGCACTTCATGCAACTCAATCTCGNCANGTAGATGTACTAATTATTGATACTGCGGGAAGACTACATACTAAGAAACCATTAATGGATGAACTTNCCAAAATAGGACGGGTGATCTCACGCGAAATTCCCAAAGCCCCACATGAGGTTTTGTTAGTTGTTGATGGTACAGCTGGTCAGAATGCTATTATCCAAGCCAATGTTTTCAACGAAGCNGTCCCAGTGACAGGAGTGGCGGTGACCAAACTTGACGGTACAGCTAANGGTGGGGTTGTGATAGCTATTCGTCAAGAAATTGGTGTNCCAATCAAATTGATTGGTATCGGTGAACAACTTGATGATTTGAGAGATTTCGTTGCACAAGATTTTGTATCCGCTCTTTTCGAAAATGATGAGTCATCTATTTAAGATCATTTAACCTTGGCTAACTCTCGAGATATGACTAGGTGCTGTCCAGCCTCAATGTTCGTTAACCTCTGATAGCTGTCTTCATCCCACCAAATTTCGAGTTGGTCAATAATTTTGTCTGATCCTATCCCGAAATGGATTCGAGGATCGTTAACAGAACAGTAACTTGCGCTACTATCTACTTGGCGAATCTGGGTTTGAGCACCAGACTGAATTTTCAATTTAACACCTATTGATTGGCCAACTAAGGTTACTGAAATCCAGTTTCTCTGATTTCCACCGTTGTTTCTAAGTAAAACTGGTGTTTGTCCCGAGTTTGAGATTAGCAGGTCTAAATCACCATCGTTGTCGTAGTCAAGTTGTACAGCTCCTCGTCCCACACGACGTTGAGAGAAGTAGCGCCCACTNTTTTCCGAGATATCGACGAAATATGCAGTTTCAGACTCAATTAATTGATTTTCAAATAGCTGGTCAGGCTGTGCATAAGTCAGTTGNTTGGATTTGAGCTCAGCATCTTCCATAATGTGACCGTTAGCAATAAATAAATCTAAATCGCCATCGTTATCATAATCGAAAAAGGTTGNCCCCCAACTTACATACGGAAAACTTGGATCACCTAGTCTGGCTGTAGTTGTGTCGTCGAAGTAGAATAACTTACCAGTTCCATCCGGATCGCATCGGTATAGATTATTATATTCATAAGCAAAATTTGTAACGAAGATATCGAGATTACAATCATTATTGTAATCNCCAACTGCTATACCCATTCCAGCCAGAGCNTCCCCAAAACCATCGTAACCGATACCGACGGTAGTGGCAGATTCAGTGAAAATAGGTAGGTTAATATTCTTAAATCCATTATGCTGGAAGTAGAGATTCTTCGATTTGTCATTAGCAATATAGATATCTGTCCACCAATCGTGGTCAAAATCGGTAGCGATTACTCCCAACCCACGAGCATCCTTGAAAAGTCGCATTTTTTCTTTTGAACCCGTAAAACGGCCACTATCTACTTCACCAAAAGTTCCATCTCCTTTGTTTTTGTATAATACATCTCTAGCTCCTTGATAAAAAATAGGGTTTTTATAACCTTCTTTATTGGTTATTTGATTTATTTCATCAATTGGTACATAGTTGGCTACATACAAATCAAGGTCCCCATCTCGATCAAAATCAAAAAAAGCACAGCCTGTACTACAACCTTCATATCCAACACCAGCTAACTGTGTTGTATCTGTGAAAGTACTATCGCCATTGTTACGATACAAAACGTTAGCCCCCACATTAGTTACATAGAGATCGGGATGCCCATCGCTGTTATAATCTCCAACTGTTACACCAATTCCGAACCCTGTATCCCCAACTCCTGATGTCTCGGTTACATTGTCAAAAGTCCCATCACCTAAATTTTTGTAAAGNGAATTAGATCGATTTTTATNAGGTTCCTTGATGTAACCACTATTAANAAAATACAGATCTATCCATCCATCNTTATCATAATCNAAAGCAGCAANACCTGANCCAAGTGTCTCTGGTATAAAGTGGTCCTCTGAGTATCCATTTTGATGTNGAAATTTGATTCCCGCNTTNNCTGTNACATCAGTAAAATTTACCGCTCCAGCNTCGATTAACTGGAANCATAGTAGATAAAATANAAAAATTAGGTGTAGTTTATTGTTCTGTACGTTGAATCTCATAGGTCAGTCTTCATATTATCATATTACTAGAGAACCTTAAAACTTGAAAAACAAAAACCATTTTGATACCATCAGAATGGTAATGTGGAGTGTGAGGTCGGAAGTAATGAAATCCTGCAAATTTAGAATTTCTTCTTGCTTGTTTCTTTTACTAATTTCCTTAATTCTTTCGGCTTGTGTAATCGAGAAACAAAAAGCAAAACCAACATCAGAACCCCCCTCTACACTATACGAAAAAAAACAACTAAATAACAAAGAGGCACAAAAAATGCGAGGTGAAAATCAAGATAACGCCATACTAGGGGGAGGGTGTTTTTGGTGTGTAGAAGCTGTTTTTCAAAAACTAAAAGGTGTAGAAAGCGTTGTTTCAGGGTATGCGGGCGGTACAGTATCGAACCCAACCTACAAAGAAATTTGTTCGGGTACCACCGGCCATGCTGAAGTCGTAAAAATCACGTTCGATCGACGAAAAATATCCTATACCGATTTACTGGATGTTTTTTGGCATACACATAATCCAACCACGCTTAATCGTCAGGGAGCTGATGTCGGCACACAATACCGATCTGTTATTTTCTATCACGATGAAGAGCAGCGCTTAAAGTCGATTCAATCAAAAAAACAAACCGAAGAGTCCGGCTTATGGCCAGACCCAATTGTAACTGAAATTTCGCCTGCTCCCACATTTTATCCGGCAGAAAGCTACCACCAAAATTACTACCGTTCTAACCCCTCTCAACCTTATTGCGTAGTCGTTATCTCACCAAAACTTAAAAAGCTCCAGTCCGTATTCCAAGATCGATTAAAGGATTAAAAAAAAATTAGTTTCAATCTTTTAAAATTCTGATTTAAGGGGAAACTTTCAAGTCGCTTAATTGTGGTTTTTGTTATTGTACCTAATGAATAATTGCTATCCGATTAGTCGTCATAGTGCCCCAACAATAATTTAATCAAAATCCTACTTAAATATTCTAGAAAACGAAATGATTATTCAAGTGCCAGACTTAGTTGAAAATTGGAAAAGCTATGCATGGAAGGTTAAATTAAAGTTTTCTAATATATCTGGTTCGTGTAAAAAATTGATTTGAACTAGATGGTTGGTACTGGGGTATTTCGGTTGTTTTTTCTCTTATATGCACTTTTTATATGGCTAAACCTGACTGGTTGTGAATCAGAAGACCCTGTCCCAGAAGAAACACGTTCGACTCAACCATTAGTGGCTCCTAGGGTACGCCGTATCCAAGACTGGCCAATGTTTATGTCTGATTTGAAACAGTCAGGACGGAGTCATAATAAAGAGATAAAGCCACCATTAGAACTGGAGTGGAAATTTAAGACGGGAGGTCAGATACAAGCGAGTCCAATAGTGGTCGAAGATGTTGTCTATGTCGGTTCAACCGACAACTATTTCTACGCTCTGTTAGCTAAATCATGGGGAGTTAAATGGAAATTCAGAGCAAGTGGTGCTATCCGTTTTTCGGCTGCTGTTTGGAACGATTTCGTTTTCTTTAGTGCCACTGACGGAATTGTTTATGCACTGAATCTCATAACTGGTGAGGAAGTTTGGAGTTTCAAAGTTCAAAACTGGGTCAATGGGCCAATTTTAGTTGACGATGGGACTGTTTATGTGGGTAGTTATAACCATACAATTTACCTTTTACATTCAGCAACAGGTAAACTGTTGCGGAAAGTAAACAAACAAGTTCAAATAAACGACACGGACTTCATTTGCCACAATGGACGCTTAATGCCAAGCAANCCAGCTTATCGCATNGGCGAATGGAAAAACCTTATTCCATTTAGTCAAAGTTACCCCGTAATNGCCAATGGNACAGTTTATATTGGCTGTCGCGATAATCATCTTTATGCGATTGACTCTGTGAACCANAATATCGTTTGGCACTACGAGACCGCTGGATATATTGATTCTGCTCCAGCTATCGCGGGTAACATGCTTTATGCTACNTCTTATGACGGTTATATCTACGCTTTTAGTGCAGTTGAACGACTTGAAGAAAAATCGACGGCCGTAGCAGAAGTTGAGACCACTTTTGGTACTATTGTACAAGATACATCACCTGTTTATAGGTTTCCAGNAAAACCGACAACAAATACAAAAGAAAAATCATCTATCATTGTGGAACTAAATGATGGTGTAGTTGTACCGATCCTAGAAAATGCGAATCTCGGCCCAAAACGAAATAAAGATCATGAACAGTTTCGTCAGATTCAACTGCCCAACGGTCATTCAGGTTGGGTAGNTGCCAATACCATTGGTCGTTTTTCANATGAAGAATCGATTCAATTTAATATGGATATCTGTGGANAAATTGAATNGATCTCCTTAATAAATGGAGCGGAAATGCCTAATTGGTCTCCAGATGGTAAGTCCATTGCTTTTATGCGCAGGACCAATCTCTCGGGGCAATATTGGCAAGCTAACGAACTATGGACTTTTTCGACTGAGAATCGTCAATTTTATAAACAATGTAAAGGGAATTTCTACAACCCAAATTTATCTTGGTCATTAGATAGTAAGTGGATTATCTTTGAGGCTTATGAAGNCAACCAAAGCTACATTTGGGCGATTAATTCTATAACTAAGGAGCTTATTAAGATTGCAAAAGGAGACGCACCAGCATGTTCTCCTGTTGCAAATCAGATTGCTTTTCGTCGTTGGAAAGATAATGAAGATATTTTGTGTCAGGTCAACATTGACGGTAGTAGTTTACAGACCATAGCTCGTATTCCGATTGACGGGNAGTTGAGTTCATTTTCTTATTTGGCACCACCAGCNTGGTCTCCGGATGGAAAACGGATTGCTTTTGGCCTTGACGGCCACCATTTTGTCTCGGGCCGGTCAGAAATTGCGATTTATACAACTTCAGGTCATCGACTTCAGACGATTTCAACACAAAGCCGCCGGATTCAAAAATTAGTTTGGTCAGCCGATGGTTCTCATTTATCTCATGTACAGACTGGCCTGATGAAGCTAGACTCAGTACTAGATAAACGTCTACATGTTACCAATAGCAAACAAATCCTAGATACGACGGTTTTCAAGCATACCGCACCAGCCTGGTCTCCCACCGATCGTCGGTTGNTTTTTATGGAGCGTTCTGATTGTATGGGTATACAATGGTTAGTCTGGGTTTATGACCTAAAAAGTCGCTCCAAGTGGCAAATTGCACGTACGAACCTGCGGCTGACAAATATTCATTGGCTGCCAGATGGTGATCGGGTTTGCCTNTGGCATACTTCTAAATATTTGAGAAGTGATAAATCCGAAAAAAAAGTATACAGGCCTGCTGATACAAAAGGTTGGATTGTCCATCTAAAATCTGATAATAAGTGGAGTCAAAATGAAGACTAAAATCTTGATTGTTGAAGATGAAATAGCTTTTTGGCAGCATTACCAACGTAAGTTATCATCACTTGAAATGGTATTTGAGACTGCTGTAAACCCAACGGAGGCTATCCCAAAACTCACGCAATTTGATCCAGATATTGTCTTGCTTGATCTTTCATTTGAAATGGATAGCTTACGGTCTACAACTTCCATGAAGGAAAAGCAATCAAACTTAGAAGGCTTATCTTTTTTATCTTATATTAAAAAAGAGTTTCCCGATTGTAAGGTCGTGGTTGTAACCGGTAATAGCGAAGTAGAAAACGCCTTGGAAGCCGTACGGAGGGGTGCAACAGATTTTATCGAAAAGGGAAGTGGCTTTTTGGATGCACTCATGTTCCGTATTCAAGCTATTNATGAACGANTTCAATTAGAAAGAACCATCCGAATACAAAAAAAGCAAACTATCGATCGAATTGGTGGGCTNCCCTATGCTACGGGACAAATTATTGTCGGTACTTCTCCATCTATGCGCAAGATATTTAGCCAGATCGAACGGATTGCAAAGATAGAATCAAATGGGGATTCAATTCCTGCAACCTTGATTACAGGAGAAACTGGTACTGGCAAAGAACTTGTGGCACGAGCCATACACTATCATAGTGCGAGATCAGATCGTCCTTTTTTACCGCTGAACTGTGCTGCATTTCCGGAAAGCTTGATAGAAGACGAGCTTTTTGGACATGGGAAAGGAGCTTTTAGTGGTGCTACTAATCAGCGCTTAGGTGCGTTTGAAGCAGCCAAGGGTGGAACGATATTTTTGGATGAAATTGGTGAAATGCCATTGGCTATGCAACCCCGTTTACTAAGAGTTCTGCAAGAAAAAAAAATCAAGCGAATCGGCGAAAATCAAGAACGGGTTATCGATGTACGAGTTATCGCAGCTACTAATCGAAACCTAAAGCAGTCAATTACGGATGGTCTTTTTCGCCAAGATCTATATTTTCGCCTGAGTACATTACCTATTGATTTACCCAGTCTAAAAAAACGAGAAGGGGATATTTGTTTACTTGTACAACACTTCTGTACGATTTTCTGTCAACAATACCAACTCGATCGGCAGTTTTCTAGGTCAGCAATCGAATTCTTAGAAAAGAAAAATTGGAGTGGAAATGTGAGAGAACTGATGGATGTTGTTCAAAGGTGTATGATATTTTCTGAAAGTCAATCCATTTCAGTAGATGAACTTGATCTTACAAAAGACGAAAGTGAAAGTTGGCAGATAAGTACAGAACAGAAGAAAATTGAGGGAGATTTAGGGGAGCTAAACCATCTACTCACAATTCAGCCTTACAACGAGGCCCGAAAGATTTTTGAGAATTGGTATGTAAGAAAGGTATACGAGTACGCAGACAGAAATCAGTCCCAGACCGCACGAATGTTGGGAATTGATCGAAATACCGTTCGGCGAATCCTAGTTCGTTAATTGTGGCCCTTCAAATCTATGTTATTCAAGAACAGTCTAAAAATATTCACTGAACCACACCTTCATCCGTTGAAGGATTTGTTCGAATAGATTATCTCCCGGTTTCATAAATTGCCTCACTCCTTCTGTAGACTGCCTCATACGAGTACCATACATTACCAATCCAACACCCGTAGCAAAAATTGGACTGTTGACGTGTGCACTCAGTCCTTTCAATGGCTTAGGGTAACCGATTCGTACTGGGTAAGGAAGTCTCTCGTGTGCTAATTCCATTAATCCTGCAACCAGAGATGTTCCACCNGTCAGTACTAACCCCGCAGGTGTTGATACTCTAAAAGAAGCGATTTCATTATGGATGATATTTAACGTTTCTTCCATTCGACATTGGACTATTTCGGCCAGATGTTGTCGGTCGATGAGTCGGGGTCTCTGCATCTTACCGCTTGAACTGATTGTTGCAGGCATTCCGCTTACTGTTGGTGGTTGAATCTTTTCGTGGGACTCGATCAAGTCCGCTAATGCACAACCCTTTCTTCTTTTGAGTATCTCTGCATCGTAAGGAGTCATTCGCAAGACTTGAGCTATATCGTTGGTTACATGATCACCACCAACTGAGATAACTTTTGTATGCCGTAGCGCATCCTCTTGGTAGATTACAATATCTGTTGTACCGCCTCCCATATCTGCTAAAGTNACCCCAACAGATTTTTCATCTACCGACAAAATTGAATCTGCAGACGCTATTGGCTCCAAGACTATGTCCTCGACCGACAAGCCTGCATTATTTACGCTTTTGAGAAGGTTNTGCACTGAAGCTACTGCACCAGTAATGATGTGNACATTGGCCTGAAGCCGAATTCCTGACATACCAATTGGATGTTTAATACCATCCTGTTCATCAACAGAAAAGTCCTGCGGTAAGACGTGNATCACTTCACGGTCAACTGGCGTTGCTGTNGCTTTCGCAGTATTGATGGCTCGGTCTACATCTGATTTAGTAATTTCGTGGCCTTCACCCGCGACCGCAACAACACCTTCTGAAGTATGTCCCATGATATGACCACCTGCAATGCCCGCATAGACTGAGCCTACCTGGACGCCAGCCATCGTTTCAGCTTCTTTTATAGATTCTCGAATCGANGCGGTAGTTTTTTCAATATCGACAACTACGCCTTTTCTCANTCCGTCAGAGGGTGATTTCCCTACACCAACAATCTCGATTTTTTCGGGATCGGACTGCCAAGTATTGCCAATAATAGTGGCAATTTTGCTAGTACCAATATCTAAACCAACAACAATATCATCACTTGCCATTTCCCTCTTCTCCCCAATATAACACGTTCTCGAATCTTGCGTCTAAATATCCACTAAGCATTTGGTTTGTTGCGTTATGCATTTGATTAGATCGAATAAGAGTTTCTACNTTTTGTAGCCCATTTTGGATAAGATCTGCTGATAGCCAAATCTGNGGTAAACCTTCACAACGAACAATGATTGACCAATTGTGCTTATTAAATTCCATCATCAGATTTGAACCTGTCCTTAACTCAACGGTGATAGTGCCAACTTGAGAAGCCCACTCAGGAATTTGTTCTCTAATCTTGTCAAAAACTTGCTTACAAACTAAAAATCCATCTCGTTCATATTCAGTCAGTTGCTTTCNCTCACGTGGGTTACTATTTGAACTCATTTTCGCTAATATAAATCGACAAACAAACAAATTCTCCCCGTCTGCCGTATGTATGTCTAGTAATTTCTTGGGATTAGTTGAGCATTTTAACACATACCCTTCGATATCTACCAGAAGGAACTCTTTTTCAGATTGNTTCCAAATTTCTACTACAGCGTACGGTAGCCGTTCGGTAACTGATATTTCTACTGATCGACCGAGATTACGTTTTGAAATCTGGACATCCTTAATGTAGCTTAGNGTTGTTTTTATTTTTTCTGTGAGCTNCGGTAATGAGATTTCCAGCATTTTGTCTCGATTTAAACCTAAGCCAGAAGCCTGAAGAATTTCATTTTCAGAATAATGTTGGCTACCTACAATTGAAATTTTCTTCAAGTTTAATACATTAAACGTATATTGGCTAATCGACAATACAATGAATGATAACATGAAAGTTTTTATAACCAGTTCAGTTATTTTAAACTTAGGCTTTTGCTTGTTAGCCGTTAACGAAAAATCAACGTGAGTTTCGGTATTAATCATTATTATTTTTCAGATGAACTAATAACTTATGGCTGAATTTCCAAATGTCTCCTGCACCCGCAGTAATGACAATATCGTTGGGCCGAAGATGTCCAACGACTCCTTCAATTTCTAAATTTGGTATATACATCACATTTCGATGCCCTTGTTTTCTAATGTCTTCAGCTAGATCTTCGCTGGAAATACCATTGATCGTTTGTTCCGTGGTGCCATAGATTGGNGTTATAAAAAGTAAATCTGTGTCGAAGAAAGCGGAAGCAAATTCGCTGTATAGCGAATGTATTCGCTGGTAGCGATGTGGNTGTACTATACCTACAACCCTACGTTCATAACCGGTTTTAGCGGCATTAAAAACGGCACGTAGTTTTGCCGGATTATGGGCGTAGTCATCTACAATAAGGATGTCTCGTGCTAGTCCTAAAATCTCGAATCTACGGTGTATACCACCAAAACTGGCTAATGCATGCTGAATTTTNGTGAATGAAATATTACCGATTGANGGTGAAATAGTTAAGGCTACTGAAATAGCAGCTAGAGCNTTCGATACATTATGCAAACCAGGCATATTAAGCCGNATTTGTCCCAATTCGGTGTCATGCCAATAAACAATAAANGAGCTGTAGTCTGATTCGAACTGGATNTTTNCTGCTCTAATGTTAGCTTCAGGGTGAAAGCCGTACGTNATATAGGGTTTTCGTAACTTCGGTNGAAGNTTTTGAATGTTTTTTTGATCTAAACAGAGGATAGACGAACTATAAAAAGGAACTNTATTGATGAATTCGAGGAAAGTATGAGATATGTCAGCTAAATCCCGGTAGTAGTCCAAATGGTCGGCATCTATAGACGTAACAACAGAAAGGTTAGGTTTAAAGTACTTGATTGACCCGTAGGCTTCGTCTGCTTCACAAACTATAATGTTACTTTTTCCAATTCGAGCATGACTTCCAATGTCGATCATCTTACCGCCGACAACCACAGTAGGGTCAAGTTTTTCTAAGACAGACGCAGTCAAAGCTGTAGTAGTTGTTTTCCCATGTGTTCCTGCAATAGCAATACTATAATGATAGCGCATAATTTCGGAAAGCATTTCAGCGCCAGTAATTATAGGGATTGTGCGACTTACAGCTCGTTTGACTTCGACATTTTCATCGGGAATNGCTGGTGAAACTACTAAGACATCAGCCGAGTCGACATACTCAGCTCGGTGTCCATAAAAAATAGTTAACCCGAGATTAGATAGGCGTTGGGTCGCTTCGTTCTGTTGATTGTCAGACCCAGTGACAACAAATCCATAACTATATATAATTTCAGCGAGGCTAGATAGACCTACCCCTCCAATACCTACAAAGTGTACGTTTTTTGTTTTATCGAAGATATGGGCTTTGGATAGTGATGTGAAAAACAAATATAATTCCAATTAATTCAGATTTGATAATCAATGTGTTCTAGGATAGATCGGGCAATTTCTTGACTNGCGTTNGGTTTACCTATCCGAAAACTGTTAGCTCTCATTTGAAGTAATAATTCATCATTCGANAACAAGTTACAGATTGTCTCTAACAATTCCTTTGGATCTGTTTTATTCTGTTTTCGAATAACGGCAGCTTGTGCACTTGATAGCACTTTTGCATTATGATACTGGTGATTATCACTTGATGGGCGTGGAACTAATACAGCGGGTATGCCAAAAGCAGTAATTTCTGACACGGTTGAGCCTCCCGCACGACAAATTAGTAAATCTGCCAAGGCATAAACTTCTTCAATTTGATTGAAATAGGGTTTTACCGAAGCTAATATGTGTGGTCTNTTTTGGTAGAAGTCGTTCACTATCTCATTGTCTCGTTGCCCAGTTTGGTGAATTATCTGNAANCNGTCAAAGGTATTAGAGCTCGAAATTTTTTTCANCGTTTCCATNACTAGTTGATTAACCGCAGTCGCGCCTTGGCTTCCCCCNATNACAAAAATAGTTTTCATGTTCGGCAATAAANCATATNTNTGATAGAGTTTATCANTTTTTTTGGGTGGNCGAGTTATCTCATCCCGTACTGGATTTCCAGTGGTTATTNCAANGGAAGGAAAATGTAGGTGNGCAGTTTGTAANCCCAANTAAGCAACCTTTGCGAAATTGGCCAAAAATCGGTTGGTCAAACCTGGAATCGCATTTTGTTCTTGTAAAATGATGGGGATTTGATTTAGGCGAGCAGCTAAAAGGACGGGGCCAGAAACATAACCACCGGTTCCAATCACGATTCTTGGTGTTAGTTTTTGGAATAATTTGAAAGTCTGAACTAAGCTAGTGGCTAACTTCAGTATAACTGAACCCCACTGCCATGTCCAGCGACGAGGGAAACCAGATACCGAAATTGCATAAAAAGGAAATCCGTATTGAGGAATTATCCTTGCTTCTGGCCCATTTACATTACCAACGAAAGCAATTCGCAATTCTGGAACAATTTGTTTTAGTGTTTCAGCAATTGCAACAGCTGGATGTATATGACCTCCTGTTCCACCACCAGAAATAACGATATCAACTGGTCTTTTTCCATTATACGAGTACATTTGGGGAGGATACACCCTCAGTTGAAGACAAGTTGGAGATATTTAGTAAAATACCAATATTAATTATACTCATCATTAGGGAAGAACCACCGTAACTAATAAAGGGTAAAGTTATNCCTTTTGTAGGTAAAGCACCAAGTGCAACTCCAATGTTGATGAATGCTTGAAGTCNTAATTGAGCGGTAATACCAAGAGCAATCAANCTCCCAAACCTGGCAAGATTGAGAGGACGCAACTCAGTGAGTNTNNATTGATTCGGCTTGTNTGTAATGGGATTATCNACCCTACTAACTCGAAGTGCAATTTGAATTCCTCGCCATACCAGCAACATATAAAGTCCGATTAGGCTTATCGCTCCAAATAGTCCAAGTTCTTCGGAAACTACAGAAAATACAAAATCAGTGTGGGCATAGGGTAATCGACCAAGTTTATAAATACTATTCCCGATACCGCTCCCAAATATACCACCGGAAGCTATAGCATTTAAAGATTGTTCAAGTTGGTAATGAGTACCGAAAACTGACCCTTTCGCTTGTATAAAGTTAGTCAAGCGTTCCATTTTGTAGCTATCGTTTTGTATCCAGCCGTAAATTAAGAGAATAGCGACAACAAGTACTAACAAAATTTGGGTGAGTCGAGCACCTCCTACCCACAGCAAGCCGAGAGCTATCAGGCTAATCAAAACTGCGGAACCAAAGTCTGGTTGAAGCACTAACAAAAAAAATATAATACCTAACACTGACAGAAAAGGAAAAACTCCACGGTGCAGGCTATGAAGATGGTCTTGCTTTATCACTATAAAATGGGCCATATAGATAATGAAGCCCAACTTAGCCAACTCCACTGGTTGAAACTGAAAAGCACCAACTTTAATCCAACGATGGAATGTCTGGTTGTGATTTTGAGAAACGACTTCATGCCCGACTGGTGTGAAAACCAACAAAAGAGATATCACTGTAATGAATAAAAAATGATAAGCATATTTTTGGTATAAGTGCAGCGGTACAATGTAAACGAAACAAAAACCTACTATGCCAAAGCCAACAGCCTTTAATTGTTGAATAGATCGAACTGAGTTGCCATTGCTGAAGTTCATTACCAAACCAAAAGCAACTAGACAAATAGCAATAAAAAGCAACTGATGGTCAAAAGTTGATTTCTTCGCTTCGGACACGATTAATCCAACATCAACGAATAGAACTAGTTTTCATTAGTTTTTTTTAAATTATTGATCGCTGTTTGAAATGCTTGACCGCGGGCTTTATAATCTGAGAACATATCGAAACTTGCATTAGCAGGTGAAAGCAAGATTATATCGCCGGGACGCGCNTGTTCATATGCTTTTTGGACAGCTAAATCCATTGTCGGCTCATCAACAGTAACGACATGTTGTGAGAGGGCGTTTCGAATAATTTTTGTGTTTTCACCTAACAAAATTAAGATTTTAACCCTTAATTTGATAAGCTGAACTAGTGGTGAATAGTCGTTTCCTTTATCGTAACCTCCCATAATGAGAATTGTGTGTTTTTGAATACTAGGAACAGATTCTAAAGCAGCTTTTGTTGCAGCCACGTTGGTTGCCTTTGAATCATCAATAAAACGAATTTGATTAATTGAAGAGACCTGTTGAAATGCGTGTTGCAATGGTAAATGGGCAGATGTATCAAAAACTTGAAGTGATTGTCTCATGCATTGAATTGAGACGCCGCAAATTTTGCCAATACTGACTGAGGCTAATGCATTGGCTAAGTTGTGTTGTCCCTGTAAATTTGTGGACGCATATTCAGCAACAAATTTTGTGGATCTATGATCTTTCAGATAAATTATTCCGTCTTGCTGATATAAGCGGATCTGATCATTTCTCTGATCAGTCAGTGAAAATAAAACTGTCCTCGCATTTATTTTTTTCGAACTTACTAAACTCTCAGTATATGGGTCATCAGCATTTAGAATGATCCAATCGTCGCTAGTCTGGTTAGCGTAAATTTTGTTCTTGGCTTGTTGGTAAAGCGCAAAGCTCCCATGGCGATCTAAATGATCAGGGGATAGGTTTAAAATAGCGCTAATAGCAGGACGGAAACAACTGGTCATCTCTAGCTGAAAGCTACTCACCTCAGTGACTACTACATCTTCCGCTGTTAGACCCAATGCGAAACTAGATAATGGTTGGCCAATGTTACCAGCTAGGAAGACTCGTTTGAAGTTGCCTTTTTTTAAAATCTCAGCAGTTAGTATTGCTGTAGTGGTTTTTCCCTTTGTACCGGTAATAGCAATAATAGGAGCCAAGCAGACTGAACTAGCAATCTCAAGTTCACTGAGTATTGGAATTTCTTTTTCTATTGCTCTTCTTAGGGTTGGAATTTTATTGACGGCAACTCCAGGTGAAACTATGATCAAATCAGCTTTATTAATACAATCATCATTGTGTCCTCCCAAAATGAAGTCAACTGTAACTCCTTTGGATAAAGCAAAATCATTCAGGTTATCAATGAGAGGCCGCAGCATTTCAGCAGATCGGTTATCAGTTCCAAGGATATTTGCACCTAAGCTAATTAATAGCTTTGTTACAGCTACTCCACTACGGCCAAGACCAAATACAGAGATCTGCTGTCCAGAAAGAATCGTACGGTGGGTTCTTCTAAATAAGTGGGGCAATGAATATAGCTATATTGTAACTGAGTCGTTTTTGCTTGGATTCAAAGTCTTTTGACCAAAATCTACCTGGTTCTTTTCACCAGCTGCTTCGACTATTGAACGAACTATTTTGATAGTTAGTTCTCCAATTTGTTTGGTAAAGTCATCGTGATTGCTTCGGCGATACGACCCATGACGAGTGTTGGGCAAGGAATGTAACCGTTGACTTGCTATCTCTAACGCTGCAGCAACTATTTCCGACGGAACAGAAATTGGAGGTTCCTCAGAAACTGGCTGAACACTTGATTCATCTTGACTGTTTTGGATTTTCTCTCCTGCGAGAAATTCCGTTTGTTTAGACTCCAGTTTTTCCATTAGTTGCCTGGCAGTTTCTTGCTCAGCATACTTTTTGCTTCCTTCTATCGGTTTTGAAATTTCAAAAACCTCCTTAGAGTATTGGATACTTACTAACCATTTTGGCGGACGGCCGTCGTCAATGGATGAAACTTGTCGAGTCTCGTACACAGGTGGAGATGGATAACGTACTAAGCAATACTGTTGTAATAGTCCCTTATAGTTTGTTTGCTGTATTTCTTCTGACATCAATACTCCATCAAAAAATTATTTAGCTAATTAAATCTGTTTTAAGGCATCATACCTGGGTACATCAGGCCAGTTTTTTCATTCAGTCCATACATTAGATTAAGGTTTTGAACAACAGCGCCTGCTGCGCCCTTCATCATATTATCAATTGCCGACATGACGATTACCCGTTGCGTTCGAGGATCAACAACTAAACCTATGTGACAAAAATTGCTACCTAAAACAGATTTAGTTTGTGGATATTCGCCTTCGTTTAGTACCCGTACAAAAGGTTCGCTCTGATAGGCCATTTGGTATCGCTTTAGAAGGCTAGCAGTCGTCATGGGCGATGTGAGTTCGGCATACGCAGTTGTCAAAATTCCTCGTGTCATTGGCACCAAATGTGGAGCAAATGTAACTACGATATCCGCCCCGGATATAACCCTTAGTTCCTGTTCAATTTCTGGTGTATGTCTGTGCGCTGGTAAACCATAAGTAACCGTGTTTGATTCTCGATTCGAATAGTGGGTTATATCTTTAGGTTTACTACCTGCTCCAGAGATACCCGACTTAGAGTCGATGATAATTGTGGTTTTGTCGACAATGTGTTCTTTTACTAGAGGTGCCAATGCCAAAATTGCTCCGGTCGGATAGCAGCCAGGGTTAGCAACCAACTGAGCCGAACGGATTAATTCTCGATATCGCTCAGGTAGACCATAAACGCTATGACTCAAACGAAAGGTGTCAGTGTGATTTGTCTGGTACCATTTATTATATACTTCTTCCTCACGTAACCTGTAGTCTGCACTAAAGTCGACAATACGTAACCCTTGATCTGAGATGTCTGGAACTAAACTCATTGCCACCTTATGTGGGACACCAAGTACAACAACATCGGTCTCATTCTTCAGTTGATTCATATCTAGTTTTTCAAAACTAAGATCGACGAACCCCTTAAGGTTGGGTAAAATCTGATCAACACGATATCCACTATATGTTTCAGAAGTAACTAATGCTAATTCAAAATTAGATGAATGTTGTACCAGGAGTCTCATCAATTCGCTACTAGTATAACCAGACCCCCCGACAATTCCTATCCTAGTTGGCACAGCCCTACCTCCTTCTTAATCCAAGTACTCTGTTAATGCTGCTGTACAAATATGGATACCGTGTTGCATCTCTACGTACTCTTTTGCTATGATTGCCAATAATAGCACATTTGCATTGAGCGACACAAAAGATTATGAGACTATGGAAATGATTCAAAAACCAGAAATTTGGCGGCCGGATCTTTTGCAGCTTTGTAAATCCTACCCAAATTCAACCCTATACTTTGATTATCCTCTGAGTCGAGAGACCTACTTTGGAATCGGTGGTAATGCTTCTGTTTATCTGGAAATAAATCAAGTTAATCTACTGACCCAGATTGCAAAATTCAAGACAGATTATGGATTGGATACTTTTATTCTCGGTAGGGGCTCAAATTTATTAGTTAGCGATACAGGTTTTAGGGGAATTGTTATCCGATTGACTGGGCAACTTAGGCAATTAACAATCGAGAACGACTTAGTACATGCTGCAGCAGGTGCTTCACAAGCGAAATTAGCCAAAAGTGCCGCCCGATATGGGTTGAGTGGTGTCGAATTTGCTCTTGGTATCCCAGGGTCAGTTGGTGGTGGGTTAATCATGAATGCAGGGGCTTGGGATAGTGATTTTAGCCAGATTGTCCAGAATATACGGGTAGTTACTAATCGTGGAGAGATCGTCGATTTAACAACGGAACAGGCACAATTTGAATATCGGAAAAGCAAGCTTGACAACTTTTTTTGTGTTATTCAAGCAGAGTTAAAATTAGCATATTCCGATTCCCATCAAGTAACAAAAAAGATGAAAGACTTTTATCAGGAGAAAGTTCAAACTCAACCTTTTGTCTCAGGTAACGCAGGTTGTATGTTCAAAAATCCAGATGGTTATTCTGCTGGCTGGTTAATTGACCATTGTGGCTTAAAAGGTACCAAAGTTGGTGGCGCTGAAATTTCAACTATGCATGCTAACTTTATTATTAACCATGGTTATGCGACCTCAAGGGATGTTTTTAAATTAATTGAGGTAATTCAGTTGGCCGTGAAAGATAAATTCGGAATTGATCTGCAATTGGAGGTCAAGTTACTTGGTTTTTAAAGGGNAATAATTTCTATGAATAATTTGAAATGGGGAGTCATAGGTGCTGGNAGTGTCGCTCAGAGGCGATCTATACCTGCTATGCAAAAAACCTCAAGAAATGAATTACACGCAATTTTATCTCGAGAGCCAAAACGTGGTCAACTCTTGGCTGAACGGTTTGGGGCGGCAGTATCCTATACTGATATGAACGATCTCCTTGCTGACCCAGAGTTGGACGCAGTTTACATTGCCACTCCAGTNTTTCTTCATGCANAGCAAGCGATTGCTGCAGCCGAAAAGGGACTCCANATCCTATGCGATAAGCCGTTATCTCTTAANCAAGACCAATCCCAACAGATTGTTGATGCTTGTAAAGCGAACGGTGTTAATCTTCAGATCTGTTTCTTGTTCCGTTTTCATTCGTGTTTCCAGAAAGTCCGACAGTGGCTGATTGAAGATTNTTTGGGTACTGTTGTTTACGCTCGTATGCCATTCATGAAATATGCTCCCAAAAATCATGATGATTGGCATATCGATCCCGCTAAAAGTGGTGGTGGTAGCATCATGGATTTAGGCGCGCATAGTATTGATTTGTTGCGCTGGTTTTTCGGTGAGGTCGCTGATGTCAGCGCTTTTTGTACTGATTTTGTCTATAAGTACCCAGTCGAAGAAACTGGCCTGGTGATGCTGCGATTCAAAAATGGTGTACAAGCTATTACAGAGACAAGTTTTGCNGCACAACTATCCCCTCAAATTCTAGAAATATATGGAACCGATGGTTCAGTTATCGTTTACAACGAAGATGGATGGAAAATCAGGCGCGAGACTCAGGGCCAAATTGATATTATTGAATCACAATTCGAGGACTTATTTCAAAAACAGTTTGAGCATTTTTCCCTATGTGTTGCTAGTAAAGACTACCCNATTGTTACTGGTTTAGATGGTGTGCGTAATAACCAAATCATTTCTGCTGCCTATGAATCAGCAACCTTAAAACGAGTCATCCAAATCGAAAATTGACTTGAAGTTCGNATGATGGGGGTGTAAAATAGGCACGCTCNTNTGCTTGAGCNTAAGGGCGACTATTTGACACTCNGCCCTTCGTGCTCTTCAGNTTGAGGTNANATCTGTATAGAATTAGGCTTGTGTAAGATAGTAAGAGAATATACGNGNCNATCAATGGGCTGCGNAGTNTAACTGCAGCCACAAAATCACAATCATAGGAGAAAGTTCAATGGCATTAACACCACTTGGTGATCGCGTTTTGGTCAAGCGACCTAACGAAGATGAACAGACAACCAGTGGCGGGNTCATAATTCCTGATACTGCTAAAGAGAAACCACAAGAAGGTGAAGTCGTATCTGTTGGAGACGGACGNCTGTTAGANGACGGAANTCGTCAAGNGCTCAACGTTTCAGCTGGAGATAAGGTGTTGTTCGGCAANTTTGCTGGNACCGAAGTAGAATACGAAGGTGAAGAATACTTGATCTTGCGCGAAGACGATATTCTTGCCAAGATCGGCTCGTAACTGAAGCTTTGAAAAAATTAAGGAGAATTAAATAGATGGCAGCAAAACAACTGACATTTGACGAAGATGCACGGAATGCGATTAAACGCGGTGTTGACTCGTTAGCTAATGCAGTCAAAGTAACGCTTGGCCCGAAAGGCCGAAATGTGGTCATTGACAAAAAATTCGGTGCTCCAACTATAACTAAGGATGGAGTTACCGTTGCTAAAGAGATTGAATTAGAAGATGCTTATGAAAACATGGGCGCCCAAATGGTTAAAGANGTTGCATCTAAAACAAGTGATGTGGCTGGAGATGGGACAACTACGGCTACTATCTTGGGACAGTCCATCTACAGAGAAGGGCTCAAAAATGTAGCTGCAGGACATAACCCTATGGCACTCAAGCGTGGGATTGAAAAGGCCGTTGAGTCCGTTGTAGGTAAGCTTGCGACCATAAGTCGACCATCAGAAGGCAANGATGAAATCGCCCAAGTTGCAGCCATATCTGCCAATAATGACAACGGNATTGGAGACTTNATCGCAGATGCTATAGAGAAAGTTGGNAAAGACGGGGTTATAACCGTAGAAGAAGCTAAAAGTCTTGACACCAANCTTGATGTCGTAGANGGTATGCAGTTCGACCGAGGTTATTTGTCTCCNTACTTTGTGACTGATTCTGATCGTATGGAAGCTGTACTAGAGGATGCCTATATCCTAATCCATGAGAAGAAGATTAGNTCATTGAAGGACCTTGTTCCTGTCCTNGAAAAGGTCGCGCAACAAGGCAAGCAACTCCTTATCATCGCTGAAGATGTCGAAGGAGAAGCTTTAGCAACTTTAGTTGTCAATCGCATTCGAGGAACTATCCGAGCAGCAGCAGTTAAAGCGCCTGGCTACGGTGATCGTCGCAAAGCTATGCTAGAGGATATTGCAGTTTTAACTAACGGTCGTATGATTTCAGAAGATCTTGGTATCAAGCTGGAAAACCTTTCTGTAAGCGACTTAGGTGTTGCCAAACGAATAGTAATTGACAAAGATAATACCACTGTTGTAGAGGGCGCCGGTAGTAGAGAATCAATCCAAGGCAGAATTTCACAAATTCGTCGCCAGATTGAAGAGACAACTTCCGATTATGATCGTGAAAAGTTGCAAGAGCGCCTAGCTAAGTTGTCTGGTGGGGTTGCAGTCATCAATGTTGGCGCAGCTACTGAAGTCGAAATGAAAGAGAAAAAAGCTCGTGTTGAAGATGCAATGCACGCAACTAGAGCAGCAGTTGAAGAGGGGATTGTCCCTGGTGGCGGTGTAGCTTTGGTCAGAGCTATATCGGCTTTGGACGATCTGAATCTAGAAGATGCAACCGAGACAGTAGGCACAGATATTATTCGACGGGCTTTGGAAGAACCATTACGTCAGATTGCTAAGAATGCTGGCCAAGAAGACTCTGTCGTAATCGCTAAAGTTAAAGAAGAAGGCGACAGTACTGGGTACAATGCGTTGAAAGACGAATATGGCGACATGTATGATGCAGGCGTGATTGACCCAACCAAGGTTGTTCGTGTTGCTCTACAGAATGCTTCTAGTATCGCAGGCTTGATGCTAACGACTGAAGCGCTGGTAGCAGATATACCAGAAAAAGATCCACCTCCAGCCATGCCTCCAGGCGGCGCCGAGCGGCACACGACGCAGATCGATAGCGAGCACATCGAGCCGCAGG
>PAYP01000064.1 GCA_002714785.1 Candidatus Poribacteria bacterium | reverse complement strand
TTTACATAACGAACCGAGATCAATTCTCTCAACTCTTTGTCATCTAGATCCCGAAACTCACGAACTGTCGATAGCGCATCTTGCTTATACAGGTTAAGAAGTTGACCCCGAAAAAAATCAATTGCCAGCTTTCTCTCTTTAGCTGTTCCTGCAGCCCGCTCGACTTCATCAAACTTCTCTAGAAACCGGTCAATAAGCTTTTGTTGCTCAGTTTCTTTAACGAATGGGTTCAATGCCCGGACTTTCTCAGAAAATGGCGCCGTCTTCCTTTCTCTTTTTTCCTCTTCAGCTCGAGCTGCTTTCGCACCTTCCTGTCTCCAAGTCTGAATGTCAAGATATCGCAACAAATCTTGCTCGATAATGTCAACGACTTCTTCCTTGATTACAGCTCTGCGCTCTTTGTAGCTAAGATTTTCTACATTTCGTAATTGCCGCCTGAACTCACTCTCCATAACATTCTGAAGATAAGAAATGCGAACCCTTAATTCTTTTGAAAGTTGGCCACGTCCCTCATAATTACTTAGCTCTCTAGCGAATTCACTTCTCATACGCTGTGTAATAGCGTCAAATATAGCTTCCCTTTGGGACATCCCTGCTTGCTCTTGTTCCTTTATAATCTCACGAACTCTCTTGCGTATACGCTTCCGTTGTTTAGCAATCTCTTCATCAAACAAGGAGTCTAGTGGGCGTGTAATTTTCCGGTAATCATTTCTGATAAAACCATTAAGCTCCAATGCGCGTTGTAATGCCGTCAAGTCCGAGACGAGCTCTTCTTCTAACCTACTTTTACCCAGTTGAGTCCTGCGCCCTCGATACTCCTCAACTTTCTTTAACAAAACCTGACGAAGACGGTACTCGATGAACTGAATAATAACTTCACGATCAGCATTTTTCAGCAAAACCTCTGTCTGATATTCTTTTATTGAATTCGTTAGATCTACGAGATTCTTTTGATTGTTCTCATAAGCCGATTGGAACGTTGGCATTTCGCGAAATACGCTCTGTGCCAAAAACAGATATGCATTGATTTGGTCGATATCGTAAGAGCGAATAGTCTTCCAAATTTCGCTGTAGGTAGGACGATTGTCGGGTTGAACTACACGGATGAATTCGGGCACCTCTAGAATCTCAATCGGAGCGGCCTCATCCAAAAGAGTCCGATATTCTTGTAAGCTAGTACGAGTCTCATCGTACATTATAGTCTGTGGGGCAGCTAAGTCCTTTGGAGCGTAGTAGATTTGAAGATAAGAAGCATCAGCGTCCTCTAGCTTCTGAGGGAAACTGCTAGATCCCAGCTTGGTAGGAGGGAGATAAGGAGATAGATTTTTCCCTTCTTTATCGCTCAGATAAATCCTATGTGACAACCATTTGATTAATAGTCGGACGAACTCTCGATCAGTTTCCATCAGTTGCTCTTTTAGAATTTCACCTTGTCTTTTACTGAAAGGAGATTTGATGGGCTCCGATTGAGCAAATGTGAACGGATACAGGAAGGGTGACAGCAAAAGATACACGAAAAATGAGCACACAAATACACGAACGAATGCGCGTTGCGAGTTAAACAAGCCAAAACTTCCTAGAAGGGACAATCTACCCTAAGGCGAATTGAGCATAGATTAGCACAGGGCTTTTTTTTTTGCAAGCTATATTTTGACTAAGTATAACTTCAATTCTAAGGGTTTTTTTTGACAAGCTTTATGCTTTTATCCTATACTGCTGAAGACAGCCACTAACTGATAGCTGGCAACTCTTTTTCTTTCTCAGTCGGGATTAAAAATGATAGGTGACGTATACGAAAATTCATTAGCCGGACACCAAGCAGTTCTGGTTGGTGTTAAACTTAAAAACGACATCATGGAAGAAGTTAAAGAGTCCGTAGAGGAACTCCGCCAGTTAGCTGAAACAGCAAGTCTTTTGATTCTTTGCGATAGTATCCAAGCACTGACAAAGCCAAATCCAACTTTTTTTATTGGCCAAGGAAAAGTTGGGGAATTAAAGAATTTAATTGGAGAAATGGGTGCTGACTCGATAATCTTTGATGTGAATTTATCACCCGCACAAACACGAAACCTAGAAAAAGAGCTAGATGTCATCGTTATCGATCGAACAGGATTGATCTTGGAGATTTTTGCCCAAAGAGCAAAAACTACCGAAGCAAAACTACAAGTTGATATTGCTCGGCACCAGTACGCAATGCCAAGATTAACAAGGATGTGGACTCATTTGTCCCGTCAAGCCACCGGTGGTTCTGTTGGAGCGGGTAAAGGAGGCGGTGGGCCAGTTCGAGGTGCAGGCGAGACACAGTTACAAATGGATCGTAAGTTACTTCGTCAGCGAATTTCTAAAAAAAGTCGAGCTCTGAATTCTATCGAAAAACATAGGCAACAACAAAGGAAGCACCGGTCTGAAATGCTCAATGTTTCGTTAGTTGGGTATACAAACGCTGGAAAGTCTACTCTTTTCAATAGATTGACTAAGTCTGGTGTGTTAGCAGAAGACAAATTGTTTGCGACCTTGGATCCAACAACTCGAATATTCAAACTACCCAGTAATCACAAATTGTTATTATCCGATACAGTTGGTTTTATTAATAAACTACCTCACGAACTAGTAGCATCTTTTAAAGCAACTTTAGTTGAAGTGGCAGAAGCTGACCTTTTATTACATGTTGCAGACGCTAGTCATCCTAACCTAGACAAACATATTCAGGTTGTCAATGAGGTTTTAACTGAATTGGAAGCAAATGATGTTCCAATGACTCTTTTGTTCAACAAGTGTGATTTGATCGATAACAGTCGTCGTCGTTTCCTCAAAACTGAATACCCGCAAAGCATATTAGCTTCTGCGCTAAATGGTCAAGGGTTTAACAAGCTATTAAATAGTTTTTCAAATCACTTGGCGAAGCAAGATGTGCGATTGCAGATTGATCTCTCTTATCAAGACCAGAAGGCTCTAGATTTTGTATACAAAAACGGTCAGGTCTTCGATGCTAACTATCAGCCACAATCGATTGTGGTTGATGCGCGACTTCCGAATCGCCATATAAAAAAATTGACAAAAATGCTTTGTCATTCGACTTACAATCGGTCAAGTAAGACCAATTGAGTGCGCACTTAGCAGTGGGGTAGTGCCATTTGAATATGACCTACCAAGATGAACATATCGTTATAGACAGTCAGCAGCTGGTCGTTAACGATCAAACATATAAGCTTTCACAAATCAGGAACTACACTCTGAAACCCGATTTAGCACTGACTGGTTGTTCCGGTTTCTTTCTGATCCCGATTAGTGCACTATTTTTTGGAAGTGGTATTCTAGGAAAGGTATTCGGTACTAGTCTAATTTTGATTAGTATCTTCTTTTTGCTAGTTAGCCGCCGTCATATACTATCAATCACAATTGATATTGAAGCAAAACATGGCGAAGAGGCAAGCGAAACCCAATCCGACATATTGATAGGTCAGTTGGACTACCTCAGACCGATCGTTCAAGTGCTCGATTGTTTAGGTGTATCCGAAAAATCAGCTATTACGAAAGATAAATGATAATACCAGCTAGCAATATATACCAAGTTTTTTGTTGTCTAAGTGATCGTAAAATACTAAAAATGTCATTATATCATCCTTGAGAAATACGGTTATATCTATCTTCAGCCACCAGTCTTTTTTTGATAATGGCTTCCAAGTTAACGAAAAAACAGGTATACAATTTGAGCCTGTATATTCTTTCTCAGTTGTTATTGAAACCATCAGTAAATATTAAATTTTTTGATACAAATAGGTACACTTAACGAAGGTCCCCTGCATGCCAGTATAAAAGAGTGGTATAAAAAAGTCGGAGACAAACAGGAGGTCGAAGTTGATGGGTACATCATCGATCTAGTTCGTGGTGATCAGTTAATCGAAATCCAAACGGCTAATTTTTCCCAAATCAGCCGAAAAATAGTTCGTTTGACAAAGCTTTATCCCCTCAAGTTAGTACACCCAATCGCCCAGACAAAATGGCTATGTAAAAATAATAACCGTCGAAAATCTCCTAAAAGAGGTCGGTGGTTACAGTTATTCGATGAGTTAGTTTCTATTCCTCAACTGCTAGTATTCGATAATTTTTCCATAGAGATAATTTTGGTTGAAATAGAAGAGTTCCGTATAGCGAACCGATCATATCGCAAAGGGTGGGAAGTTTCGAAGCGAAATCTTCTATCAGTACAAGAAACTATGATGATTAACAACCCATCCCAACTAGCTAAATTAACATTTCCGGGAACATTGGCTAATTTGTTCTCGACAGCTGACTTGTCTGAGGAGATCCAAATCACCCGCCGCTTAGCCCAGCGCATTTGCTACTGCATGCGTCAGCTAGGGGAAATTTTACCTATTAGCAAAAGTGGAAACTCAATACTCTACACACGAAAATAGCCACAAAGAATTTTTTCATATCCTGAACGCTTTTCGAACGAGATCTACACTTTTTGGGACTCCTAAATCGGCTGGATCGCGCCCCTCAAACTCAATTGATATATAGCCGCTAAAGTTGTTGGCATTTAAAATTTCGGCCACTTTTTTATAATCTAGTTCAAGTGTATACCATTCGCCACCGCCATAGTATGTNTTAGCATGTACTAACACGGTTTCGGGAGCAATTTTTTCCAGCTTTTGATATGGGTTTTCTAAGAAATTACCACAATCCATCGTGACCTTAAGCCAATCTGAGTCGACAGCTGAAACTATCCNGTTAACNCCCTCAGGTGTGTTAGTTAATCCCCAATGATTCTCNAAACCTAAAATCACACCGTTTTTTTCGGCTGTTGGCAAACACTCTTCAATCGCNGAAATTGTCCANTCAAACGCGTCGTTTTCAGTATAACCNGAAANNGGNGGNTCCTCTCCGCCATTCTTCATTAACATATCAAAATCAGGAATTGTTCCCCATCTGCCTGAATTAAGCCGGATGGCAGGAATGCCCAANTTATAAGCAATTTCAATACAATGTTTGGTATGGTCGATATTAGTTTGCCGGTGTTCAGCGTCAGGAGAGACAAAGCCTTGATGAATTGACAAAGCATACAAATCTAATCCANACAAAAAGGCTTCCCTCTTTAAATTTTGTAAATAACGGTTATCTTCACCCTCCATTTGTCTATGTAAAATTTCAANTCCGTCGAGGTCTAGTCGAGCGGCCTTATGAATTACTGTCTCGATTGGTACTTTCTCTGGTGTGAAATGCCAATAGGAGTAGGTTGAAACGCCCAATTTCATTCAGTTTTTCCTTTATAAATTTTTGATTTTTTCATGCAACAAATTCGGTCAAACAATCTCTGTAAACCTGAAAGTTCTCCCCCTCAGACTCTTTTGGATCGACTAGTTTTAACCATAAGGCACTATCCTTTCGTTCACCGCTTAACTGTCTTCGGCTACCTAAATTAGACGGATCCGTACCAGACCAAACGACTTCACCATCTTGTAAGTATATGAAATTATTACGGTATTTGTCGATTAGTTCTTTTTGCTTTTCCTCGTAAATTAGTCCTTGTTCACAAGTTGTTCGTCGCCAGTTAGCAACTGTCNCCATAGAATCTGTTTCTACAGAATCAAATTCTGCAAGTGGCGNNGTAACATCGGATTCAAAATCTATATCGTCCAAATCCACGGATCCATAACCGTGTTGCGCAGCGACAAGAAGATGATTTCGATCACGCTTAAATGGGGCTGTGGGCCAATCAGATTTTGGGTCATGTCCCATTAAATGCATTCCACAAGTATCGGTAGTAATAGGATGGTCTCCTGCGATCAGTGTATTGCAAACTCGACCTTCTCCACCCCACTCTCGTCCCCATTGCCCAGTCAATCCGTCAATTATATTCAAACAAGGTTGGGTTATCATGGCCAAATCAGGTAGTACGTAAGATAANCGGATTAAGTGGTGATAGTAGCTTCGAGTTCTACCCATGGGTGGAATAATCGGAGGTAAACCAAATAGATTCTTTGTGCAGAGAGTAATACCCATGAAAGCATGATTTTTCATTTTGGCAACTGATANTGTAGCATCAGTTTCTTCAAAACAAGCATTTAANGTATAACGGTTAAACATTAAACCGCCTCGTGGAACAACATAGTCANCAAAAGGGGGCTGACTAGAATCAACGAATTGAACATCAAATTCCTTTAACAAGTGCAGATAATTAAATTGCTCTGGCATAAGGTTCCCATTGTTGTAAGGGTTGGTATCAGTTGCAATTANTTGAGCCGTAGTATGCTCTTTGATAAGGCGCAAGGTTGCTCGGCAAACTGCGTCGTCAACTAATTCTCTCCGACGACCACGGAAGTACTCAATCCGATCNGGTAATTTCATCATATTGAATTTAATAACCACTTTTTTGGCCTTTTCAATCTTCGACCAAGATCGGGTTAGTGGATCAGTGATTTTACGAAGAGTTTGGTAAATTTCTTCTTCAGTTGCCTGATAATTACAGTGGGCGGCACGTGTCATATAGTCTTTCATAGTTTTCGAAGTTTACTTCCTTGATTTTTTGCAAATCACTTGATCTAAGGGATAACCTTTTTACTTATCACAAGATTAATTTATGCTACACTATCCAGCCACACATACTATAGTTAGGTCATTTGCTAAGTCAACTCAAAACATTTTTNTTTCCCATGTTGTTTTTCAGTTATTTTAGTTTTCGAGATTATTATCTTACTAAGCTGTTATTGCTTATTCTGTTTTGTGAGATGATCTTGCCAATATCAGCTGGGTTGGTGTTCAAAGAGGATTTTGAAAATATTGGAGAACTAGAAGATAATTGGGAAATTCAAGGTGTCAATTGGAAACTTAGCTCAAAATACAACAGAAGNCCTAATGGGTACAATAGCTTGCGTTTAGCGCCAACTCAACTAGGTGTTTGGCAGCAAATGTGGCAAACAGTAAATTATTCAAAGCCTTTCCATTTGAGGATTTGGTTTTACGAGCGTGGTTGGGGAAACCGAGTTAAGGTCGATCAACAATACCTGTTCATTGGGGATAACAAAACCTTCGACAGTTCTAAAAAGAAATGTCAAATTGGACAATCAGGNCACAAAGATTACGAAGGGTTTTACGTTATATTTGATGGCCTTAATGCNCGTAAAAGTCAATCTATTTCAGATCGAGAGCGGTGGGTCNCGTTCGAGTTTGTGATTGATGATGATGGAACAGCAATGATAAAAATTGACGATTCGGTTGAGATNACACTNGNAGAAAAATGGGAAACCGTCGGAAGNATAGGTTTGGGGGTTTTCGGTAGGNAAGACCGGGGAGGAACTACCGATGCATACTGGGATCATTTAGAAATTTTCGATACTGTCGGAATACCTAACCTAGCACTAGAGCGTAAAAATTGCTTAACTACTACTTGGTCAAAGTTAAGAATGAATTGATAACATGTTTGACACGATCTAAAAATGTTGTTAGATCGACTTAAAGTAATGGTGTGCGTACTCAATTACTCGATTATCTTTATCCTTCAGGGCATTTTGGTAAGCAGTGATTATCTCCGAATAGTCTTGACTATTCTGTTTTTTCAATAGGATCAATGCAGNTGCGGCTTCAGAATCTTCGAGCGTAACGGTGCCGAGTGCATATATGGCGTTTCGACGTACCTACGTAGATTCATCTGATAAACATTCGACCAACAAAAGGATGCTGTCACTTTCTAACTCTCCAATATCTCCCAAAGCGTCTATTGCGTTTGCTTTGAGCCACCAGTCGCCAGAAAATTTCACTATATCTTCGAGCCCAGAGACACTAGATTTACCGATAGAGCTCACAGCGGTCGCAATATTCAAGCGGGCTATCTCTGAGCGATCATTTTGTAATGCGCCCATCAATTTACCTACAGCCTCACCAACGATTTGAGCCAATAGATAAATCGATTTTGTGAGGATTCTGCAAGCATAATCCTCACAAAATTACTCAATCAGGCTTTTAGTAGAGTTACTAAGTGAGGGGGTTGTTTGATTGCAGAAGTTTTTTAGGTGACGATGAAACCAATGCCAATGATACTCATCAACAGATCGGTCAAAAAATGGTAACTTCTGACTATCCGTTATTTTTTAATGAAGGTTCAGTACACCTTTGGAACAGAAATTTCATCATATAATGAGATGAATTAGTTGAATTGATANTGGCTCGATGCCAAATGTCATAATGAANGATTGCTATCGTTCCAAGATTGCCTACAATCTTAAGCTCTACTTGATCATCTTTTGAATGACGATTGTTCTTGTACTAGCTAGATGGAATAATACTAGTCCCTCCCATCGTATCTGATACATCATGAGGATAGTAAAAATCCATTACCAAACGTAGATGNTGGTGACGTCGTCAAGGATGATTTCAACCAGAGAATTGGCNAGNTCTTCCATCTTGATGTAATTCTTGTCCATTACTGTTNAGCGGATTGATACGACAGTACCGGTGCGGGTGCATAATATAGTTATCCCCCACTATTTGATTCAGTCTCTGTCGACACTTCTACATGATCAAATATTTTATGCAATTCAGGTACATGTTCAAGGATTTTGTTACCGGGGTTCCCATTTTTGAAAGCCAACTGGGTTTTCCTATGAATTGTTTGGTGTAATTCATCAGGATAATCAGGTTTTAAGATCACATAACCATTGCGAATAAAGTTTTGTAAGACTAAATTAGTCATTATAGTACCTTCGTGTTTAATTTAATAATACTACCACCTAACTCCTGTGCACTTGCTGAAATATAAAAAATGGTATAATTTAAAAATGAATATACCTCCTCGTCGATTACAGCAGTCTATCCTAATCGGACTTTTCCTTTGTTACTTTTGTCTACCTAATTCATTCGCACAGAGATTACCTATTTCAAAAAGAGCTGATGATGATTATTTAGGGCGGTGTGGTATGTTTACTAATGGTCGGTTAATCCACTTCAACAAATCCATAATTTCAGTCTTTGTCGCACCAATTTCAGTAAGTCGGAATCTGGCTGATGTCTATAGGCAAGTCCTCGTGGAGTGTTTTCAGCAATGGGAAATGGCTACAGGTCTGGAATTTTCCTTTGTCTTAGATAAAAAATCTGCCAATATCCATATCCTTTGGAACCACCATCGCCAAATTGGAGGTTTACATCCACATGGTGGAGAATCAGTTTTGATTCGGCCAGACCCAAATGGACACCAAAGAGAAATCCAAGTGGAAATCGAAATTTTTGTCCGACAGGCTAAACAAATTGACTTTTTGCNACCTGANGACCTCNGNACCATTCTGCTTCACGAAATTGGNCACGCGATAGGCATATGGGGNCATAGTAGCAAATCTAGTGATATCATGTATTTTCAACCAGTAGTCAACAAGCTATCTGCACGAGATATCGCNACTGTCAATCAATTACTAAAGGAGCCAGTTGGTTCTTCACTCCATCACCCTTCACTAAAAGCCTTAAAAGCAGCCCTAACAAAACAAGCTAACACAGCTGAATATCTGTACGCCATTGGTCTAATACATATGGACTTAGGAGATTATGAATTGGCGATGTCTGTTTTTCAAAAAGCTATTACAATTAACCCGCTAGCCAAAAAGGTGGCTTGGCAAATGGCACAGATTCGCCAACAAGATGCTGATTACGAATTAGCACTGAAGGATTATTTTCGGTCAGTAGATGGTCAACCAACGGCCAAAAAACTTGGAGCGATTGGTACCATCTATCTTTTACAAGGAAATTATGATTTAGCTCTTACCTACCTAGGTCAAGCCTTACGTGCCAATCCTGAATCAGAACTACTGAGGAAAAATATGGTCGCAACTTATCATCACAAAGCGCTGGATCAGCGAAAAAAAGGTAAAAAAGATGCTGCACTTCAGACTTTGAACCAAGGCTTAACAGATTTCCCCAATTCGTCCATTCTCTTGTATGACCTTGGTTCTACATACGGAATGATGAAATTATACGACCGAGCGTTTCAAGTTTATGAAAATATACTTCAGACTGAACCAAACCATATTGATGTATTGATTAGTATAGCTGCTACACTCAACAATTTGGGGGTAGAGGTTGCTGGGAAACAAAAATGGGAGAAAGCAATAGNCTATTATCGGCAGTCATTAGATTATGATATTAATTGCTGGGAGGCTCAACATAATTTGGTNGAAACTCTTTTGCTTAAAGGGTGGGAGTATCTCAATCAAAAAGACTATTCAAAGGCAACGAAAACCTTTTCTGAAGTTATTGAACATGATTCTAAAAACGCATCTGCCCACTATAATCTAGGTGTTAGTTTGTACTCGCAAGGACAAATAAAATCAGCTAACGAGGCTTTCGATCGGACACTAGAGTTAAACCCAAGTCATTCAGACGCCCAAGACTACTTGAGGCAAATCAACGAATATGAAAAAGGGAAACAATTAGAACGTACATTACCGATCATACTCGCGCTCCTCAGCTTTTCCTTCTTTATAGCATTAGTGAAAGCAAAACAAAAGAAAAATGAAAAAAANTCTACAGGTTAGCAGTCAAAATATGAGACTCACAGGTTTATCTATTCACGGGTAGCATTAGCTAAATCTGATAGAAACTGCCGAACTTGATCATTTGATGGTTTGTTACGCCAAAATTTGGTTTGGTAACTTCGAAGTGCAGAGTATAGTTTGTCAAGGTCAATCGTTTGTTCGCGATTGGCATTACGGATAATTTGAAAGTTTGCAGTCACTTGCTCAACTGATATGTCGTCGGGCCGGTTTCGTAGAACTTTTACTTCTAAAGCATCCAGTGCTCTCCCTGCCATCCAATATCTAGCTCCGTTATGACCACCTAGCTGACGGTAGGTAACACCACACAAAAGTGCGACTAGTAACACACACGTACATGCAAAAACGAACAGGCGACGATAGTAACCTAAAAATGAAGNAGATCGACTCATAAATTCTGATGTNTCTTTCTAGCATACCTAGAAAGATTTTGCAAAAAAACATGCATTTCTTGAAAATTACGCCAAGCTACTAATTTTACGAAATTGAGCTCTTTTTATAGCGGTATGTGATCGTAAAACAAGCTATATTTGACTTAACCTAAGGTCAACCGACTACTTTTTTCCACGATTTTGATTACTGAGAAAAACTCATCAAAATGAGAGACTGAGACGGTTTCATCCAACTGAAACTATGTTAATCAAAAATGTTATGTTACCGTACTATAACTTTATATAAAGCCACTCTAAACGAACGGAAATACTATTGTTAGTTTTTGTGTTTAAATATAAATACTTACTGTGTCTAGAATCCTATACCGCTTTTTTTGACCACGAAACTTAAATACATTTCGATCCTGTCCAGCTGAAGCGACAATCAATTCAGAACTAAGATCAGAAACAATTGAGTCAACACCTGGAAAAGCCACTCAACAGAATTCGTCCTGAACCTGGAAAACGAAATCATCTATCTTAAAAATAAGTCAGTACGTGGCATAATAATGTTTTCGGAAATCCATAATTAAATGTGCAAATTGTAGGTAACGTTACTCTGAGTTGAAAACTGAATAGTCATTTCATCAAT
>PAYP01000063.1 GCA_002714785.1 Candidatus Poribacteria bacterium | reverse complement strand
AAACTCAAGTAAATCAGTGTTACTTTTTCTGATGATTTTAGCCCACAGAATCCACATAGCTTCTGTATAATCCTACCTGTGGTTCAGCTTAATACACTAGTAGTGTTTCCTGCTTTTGAATAATATAATCGATCAACCTCCCTAAAATCAGTCTGATAATATTCTAGCTAATGTAACTGAGTAAATGCATCAAATAGATGCTCGTCTGACATTTGTAGATCATGATTATAAGATCAATCTCAAGCAAAGCTGAATAAGATATGGGACGTAAAGATTTTTTTAGTAGGGGCCACAGTAGGGCTATTGACTATTGCTCAATTATCAAGCACTGGCGGTCATGAAAAACTGACAACTCTTGTAAGAAGAATAAAAGACCGAACAAAGATAAAGGTGGACAAAATAGAAAAGAACAACTCATTCTTGATAACCGCATGATGTCCAATATTACAAACATGCTAACTAATACCATTGGTACTTTCTGGATCGGTCTCTTATGATTGATGCCAACAATCAGATCTTAATTCAAGCCCATCTGATCTATCAAGAGACAATGTAAAAGTCCAAGAAGATGGTAGGCGAAGCTATGAGAACTAAAGATTGGCAAAGTATCCGGCCTTAGATGGAGGAGATTATGAGCAAGCATAAGTCCTCAATCAAGTACCTACTGAACGAACAGTAAATGTCAAAATTAGAAAAGTATGAAAAGGCGCAGCGACGTCAACGCAGACAAAATCGTAATCGCCAATGAGACTGACGAGTCAAAAACCGTCGTGATTAAATCCAATATCCCATTTGCTACGACTATAATGACTTTGAGCGAATTGGGCTAAATAACCTTCATTCACCCAATCTCCTAACCGTTATCGTGAGAGTGGCGACTTTTTAACTTAATCACAAGTTCTTTGATAATCTTCTCAAAGCCCTAAATTCGGTTTCAATTAGGCAAATAAAAAATGTTAGGATTTAAATAGTTAACCGTTATACATTCGAGCTTGATTTGAGTTCGAAACTCTTAAGCTATACATTAGATGATAATTTCAGATGAGAATATTCTCAAGATCTTGATGTAACTGCGTGGGCGCATTCAAATTGCAGTTTAGGTAGCGGTTCGTGATACTCAGGAATCGATTACGCCCGAAAGCAAAAAAGAAATCTTTTTATCTTTTCACCCACGAGTTTCCGAGTGATGAATCTCTACTTCATCTAATGATCCAACTGTTACTAAGCTAGCCGAAGCTGAGGAAATAGAGAATCAAATTAAGCAGGCCCTAGATCAGCTATCAGTTCAGGAGAAACAGATTTTTATTCTATGTTATTACTAATGCTACTTCAAGAAATTGCTGAACTATGAAGACAGAAACTGGAATGGTCAATGCTCACCTGTTTAATGCGATTCATAAGTTATGGCAATAGAAGTTTAACAGGTACTTTTGATAAAGGAGACCATGAATGAGAAAGTTCGTATTGGTGTTGGCAATTTATTGTTCTTTCCTAACAACGTACGCTGAAGACGAATATTGGAATCAGTTTCGTGGACCAAATGGAGACGGAAGATCGAAGACTCAAAATTTACCCCTCGAATTTACGGAAAGTCAGAATGTACGATGGAAAATACCGATTCACGACCAAGGTTGGTCTTCACCTGTGGTCTGGGGAAAACAAATTTGGTTGACCACCGCAAGGGAAGATGGAACTGAGTTATTTGCAGTCTGCATTGATTTGGATAGTGGTAAAATGATCCACGATATAAAAGTCTTCGATGTAGCAGATCCACAATCGGAACATCCGGGCTTGAACAGTCATGCATCGCCCACTCCAATCATTGAAAAAGGCCGAATCTATGTTCACTTTGGTACTTATGGTACTGCTTGTCTAGATACTGAAACGGGCAGAAAATTGTGGGAGCGTCGTGATTTGAATTGTGATCATCGGGTTCGGCCAGCCTCCTCACCGATTATTGATGATGGATTAATATTTTTAGTTTATGATGGAGTTGATGTCCAGTTTATCACTGCTTTGGACAAGGAAAGTGGTCAAACCCATTGGTTAGAAAATCGAAAGGTAAAAAACGACTTGGCTACAGTTCTTACAAGCGGTGGTATCAAAGATATTGAAGAAACCTTAAAAGAGAAACTGAACGATAATAGAAAATCCTATGCAACCCCTACCATTATTGAACATAACGGCCAAAAGCAGTTGATTAGCCCAGCAGCTGAAGCCACTTTTGCCTATGATCCTCAAACCGGGAAAGAATTATGGAGAGTACATCATCAAGGGTGGGGTTGGAATGTAGCTTGTCGACCCATTTATAGTAGTGGTTTGGTATTTTTCACTACTGGAGTAGCAAAAACATTACTGGCTGTTGATCCTTCTGGAAGTGGAGATGTTACCAACACTCATGTGGTTTGGAGTCATCGAAGAGGAAGTCCCGAAATACCATCGCCTATAGTTAAGGACAACCTGATTTTCTTCACCAATGAAGGAGGTGTTGTGTCTTGCCTAGAAGCTAAAACAGGACATGAAATATGGAAAGGACGTATTCATGGTAACCATTGGGCATCTCCCGTATATGCGGATAAGAGAATTTATTTCTTGAATAAGGACGGAAAAGTTTCGGTCATTTCCGCAGATAGAGAATTTAAGTTATTAGCAGAAAATGAATTAAATGCCAGTTTTATCGCTTCACCAGCTGTAGTTAAGGAATCAATGATCCTTCGTTCAGAAACACACTTGTACCATCTTGCCAACGGTTTCTCGCGGGTTATCGCCAAAGATGAAAATCTGCGAAAAATTGAGGGTAAACGAGCTAAAGGAACACCTAAAAAGCTAGAAAAGAAGAAGAATGATAAATTGGGGAAGGGCAAGAGAAAAAAAGAAAAAAATGCCAAGAATCTAGGAAATATTCAACTAGAAGCTGAAGGCTGGATTAGCTATTTTCGGACTTCTTCCGCGCAGAAAATCCGTCAGGCTATTGAGAGTGAAAAATTTCAAAAATTGGCCCCTAAAGCTCAGGAGGAAATTTTAAATCAGGCCAAGAAGTTCTTATCTCAAAAAGATGAATAACTCCCAATTTTATGTTTACTCAAACTTGAAATCGGGAGTTATTCATCTTTTTAGTTAGAATACTATAAGGCTAATATATTGGTGAGGTAATTGAAACTTGATGCAAAGATACTTTTCTAAGTTCCTATGTAGGTTTTTCTTTTTGTCATTGATAATAATGGTACAACCAAATTTCTGTTCTGCAGACAATGAAACTATTGTCGAAAATAATGGACTCTTGAAGGTCAAAGGTAATCGTATTGTCAATCAGTATGGTAATCCTATTTCATTAGCTGGAAACAGCTTGTTTTGGTCCAATGATGGCTGGGGTGGAGAGCGTTATTACTCGTCTCGAGTTGTTTCGTGGCTCAAAATAGATTGGAATACCTCAATTATTCGAGCAGCTATGGGTGTAGAAGATCCTGGTGGATACTTAAGTAATCGGGCCACTAATCAGGAACGTGTTAAAATTATTGTCGAATCGGCAATTGATTTAGGAATTTACGTGATAATTGATTGGCACTCGCATCATGCCGAAGATTACACCGATGAAGCAATCATATTTTTCCAAGAAATGGCGACGACCTATGGTCATAGCAAAAATGTGATCTACGAAATATACAACGAGCCGTTGGATGTCTCCTGGTCAGAGACTGTTAAGCCTTATGCTTTGAAGGTCATTTCGGCCGTCCGCTCAATTGACCCTGATAATTTGATCATTGTCGGTAGCCCGGAATGGTCGCAGAGGGTGGATCTAGTAGCCGAAGATCCAATTACTAGCTTTGAAAATATTGCCTATTCGCTTCATTTTTATACCGTTCACCATCAAAAATGGCTTCGAGACCGTGCCTCAATAGCTTTGAAAAAGGGGATTGCTTTGTTTGTAACTGAATGGGGGTCAATTGGGTATCAGACAGTGGATGCAGAAACAGATCTATGGATGTCATGGTGTGCGAATAATATGATTAGCCACTGCAATTGGGCCGTAAACGATAAGACAGAGGAGTGGTCGATTTTAGTGCCCGCAGCAAGTACAAGTGGTCATTGGACGGACGATGAGCTGACAAAGTCCGGTCAATTAGCCAAAAATATCATTAAGAATTGGAACAAATAGATTGCCCTTCAATATTAGAAATGAAGAAATAGATACAATTTGGGTTAATGATAAAAAACGGTTGCCAATTTCACTTTGCATCATTAACAGTGAAAAATAACAAATTTAATTCAAAATTCTAATTTTCACTCAAGTTTCCCATTCGTTTCCTTGCAAATTAGCAAATGGAGAAGGTCATTCGCTTGGTGTTATTAATCAAATTCATTGAAGTCGAGGTTATGATTACAAAAATAGATTGGGTATTTAGTATTTTCAGTTGATACTCAAGGTGAAAGCTCGACAGCCAATTCTCCATGAAAATGAACTACAAGTAAGCTAGGGTAAAAATTATTTGGGAAAAAGATTAATCTGAAATGGTTTGGATTACAAGCGGATTGTTTGAGATGGGTGATCACTTTGATGAAGGAGGTAAAGATGAAGTCCCAGTACATAGGGTCGAACTGAATTCATTCTATATGGACAAGCATGAGGTAAGTAACTATCGATCAGTTTTATCAGTTTGTTGAGTAAAGCGGATATAAGCATCCAATCGGTTACTGAAATTTAGTTGTTTGTGTGGTTCCATGAACCAACCACCCCAATGGTGGATGTAAATTGGAATGACGATGCGGCTTGTTCAAGATGAGCAGGAAAGTGACTGCCAGCCAAATCTGAATGGGAGTAAGCAACTCGAGGTGGATTAATAGGCAAACGTTAACCATTGGGGGGAAATAAAATGCCAATAAAACAAGAGTGTAACTTTGCCGATAAGAATGCAAACTCAATTTTGAAGGGACTTCACTCAGAATTCGATTGAGCTGATGTAGAATTGAATGATGGATATGGTACCACTGCCCCAGTAGGATGTTTCAAGCCGAATGTTTTTGGATTACAGGGTATGGCTGTTAATTTACGGGAATGGTGTACGGATTGGTATAGTGAAAACTATTTCACTAACCAAGAACCCAAAAGAGTCAAATCATGGTTCAAGAAAAATATTCCGCAGCGGATTTTCGTATGGTACTGCAACCAAGCTACATGTAGTAACTTACTTTATCGAAAATTCTCCAATGGACAGGAAAGGTGAGTTAAGCTTTACCTGTGGCATTTGGTTTAGGTATGTATCAAATGAGGATTGGTGAAGACTAACTTACTCGAATCCGAGCCAAAGATAAATAGTGTACCCAGTCCATTCTTAGAAGAACTAAGCTCATAAATAATTCTTCGTACAATATTGCATTGAGGCAGGTCAGTTAATGGTTGACACCGAAGTCTATGAACACGCCATCTAGGTGTTACCACAAACATGATAACAAAGAAAATGCGGTTTTATTCTTATTTAGCCCATTTATACTGTAACGTCTCACATAATTCTGTATTATACGTATGATAAAACTCATTTCATCTGCTGGTTTTGAAAAAAAATTGAAAAGATAGGTCTCGAAGCGTACATTTTTACTATCTTCAATTTCTCCTTGAAGTGTATCTCATAATGTGAAGTGCCTAGTCGACCAATTGCCAGGCACTTCACAATACTTTTTGACCATTTCTTAACCATAAACCAATCAAGCAACACTCTTTTTTAGCAACCAAGTCTAGGTTGAAAAGGTATAAAACCAGCGTTGCATATTTTACTCCTTGTCTATGCAACCGGCATAACCTATTCTTATTATCATATATGCCGAGCTGGGTGGCTGTAGCACTCATCATCTGCCCAGCTTCCACATTTATAAAAGAGTGCTTAGCTCACAGCTAGGCACTCTCAATACCAATCAAATCATACCCTCTAGCAGATCTGCTAGCCCACTAAAGCAATAACTATTACAATCATAAAATTCAAAGTATATACACCCATTTGATAATCAGCCGGTTACAAGTATGGGTATCAAATTTTAGTTTGCCGTATATACTCTGCAATTATGGATCTTAGAACAAGGAAATTCATTTCCACGGGATCTAATAATGTCTATCGACATCCGCGATCCCCTACGACTTCGAGGCTGAATCTTATTTGACCAGAGAAGTACATTATGTGTAATCTGGATAATAGTGAATTTTCAACTGTACCAGTAAAGTCGGTATGACTAGTCACTTTGTAGACTCCGGTCAGTCTGAAATCCAAGACATCAGAGACAATCCCACGTGTGAAGAAAATCTTTTAGTCATAAATTGAAAACAAGATAAATTCAGCAAATTTGCTCCGAATCACAAAAAGTCCTATTGGTCAAACAGGAAGAGAGAACAGAAATCAACAGCGAAGGCTGGATCAACTATTTTCACGACGCTTCTGAGCCAAAAATAGATGAAGCCATTCAAATCCGAAAGTTTCAAATACTATTCTCAGAAATCAAAGAAGAAATGTTGAGTCGAGCAGAAGAATTAAAATTGAATCTGCTGGCTGAAAAAATAAAGAAATATTCAGCAGAATTACTAGTATCGTTTACACCTGTTTTTCTTCTTTTTAGTGAATAGTTAGCAAATATAAATCCCCATGCCACTAAATAGCTAGCGTAGTGTAGTTATTAATAATTACTCTTTCGGTGGTTAGTTAACCAGTAAATAAGGGAAATAGATTGAATTTTTGGCAAACAATCAGAATAGCGGCGAAACTCTGAATTCTCTCAATTAATTTTATCGCTTATACTCGCTACGGTCAGTATTACCACCATATTTCATTGCATAGACTAACAAGTTCGTCATAAATCGATGAACGTCTGGTGAGCGACGGTCTTGTAAACGTGCACGACTATCGACTTCTGACGTCTCCATACAACAGAGATAATCCTTCCGGTTAAAAACGACAGCTAATCGGTTCCCAATAAAAATACCTTTTTGAAATTTGAACTGTGTTTGCTTCGGCTTGTAACCACTGTTCCAAAAAACATCCCCACCCGTGGGTGGCTCAGCCAGTTGGTAGTAAACTTTGTATAGCTTATGATCGTGTGGGATATTAGCTAATTGAAATTCAGGAAGTACCGACTGTAATTCTCTTCGAAAACGGGATGCAAAATTTCCATTGAAGCCACAGTCGTCGAAGAATAAAAGTCCGCCACGGTTGATAAGATATTTTCGCATAGCAATTCTTTCTTTGCGTGAAAAACCCTCGGCGAGAGGACCATCTTTCGCGAGACTCCGATTCAGGACAATATCTCTGTCGTGTCCAGTCATGAAAATGAATGGAGCATCTAAAATCCGTTCGTCTGTCATGACCAAAGAGCCACCTTCGAAATCAACATCAGCTGTGATTTTGGTGTTATCCTGTAGCCATTTAATAAAACTGGGAACTGCGGTTGGATCCTGCCACCAATCTGATAACGAATGTTTGAGGCGAACTAATTTGATATGAGCAGAAAATTCGTTGCCACTACCAACAATCTTAGCTCCCAGCTTGTCTTTCGGAATAATCACTAATTCTCTCATGCTAAAGTTAGAAACCTGACCTGAATCTTTAGCCCCAGTTGAATTCAACATTGAAGAAATACCCAGAGATTCAGCACGACCTTGGCTTTGCGACCTAAACCTGTTAGATAACAAACCAGCTCCATTCAATGGAGTATTACTAGTTGTGTCGGTTGGAGATTGAACCCGGCTTGGACTTGTTGTCATCGGAATCCGGGTTTGGGTTGTTAGATCTGTAGGTTTTTGATCTACTAGTTTCGGGTTCAGATCAACATTCTGTTGTATGTCGACAGGGCGTCGCTGAACAGTTTCAGCTACGCTAGTGGGTGAAGTTACCAGGATTTTGGGTTGATTGGTCATCCGTAGAGAAGGATCAGGTGTTATCCGTCGCTGAATGCGATCGACTACTGGTTTTTTGATCATTCGACGTGTAGTTGTCTCAGGAATAGAGACAAAATCCACGGAAATTTTATCCTCTTCAATGATATAATTTCGCAAGTTAAAGGCGATATAAATTGCCAATAGCAAATGGATTAAAAGTGAAATGATTACTGACGGTGATGCTTGAAATACTCTATGTAATAAGGATAAACCAATGGAATCAGAATTAATTATCGTTTCAATTTCTATCGTTTGATTTCCACAGTTTACAGTCATGATGCCAGCTTGGGTTCGAGTGATAGTAATCTCTTCCCCTAAACCTTCCCTTAAGAACATACCAAGTTGTTCTAACGAACAGGTTACTTTCCCAGGCCGAATCACCTGTGTAGAAATTTGATCAGATGAAAATAGTAGGTCTCTACTTCTAGCTGACAGTTGGGCCGTTTGTTCACTAGTAGTTTCGATAGTTATATGTGTTAAACTATTCAAGGCTTTTCGTCTACTAGCCAAGGTCTGTACCGATTTTACTGCTTCTAGAAGATTTTGGTGTTTAATTTTGATTTTCATTTGTTTTGGTTGTCAATTAAGAAATAGTAATAAAAGAAATATTAATATTCGTTTGTTACAAACTTGGTACAGCATTTTCTTTTGACGTTATCGAATCTAATGAGTTGACGTCAAAAAATTATGTTTGGGGGGTTATGAATTAGTATTGTTGGAAAGATATCTCAACCAATGCTAAAGACCATGGCGGAATTACTTACGATAGAACTTTATCTAGCTTGTCAATACCAACGGTGATTCGTCAATAGTCGACGTTAATACTGGGTTAATTATTCATATTCGCTACGCAATAGAGATATCTGTGCCCACGTAGATAGATCCGATCATCAACGATTGCTGGAGATGCCGAAAAACTGTCATCCAATGATTTATGGCTAAGACCTTTTAATTCTATTCCATGCTTGAAAACAGCAACATTCCCGTCTTGGTCCGGCAGGAAAATATATCCACTGGGAGCAACAGGAGAAGCATAAACATCACCGAAACCTTCTAGTCGTTCTGGTCCATAATGAACAGATCCTATTTGGGTGTATCCAGCATCATCGTAATCCTTATCTTTAATATAAACTAAGTCACAATCAATCATTTTAGAGTGTCGATAGGTGCCTTTAGCTAAGATCTTCGTCAGATCCACCAAGCAAAAGTGTATCAGGAAATATAGCCCCAAGTATTATGATTTTCACGAATAATTATCAAATTTCGATAGGACCGGTTGAACTATTAAGAATAATAGGAGGGTTGTATATCTAATTTATTTCATCATTTTTGCTAATTTTTTCTTTGCTGTCCACTCTTGGCTCACGGTCTAAAAGGTGGCGTACGAAAAAATCTCGCTGACGTCGGGTACCATAAGTACTTCCTGCAGCCCCATGTCCTACACCTGGAATAATCAGTAAATCAAAATCCTTATCGGCTTGGATAAGAGCATTGACTACCTGCATTGTACTCGCAGGATCAACGTTTCGGTCTAATTCCCCCACGATCAGTAATAGTTTTCCAGTTAATTTTTTAGCGTGAGTAACATTACTATTATCATCATATTGGGAACCAATTGGCCAACCCATCCAAGCTTCGTTCCACCAAATCTTGTCCATTCGGTTATCGTGACAGCCACAATCAGCCACACCGACATGATAAAAATCACCGTAATGTAACATGCCACTGAGTGTGTTCTGCCCACCGGCAGACCCACCGTAAACCCCAATACGTGTCAGATCAATTTCTGGGTATTCTGATGCAGCCGATCTAATCCAAGAAATTCGGTCCGGAAAACCAGCATCTTTCAAATTTTGCCAACAGTAATTGTGAAAATGTTTAGATCGCCAATTGGTTCCCATACCATCAATTTGTACTACGATAAATCCAAGTTCTGCCATTTCCTGTTGGTGGTAATGAACTTGAAACTTTTTCGGTACAAAAGCATCGTGTGGCCCGGCGTAAATATGTTCAACAACGGGATACCTTTTTTGTTTATCGAAATTAGTTGGTCGCCACAAGAGACCATAAATGTTAGTTTTTCCATCTCTTCCTAAGCTTGAAAAACGCTGAGGAACAGACCATCCCAAATTTCTCAATTTTGTCCAATCAGATTTTTCCAAATCTAAAATCAAATTACCATTTTCTGAACACCTCAATTGATGAATAAAAGGTTGGTCAACACGCGACCAGCTATCCACAAAGAAGCATCGGTTTGGAGACCATTGTACTTGGTGCGTACCATCATCCTTAGTTAACCAGACCAGATTTTCTCCACTTAAATCGATACGGCCATAATGGACATAGTAAGGATCTGAAGTCGTGGGTAGATTTTTGTCTTCAGTGAATGCGTCTCCATTAGCTTGGAACCAGATTTGGCGTGTATTTTTATCTACATGTTCTACTTTTCTCACTGCCCACTTACCTGTGGTAATCTGGTGTTTGATCCTGCGATTAGTAACATCGTAGAGATATAAGTGATTCCATCCACTACGTTCGCTCATCCAAATCAATTCATTATCATTTAACCAATTCAGATACATTTTTTGAGAATAATCAATAAAGCTTGGGCTCAGTTCATTGAAAACAGCATCTGTCTGACCAGTGTCTGAATCCACTGCAATTAACCGTAAAACTTGATGGCCACGCTGATTATACAAAAAGTAACAGGTCGTACTATCTTGATGCCAACGAACATGACTCAATGACCAAGGGTTGGGGAATAGTCTTGATTCAATTTGTAACTGTTGCCCTTTTTCTATATTAAAAACACACGGGTGAGGCTTGGCGATTTTGTCTCCAGGTTTAAGGTATTGAAAAGAATGAAGCTTGGGCTGAATCTGGTCGCTGGGAGATGATTCGATCAAATGTACTAAGTGTTCTTGCGCTTGTTGTACCTTGAAAGAAATCAATTTTTGACTGTTTGGTGCCCAATGGATTCGAGTTTGGTCATACGCCTCTACTTTATTACCGTCCTGACTCAGTTGTTGTACTTGTCCGTTGTCTTTCCGTATCCATAAATTATGTTCCTTAATAAAGGCTAATTTTGTACCATCTGGTGAAAAAACCCCATTAGATGGGAGATCTTTTTTTGTGATCTTTTCGCTCTGTTTTTTTTCATGCAATCTTTCTTCCTGGATTGTCACTAATGGTTCTTGTAAGCTAGCTTCGTAGACTCCAAACTTTTGACCTATTTCATCTATTATTAGCCAAATGTGCCCAGTGTAAGTATGTTGCTGGTGAACTTCTCCAATTTCTAAGGTCGAATAAAGTTTTTGATCGCCTTGTCCATCTAACCAAAACAGATGGATTGGTCGATTAGTTTCATTACGAAAAGTAACGGAAATTTCAACTCCTGTTTGATAACTTGGCCGGATTGTTGATCCTAGTTTGATTGGGGTGATATCCACTATATTGGCTATTCTTAAATTGTCAGTTTTAGTGTCTAATTCCCAAAGCTTACCTTGGAAATTAAAACGCCAAATATCTGGTCGATCAGTAAAAACTAAATTGGTAATGGGTAAACGATCCGGTTCAATAGATTGGCCAGTAGCATTCGTTAGCTTGGTTGCAAGTTTCTTATGATTGAAGGCCAATCCTTTGCTTTGTGATTGAATAGACACCTTTACGAACTGATATCGATCGCTTGCTAGCTGTTTCAAATACCAAAAATGTTGATTGTCGGCTGACCAGTTGGGCGTAATTTCTAGCTGAAAAATTTGGTTTCTGAACTGTTCTTTTAAGTTGTTAGCTCTCTTATAATCACTTGAAGAGCCTTGAGCCCAAATGTGTGTTATCGTTGACAATAGGGCAAACAAGGTTATACTAAGCATAGAATTTCCCCACAAACTATCTCGTGAATACATTGAAGAATCAGACAGAAAACTCACACCCATTCTAACATGAATACTGATATTACTAGCTACTTTTGCGCAGATTGTGACCAAAATTTTCCTATTACAATAACTCGATACTGTTGCGACTGTGGCCAACCACTATTACTTACCACGAGTCAAACCCCGCTAATACCAGAACAAATAGCCCAGCGTGCACCAACCTTATGGCGTTACTGGGAGGCGTTACCTCTCGCTGATCCAACTCGTATCATTTCACTAGGTGAAGGTATGACGCCTCTTGTCGGAGATCAACTAGATTCCTGTCAACATTGGTTCAAACTAGATTATATTTTTCCAACAGGGTCCTACAAAGACCGAGGAGCTTCAGTACTACTCTCAAAAGCCTACGAACTTGGAATCGACCGAGTTATTGAAGATTCTTCTGGCAATGCTGGTGCAGCTATTGCTGCATATAGTGCGAGAGCCAATATCGATTGTATTATTTATTGTCCTGAGAAGACATCGGCTGGAAAACTAGCTCAAATTTTGTCTTACGGGGCAAAACTTGAATTGATTCCTGGTAATAGAAACCAAACCACCCAAGCAGTTTTATCGGCTACCAATAGTATTTTTTACGCTTCGCATAATTGGAACCCTTTCTTCTTGTCGGGTGTACAAACGATGGCTTTTGAAATTGTTGAACAATTGGATTGGTCAGCACCTGATGCTGTGGTTTGCCCCGTTGGGTTTGGGGGCATTTACCTTAGCCTTTATTTGGGTTTTCAGAAATTATACCTACAAGGTTTAATCAAAAAGTTACCTCGTTTATTGGGTGTCCAATCGGAATCCTGCTGCCCCATTTTTCGATCGTTAGCTAACAACCAGCGTGAAATTACGCCTATGCCGGTTGAGGCTGAAACTTTAGCTGAGGGAATTATTGCTGAACAGCCGATTAGAAGTCGTATGATTAAAGATGTTATTTTGAAAACTGAAGGTGCTTTCACTACTGTTACTGAGGACGAAATTAGATCAGGTTTGGATGTTTTAGCCAAAAAGGGAATTTTCGTTGAACCTACGTCGGCGGTTGTAGTCAGTGGATTGGAACATTTTTCTAATCGCGGAATTGTTCAACCCAATGATTTGGTCATATCTATTCTAACAGGTTCCGGTTTAAAATCTACCGAAACGCTAAAAAAAATTGTTGGATATTAGCCTAGCGTTCCAGAATAAGAAATTGTAAAAAATTTTCAGTAGTTTCTTTCTTAAAACGTCGTATATGTCTGGATCTTTAAATCGGTTAAGACGCACGGAAGTCAGTAATCTGGGACCTGAATCAACGAAATTGATTTGGCTGTGTATTATAATCTTGTCGTCGATTTTGTTTCGTATCAATTATCTAGACTTATCAACATGTTATAATACGGTATATGATTAGCGTTAAAGATTTGACCAAAACCTATGGCACTTTTAAAGCCTTGAAGGGGCTNAGTTTTGAGATTGATAAGGGGGAAGTCGTTGGTTTTCTGGGACCGAATGGTGCGGGCAAAACGACTACAATGCGAGTCCTAAGTTGCTATATGCCTGCTGATTCCGGTACAGTAGAGGTTGCCGGCTATGATGTCTTTCACTCTTCTTTGGAAGTTAAAAAAAGGGTAGGTTANCTACCAGAAGTTGTCCCTTTGTATCCAGAAATGACCGTAAGTGGCTATCTTAATTACGTTGCCCAAATAAAGGATATTCCCTATCATCAAAGGTCAGAACGTCTGGATTTTGTTCTAGAAGCGTGTGGACTCAAAGATCGAAGAAGGCAAATCACCGGACAGTTATCCAAAGGCTACCGCCAACGGGTCGGTTTGGCTCAATCCCTGATTCATGATCCTGAGGTGATTATTTTAGATNAACCAACCTCTGGTCTTGACCCTCGTCAGATTATTGAAATCAGAGAACTGATTCGTGAGCTTGGTCAAAACCNAACAGTNATCCTTAGNACACATATTCTGGCTGAAGCTAGCATGACTTGTCAACGAATGCTGGTCATTCATGAGGGAAAGATTGCAGGAGATATCGAGCTTGTGGACCAGAAGCCATTACTACGTTCGCATAATATTGAAGGCTTCGCTACAAACGAACAGTACATTCGACTAGTTGTGCAAGGGAAACTAGAAATCATACAAAATACTTTGGATGAGTTAAGNCTGTCTTACACACTTTCTAATCAAGAAAGCGATATCTATACCTTCCAAGTAGTTCCAAGAGTTAATGCGGATAAAAATGGTGATTTGAGGCCACAAGTGGCCAAATCACTAGTTCATCAAGGCTGCNAATTACTGGAAATTACAGTAGTAGAATCTACACTAGAAGAAATTTTCCTCCAGCTAACCACCGGCTGAAAATCCATATGAAAATTAGCTTAGTAACCGATGGAAGATCGACTTCATACTGTGTAGCCGATTTTCTGATTGGCAAAATACGATGGATCGNGGATCATCAAGTAACTGTCCAGTAATCTCATAACCCCTATGAGCAGCGAGACAATGCATAACTAGTACCTGTCGATCTCCGAGTAGCTCGTGATTGAGTTGATATGGTTGAAAAGCTTCGATGCGTCTTTTTTTTTCTTCAACGAAATTGGGATCTTTGAAGAACTCCATATCGACCCAAGTATCTGTGTAAACAATATCACTATCTTCCACTGCCTGCTTTATATTATCAGCAGTAAAGTAGGTGCCAGCCGACCGAGCTTGTTGATATAATTCCATATCTTCTATCAACGGGTTACTTTCGGGCGCTACAACCGTCACATACATACCAACCAACATTCCCGCACGAATCAGGGAGTTAGACACGTTGTTTGGCATTCCTACATAGGTCAGCTTAACACCTTCCAATCTTCCCAATTTTTCTTTAATAGTCATCAGGTCTCCAAGTGCTTGGGTTGGATGATACCTGTTGCAACAGCCGTTAATAATCGGGGCGGTTGAATTTTTTTCAGCTACAATGATATCTTCGTAAGATAGCAAACGCGCTAAAATTAGATCAGTGTAAGAAGATAAGCTACGAATCTCATCTCGCAGGTCAGCTAGGGCAAAGTTGGTTGTTCGCCAGTCAAGATATACACTGTGCCCCCCCATTTGAGCAATGGCTATCTCACCTGCACAACGAGTACGGGTGGATGTCTTTTGAAACAATAGGGCAACCGTTTTTCCATCCAAAGACTGGGTAAATCGACGTGGTGTAGCCTTGATCTTGATAGCCAGATCGACTATCTCTAACACCTCGTTAGCAGACCAATCCTTTAATGAAACTAGGCTTTTTCCGGAGAAATAGGACACGAAACTGAGGGCTCCATTAGTTTAAATCTATCGTCCGCTCGGCGAGAAAACGCTAATTATACAGGCCTTTTATACGGCTGTCAACCGAAATAGCTTACCTGATCATTTGAATACGAAATGGAATTACTCATAGCGGGAGTCAGGTTGATTGCGGCTAATTGATATGGTAACATTCAANATTGATTTTCAACTGATTATGACTTACAAAAAAATCCGATTAACAAAAACTGTTAGTAGTGCAGGCTGAGCGTCAAAGTTAGATCCGGGCGATCTACAAACTGTCTTATCTCAAGTAAAACCAGTAGTGGATGAAAATCTCCTCGTTGGTAGAGAGACCAATGATGANGCAGGAGTTTATCGTATCAACGAAGAATTAGCNATTATTAATACTACTGACTACTTTACGCCGATTGTTGATGATCCTTATTCTTTTGGTGCTATTGCTGCAACTAACGCTCTCAGTGATGTTTATAGTATGGGTGGTACACCAAAAACTGCGCTTAATATTGTTTGTTGGAATAATGACCAGCTAGAACTTTCAGTTTTAGCCGAAATACTGAACGGAGGTGCAGATAAAGTTAAGCAAGCAAATGCTGTTGTCGCNGGTGGCCACACAGTCACAGGACCTGAAATCTTGTATGGTTTGGCCCTAACTGGAACGGTTCACCCCGAACGCGTGATTCAAAACTGTACCGCTCAACCAGGAGATCTACTGATTTTGACCAAAAAGATCGGTATTGGTATTCTGACTACTGGACTCAAGTTTGATTNTGTTGACGAATATATTCTACCAATCGCCATTGAATCAATGACAAGACTCAATAAGAATGCCTCTGAAATCATGTTGGAACACCGAGTGACTTCTTGTACCGATATTACAGGCTATGGATTGCTCGGCCATGCAGAGGAAATGGCAACTGGTAGTGGCGTGGTAATCGATATTTTTTCTCAAGAGGTTCCATATTTNGATCTTGTGCCTGAATTGGTCGGCCAAGGGATTTCAACTAGAGCGGGTTCGGCTAATCAAGAATTTCTACAAGATAAAGTCTCCTTTGCAAAGAATATAGATGTGACTCTNAAACAAATTTTATTAGAAGCAGAAACATCAGGTGGATTACTGTTCTCTCTTCCAGAAGATGAAGTTAGTGTCGCACTTGATAAGCTCAAGCAGGCAGATTGTCCTGAGGCTGCAGTNGTCGGGCAGGTTAAGGAATTTTCAAGTAATGATACCAGCAATGTTATTAATGTTTTATAGGTCTTAGTTTTTTGATACTAATGGCAACTCGAAGTATTGTCGGTGAGCAAAACAAATCAGAATCAAAAAGTAGCTATTGTGACTGGAGGAGCCTCAGGTATTGGACGAGCTACAGCCTTGCGGTTTGCGAAGATGGGACGGGGTAATAGTATTGGATGCTCAGTAGTAGTAGCTGACCGGAATTCAGTTGATGGACAACATACCGTGGATCTGATTCGTGAACAGGATGGCGACGGCTGTTTTTTCTGTGTTGATGTCTCGAAGGCTGAAGAGGTGGAAGCTTTAGTTAAATCGACTATAGAAACCTTCGGCCGGTTAGACTATGCACATAACAATGCAGGTATTAGTGGGGAAAAAAGATCCACCATTGATTGTAGTGAAGAAAATTGGGATCGAGTTATCAACGTTAACTTGAAAGGTGTCTGGCTAGGTATGAAATACCAGATTCCAGCCATGATTAAATCAGGAGGAGGTGCCATTGTAAATACTTCTTCCATTCTAGGGTTTCAGGGAGCACCNGGTATACCTGCGTATGGCGCCAGTAAACACGGTGTGATCGGTTTAACCAAGACGGCCGCGCTAGAATTTGCCCAGTATAACATACGTGTTAATACTATCTGTCCAGGAGCTATCCGGACGCCCATGATTTCTCCTCTAACTGGTGATAGTGAAAAAGGTGAAAGTCAGTTTACGCGTGGACATCCGTTCCAGCGTATGGGAACACCATCAGAAATCGCTGAAGCTGTCATTTGGTTATGCTCTGACTCAGCTTCTTTTGTAACCGGTCAAGTATTAACAGCAGATGGTGGTTATACTCTTCGATAATCGGGTAATGATTTGAAACTTGCATTTATTGGGGATGTAGTTGGTAAACCAGGTCGAAGAGCTGTNCGAGAATTAGTTCCCCAATTACTAAACCAAGTTGGTCAACTGGATGCAATAGTAATCAACGGTGAAAACTCGGCAGGATTTCGGGGTATTACCCATCGCATTTTCCAAGAGCTAATACGAGCTGGTGCTGACGTAGTNACCACGGGNAACCATGTGTGGGCTCAGCAGGACATATTTGGATTTATTGATGACGATGAACGTATAACTCGTCCAGCCAATTATCCGGGCAAGGTCCCTGGTCGTGGCTTTTCCGTAGTTACAATGAAAGATGGTGGCCGCTTAGCTGTTATTAACTTAGCAGGTCAGTTGTTCATGGCGGCTTTTAATAACCCATTTCAAGTACTAGACCTAATTTTGCCGAATTTGGAAGCAGAAACTGATTTTATCTTAGTAGATTTCCATGCAGAAGCGACTTCAGAAAAAATTGCGATGGGTTGGTATGCGGATGGTCGAGTCAGTGCGGTCGTTGGTACACACACACATGTCCAAACAGCTGATGAACGGATATTACCCAAAGGTACAGCCTATATTACTGACGTTGGCATGACAGGCCCCCACGACTCAGTTCTTGGTATTCAAAGTGATCTTGTTCTAAAAAATTTCACTACTATGTTACCTTCTAGGTTCCAAGTTGCAAGCAGTAATATCAAGATGTGCGGAGTAATAATACAAATTGACGAGCANACCGGAAAGTCAACATCGATCAACCGGTTTCAATTATCTTTACCTTAAACTGGTATTAATACTAGTTATACAGGTTGGAGTTTCACCCATTAAATGAAATATTTACATCAAATTGATAGCTCCAGCGATCTAAAAAATCTGGGTATACCAGAACTGCAACTATTAGCTGATGACATACGTCAATATCTGATTTCTGTGTTGTCCCAAACCCCGGGACATTTTGCNCCTAACTTTGCTACAGTNGAGTTAGCNATAGCTTTGCATAATGTTTTTGATACTCCAACTGACAAAATCATTTGGGACATTGGCCACCAAGCTTATCCGCATAAACTACTAACTGGGCGTCGGGACCAATTTCCATCTATCCGCCAGCAAGGCGGAATTAGTGGTTTTTTACATAGGGACGAAAGTGAATATGATGTTTTTGGAGCCGGGCATTCTAGTACTTCATTAGCTGCTGCNNTAGGTATCGCTTCAGCCAGAGATTTACAGAAAGAAAATTTCAANGTGGTCTCGGTTATTGGNGATGGGGGCTTAACCGGTGGTATGGCTTTTGAAGCTATGAACACCGCAGGTGATTATGGAAAAGACTTAATAGCTGTATTGAATGACAACCAGATGTCAATTTCTGCAACTGTTGGAGCTTTTTCCAAATATTTCAGCCGCCTTACAGCTAGCCCAACTTATAACGTCCTCCGCACCAAATTTAAGGAGTTTCTATCTCACGTACCCACCGATGCACGTCAAGTTGTTAAACGCCTAGAAGTTGCCACAAAACCTGGTATGTTATTCGAGGAGTTTGGTTTTCGCTATTTTGGCCCAATAGACGGTCATGATATTGAGCTATTATTAGAAATATTCACCCGTGTAAAGGATTTGCCGGAACCTATTCTAGTTCACGTACTAACTAAAAAGGGAAAGGGTTATCAGATCGCAGAGAATGATCCTATCGGTTTTTATGCTGTCTCTGGGAAGTTTGATCCAAAGACAGGTCAAGCTTTAAGCATAGGATCAAAAACCGCCAAGAAGTACACGGATGTTTTTAGTGAAACCTTAGTCAATTTTGCTCGAGACGATCAGCGTTTGGTTGCAATTACCGCAGCTATGCCAACGGGTACTGGGTTAGACAAATTTCAAACCTTGTTTCCTGATCGTTTTTTTGATGTAGGACTAGCTGAACAATGTGCAGTTACTTTTGCTGCTGGTTTGGCAACAGAAAAATTGAAACCAGTAGTCGCAATTTATTCGACGTTTTTGCAACGATCATACGACCAAATTCTGCACGATGTTTGTATTCAAAATTTGCCTGTAATTTTCGCTTTGGATCGGGCAGGATTAGTTGGGGCTGATGGTCCAACACACCACGGAGTATTTGATTTATCCTATCTGCGCCACATGCCTAACATAGTTGTGATGGCTCCTAAAGATGAAAATGAACTACAAGAAATGATTGCAACTGCAGTTGATTATCAGGAAGGGCCAATCGCATTACGCTACCCACGTGGTGCAGGAGTTGGTGTTCCATTAGCAAATAAACCTAAACCTCTACCTATTGGTAAGGCTGAGATTCTTAAAACAGGTGAAGACTTATTAATTCTAGCAGTGGGTAACCGAGTCTATCCTGCTTTGGAAGCAGCGAATGTCTTGGAAGGCATGGGGGTCAAGACTACGGTAGTTAATGCTCGGTTTGTTAAACCGCTTGACGTAAGCCTGATCGTACCTTTGGCTAAAAAAATTGGTAAAGTAATTACAGTCGAAGACAATACTTTAGCGGGTGGTTTTGGGAGTGCAGTTGTCGAACTATTGTCTGACCACTATATTTTAGCACATATTAAACGGCTAGGCATTCCTGATAAATTTATAGAACATGGTGATGTCGAGGCTTTGTATAGTCAATGTGGTTGTGACGAACAAGGTATAGTTAAGGCTGGTCAAGCACTTTGTAAGCCAAACCCCAAGTTATAGAATCCAGTTAGAAGGGAAGTAAAATGAAATATTCTCAGATTGCAGCTCAACTTTATACTTTACGGGATTTTACTAAAACACCCGCCGATATTGCTTCTACTATGAAGAAGGTTAAGCAGATCGGTTACGATGCGGTCCAATGCTCCGCCTTAGGACCAATTGAACCGGTAGAACTCAAAAAAATTGTTGATGGGGAAGGACTTACCATTTGCGCCACTCATACTAGTTACCAGATTATGCGGGACAATCCACAGCTAGTAATCGATAATCATCAATTGTGGGAGTGCAAACATGCGGCCATTGGTGGATTACCCAATGAGTATCGTAGAGGAGAAGACACTTACACAAACTTCGCACAAGAGGCTTCTCAAGTAGCTAAGCGGTTAGCTGACGGTGAGCTAATCTTCTCGTATCATAACCACAGTTTTGAATTGGAGCGGTTTGGTAGCCGAACGGCACTCCAAATCCTCTATGATGAAAGCGATCCACAACTATTTAACAGCGAAATTGACACCTATTGGATCCAGCATGGTGGAGGTGACTCTGCAGACTGGATTCGGCGCCTACAAGGCCGAGCTAAAGTGGTTCATTTTAAGGATATGGCAGTTATTGACGGTAAGCCCGTGATGGCTGAAGTCGGAGAAGGAAATCTCAACTGGCCATCAATTATCGAATCTTGTATTTACGCTGGCACTGAATGGTACATTGTTGAACAAGATATTTGTCAAAGAGACCCATTCGATAGCCTCAAAATTAGCTTGGAAAACTTGAGGAGCATGATAGAATAATACTTAATCAGAAAGCTTGACCCAACTCTAGATACGTTCTAGCCTTAGGTGTCGCCGACAAATCCGCGAATGGGTATGCATAGTCAAATCGGATTGGTCCAATTGGAGTGTCAATTCGTAAACCTATGCCGATCGAAGCCTTCAGTTCTATATGTCCTTTTTGTAAAGACGAACTGGCTTCTGATATCTCATCCCAAACGTTGCCGGCATCCACAAAAAGTGTTCCACTTACTAACCGATAGATCGGAAATCTCAGTTCTGAGTTCAACACCAGGAAAAAGTCTCCCCGCTGCGTCTTTTCGGGACCTAAGGATCTCTCGGCATAGCCTCGAACAGTTGTAGACCCTCCGGCATAGAAGCGCTCAAACGAGATGATTGGATTCTGGCGATTAGAACGTAACCCCTCTGCGTAGCCAGAACGAATAGAACTAGCAAGGACCAATCCGTAAATTTTCCGAAAGTATCGATGGTCTGTTGTGAATTTAACAAAACTAGCTTTCCCACCAATAAAGCCACCTGCGTACTCAATGGCTATCTCGTTTAGCCAACCGTTTTGGGGGTCGAGAAATCGGTCTCGGTTATCTCTCCGAAACGAGACTCCTAAGCTACTAACGGTTGTAGTACTAAGAACCTTATTTTTTATCAATTTTTTTCTACTATATTGTAGTTCTTGGTATTTGTATTGTAGAGATAAATTACTATTAGGATTGATTCTTTTTGCTAAATTTGTTGTAAATCCTCTTGCTCGCACATCTTCTCGTTCCTCCAAATTGTCTTCGAATAGACGGAAAGTGCCAATCGTTTGACCGATCAGCCAGGGTTCAATGACCGTGGCTTCATACAAATTTCCACGAGAACTAATACGAATTTTCATCCCAGCCCGTAAGTTACGACCATAAAGATTATAGTCAACTAGCTCAACAGTGGTTCGTAAACGATCTAGTGGATTATAACCACCACTCAGACTAATTCCTTTGGTCTTTTTTTCACTGACTGTTAGTATCACGTCCAAAACTGTCTTTTTTTGTCTTAGATCTGGTAAGTCTATTACTACATTATTAAATAGTCCTAACATGAATAAGCGCTGCTTAATTTTATCTAAATTTTTTCGGCTAAGTATTTCACCCTCTCTTAAACCTAAATTTTCAAATTCTCTGATTAATACATGTTTTTTCGTTTGATGGTTACCTACAATCGATAAGGTCCCCATTTCCACAGTTTGTCCTTCTTCCAACTGATAATGTAAAATACCGTTGTCATATTTAGGTTCGCTCGTGGCATAAATATAACCAATTTCATCATACTTTGATTGAATTAGCATTTGGTCTTGCATAACCAAATCAACATTGTATGCCATATCAGGCTTAACTTTTAGCCATTGCCTAATTTCTCGGTCTTTAAATACCGTATTGCCATCGAAATCAATCGACCTCACTACTTGTTTTCCCATTTCTCGGCAAATAAAAGTTAAACGAAGCTTTTTTTCGTCATCCAGTACTTTATCATTCTCGACAGCAACCTGATTAAATCCATTTTGTCGATAAAATCGTTCAATGGCTCGACGATCTTGTTCAAAGATCGTCGGGTTGAACAGTCCGCCTTGAGTCCGTCCTGGCAAAATTGCGGTAATTAAACGCTTGATTTGTGATCTCGTTCGTGGGCGAGTTGTGATTTGATCGAGTAACTGACTGTGTGCGAATACTTGATTACCAACAAAAGTGATAGACTCAATTGGTTTCGGTGGCTCAGTTTCAATTTTAAATTTGATTTTTGTAATATCTCGGTGGCTACTAACTATAGCTGGAACTTTCTCAACTTGGAAGGTAACTATGGGGTCCAAGTAGCCACGTTGCTGATAAAATTGACGGATCCATCTAGCATTTCCTCTCAGAGTAAATCGAGAGTAGTTATCCTGTTGGTCGAACTTAATGGTCTTTATTACCTCTTTCCAGAGCTTTTCTACTGTTTTATCGTTTGATACACCTGAAAAGATAACTTTTGATCCCTCTTGAATCTGAATAACCAGGTCGATATGATTATTTTTCTTTTCATAGTTTTCAATGGCTTTGATTTGAACTGTTAAATAACCCGCTTGACGGTAGTAGCGTTTAAGTGTTTCTATATCCTGATATAAGATTGGCCGATTATAAGTACTACTAATCTTTGTGTTAATTTGCTTGAATAATTTTCTTCGTGTGAAATGATGGTTGCCTGAAAAGACAATTTGCCCAATCTTAGTAACTTCACCTGCATTGATATGAAACTTAATATCAATGTTTAATTGTCCTTCTTCCTTAACTCTGCTATAAATTCGGGGCTCAAAAAAACCATGTTCTTGGTGTAATACCTTAAGGCGTTTTTCATCTTCTGTGATTAAATGACTTGTATAACTCACCCCAGGTTTAGCTTTCAGAATAGACTGACATAACTCTTTACTTAATTGCTTGTCTTTTCGTCCACTTGGACCAAAATTTAATTCTACTTGACCACATCGTTTTCGACTTGTCATCTGAAATGCCAAAATGGAACCTTCAGTTCCTCGATTGCGAAATACTACAACTGTAATCTCTTCGTATTCCCCTTGTCGGTATATAGATTCAATACTGCGACGAACTTGATACCTTTGTAAAGGTAGATTGGTCTCGATTTCGGTACGATTTTTCAGCCTTTCTAGGGCGATTTCATCGTCAATGACTTCGCCATTTAAATAATACTCAATACTTTTAATGACAGGCATGTGAGGAGAATTGATAGAAGAGATATCTGCTGAAAATTCAGCTAGTACTGATAGGTTGAATGAATATAAGAAAAAATAAAGAATTAGGAAATGACAGATTCGCTTGATTTGGTTAGCTATCTGAGATAGTAACATCAATTTTTCATTAAAACCGTTTTTCGATTTTTAGATCGACACCAAATTTCCCTTGGTCCCGCTCACCTTTGATGGCAAAATTTTTTCCTAACTCGTACTCAATCTCAATACGAGGTTCGGAATGCAGTTGAAATGTCGAAGAATAAGTCAAGGCTAATCGATTTGAAATTTCCTTGGTAAGAAGGAAACGGGATGATTCAAATTCGTTTGGATTGAGATCGAATCGTGTTTGCCTAAAACCCATTAGTTGAGCAAGCCGTCCGCCAAAGTAGCGCTGGCTCTGTTGTAGGACAAAGCTCGATACCATCGGTGAAAGTTGATCTTGTGTCCTACTTAGTGTGTCAGTACTACCGAAAGCTGCTGTTTGTAAGGTTGAAGGATCAATCATACCCAGTGTAAGAATGGAAAGAATCTGTTTCTGCTCGAGTCGATATTCTTCGCCGACTTCTTTTTCTAAAACTTCTGCTGATAGGACTGGGTTATGTTTTTCATTCAGGTACCCATTCAGGTTCGCTCGGATAACTAGGTCTCGGTTACGAATTTGACCGTCAACTGTAATCAAATCGACATTTCGAATCGGTTGAGTTGTTTCACTTAAAATCGTGTATTTTGGATTAAAAACAAATTGGCTACTATTATTCTCGATGTAGGATCCGGACAAAATTTTAAACGGCTGATCAACGGCAAACAAGGAAAATTCACCTTGCAAGAGGTCAACACGGCCATTGAGAATTGGTTGCCAAACAGGACCTGTCAGTTGACCATTAATAGCGGTCTCGATTTCAATATCACCGAATTCTGATATAAGTTTGACATTTTCGGGCGCGGAAATCTCGAGGTTTAATTTTAAGTGTTGCCAGAAGGGAAACTCTGAGATAAATTGACGTAATGCTAAATCACTAGAAGTATCAGACCAGATCGAGACTAAATCCTCCCAACGTTGAGCATATTGGCCTTCGCTGAAATTTAAATTACCTTTTAAATTTCCAGTCAACGGTTTCCAAGTAAATGGGGATTGGCTGCTAGACGTAGTTTGTCCCTCCAGTATTAAATCAGCCTGATTTAAGCGAATAAAATACAAGTTTGGTTCTTCAAATATACACCCTTCGGCAAGTTGAAATTCTAAGTGTAAGTCGGTGATAATTTGGTCTACTACTGATGACCACTGAGATTCGACCCAGCCTCCCAATTTGTAAGTGCCGTCATTGATTTGTCCTTGAAACTGACGAATAGCAATTCCTTGATCAGTAAATGCTAAATCAATATCTGTTTCTTTGATATTAACGCGTTGATCCGGTAGACTGACTTGTACTTTTTGAAATTTTGCCATTCCTTTCAATTTAGGGTTAGATACATATCCTCCAAGTGTGAGATTCAAATAACCTATACCGTTTGCGTAACCGAATTGTGGAAACAATGATGGTAAGATCCCTAAGTCCCTAGTTTGTAAGTCAAACCTCCCATTGATTGGTCGCTGACCGCTTAGTTCACTTTCACCTATTTCCAAATCAAAAAGTAGCTGATTTTTGTCTATCTTAATTCGAATCGGTTGATCGGGCCTACCAACAAATAGACGTTTTTTATCAAAAATTACTTCGCCGCCGAAGATATCTACTTCAGATTGGTTGATTCGAATCGGTATTTTCGTCTGATTATAGGTGACTTTAAAATATGGATTTGTTAGTGTGCCTCCTAAGTGGAAATCAGTATTCAATCGACCATTAATCGATAAACTTGGGGGTATTTTTTCGTCCAAATCAAGTAGCTGAACTAATGTTTGCAAATTAATATTAGAGACGAGAATATTGAGATCAAATTGGTCCGATATATGCCAATTTCCCGAACCTGTAATTTTTAATTCATCTGAATCTATTTCATCTTCCATCGTCAGGAGGTGATTTTCACTGACTAAGGTAAATGGATCTATAGTCAACTGTCGTTGTTTTAAATCGAATCTTAAGGGGCGAGAATTAACGAGATTTTTAGTCCAACGACCGTGGTTGGTGCCATCGTTGTGTATTGGCTTATCATTTTCTCTTTCGGCACCCAGATTTTCTATTTGACGAATTTGTAACTCAAGTTTTTTAATTGTCAAATCAACAATTGGGCCTTTTACCTGAACATCTATTTTTTGTTCTATTAAAGGCATAATACAGCTAAATCTTCCTGTTAATTGGCCCGAGAACAACTCAGAAAATCGGTCATTTACTACGTTATTTGAGTGGTTAACGTAATCATGCCAAGCCGAAGATAGAGTGATGATATCTGAAACCTCAGCTTCTTTAAATTGAAAGTCTTCCACTATCAAATTCTTGAACTGTAATCTATCGAGTTCAATTTTTGTTCTTGCTTCATAATAGCTATCAAGGAGACTAAATTTAAAGCTCGATGATAATAAACCTACTGGGCTTGCACTAACTGAAGCCTTAATTTTGGAAAAAGGCAAACCGAGCAAGTTCATATTTCCATCTGTCAATTCAAAGTTTCCGTGCAGGTGGGGAGTTACAGGTGTACCCCCTAAATGAAGATCAACTTTCATTTGTCCTGACATATCGATGGGCCAAATTGAGTTAACCAAATCAAGACTTTTTAACTTGGTTATCTCTTTCGCAAATTGAGAAATTTCTCCTACGTCTGTAAATTCACCACTAAGTACAAAATCCATCGGTTGATTTGGAACTGCCCACCTTTCTTCTCCATACCTAGGTAAAAAAGATACTTTTGCGGGGAAATAGCCTGAAAGTTTTAGGGCTTCATCCTCAGATTTACCATCCTCAAACTTCATCTCAGCTTTGAACAAATCATCTTGATAAACCAATTGACCACTTAACTTGGCGGAGGCAAAATCTACTTCCCAAACCGAATCAATATGGGGTTTCTCTAACGACTGTGTCATGACCATTTTGCCACTCAATAGATGTTCTCTTTTCCGTTGCTTGTCAAAATTTAGTTCCCAGTTGGATATCAAAGGAGATATTAGACTATATGCGGCCGATAAAGGGATTTGGTTGAACTCTACCACTAGTGGCTTAGGCTTGGCAGGACTATCGGTTATTTGTTTTAGGGCTAGTTGGCCGTAGGCTCGTAGTACTGTTTCATTGTTGTTAACAGCTTGGGTCGATAAGGAAAAATTGTCAATCTCTAAGAAATTATTACGGTAAAAAAGATGAATTGGTTGTTGTACGTAAAAAGGTGTATACCCTAAGTTTAATGATAGCGTGGAACATGAGATGAACGCAGAATTCAGAACTAGACCTTCACCTTCAAATTGGCTAGTAAAATTTATAAGCCCATTAGCTGATTTATCGGAAGCGTTTGCTAAATATTGCTCAAGGTACGGACTTAGTTCTACTTCAACTCCATTCAGATTTAATTTCCATTTCTCTAGTTGGGCCGTTTTTTTCGAATAATTAGTAATTAAACGAATCTTACCGTCAGCTTCATACAATTCACTAATTTTCGAACCGTTGGCTTTCCACTCGGCATTTGCTAGATGAATATCAATATTACTGACCGCATTCAGACTAGTATTGGGAAGTTTCAGCGAAGGTAATTTACTACTAATCTTTAGGTGAGCTGTTAGGTTATCGATTGGTATTGGTAATACACTAGATTCAAAATTTACTTGGTGAAGACCAACTGAGCCTATAAATTTGGGATAATCCAAACTCCCACTGACTTCTGCTGAAATGTCTACTAGACCAGTTAAGTGATGGTCTGATACCCAGAATGATGATAAGTTTAGGCTAGCCAAATCAAAATCATTACACTGCAAAGATATTTTGTTCTGACTTTTAGGGAATTCAGTTGCTTCAGAAGCAAACATAATTTCTGGTAAAGATTGATTAAGCGAAAATTGTCCCCACAAATTGACTAAGTTCTCGTTAATGAAAAGATCTGTTTGGCTTAATGTCACTCTTTCATCGTCAACTTTCAAAAAGCCAAGACTATCATCTAATTGAAGGTTAAGCGCCCTATTTCTTCCAACTCCTCTCTGTATTGAGAGGGAAAGTTTTGGGGCTACCCATTCAACAGTTAAATCATCCAAAGAGTTATTGGCCAATAGACGATATCTTATTTGGCCTGCTGCTACTGATGGAAGATCAAAGAATTTTGTAAAGTAAGATGCCGACATTTGACCATTGGCAAATTCATGGAGTGATATATCTGTACTTACCTGATCTGTTACTTTAGGTCGTATCTGCTTGTTTTTGACTAAAAAAGTCGTTTCAGTTTCTTTGCTTCCTTGCAAAAAGAGTCGTTCGATGTTCCACCCTTTGTCATCTTGATTTTGTAGCGGACCATACTGAATTCGCACTGCACCTTGATTTGTCAATTGTTTTAACAATTTCGCTTCCTCAAGATCTGTGCTATTTAGTACATCAGGAAAAAAATTAGGAATTAACGATAACGTACTGAGTTCCATATCCAGCTCAACTGTAGATAAATTTTCGAGTTGACCATTTAACATCATTTCGCCTTCAGCCATTCCTTGAAAATACCGGCCAATATATGGATTAATAATTTGCAGAATGGGACTAATGGCCATCTGTTTACCGCGCAGTAATAGTTGGTAAGGTGTACCAACTGCCGCTTCTACTGTTCCCAATAGGCGACAGCTTTTATCAAACCCAATTCCTTCTAAATCAAGCCGATGATCAGAATAAACTCCAGTAATTGTTGCATCCGGTAGTTCAATTTTATTATTACCTAGATGATAATGTACGCTTTTTAAGTCAGCTTGCAGGTTAAGGTGTGGATAACTAGCATTTCCCTCGCCCACCGCGGTGACCATCAACTGACAATCGAGTGGGAATTCAGGAATATCCTTTGCATAAGCTACTTGTTGAAGACTGATTGGATCAGTTTTAAAACTGAATTTATAGTTTAGCTTCGGGTCAATTTCAAACTCCATTACCCCTCTTTGCTCTCGAGCAAACAGTTCAAAATTTTCTATTTCAACCAAATAGTCATTAATTGTCATTGGAAGAGTTAGTGGATCGAATTCTAGCCCCCAAGCTTTTGTATCCGAGATTTTGAAATTACCACGCCCATCTAAGGATGCCAAATTACCGTTCAAGTAAAGATGCCCTTTAGCTAGACCTTCTACTGGATAATCTGCACCAACTAATCGAATATAGTCTTCAATATAAAAGGCGTCAGTCTTAAGAATAAGATTTACAGGTACATTCCCAGATGTTTTAGCAGTCCCAATAATTGTTAAAACACTTTGGTTCTTGACGAGTCTAAGTGGTTGGATAGTGACGATACCAGACTCGTAATTAAAGTCAGTTGTTAAAATACCTATTGGCACTTTAAATAATTGAGCTTTCGGTACTTGTAACCTTCCGTTTATTTTTTGACCGATGACCTTTCCGTTTAATTTTCCAGTTCCACTTAGGTCAGGTATATCAAGAATTTGAGATAATTTCCCCATCTGAATTTTCTGAATTGAAAGATCAAGTTCTCTTTCCTCGGTCAGTCCCGCTGCACCAGCCATTATAATATTGGCTGCATCCAAATTTGCTCTAGCTTGCAGTTGATCTTCTCGGATAGTCCAGTTGAGTTCCGATGTACTGATCGGAATCTTGTTTAGTTGAGCATCGGTGTAAGTGAGTTGACCATCAATTTTACATTCATCCAAATCTAGGCTATTACCGCTAAATTTCACCTTGGTATTTACCTGTCCTGTAGCAATCACTATACGAGTTAGATCATAAATCGCAGGGAAAAAATCCTCAGCTTTTGCTTTCAGTAATTCTATTTCTCCTTTATAGCTTATATCTGACTCGGGATACGCTTTTTTTATTTCTGCGTATCCATTTAGTACCCCTCCAGCCATTTTTCCCGAAATTTCACGTAACAGTAGTTGTTTTTCCGAAAAACGGGCGTAAGTAGTAAACTCTTCTACTATTAATTCATTAAGCTTGGCGAACGGTAAGTGAATCCCCAATTGTCCGGTAATACCCTTTACTGAACCATGTGTCTCCAAGCGAACTTCGGCCACACCCTCTATTTGATTTGAATGTTTCGGGAAAAAATGGATCAGATCCTGAAAATCTAGATCAACATCTATTTTTGCTTGGAAGGTAGTAGCTGTTTTATCGAAACTAGACTTTGGAACATTAGCTTGTCCAGAAATAGCCATTCTAGAATTACCCAAGACTAATTGCAGTTTTCGAAGTTGGCCTGCAGACTGGCTAAGATCGAATTGGGTTTCAATTTTGTCGATTTTTGCTGCTACGCCATTAATAACAATTTGACCGTCTTGAACAGCTAAATTCCCTTGGTGGTCCCAACGATC
>PAYP01000062.1 GCA_002714785.1 Candidatus Poribacteria bacterium | reverse complement strand
TTCTTTTTTCGGTTGTAGTAAAAACGTCCGATAAGAGACATTATCAGACGTTTTTGCTACGTCTCTCACCTTTTAAACGATTTGTATAAATGACGCACGTTTTTTGTACAGGATTTAACCCATTGATCTGTTGAGCTAGTAAAATAACGTTTACTACTGACCCTATTTTTGTTATGTTTTATCAACATTCAAGTCTACATCATTTAAATGAGACTACATTATACTGAGTGGACTGGAAAGCGTTTACCTGTCGAAACTGATATTGATTAGAAGATCAGAGATACTAGATGAATAATACAATTTATGATGTTATAGAAAAAGTTTCAAGTCAAGATGGAACCTTGATCGAAATCCTACAAATTCCAGAGTTAAGTGGTTCTTCGGATGTGAGCTTATCAAGTAAACTTTACTTCGCATCCAATACTGGTATGCGTTTAAAGATGGTCCGAATTAGCTTAAATAACTCTTTTACTAGAATAGAACCTGGTTCTTTATATTTCATGAAAGGTAACCTTGAGAATAAGGCTTCTACTGGTGGTGGAATAATCAAAGGTCTAGGGAGAAAAGTTCTATCTGGAGAGTCATTATTCGTAAATGAAATCCATGGAACAGGAGAAATCTATTTAGAGCCCTCATTTGGCCACTTTTTTATCCATCAATTGAGACCGCAAGATCAAGCACTGATAGTAGATAAGGGAATGTTTTATGCTGGAACCGAAGGGCTAGATGTATCAAGTATACTTCAGAAAAGTATATCTGCCGGATTATTCGGTGGAGAAGGATTATTTCAGACTCAAATTAGAGGTGATGGAATTGTAGTTTTGTATTCACCTGTTCCAGCAACAGAGATCCAAAAAATTGAGTTAAAAAACGAAAAACTCAGTGTTGACGGAAATTTTGCTCTACTGAGAACAGAAGGAGTTAATTTCAAAGCAGAGAAAAGTAGCAAAACGTGGGTTGGAACAGCTGTGTCTGGGGAAGGTTTATTGCAAACTTTTTCTGGCACAGGAACAGTTTGGTTAGCACCAACTCAAGGAGTTTATCAATTATTATCGACCCCACAAGGCTTACACAAACTATCTCTTCCACCAGGAAGTGCTGGTATAGGTGAAGATACATAAGATCTTTTTTACCCAACATACTACGATGGAGAATACTAATTTCTTAAATACGATCATGTTGGATAAGACAAGAGCTAAGATCGGATTGATTAGCCGATTATTTAACAAGTTAGAATTGCCAATCAAGAAACAAATCAATCGAGTTAGGAATTTGAGGCTGAAACGAGCTGAAGGGGATTTAGATAATGTCTGATAATGAAGATTATCGGACGTTATCGGAGGAAATTGGCATAACCTTACACAATACCTTGGGGTTTCTATTACCAACAATGGCTGAAAGCTCAAAAAAGATGTCCGATAATTTTGGCAGACCTAAAAACTGACCAAAAGCCGAAGGAATTAAACCGTGATCGTAATTAAATGACGCCCACAAAACCGTCAAAGCGAAAAATCTAGGGGGGCACAAAAAAAGTACCTAGCTCGGCAAAAAAAGATAGGTACCGGTCGCACCTCTTAATGGAAAGGAAGTTGCACGAGGGTTAAAACACTAAGAGGCACTCAAAATGTATCGCTTCGGTTTTACGTTTTCAAATGAAGTAATCATAAAAAAAGAGGGTTGATTCGATGATAAAAATGGTTTTACAGGAAAATCCTGTAATAACGGAAAATTTGAAGCAAACGACAGGCGAAACGACGGGAAAACCAGAGTAGAAAACAGAAAAACCCCGATAAATACTCTTGAATGATAGGGTCATTCTTTTTATAAATGGAAATTATGCCGAATAGAAGATGGGAAAAAATAATCCCACCAGAACCAGCCAATCTATCCCAAGAGGTAGAAGGTGATGATTTCCTACCTACTACCTACAGCTGTCCCAATTGTGGATACCAGTTCTANTGAANATTTATTGAANCAAANTCAGGATGTTTTGTTAGGAAATAGTTGGACAAAATAGACCACTTCAAATTGGGTTGGATGGTTCAGATTTNNACAAAGAAATTACCTGCAAATTAGAAATAAATGACGGAGCAAATGNCAGGTTTTTTGAGTTGATTAAATGCCTAGTTTGGAAAGGAATGGTTATCAAAAAANACAAACTAGGCATTTGCACTCTATATTGCCCTTACTATTGGAGGATTNTAAGGGTACAACCTAATGTATGATCNGGNGNCAGGNAATTCAAAGGTTTATTTTTTNNCCATTTTAGGNANAAAAAACCTATAAATNNCCTATGATTATTNGGGGCATTTATTTCTAAATAGAAATTAAGTGATTAAATTNGCTAGATATGATTTTTACGAGCAGAGTGAAAACGTACCAATCTGGCCAAGTCTATCTACGATCGCAATCAAATAGGGTTGACCAAACCAATAAGAATGCCTAGCTGGCTATGATGTGTAAAGCGGACCAGCTAAGCACCCGGTATTGAAAGAAAGGCGATAATGCTCCATGGCACAAGAGCACAATCGACCTAACTATAGTGTGTAAATTGCAATATTATTCATAGTTTTTGTATCTAATCTTGGCATGATCTCTATTTTTTACAGGATTTTCTTTCTCGTTTTTGGCAATTTACCGAGTTTTACAGGAAAAATCTGTAATTGACAGCCAATTAACAGAAAATTAGAAAAAATAACAGAGGAAGAAATAGGATTTTGGTTCAAACGAAATGAGTGTGGCATCAGTGTGAGATTTGGAACAGCAAATAGGATAAAAGTACTCTTTTTGGAGTAGTCTAGATAAGGCACATGCGCTGGAGCAATAAATAAGTACTTAGCCTGATGCGATACTAAGCACTTATTTGGGAGTCCCCTTAACGGAAAGTTACCGTTGAGACGCTAAAGGGGTAAAAATGTATTTTATTGATCTCATGTTTTCAAATAAAATAGAGCAATATAGTTTTTTTAATATTTACGAGATTTCCGGGCAAAAGAAATACCTAGCTCAAGGGGTGCAATCCAAGCTAGGCATTTCTACTTGTAATCAAAAGACACTTCTATCAGAGTGGAGGTTGACAGAAGCAATCATAATATAATGTTTGGTGGCAAACGGTTCAAAGATTTGTTTTTTGTCATTTTTGAAGCAAAAAACCTATAAAGCCCAGCAATGCGGGTGAGATTGTGCCTCTAAGTAGAGATCAAAGTTGAATCTTTTGAATTTGAAGATCAAATTACGGAGCCAAGGAAACGGGTTTTAAAACGGATTTAAAGTGGCTTTACTGACCAACTTAATTTGAATTTAGAGTCAGATTATTGGTGGTTANAAGTGAGAAGANCGNGGTTTAGNNGANNGNTTACNCGNTGCGANTAANGGNTTNGAGNGAACGNGGATGAGNAGCNGTATTTTGATGNTGNTNCCAATANAGNGNNAGAAAGTCGAAGGTATTGGCCCANGCNCNCTTGAAGAAGGAGTCAGAGATNGAGAGCAGGAACCAACCAGNACNTCCAACNGGGNNGCCATTACCACCAGTTTTNGGCATGATCTNAATACACNCATTGGAGNAGNTGNAGNGCTTGAACTGGGATTNACATNAGGGCNTAANTGANAGNCCTGANAGACGAAAGCATCAATAACCNAGAGGATGATCCTGACGTATGATTTGATAAAAATCAGCGTTGGAAGGGAGGGGGTTGCCGAGTTTTTCCTGTTGATTTTTCCAAAGTTGAAGGGTTAGCAGTTTAAGCTGTTGGTAGTTAAGATTGTTGTTGTTGGAATCAGTAGTAAATTCTTAAATTTGTTATAGTTATGGGGTTAATGTTGTCAGTGAATNTTATAAAACTGTTTTCTTATCAACAAAATTTACGGTATTTTGCAGGAAAATTAGCGACGAATTTGCAAAAAAACAGCGNGGAAACCAAATGAGTATTCTTGATGCCAGTATACTTGATATTGCTTTTTTATCATCGAAGGTCGAATGTCCATACAACAGGGGAAATCATGAGTAATATCGCCGAAATTCTTAGTAATAATGTCGAAGATTTTATGACAAAAATATTGGAGACTGCTGCTGGATGTAATATGCAAGTCGAAATTGATGGCAAAANAGATAGTCTAGATGAATCTGTTGGNACTATGCTTGAGATTAGACTAGCGGCACAATCACTAATTATGGAAACTTTACGTGATTTTAGCTTCGATGATGNAACTCAGGATNGTGTTAAGTATCGATTCAGAGAAGATATTGTAAGAATAATAAAGGAAAACGATTTTCGTATCAGGTCTGATTTTGTGGAACGTTTACGGAAAATTGAGGTTGATAGGATTGAGAAGGAAGGTTTGGTAGAATCAATCAATAAAACTGGACTTTTATAAGNTAAAAACCTGCTATTTCGATAACGTCCTCGATTTTTTACAATACCATGGAAGTTTGATGAACGAAGAATCACTTACCAAAGAACAGAAAATAAATACAAAAGAGAACACGGTAAACGATTTGTTTATCATATCTTTGAAAATCATATTTGGATTTTGATCTCTTTCATACTGAAAGACAGTTCATCTAAGGCCCGTCGGGAATTTTTCAAAGATCCAATCTAGACGATAACATTATTACTGGTCTTATTTCTGCTCGGTTTAGTCATTAGCTTTGTTTCACATCAAGTGATTAAACCACGTAAAAAATATAATAGTGAAAAATTACCTGTCTTTGTTTATAGCAATTTCTTTTGAGGTTCTAGGTACATTACTTCTTCCAGCTTCTCAAAATTTCACTAAACTTATTCCAACAACGATCCTTTCAATTTCATATATAGTATCTTTCTACTTCTTAACTTTNGCGNTTCAAAAGATTCCTNTGCCAATAGTCTATGCTAGTTGGTCTGGGATAGGGGTTTTTTCCGTTGCCATATTAAACTATATATTCTATAGACAGCCATTAGCTTGGCAAGCAATTTTGGGTTTGTTTTTAATCATTTTCGGTGTAGCCTTGATAAATATCTTTAAAATCGATTAGAACTAGTTTTGTTCATTGTTTATGTATTTTAGTCGTCTTATATTGGGTGTGCCGATCTATGAACACCAGTTTTTACAGTGAAGGATGTCCTATTTGATATGAGAGGTTTGACAACTTTTTTTGAAATGTCTGATTTTTATATAATGGTTGTTCTTCTGACTTTCTTGTTTTTTTAGTTTTTTNCTGTGGTTNTGAATGATATTTTACTAAAACTGACATTTGAAGAATCAAATTCCTCNTCGTGTTGGTTAAAGTAAGTCAAGAAAAACTAATAAGTATGTGGTAAGATTCAGTTTGATAATNGTTTCGATTCCACTTTTCANCTGGTTTGGTAATGNTAAGCCGTAGAACCTAGTGACTATNGTGATTACTAAAGAGAAATTAATAATTAACTCCCCAAGTATCCGCATTAGAAATTCTTNTTGTTGTCAGANNTTTTGTAATAAAAAATCAAACATGAACGGCCAATATTATCACAGTTAGGGTTTTTCATTGTGATTTTGGTTTGAAATTTNTTCNTGGTCTGTTGTTTGGTGAAATAAGATAGAAACCAAAAAGAATTCAAAATTCCTATTCCAATATTCATTTGAGAGAAAATAATAATTATTGCAGCGTTAGACGGTTTCCTGTATGGTGANCAGATAACGAAAGTTGGGTTCAAAAATAGAGGTGTAATTGATGGTTATAAATACAAGTTCAATTTTCTGTGTGAAGAGTATTTCACTATTTCTAGTAATCTGCCTGTTGACGAATTTGGAAGCCAAACTCAGTTTGGACGATAACATTGGAATTTGGTTACTAGATGAAGGGAAAGGTGATGTTGCTAAAGATTCTTCACCTAACAAGTACGATGGTGAACTTAAGGGAGGCAAATGGGTTAAGGGGAAGTTTGGCCAAGCTATAGAATTNAAAAAGAGTGAGACTGTTATCATTCCTTTGGGTAAAGGATCGATGAGGGATAAAGCCAGCGTGATTATGTGGCTTCAGTTTACAGATGTCTCAGCACAGCAAAACTACTTTTCTGTTTGGGATTCAGGCGACAATCGATTAGTTCCATACAAAGAAGCAGGAAATACGCTTCGTTGCTGGAGCAACAAATGGAATGTAACTAGCGGTGTTAGCGTAAAAAAAGACCAGTGGTATCACGTTGCCAACGTATATGATGGAAAAACAGCTAGCATTTACATTAACGGCAAGGAAAAAGTGAAGCAAAATGTACCTAAATTTGAATTGGATGACACACCTCAGACTGCTTGGTTAGCCACCGACAAAGGGGGTTGGGTCTCTGCTTGCGTGATTGACGAATTTGTTTTTTTCAGCCGTGCTGTCACAGCTGACGAAGTAAACGAACTTTTCACCAAAGGCGTCGATGGAGCCTTAAATGTGGATGATCATAATAAGTTACCAACTATTTGGGGAGATCTAAAAAAATAGATACTGAGACCAATATTGCTTTGTATTTTTTACCACTCAACATGGTTATCGCTCCAGCCTTCGAAAGGGCTTAAATCAGTTTTTCTAATTATATAAACTTAGGATGTCAGATACTTTATTTGACACCCTAAGTTTATATTTGTTCCTCTTCCGCTTTTTCACCGATAAATAATTATTAAATTTTGATAGCGCTNAGATATTCTTTATCTGAGGGTTAAACTTGTAGATCTATGCTTTCACTAATTAAATTAGTACTCTTCAGCTTGTTTGTGATGGCCTAAAATACATTTATTACCTCAAACTCTAGTCCTCACCCATCTTACCAAGTGNATTTAGAGATTGACATAGTGATTTGATTTTAATAAAAAATGATGTTTTTGTATCGAAAATTATCTCTTCAGTATCTATTGTTGAGTTCAATGATCAATCTGGTAGCAGATGATATCGAAATTCAGTTCATTATGGAAAATTCAATTAACTTTCAACATCAGACTGGAGCGGAGGGCGATTTTCATTTGCCAGAAACTATTGGCGCTGGCCTAGCATGGCTTGATTATGACATGGACGGTTTTATAGATCTTTACTGTGTTAATAGTGGGTACTGGACAAAATCTCAANCACCTTCTGCAGACAGCAAACTATATCGTAATCTGGGTAATGGAAATTTTGTGGATGTTACCAACCAATCAGGTCTCAAAAGTACAGAATATGGACAGGGCGTAACCGTAGCTGATTATGATAACGATGGGGATCCAGACCTATATTTAACTAACTTTGGCTCTAACCAACTATACCAGAATAGAGGTGATGGTACTTTTATNGATATTACCTTACAAAGTGGAGTTAGTGATCCACATTGGAGCACAAGTGCTGCCTTTTTAGATATTGATTTAGACGGGTTTCTTGACCTCTTNGTGGTTAATTATTTGCAATACTCAATTGATGATCCAATTCTCAATTGTGGGGTGGAAGGTAACCTTTCGTATTGTCACCCTTCTCTTTTTGCCGGAGCCGCCGATCAACTTTACTATAATAACGGCGATGGAACTTTTAGTAATATCACTAAAAGNGCCAGAATTGATGATGGTGCTGATTTATTCAATGGGAAAGGGTTAGGTGTAGTAGCTGGAGATTTCAATCGAGATGGATGGCCAGACATTTACGTAGCTAACGATGATACGGCCAATTTTTTATTCTATAANCGTGGAGGAGGCGTTTTCAATGAAGTTGCCCTGATGACTGGTTGTGCATATAGTTTTGATGGGATAGCTCAGGCAGGCATGGGAGTAGATGTGGCAGATCTGAATAAAGATGGATGGCTGGATATTTTTGTCACTAACTTATCTTATGAAACCAACGCGCTCTACTATAATAACGGCGATGGAACTTTTAACGACGTCATCTACCAATCACGTTTAGCCAATCAGAGTTTTCTATATGTTGGTTTTGCCACTGGCCTTTATGATTTTGATAATGATAATGATATCGACATCTTTATCGCGAATGGACATGTTATTCATAATATTGACCAGACATCTGAAATCCTAACGGCATCTCAACCCAACCAACTATTTGTTAATGTTGGTGATGGAACGTTTCGTGAGGTATCCAAGCAGGCGGGAAAACATTTCAATTTGAAAANNGTCAGCCGAGGTGCCGCCTTCGGGGATTACGACAATGATGGGGACATCGATGTTGCTGTTTCTAATTCTGGNCAGAGACTNGAACTCCTGCGTAACGAGACTTCAGCNAACTGGATACGAATCAAAACAATAGGAACCGTCAGTAATCGAGACGGTATTGGATGTCGAGTTTCGTTACAAGCTGGTAAGGAGATAACGGTTCAGGAAGTGCATCGTAATGCCGGATACCTCAGTTCTCATGATCCACGGTTGCACTTCGGACTCAATCAGATGACTAATGTCGATCGACTAGAAGTCCAATGGCTGAGTGGTGTGATCCAAATTTTTGAAAATATACCTGCCAATCAGGAATTCAAGATCATAGAACCAAAATTACCTGCTCAGTTATTATGGGCATCTAAACATGGAAATTTATCTATGGCCGAATTAGTCTTAGAAAACAGGAAAATTGATATTGATATAGTCGGTCGATCAGGTAACACTCCACTGCTGATGGCAGTTGAAGGTAACCATCTGGAAGTGATCAAGCTATTAATCAATAAAGGAGCTAATCCTAATCAGCAGAATAAGTATGGAAATACNGCCCTGATTTTGGCTTGCTCTCAGTCANCTGTTGAAGTCGTTTTATTTTTATTAANTTNTCAGGTTGAAGTTAATCACTTTAACCAAGAAAGAGANACAGCCCTAATGTATTCTGCATGGCGAGGNAACTCTAAGCTAGTATNCAAATTACTGGACGCAGGTGCAGAAGTCGGACCAAAAAATTTGNAAGGCGAGACAGCAATAAGCTTAGCCAAATCAGCTGGACATCATAAGATTGTCAAAATATTAGACCGAATCAAAAATCGCAAGAAATAAGTGTTAGAAAATTGNTGTTAACTNNCCGAGTAATAATCTTGAAAAAAATAATTCGTCATAATTTACCAGTTTGTTGTGAACTCTCAGGAATTGACTGTATAANATTTCAATTCTTGATTTTCGCTGCTTGGGCTATTTGGTATCTGCCTATCTCAGCTCAGGAGACGGCCTATACGAATTATAAACAGGGTATCGAGTTATTAAACCAAAACCAGAAGACGGAAGCGCTTCAATACTTCCAAAAAGCAGTCGATCAGGATCCAAATTTGGCCAACGCCCACTTCTTAATTGGCATGTTGATGAAAGAAAAAGAAAAATGGATAGATGCTCNGTCGGCATTAGAGTTAGCTATTGTTGCTGANCCTAAATATGCTGCANCCTATATTGAATTGGCCAAATTGAAAATAAATATTTTTTCCCAAATTCCAGAGACTATTAGTTTGCTGAAAAAAATAGTTGATGCATCCATTAAAATATCGGTTGANAATANGGTCGAGTTAAGAAAATGGTTAGGAATTGCCTATTTTCGCGATGGACAGTTTCAGCGNGCTAAAACTGAATTTGACACGATCCTTACTGATGNTAAATTTGACCCGTACTCTGTTTACCTTCTAAGTTTATCCCTGATTCAGTTAGGTGACTTTCAAAAAGCAGAAAGGCAACTCAGAGTTTTGGTTGAGAAGGAGCCGTTCCACAAAAANGCTCATTTCAGTCTGGGGAATCTCTACAGGACTGTAAATCAACGCCACCAATCTCGACAACATTTGCAACAATTTCAAGAGATTGATTTGGAGGACGAGAAGATTATCTATCTGGAGCAGTCTATCAGGGCAAATCCTTCNCAGGCATCGGCTTGGCTCGAATTAGGTCGTATCTATTCCCGACGTCAGCAGTGGTCTGTTGCAGTTTCGATTCTAAATAGATTGCTCGATTTAGCACCTACTAATCCAGTTAGTCATGAGGTCATNGGTCTGTGTTATTTAATGGATGAACATTATCAAAAAGCTAGTCAACACTATCAATTAGCGGTGGAATTACGCCCAGAAAATGCCACTTACCGAAATAGTTTGGGTAGTGTATATCTAAAGATGGATTGTCCCAAACTAGCCATTCAACAGCTGGAAATTGCCGCTGAATTAGAACCTCAGAATGNAAAAATTTTCAATAATTTAGCAATAGCTTACCAACAAACTGATCAGAATGAATTAGCGGAATCAACTTACATACGGTATCAAAAATTGGCCAATAAACAAATAAATTCAGAAAAATAAATGTCCTCAATTAAAGCTTATAAGGTTTTCCGTGTCATCGCAAAGTATTTTTCACAGCCATTTGGGCGAACGATGCCAAAAGACCTCGTNTTTTTCTTGTATTATCGGTTGCTAAATTTTGCAAATTATTTTTTGAGATTTCTGCCGTTTGCTACTTTTATCATCTAATTTTATGTTCGCATTTTCATGAATATCAGTGGATNGAATAAAACTAAGATTGTATCCTTTGTCATAAGGATTCCGAAAACTTTCACCCCAAAACACTAAAAAAATTGATTAATTGAGACTACTTATTTTAAAACGNTACTTCAAGTATTGTTTAGTTGCTATTATTGCAGCCAAATATACAGTTAATATATAATTCATTTNGNAACGCAAAGCTTAATATTGAGATTTNCGATCACGATGAATATGAAATTATGTTTTNGATTGTTTAGTTTAACCAAATAAATTTGATTGTNTTCCAGGAGGNTATGATGCGTAATGCTATTTCAGTTTTTGGTTTGAGCCTACTTATCGGTTGTTCTACATCAAAGAACATATATGAGTTTTCGGCTACGACTATCGATGGCGAAGAAAAGTCTTTGTCAGATTACAAAGGGCAGGTTTTACTTGTCGTCAATTTAGCCAGTGAATGTGGTCTAACACCTCAGTATGCCGAATTACAAAAGCTACACGAAAGCTTTTCTTCCGAGGGTTTTGCTGTTGTTGGTTTTCCATGTAACCAATTTGGTGGACAGGAACCCGGTTCAGATGAGGATATAAAAAGTTTTTGTTCAGTCAATTATGGTGTAACTTTTCCTTTGTTTAGTAAAATTGAGGTCAATGGTGATTCTAGACATGATCTATATGATTATTTGGCTGGATCAGGTGCGGCCTTTCCAGGTGATATTTCATGGAATTTCGAAAAATTTCTGATTTCTTCATCCGGAGAAGTTCTCAATCGATTCGAACCAGGTACCGAACCGGACCAACAAGAAGTCGTCTCAGCTATTGAAACTGCACTAAGCGAAAAATAAACTTACGACTTTATATTTAACGCATACAGATTATGGTTAATTAGTTGGGTGTCGATGACTACTTAGGAGATAATTTTTTATCCTGACTAGCTTTTTCGCTAATTTTAACTATATATAAATCAATGTTGTTTGTTTGTACGAGGCATCCCTTGATGCGTGGCAATATCTTACACTGTAGGTTGATATTATTCTTTCGAGGATGAATCTCTTTTTACTTAGCAAAAAGTGGATTTGAGCAATCAAAATGTTAAGATTCGTAACCTTAGCTGGATATATATTTTTTTTAAGTTTTATTCTAATAAATTTAGTTTGGTCTGTCCCGAAGTTTAAAGTTTCTAATTATGGGTCAGGAACGCAGATCTGGTTTGAAGCTGAAGATTTTGATGATAGGAGTGAAAGCAAAAATTACAGACTAGGCAAAAAAGAAAAAGCTATAAAACCACTGGACGGATCATTTGGGGATATTATTACGAACCAGGGAATCAAGGGTTGGATAATGTACAGGTTTAACATTAGCCAAATTGGAGGTGAGGCTGGTAAGTGGCGATTGAGTTATCGACAAGTGAATCCAAATAACCACTCCGATTGGCTGTGGGTTCTTGGTGACGATGGAGATCGAATACCAATTGTGCCTCCCGTATTTATTCGGCCTGATCACATTATAGGCGAAGTAACTGTTCCACACCCATTTAAATGGATTAGAATAGGAGACGGAACTGCAGCAGATGAAAAAGATAAAGATGCTGCAACGGTCAACACGCTAAAAAGTGGTGAAAATGTGATGATGCTTTGGACTCGACAAGGTAGTTTAGAAGTTCAGTATGATGTGTTCTGCTGGTCATCAGATTTGAAATATGAAGCGACAGATGAAGATTACAAAAAGGCCAAAGATCATCAATTCGCTATTGATAGCAAAACAAAGTTGACCGTTATTTGGGCTAAACTGAGAAGGTGATCAGTCAAATGATGATCACTGAATTCTATAGAAACTCTACGTTTCCTTAGCTATAGCAATCGAGAAATAAAGCTTGGCTATTCATATTCATTCATAACCCATAATAGTGTCGCTTTCCGTTGATATAGGGAAAAAATAGCCCCAAAAATGGTTTGCCATTTTTGGGGCTATTTTGTATGGCTAGTTATTAGCTACTTCCCATTACCTACCAGTAACTGGTTATAATAACCGAATACTAACCTACAGTGAACTGGTAAGTGGGTATATTTAGTACCATGCTTACTATATTCCACATACTTCCTAATATGTATTCACCTAAAATAATACCAATGAAGAACGGGACTGCATGCCTGTATGCTCTAAGTCCTCCATAACGCAAAATAGTCAGCTTAACAATCCAACTGATCAAAAATGAACTCCAAACATGAATCCCCCAACTACTCGAAATAGCATACCCTAGCGGATGAAAAGGCCACCATATAAGGCGGAATCTAAGAAGCATCATTCCAATTGAGAACAGAAACCCAACACCGACTGCCCCAACGGCAAATGGATCCCATTCTGTTTGGTATAACAGCCAAGACTCAAGCCATCCGAACGTCTCACGGCCAAATCCACCGGCACCCCACCAGTTGTAAAAACCTGATGATGATCCATGCCGGTAGAAACTATCCAAAATCAGCCAAAAAGTTGATAAAACACTCACAAAAGTCGCTAGAATTAAGATCAAAATTAGATTTCGATTGAAACTAGGTTTTGATATTCCAAGCTGGTTAGACATTTTGAACCCTTCAAGTTGGTGAGGCATTGGATGGCTGGCGTATGTGCGATTAAACCAGTGGTATAAAGCTAAAACCGTCAGATTTTTAGGGCCAAGCTTTTTGGTTCCTTGACTAATGATAGCAATATGATCTGGACCTAGAGGATAATGAGCATCGTGTATAGGAAACCCCAACTCCGCTCTCATCCGTGTAATAGCCATCGACAGTAAATAATAAAGGAAAAAGAAAGCAACAGATAGCCAAATTCCCATACCAGCTTTGACAGAAAAAAAACATAGAAAAGAAAACCCGATAAAAATTCCAAAAACCGCAACTCTATTACTAATACCATCGGCCCTATCAGTTTGATTTTTGGATGGATGAATGAGGTTGATAACAATTTGATAAAAATGATGTTTGCCCCACCATAGTACAGCAATGATGATTGCTATATAGGCTCCAAACGATTGCTCACTTGCATAAGGAAATTTGGGTAACCCCTTCAAACCAATAGCACTGCTGAAAATTCGTTGAGATTTTAGTACCCAATAGAAAAACCAAGATGAAAAAAGTAATTCGATTGGCATAAGAAAACCTAGACCGATGAGATGGGGATGAACAGTAATAGGTGTCCATCCTATGGCATTCCAAGGTCGATCGGTGAAAAAAGAATGTAGGTTCAAAATTCTCTTGAGTGGGATTGACGGAAGAACTGGTTGTAGAACAGAGAGTCCATTGATAATGGTAACTCCACCTGTAAGCAAAAAACCCAACCAGAAAGAGCGGTTGCGCCAGAAATGAGATTTAGGATTCATGATTGAAAGAGGTAGCTGGATTATTGGGTAAGTTAGTTTTTCTTTCTCAATCCATTGTCTCCTCAGCAGTAAATTAATGCAGAACATAATACCCATTAACACGATTGTGAAGAGTAACCACCAGATGAAAGGTTCTATCCATGGGGTTATATGCGACCAGTGGTAGAACGAAGTTTCCCCTTCGTAGTAGCCTCGCAGAGCAATTGTATCTGAAACGGTTAGCCAAGTCGGTAAGTGAGGGAATATGAGGTTCTGCCAATCGTTTTCCGGGGTTGAGAACCAAAAAGGATGTCCTATCGAAGTAACTAAAATTTCCATCATGTTGTGTGAACAGATAGAAGATGCCATACACATCATCAAGTAAGGTACTAAAAGCTCGGTAGGGGATAGAGCCCAACTGGGGGAGATCGTTTTCATCAACATTGATATTCCCACCAACAGTAATAAACAAAAAATAACGTTATAGTAGGGGACTAGATAAGTAGGAAAAGACCATCGATTAAATTCGAACTGAAGAATCCAAAAACAGTTAATGGGAATCAGTAATAGTCCGATGAGAAGACTTTGGATGGTTATTCGCTCTAAAGATATATCTTTCATTTTTACTTGTAGGAAACTACTTTTCTTTATTCAGTTAATCACACAGTAATTGATGTTTTTTAATGTTCGCATTATACTAACTTATTGGCCAACATTAAAAATAACATTCGTTGATCAGTGATGAGAGGAATGTTGAATACCTTATGAGATAACTGAGGATAATGAGTTACTAGACATGAACAATAAAATCTAATAAATAAGAGAATGACTGACTAGCATTTTACTTTAGTTGTGTAATTGAGATTACCATCATTATAACGATAAGTTGCTAGAAAATCTCGTCTCACTGAATTGAGAATGAAAAATAATTTTCTGTGAGAGAACTACTTTTATGAATCGTTTGTTAGATGATATTTATGACTCATTCGTATTATCCACAATCTATAAAATATTTGGCCATAATAAAGGCAGGTAAAGACGTAATGAAGCCAAATATTGTAACTTTCCTTTTTGATGATATGGGATTTTCAGATCTTGGGTGTTTCGGTGGCGAGATTGACACACCAAATATTGACCGATTAGCTACTTCTGGTTTTCGATCCACACAATTTTACAATACAGCTCGATGTTGTCCTGCTAGAGCCTCGCTACTCACAGGTTTGTACCCACATCAAGCTGGGATCGGTATGATGGTATACCGTAATTATGGAGATGGTTACCAAGGTGGTCTTAATAATCGCTGTGTAACGTTAGCTGAGGTTCTAAAGGATGCTGGCTACCAAACAATGTTAGCTGGCAAATGGCATGCGGGCCATCAACCTAGTATGCGGCCAGAGTCCAGGGGGTTTGATCGATTTACTGGGATATATACCCACGTGGATAGTTACTGGAAGGTATTACCGGGATGTGAAATCTATCGTGATGGTGAATTGCTAATGGAAGCGGGTAAACCACTTAATCCCTATAATTCAAATCAGGAGTTTTATACTACTGATTTCTTTACTGATACAGCCATCGACTATGTTAATACTACTGATTCAAATAGGCCATTTTATCTACATATTTGTTATAACGCACCTCATTTCCCATTAGAAGCACCGGATGATCTAATAAACAAATACCGGGGGCGGTATTTAAAAGGCTGGGATCAACTGAAGTCAGAAAAGTTAGATCGAATGAGGGAAATGGGAATTGTTAGTCCCGAACAAGAAATGGCAGTCGGAACTGGATTCAGTCAAAAACAGATTGACGGATTTGATTTTAAACCTTCATTTGATACGGAACGACTACCTGAGTGGGACGCACATAGTCAAGACGAAAAAAACGAATTGGATTTCCGACGATCTATGTATGCTGCACAAATTGAGAGCCTAGACCAAAATATCGGTCGAGTGACTGAATGTCTCAAGAAAAACGGATTACTCGAAAACACCTTGATCTTAATTATGTCAGATAATGGTTGTTCCGGTGAGTCTGGACTTTATGGTATGAACTGGGGGGAATATCAATCATCAAATTATCAAGAATGGAGAACGAAAGGTGGATGGAGTATTTCACAAGGACAATGCTGGGCTAGTCTCTCCAATGCACCGCTAAGAAAATACAAAATTTTCGTACACGAAGGAGGGATTTCATCGCCTTTCATTGCTCACTGGCCTCAGGGGATAACACAACCAGGGCGACTCTGTACCGATCAAACCTTTCATCTAATCGATATCATGCCGACAATCTGTCAAATAGCTGAGGCGAAATATCCACAAGAACGAAATGGGCACCGTATCACCCCGGCTCAAGGAATGAGTATTCTTCCTTGGTTAGATGATGCTAATATGGAAATTCAACCACGAACTTTATACTGGCAACATGAAACCAACGCCGCTATACGTAGAGAAAATTGGAAATTAGTTACATCCAACGATCGGGAATCGGATAAATGGGAACTATATGATATATGCCAAGATCGGAATGAATCAAATGATCTCAGCTCAAACCATCCACAGTTGGTAAAAGACATGATATCCGATTGGGAAAAATGGGCTAAAAACAGTGACGTTCTACCTTGGCCGGAAGATCGTGCAAGACTAGAACGTATACCTTGGCCACCAAAATAGAAGATAAAACCAACTGATAAATCGATAAAAATATTGCTTGCATCGTTCATTTAGAACTTCTCAGAACGAACTCGATAACCACACTAAAGTAAAAAAATTCGATTAAGCTTTACGAGGTCCTAATTTCAATGACTGAAACTAATTTCCAATCGACGGACAAAGTTGAATCAGACTACCCGATAGCACCGATTACCTTTAATCATATTAAGTTAGACGATCAGTTCTGGTTACCACGTTTGAAAGTGCAAAGAAACGAAACTATACCGTTTGCTTTAAAAAAAACTAGACCCGCGGTAGATAATCTACGTTTGACAGGTGCGTTCCTTAGAGGAGAAGATGCACCTAAACCGTTTTCCCATCGTTTCGTATCTTCTGATCTCTATAAGGTAATGGAAGGTGCTGCCTATTCTTTAGCTTTAGATCGTGACGATGAGCTAGAAGCTGAGATGGATCAGTTAATACAGATTATCGGCCAAGCTCAGAAGGATGATGGATACCTGTACGTAGCTCATATTTGTGGTATTCCTCATCCTTCTGAAATGGGTGAAACTCCATACTCTTGGGTCGTTCACAGCCATGAACTTTACAATATGGGTCATATGTATGAAGGTGCTGTCGCTTACTTTGAAGCTACTGGAAAAGAAGAATGGCTGAAAATTGCTGAAAAAAGCGCTCAACACATCAACAAAGTTTTCTTTGAAGGAGATGTCAGCTACAATGACGGAACTCCAGTGAACCAAGCACCAGGTCATCAGGAAATAGAATTGGCACTATGTCGATTGTATCGGGTGACTGGCAACCGCCTTTACTTGGAAATGGCAAGAAAATTTCTGGAAATACGTGGGAGAACCTATCGCCCGGAAGGAGAAGATGTTATGTCTCCCACCTATGCTCAACAGCATAAACCGGTTAAGGAGCAAAGCCAAGCAGTCGGTCATGCTGTTCGTGCAGCGTACATGTATGCTGGAATGGCTGATGTAACTGCTTTATCTGCTGATCAAACTTATGTCAAAGCACTAGACCGTATATGGCAAAATATAGTCAATACTCGAATGCATATCACGGGTGGGTTAGGTGCTATACATGGAATCGAAGGATTTGGTCCGGAGTACCAGTTACCAAATGAAGAAGCTTACAATGAAACTTGTGCGGCAATTGCAAACGTCTTTTTCAACCACCGCATGACACTGTTGCATCGAGATGCCAAGTACTTCGACGTGGCCGAGGTCGCATTGTTTAATAATTCGCTCGCGGGAGTTAATCTAAATGGCAATCGTTTTTTTTATGTTAATCCATTGGAATCTGATGGGATCAAAACATTTAACCACGGGAGAATGGGACGTTCACCATGGTTCGACTGTGCATGTTGTCCGTCTAATATTGCTAGGGTAGTAAACCATGTTGGTGAGTATATGTATGCGGTTTCGGAGGCAGAAGTTTTTATGCTGCTCTACGCTTCTAGCCAAGTACAGATACCAATCAACGGAAACCAAGTAGAATTCAAGCAAATAACGGATTACCCGTACCATGGAAAGGTGACTGTAGAAATAAGTGTTTCAGAAAGTCAATCTTTTACTCTAAATATGAGGATCCCGACTTGGGCTCAAGGAAATCAGTTTCTGCCAGGAAATCTATACACATTTAATGATAGGCAAAGATCCAATTGGCAGGTCAAAGTTAATGGAGAATTTGTCTACTCAGATTTAGAGAAAGGGTTTATATCTATTCAACGAAAATGGGAATCTGGAGACTTATTGGAGCTTGAATTAGACATGCAGGTACGCTTCAATACCTGCAGTGAAAAAGTACAAGCTAATAATGGTCGTTCAGCAGTAACTCGGGGGCCTCTAGTCTATTGTGCCGAAGGGATCGATAACGGTGGTCCCGTGCAACGATTCTCTCTGCTCCCTGCAACTGAGAAATCCGAGATTCAAGTTAAAAACTTTACTGGTGGGCCTCTTAGAGGTATACCTAAAATTAGAATGGATTCAGTACAAGAGGATAATGATCAAACAAGAGAATTAACCCTAATTCCTTACCACGCATGGAATAATCGAGGCAATCATTCAATGATTGTTTGGATCCGAGATAACTAAGCCAATATTGCCATTTTTGATACAATTTAGTGCTTTGATGTAGAATTAAAGCTAATTCTTTTGGCCGTAAATCGATCGTTTAGATTTTTTCTGGTTGTATGGTAAAAGTATAAAGGATTTGTATGTTAAGGGTGGAATGCAGGTAGCCTACATTCTATCTAGGTGTCAGCTGTGGATATTAATCTTGGCCAAAACCTAATCGACTTCTCAGTAATATAGAGTGGATTTCAAGGGAATTATCACTTTACTCATTGAGAATGGCTATGAAGAATAGGTAATATTGAGGTGGGAATGTTATATGTCAAAAATTGCTGAGTAAGAGTTCGCGAGAGAATTTCCATTGATTACCAATCAAATTATTGAAAACCCGAATGTGCAGTCTGACGACTTTGTTGGCTGTTAAACCAAGTAACCCTTAGATTCTCATCTCGTGCCTAATTCGTACGGGGTCAATATGTTCCCTACAATAAAAACAGGTCATCATCTACAATACTAATTATTCTTTATTAACCGTGATTCAATTTACAATTTTTCACTTACCTGTCTTCCTATCATTTGATAGGATTGGTTAAACCACAAATCATCGAGGGGTAGTATGACAAACCAATACCAAGAATTGAGAATTTCTAATGGAATCATGAACGATGAAGACGCACTTAGAGAGCGTATTGACAACGAGGGGTATCTTTTTTTTAAGCGATTACAAAATCCAGAAAAGATGATGGATTTACGACGGGAAATGCTCACTGTTATGCAGGAGAATGGATGGTTGATCGCTGGAACTGATCCAATTGACGGTATTGCAGATGTATCCAAGCAATGTACAGAAGGTGATGTGGAATATTCCGACGTTTACCATCAGGTTTATAGATTGGAAGAGTTCCATCGTTCAGCCCATTGGCCAGAAGTGATGAAGATAATGGAAAAAATTTTAGGTGAATCAGCGCTACCTCATCCACATAAAGTAGCTAGGCTTTGGTTTCCAAAATATACAGCTCATACAACCCCTATTCATCAGGACTTTGTTCATTTTCAAGGGAATTTTGAGACCTATACCTGTTGGTCTCCCATTGGTAACTGCCCTATTGAATTAGGTGGCTTAGCAGTTCTTCCGGAATCGCATAAGATTGACAAAGTAATGGATCATCATTTTTCGTTAGGAGCCGGTAGCTTGTGTATTAATATAGATGAACTGGAAGATAACTGGCACACCACCAATTACGAAGTCGGCGATACTCTGATTTTTCCAGCATTAACAGTACACAAAGCGCTACCTAATCTAACTGAAGATCGGCTGCGAGTGTCCTTGGATAATCGATACACAGCAATAGGTAGTATAGTTTCAGATCATATGTTAGAACCACACCTAAATATTTTCAACCAATTAAAGTGGGAAGATGTTTATCGAGACTGGGGATCTGATGAATTGAAATACTATTGGAAAAATATAGACTTAACGATAGTACCCAGAGATTTTAGCTATTCTAATACAGGATTTAACGAAGCATTGAATTTAGCTCAGACCGGGGATGAAAGAGCTAAAATTCATCTTTCCCGCATCATAAAAAGGGACCCTTCAACCGAACAGGCTCAACAGGCCGCGGCCGTTCTCAAAAAATTAGCCGTTTAAACCTTCGCTATCGATTTAAATCATGTCTTACACCTATAAGTATCAGTCAATTATCTATGTAGCTGAAAGTGTTAAAAAATTACTTCTAGAATACATAGATAAAAAGTTCACTTACATTTGTTGAATAAATAGAAGTTAAGTTTGCTTTAGTAATTCAATGTTGCGCTTAAAAAAATTATGACTAATGATCATCATAACATCAGTAATCACTTCAAACGTAATGATATTAATATTAAGCCCAAATTGGCTGGCAAAACAGTCAGATCTGGAACACGATATAAAACGAAGTTTAGGTGTCTTAAATTAATTATCGGCCTAATAGTATCAATTCTTTCGATCACTCTAAATGAAGTTCTAGCCCAAGTACTAACGTCAGATCAAATTTTCTCTACTGATCATGTGTTAGATGTACAGATTAAAGTTGACCCAAATGACTGGATCAAGATTTGCTCCCAGGAGCGAAATTTTGAAGAACTTTCGGATCTAAATCGAAAAGAGAGTCCACCCAGAAATCCTTTTACTTATGTAGAGGCTCAAGTCACAATTAATGATGTTACCTTCCCTCGCGTTGGCATCCGAAAGAAAGGTTTTCTAGGTTCTTTGAGCAATACTCGCCCTTCGTTGAAAGTTAAACTCAACCATCTGGATAAAAATAGTCAAATTGATGGTATAACCAATCTAACGTTCAATAATAACCAACAAGATACTAGTTTAATGAGCCAGATTATGAGTTACACTTTGTTCAACGCTGTTGGCTCGCCGGCACCACGATGTAATTATGCAAAATTGACTGTTAATGGTCAAAATTTAGGGGTTTATTCTCATGTCGAAAGAATACATAAACCATTTTTGAAACGAGTCTTCGGAAACGACAATGGTAGTTTGTACGAAGGTACCCTGGCTGATTTTAGACCTGGTTGGTTAAATAGTTTCGAACACAAACTAGGATCCGATCAAATTGGTCGTCAGAGAATTCAGCAGCTGATCGAAGTTTTAAATAGTAAAGATGAAAATATAGAAGAGGCCATCGATCAGTTAGTTGACCTGAAGTCTTTTTATAACTTTTGGGTTATGGAAAGTTTACTAGGTCTTTGGGATGGTTACTCCGGTAATGGAAATAATTTCTTTTTTTATCTCAACCCAGAGACAGACAGACTCCACTTTATCCCTTGGGGAGCTGACCACGGATTTAGCCGATTTCGAGGTAAACATCAATACAATCAACCTCCTCCCATTTCTGTAAAGACCCAGGGCCTAATTTGCTACCGACTTTACCAAATAGAGGCTTGTCGTCAACAATATGAAAGAACCTTAAGAAAAATTATGCTTGAATATTGGAAGGAAGACAATCTTATATCTGAAATACAACGTTTGGGAACTATGATTCAGCCTTATTTAATTCTGGATCAAAAAAGAACTACTAAGATAAAAACGATCGACAACAAAAAACGAAAAGACAAATATAAAGATTTCGGTAAGGAAATAAGCATAAGTAACGGTAACACAAATAAGCAAAAAAAAGATACAAGTACGAAAATTGAGAGAAGTATTGTTGATTTTATCCGCTATCGACGACAAGAAATTGGCAATGAAATTATTAATGGGATGCCTTTGTGGACAACACCTCCCAGTGAATATTGGATAAAACAGAAGCAGCCAATTGAATTAGCCAAAGATTGGATCAATTATTTTCGTACTGCATCCGAACAACAAATTCGCCAATCGATCACAAATGAAAAATTTCAAAATCTACCAGAAAATGTCAAAAAAGAAATCCAAATCGCTGCTCAGAGTTACTTAATAAAAAAGTCAACTAACGAAGACAATCTGGTTAAAATTGCTCCAGCTAATCGAGGCTTATTCAATAGAAAACTGACCTATGATAATCTCGAACGGGAGTATACTGTTTATATCCCCTCTTCTTACGATGAAGTTTCAGAGGTCCCACTTTTACTCCATTTTCATGGATTTGGTGGTAGTGCCGGTGAAGGTTTGATTTTCTCAGACATGCAAAAAATAGCAGAAACAGAAGGATTTATATTAGTCGGTCCTCAGGGTTCCTCTTTAGGAGAAAAAAAGCGTTCGCACTGGAACCATCAGCCCAAATCGGCTAAACACAATAAGAGTAATGTTGATGACTTAGGTTTCACCTCTGCCTTGATCGACGAAATATTTTCCAACTACAGTATCGATTCAAAGAGAATTTATGCTTGTGGTTATTCCAATGGTGCTTTTCTGGCTAATTCGCTATCTTGCTATTTAAGTAATAAAATTGCAGCTGTAGCTTCTATTGCAGGATTTATGTCGACAGAAATAATTAAGCATCACCGACCAATACATCCAACAGCGGTGATAATTTTTCACGGTACAGAAGACCAGATCGTTCCTTATGAAGGGATTGAAGGATATGCTCTGTCTATTGACCGAATGATTGATTATTGGATTGAATTTAATTCAACTGATACGGTCCCAGATACCAACGTTTTTAAAAATGATAGTAAAAAAATAGAATCTTCAGCGTACGGTAAGAAAAACAGCTTGAAATATGGTGAAGCCAAAGTGGAGCATTATTCCTATAAAAATGGTAGGAATCAAGTGTCAGTAGAACATTATAAAATCATAGAGGGAAACCACTGGCCTCAAATAAGTTACCAAGGATCTAATATTAGTCGTCTAGTATGGGATTTTGTTTCACGATACGATATTAATGGATTAAGACAACATTGAGTAGATATCTGTGATCCTTAAACACATTTAGAGTAAAATCACCCATTCTGATTAGGAATTCAAGTTCTGACCTTCTTTTATATGGTTCAAGTGGGCTGTTTAACAAGAAGAAGCCTGTACTGCTAATAATTAAGAGAAAAATCGATAATCAACGAGCCTGTCAAAATATACTAAGATCAAAGTCTAGGTTCATTGAAATTATAGTCAGTAGCAGATTAATCAAATTAGATTACAAGACTAATCACTATAGATATGGATAAGAAGATGAAAAAAAACGCATTGATAACGATTTTTTTACTCAGTTTCTTTATAATATTTCAACTTAGTGCTCAAAATAGATCTGGCGATGAGGAATATTATCAGGCAATTCAGCAGTTTAATTTATTTCGACCACTTGGCTGGCAACCTCCTAGTAAAGGTCCTAAATATGAGTTATTAGCGACTAAAATCCCAGAAAACGGACTGGCCAAAGCTCTAATTCGGGAAAGCGTTTCTAACAAAATTTATTATGTGGGTCTAGGTGATGAAATCACATCATCTAAGGTTGTCAAAATAGAATCTAGCCAAGTTAGTCTAAATCAAGGAGGTAAAGTTATTGATCTTAGTGGGTCATCGGTTCAATTTCTAAGACTCAGCGGCGATAAAGGAAGAAAAGAAGGGCGAAGAGGTGGTGGGGAGAAAGGAGAACGGGAAGAAAAAGAAAAGCGAAAGGGAAGGGAAGATAAAGACGGAAAAGAATCCAAGTCCAGAGGAAAATGGAACCGACAAAGAATACAGGAAACGGTCAAAGGTTGGAGTGATTATTTTCGTGGTGCTTCACGCCAAGCTATCATGGAGGCAGTCAGAAGTGACAAATTCCGCTCTATGCCGGAAGAAGCTAGAAGGGAAGTAGGAGCAGCAGCTAGGAGTATGATGTCCGATAAAGAATGACCGTTTAGCTATTCCCATCTTGTTGTTTTTACATCAGCAAAGTAAGGATACCGATTAATTCCTAAGTGAGTATCGTATAATTTCTGATACTATTTTCATTGGATAGGATAAAATATAGAGTGATAGNTTCAATACACGATAAAAACTCATTCATCGTTTTCCCAACTATTTCCTGAATTAATTAGGTACTAGTTAGATAAACAGATTGTTCAAATTCGATGGGCTATCCATCTCCTGTGATAGATAGCCCATCGATTTCCCCTCTTATGTTGATTTCTTTTTACGCTGAATCTCGCNGTTGGATAGAATGGTTATAAAGCCAAGAAATATCGATGAATAGATTAATTATCCGGTTTGCTATATTTGTTTTTGCACTACTTCCTTTTTGTATCAAGGCTGACAATAAAATTGTTCAAGACACTGACCCATTCCGAAGAAATCAGCGGCTTCGCCGAACAATTAATTTGGGTAACGCATTGGAAGCGCCTATGGAGGGAGATTGGGGAATGGTTATTGAATCAGAATATTTTCCTACTATCAAGGCTGCTGGTTTTACTGCTGTGAGATTACCGGTTCGATGGTCAGCTCATGCAAAAAAAGACAACCCTTTCTTAATAGATCAGTCATTTCTGGATCGCGTGAAATGGGTCGTGGATCAATCAATCCAAAATGATTTAGCGATCGTGATTAACATGCATCACTACATGGATCTATTTGCTTCACCANTGGCACACAGGGAGCGATTCATCAGGATTTGGCAGCAAATTGCTTCATATTTTCNGGANNCCCCCGAATTCGTCTTTTTTGAATTATTGAATGAGCCTAATAGTGCGCTGGACGCAAATTTATGGAACCAAGTTCTAGATGAGTGTACCTCGGTTATACGAGAGACTAACCCTGATAGAACTTTGATCATCGGACCAAGTAATTGGAATCATATTTCCGCTGATTTGGACAAATTAAAATTACCTGATGACAATGTGATTTTGACTGTCCATTACTATGAACCTTTTCACTTTACTCATCAAGGAGCAGAATGGGTAGATAACAGTGAAAAGTGGTTAGGACGTGAATGGAAAGGAACCAGTAAGCAAATATCAAAAATTGAGTCAGATTTTACAAAAGCTGCAGAATGGGCAAACAAAAACGGGGTCCCCGTCTTCTTAGGTGAGTTTGGAGCCTACAGTAAAGCCGATGAACAGTCAAGAATCAAGTGGACGACTGCAGTCAGAAATCATGCTGAAAAATATAAATTTTCCTGGTCTTACTGGGAGTTTGGTGCAGGTTTTGGAGTTTATGATCGAGAAAGAAATGACTGGAGAGGACCTCTTCTAAACTCTCTATTACCAGATCATCAAAGTAATTAATCCAGAGTGAGTATTNTTTTTTCTTATCGACCATGTTATTTGCCAAACGNTCATGAAATNAATTATTTTGACTCGACCTCCACCTAGTTAACTAAATTCTTCGAATTTGGGTCTAAAAAACAGAATAATTAATCTTCATATACATCAGATCAGAGATGTCCAAATCTGTGCCTACATAAATCTTGAAGGCCCAATGGCATCCGTTCAAATACCTCCCGCAATACCCAAGCATAATTCCGCCAAGTAGGATAGTCGGCAACATTTAANCCTATTCTATGGTGATCTCGACTTGTNTCGNCATCAATATTGTGTCAGGTACTTTTTTCCCATCCATCGTACCACTATCCTCGGTAAGCAGTAGCATAGCAGATACGAGTGTCTTCGNAACTTATGTTGAATGAGTGCATTCTAGATTTATGACTCATTGGAACAATAACAGTTNCNCNATCTTCGGTGGTGAAATCTGTTATCANCCATATATTTCAATTAAATTTATTGGTATCTTTTATCNTCNGNTTTACAAGTGGCTCTCGAGATATGGTATACATTACATGATTTTATCAGAAATAGTCTTTTCGTTCTGATCTATCAACGATGCTAATTATTCCAGCTAGTGTCTGATGAAAAACCGGCGAAATTAGATATAATATTCATANTTTGTGGATATTATTACAAAAANAGNCAATTGGTCTACGGCCTAATTCTATTAGGCACAATTCCTGCTGAACGTGATTGCTTACGGCTGGTATATTCTGATTTGTACCACAAAAAAATTCAATAACCATAAAACATTAAATCGTATCTTTAACTAGATTGTTTGCCCCTAGTACGTCGTAAATCTCCTGTAGATTTTGACTGGGCTATCTGGTTGATTAATAATCAAATTTAAGGAGATAGTATGTATCGTAACAATATAGTCTGCCTGANAATCTTCGCTTTTTTGACAATATCGGTTTCGTCTAGAGCTGCAGATATTGAGAAAGATCTTTTTCTTTACTTACCAATGGATGAAGGTGCTGGAAACAGTGTCAAAGACTACGGACCCAACAATTTCAAAACCGAGATGAGTGATAAAAAACCTAAGTGGGTTGGTGGTAAAAAAGCGACGTTCGACAAGTCATTACAGTTTGACGGGAAATCGACCTTCGTTAAGATTGATGCTGCCGGTCAGGGCAAAGATTTTGATGCCCATACCGACAAAGGTAAAGGGATGACCATATGTGCTTGGGTCAAGGTAGGAAAAACCGGTACGGATGGACATGGGCAGAATCGGCAACCTATTGTAATGAAAGGTGCAGGTGGAGCATGGGAATTTGCTCTGTTAGTCTACGATGGTTTAGAGCCAGGAATGTCAGTCTGGGATTGTCCGGGAAATGGCGTGTCTGAACCTAGTGGTGGAAGTTTAGGTAATGAATGGCGTTATCAGTGTGGAACCTACAGTACCAAAGAAGGGGTCAAGGTATATCTAGATGGCAAAAAAAATGCCGTAACCCAAGGTGCTAATGCAGGTGATCCATGCGGAAATGGAAANCGTCCGATTTTNATTGCTCATCGGGAAGATGGTCAGTGGTTAAACGCTGATATTGCACAAGTNCGAATGTGGGAGAGAATCATAACAGTTGAAGAAATGGCAATGGCGATGAATACAAATACATTAGCTGTTCGTCGATTCAACAAGTTACCTATCGCCTGGGGAGAAGTTAAGTCAAGATTGTAACCTAAATTTATTGAACCGAAGTAACANANACCCAGTAAGAACGGTGCCTTACNGGGTCTGTNCGGGGTGAGAGGGTNNCCTAAGTNCCTGTATGTAAGGCGTTCTTAGGAATGACTACACATCNAACCGAAGTTTAAAATCTACACTCGTTTANTTTTATCATTCAACAAATCGGTATAAGTTATTTTAAACTCAATTNCAATCAAAGAAATGTGAACATTCTGGCATNGTTGGAGATCCATTTCTACAGCAAGGATAGAATGTTAGCCTTCCTAGCGTTCACAGGGTCTGTCCGNCATTTNGATCAACGGGCTACAATNGCATGAAAAGAAATTAAGCGTCTGGTACGAGCGATTGTTTTTTTCGATTTTTGTAATCGATATTGTATAAAATTTGTGCAGCTTCGTCTAACGATTTTTCGTCGTTGCCTCCAATCTCTAAGTATTTTCGGGTTTTATCGTTTAAAACTCCATAGAAATTACGAACCTCTTCATCTGGGTGATTTTTCCAAAAACCAACCGGTATTAGAGAGTCGTTTGCCATATGAGGTTGATTTCTGTGTCCATAGTATACTTGAACAGTTTTTCGTTCACTGTTAGTCGTACGTANAGTTGCTGTATGTAGAACGGAAAAATTAAATACAATGGCTGTTCCAGCTTTGCCATAGAGATTGTGAACACCTCCTCGTTCTAACTGATCTTCTTTGTCTAAGATTGGTTGACTCACCGACTCTGGAGAAATTGAAAAACAGTGAGTTGACTCGCCCACATCAGACAAATAAACCATCAGTTGTATATTCCGTAATCTCAGTGGATGTTCCAAGAGATGTCGATTTCCGCGGACATCTCCATCTCGATGCCAAACACAGTGTCTTGATTCACCAGTATAAGCTTCCATGTGCCTTATACCAATCTCTGAAAAACAAATATCACCNCCCATTAAATCAGATAAAGGTTTGATAACTTTGGGGTGTCGAATTAATCCGTCAAATNCAGGNGTGCTGACAAGTNCGTCATAGTTTGCTGTTTGGTGGTGATGTCCATAATCAAACCAAAATTGTTTCTTCCCTTNTCGGTCTTGATCGTAAAGATGCAGGTAAAATTCTAGCTCTCCATCAGTCAATACNTTTCCTAGAGATAGATAGCCATTTTGTTGAAAAAATTGATAATCTTCTAATTTCATGTTCTATTCAATCTCCATATTTCTTTGAACTCTTGGTAAATCATTNTTAGGAGCATTAATAAAATTACTAGANAGAAAATAAGGCACAGATCAATAAAAATACAAAACGNACAAATCTTAAAAAGTTATGAAAAAGAAGTTTTCAGCATAANGANTTTGGTATATACGTATTTCCGGTTGAGTAGCTGGATTTTGACCAAATCCGTGATGTAAGCCGAAAGATTAATTTGAGCAGATGAGTCAAGTAAAGAACAAATTCTAATAACCACTGATCTTCCCAATCAGGCAGATCAGAAGAATACGTCGAATGTTTATCAAATCAACCTTTCGGTACTTTGTCTTTGATTCAGTAATTGTCTGGTTAAAATCGTTGGGTTAATTTACTCCTCGATTATGGATACCGAGACAATACGATCTCCTTGCTGAATTGAGTCGACAACATCTTGCCCCTGAATTACCTGACCAAATACGGTATGTTTACCGTCTAGATGTGGTTGTGGACCGTGACATATAAAGAACTGACTACCGTTGGTATTCGGCCCTGCATTTGCCATCGATAAAGATCCTGTTTGGTGAGTATGTGGGTTGCCGTCAAACTCGTCATTAAAACGATATCCTGGCCCTCCAGAACCGGATCCAGTTGGATCACCACCTTGAATCATGAAATTATTAATCACACGATGAAATGTAATTCCATCGTAGAAACCTTCGTTAGACAAAAATACAAAGTTATTAACAGTATTCGGAGCAGAGCCAGCGTACAGTTCAATCTTAATTTCGCCTTTATCAGTTTGCATGAGGCACTGATACTGGGTCGTATCATCTATTTGTAAATCAGGAGGGTTATCCCATTTCTGTGTCATCACTTATCCTTTGTTACACGCATCANCCTTANCTGGGCTAGATACGGTATCCGAAGTAAAAATCATATAACNTAACAATCCATATAGGATAGCTAAGGCAATAGGCTAGAGTCCAAACATAATAGNGGAATTCTAAAAACTATTATTTAGTTAGCTGATTCTAATTAATTCAAAAAACACATTCCATAAATTGCCTAATCGAAAAGACCAGCTAGGCAATAAGATTACATTAGAACACGGAGTATGAGAAAAACAACTTACCTCTACCGACTTAAAGAATCAACCAATTGTTCCGTTTAACTCAGGTTTTCATTATTACAAAGATTTCTAATTAGAAACTTACTCTTTTGAAAATAAACTAAAATAATATTCTTATCTCATATGGCGCTAATGAAGTTATCGTACTTGAGTAGGCTGATGTAGCCGAGTTTGATTCAAATTACTTACTTATTTTAACCGAATGTTTTCCTCCACGATCACTATTTTACTCATTATTTGTTATTTGGTAGCCGGAACCTCAATTGTGTTCTACACACTCAAAAATGGGATTGCTCCGATGCCAACTTCTACAAAAGTCAAGANGGACCTACTTTCAATGATCAAAAGTATAGATGGAAAGCCAGGTTCGGTCCAAATGATCTATGAACTAGGATCAGGCACCGGTAGCCTTTCTTGTGCTATATCTCGGCAAATGAACTCTGCAACTGTTATCGCTTGTGAAAACTCACCAATACCCTACGCTTTTTCAGTCATTCGTGCTAAATTGACACGTTGCCAAAACCTAATTTTGNAGAGAGAAAGCTTTGATCAATTGGACATTACTCCAGCTGAACTTATTATTTGCTACCTTTCGACAGAAATTATGGTTAACTTGAGTTCCAAATTTAAAAAAGAACTTCGTTCTGGCAGCTTTATTATCAGTCACACTTTTGCGTTACCAAAGTGGACACCAGAAAAGATTATTTATGTTAATGACTTCTATCGAACCCCTATTTACCTTTANCGCGTCCAATGATTTTTCACGCTATATGATTGAGGGTATATCTCAATGATTAGATCTAGTCAGATCACTCAAATTTGATTAAATTTACATGAATACTAGAACTCGATTTATCCAATAGGAGTAAGATGTTTGTATTGCTAATTTCTAATAAGATTTAGAATTGCACCCAATCTGTACTTAGCAGGGGTATAAGTGCCAACCCTTATGAGTAATGTAAAGTTACAGGCCTGAAAATACGTCACTAATTTCTCTTAAGGTTGAATATCTGATTTCTACAAGATATCTTTTATTTCTGGCTCTGATGAGTTTCAGAAAACGTATACTTTCGCTAATGATTTCATCGAAATAAAAACGGAAAAGATCTAACGACGGAAAACCATTTACCAAATCTAGTTCAATTACCTACTTGTAAATCAAAAATAAGACTTTACTAATGCGATTCACCCCTAACAAACTTCCTACGTTGGAGCGCCGACTTGAGTTAGTAGAACGGAGAGTCCACCGAACCCAAAAAGAGTTGAAACGGAGAGTTCGACGGGCACTAATGCCTTTGGATATTCAGGAAGATATTGGTATTTCTAATGTCAATGGGGATACTTTAGTCATGACTCGAGATGATGTAACTTTTGAAAAAATAGAAAGGATCTTAACTAGTGAAGGACTTNTTTTCGACTGGGCTGAGACTAGTAGTGAGGGCATTGGTTTTCTAACATTGGCTAAATATCGANTGATTATCTATGATCAATCAAANCGCTCGTGGAAGATCACAGGTTTGATTCGATATCTCAACCGTTACCTAGATCATATCAGAATTGTGGCTTTGGTTCGAGATCAAATCTCAGGCGAAAACGCTTTGAAGTGCGGTGTTTTTCAGTATCTGATTGGTCCAAANTTCGATGAAAAACANTTACAGACATACATTTCAAGTATCCGAGTAGATACAGATGATTTTCTCCCTCCAGTTGACCAGGTGATGGAAACGGATCCACACAAAAGTAAACAAGAAGACCTATTAGATGAGCTTCATCATCTGGGATTAACTTCTTACAAGTAGAAATCAAGCAGATGTTTACTATTTCTTGAATAAAAGAACTAGTGTTCCACTAATCAATATCCAAATCTAGTACACACCGAAATCCACAGTTAGAATTTCTATCATCTGGATTGCTATCATTTCGGTTAGCAACATGGATGTATTTGACTGAGTTGGGCCAAGATCCTCCCCTTAATACTCGAGTNGTGCCCGAATTCGGTCCTAATGGATTCTTACTTATNGTATTTTTATAGTAAAATTTCCCGTACCAATCGGCACACCACTCACTAACATTACCCCCCATATCATAAAGTCCATAACCATTTGGTTCATATCTACCTACCGGAGCACATTTNGCATAACCATCGTTCACTTGCATGTTTGACCAAGTCCATTCTTCATTTATCTCTGTCAGAACAGTATTGGCATTCTTATCAGCGTAATTACATTGGCTGCCATTAGGTGCNGTATCACCCCATGGATAACGTTTTCCTGACAACCCACCACGAGCTGCGTACTCCCATTCGGCCTCGGTAGGTAGTCTCTTTCCTACCCACTGACAATAGGATATGGCGTCATGCCAGCTTACACCCACAACTGGATGGCTATCTGTAGGTGAAATTTGTGAAACCCAATCTGGTAAGGCACGATGACCCGTCTCAGCTAAAAATTTCTTGTACTGTCCTACTGTTACCTCATAAGCGTCCATATAGAACCCATTTAGCTCTACCTTGTGAGTGGGTTTGGCGAACCTCATTGAATCGTCGATTTCATTCTTGCCGGCCCCCATGAGATATGTGCCGCTTGGAATCCACTCCATTTTNGCTTTGTCTTTGTTTGAAAATGNCACTCTGGTCTTATTTGGCTTTGTTTTTGCTATTTCCATATCTGCTACAATCTTCATTTTTCGTTTCAATTGCTTCAACTTTAATTGAGCAACGGGCGATAATTCTCCTGCAGGGAACGCCTGCAAAAAATCCTCAATATCAGATATGTTGGTCGAATGCTTAGCCATTTCCCACATTTNCGCTTCAGCATCAACATTAGTAGTACTTGCTCGGGTAATCTTTGTTCTGACTCGACTAAGATTTTCTGCTAAGACAAGATTTGATTTGCCTTTTAGAACTAGCCAGGGTGTCTGTTTTTTCCCACGATAGGTAAGAGTCCATTCTCCTACTTTTTGCTGAGTGTAATTTGCTAATTCGGTTATAGTCACTTCTCCATCCTCGTTAACCGCTTCACCTTGTAGCCCCTTCAGCATAAAGTAACTAA
>PAYP01000061.1 GCA_002714785.1 Candidatus Poribacteria bacterium | reverse complement strand
TTGATCAAACACAACGAGATCGTAGATGCAATCGATCTTTCTGAAGATAGTAAGAAAAAATATGATTACCAAAAACGGATATGAGAAACTCAAGAAGAAATTGTCAGAAGAGTGGAATTCAGCCACATATTACTACATGAAATCAATTCTGATCTTGACTTCGGTGGACTTTTATCGAATTATATGTTTCCTGACACACCCCATTTTTCAGCAAATGATTTACCTTTTGAACAACATGAATAAGTTAATAAACAAGATGGTAAAATGGGAAAATTACGTACGTTAGTATTTGTTAAAGTTAGCTACTTAGCAAGTGATGATATGTAAGAAGCGATTGCCCAAAGAGTACTTAAAATGTATCTTTCAGTGCCTTTTTGACATGTCAGCCTACTTGATTATGATCCAACATGTAGGGTAAGGTAGGATCATTTTCTACCTATTTTACCGGCTTTAGCATAGCTGACATTCGTAAACCGGAAGGGTTATGCTTCTAAAGTAACTCCTAGAAAAGACTAAATCAAGTGAGACACAAAGGGGATATCCAAATTGAGTTTTTTAATTTTGGTTCTTAAAAGCAATTGCTACTTGACGATGACCATCTTTCGCGTTTCGGTGTAGTCTACCAATTTAATCTGATAAAAGTAAGTCCCTGAAGATACATATTCTCCGGCGTCTGTTTTTCCATTCCAGTATATTGCCTTATCTGGCCCCAGATAGTTGCCCGCTAATACGTACCCGATGGGCAACAACCGAATGCTCGCACCGTGTATATCATAGATTGTTACCGAAGCATTTCCATCTTTTGCTGCTCGAAAAGGTATCCAAGTTTCAGGATTGAATGGGTTAGGGTAATTTGGGAGTAGTCGGCTCTGTTTCGGTAACGTTTTGGTCAGTATAGACTCTAAGACATGCAGAATTGTTTCTTCGGCGTCAGAATGACTATTGTTCAATTTCAAGTAATCTATAGCAAAAGCAATATTTTGTATTTCAGCAGAGTTTAGCCTGATCTTTTGAACTATGGAAGGCGCAACTGCAAATGATTTGCCAAAATTGCGTGCTACCAAGACTAAATCAAAAATATTTACCAGACCATCAAGATTAATATCTCCTTTAAGATTTCCTTCAATCTTACCAAACTCACTGGCCACCATGACCAAGTCAAAAATATTCACTTCGTTATCAAAATTAACATCACCAATTAGTTTTTCCGATGACGGTATATGATCGTAAACGACTTTGGTCCCTTGAGCTTCTATCCTTTTTATAATCGGACTTGCACTAATTGTCAAAGGGTTACCATCTATACGAAGCAAATTCAGTTTATTAAGTGCCAATAAAAGATTGATATCATTTATCGAATTGCCACTCAGATCTAGTTCAGTCAGATTAATGCAATATTCTATACCTTTTAAATCACGAATATCCGAATTAGAAGCATCGATCTTTCCTACCAGTTGAGATAAATCCAAATTTGTCACCTTTTCACTACTATCTTTTCCTAATACTGACTCTAGTCTAAGCTTTAGGTTATCGTCATAAATTTCGACCATAGTTACTACAAAAACCGGAATAGTAGCGATGGAACTATCAATCGTTCCGTCGTTGACCTTGAAACTGAACGTATCGTTACCAGCATATTTATTATTAGGTGTGTAAATTAGGTTGGGTGGAGTACCCGTCAATATCCCATAGTTTGGTTGACTAACTATAGTGTAGGTTAATTCATCTCCGTCAGCATCACTGGCTGATAGAGTAATAGTTACTGGCTTGTCCTCACTGGTGGTAACTGATTGGGTTACAGCCACTGGGTCTTTATTGACGGCTGTCACTCGTAGTGAAACGGTAGCGATGGAACTATCAATCGTTCCGTCGTTGACCTTGAAACTGAACGTATCGTTACCAGCATATTTATTATTAGGTGTGTAAATTAAGTTGGGTGGAGTACCAGTCAATATCCCATAGTTTGGTTGACTAACTATAGTGTAGGTTAATTCATCTCCGTCAGCATCACTAGCTGATAGAGTAATAGTTACTGGCTTGTCCTCACTGGTGGTAACTGATTGGGGTACAGCCACTGGGGGATTTTGTATTACTTCAGGTTCAATTGTAGTTTGTGTCTTATACCCATTATCCCCAGAGGTCCAGGAATTATTATTAGCTGCATTACCTGAAGCATAAAAAGAAATTTTCCCTACATTTACCTGTGGTGCAGTCCAACTGAAAATCCACGTATTCGAATTGGCTTTTCCTGCTGCTGTTCCACCTGAGGTGTGACCAATGTACTGCCTTTCTCCCGACCGGAAAACTTGAGTATTACCATCAATACTTTCAAGGGTGCCTGCTCGGTTTCTATTTTGATCTAAGGCTGTTAAGACGAATCCCCAACGTTGACGTCCCACCTGCGAAAGCTTAACACTGATAGTGTATTTCTGTCCGATTTTGTATTGAATAGGTAGGTTTTGGATAACTAAAGTACCGATACTGGAGGGACCGTGACATGAGAGGCAGTTCTGTCCTTGGTCTGGAACTCCAGGTGCTCCAGTTCTTGTAGGAGGCTTATTAGAGTATCCAAAACAAGTGGAGGCAATAAACAGCAGAGCAAAACTGCAATTGATAAATTTTTTCATCTCAGTTAACCAGTCGTCATAAGGCGAATAATTGTAGAATTTCCCAATTGATGCAACAGGTCAATTATCTTTTTATTACATCACGAGTCGATTTCGGCACGATTTCAGTTGTATTTCTGACAGTCAGTAGACGGAAGGTGGGTAATACAACCTAGGGAAAGTTCGTATTATTGATAATGGTGAAAATGTACCATCGGCAGGAAAGAAAATACAATTTTTCGCTTTCTACAAGGAAAGTAATTATTCACAAATGTGAATGCTCGTTTGAATTTAACTGTGGATTGCGTCAGCGAAGGCTTTCATTAATGATGGGTCTTGCTCAATCACATTACCTGTGACGACAAATTGAGCTCCGGCTACAACTTTTTTTCGAGCGACTTCAGGCGATCGAATTCCTCCACCAACGATAATCGGGACTGTCACTTGTTTCTTAACAGAATTGATTATTTGATCGGGCACAGGTGTTTTGGCACCACTACCAGCTTCTAGATAGATTAACTTCATGCCAAGGTACTGACCAGCAAGTGCATGGGCCCAAGCAATTTCTGCTTTGTCATTAGGAATCGGCGTTGTATTACTAATGAAACTGACAGCTGTCTGCTGACCACCATCAATCAATATATAACCGGTGGAAATAGTTTCAAGCCCAACTCGTTGGATCATTGGAGCAGCTTTAACCTGTTCTCCAATCAAATAGTTGGCATTTCGACCACTAAGTAAACTCATGAAAAGAATAGCATCGGCATGTGGAGTAACTTGCATCGCTGAACCTGGAAACAAAATTATGGGTAGATCAGTGGACTTTTTCAAGGTTTCAGCAATAGTGCTTAGATCGTTAGTAAGAAAACTACCACCCAGCAGAATTCCATCAACACCAGCAGATTGGGCTATTTGAGCAAAGCGAGGAATTTCTTTTAGTTTGATCCGGTCAGGATCTACTAATACCAGATAGCCTGCTTGGTATTGTCCAATAATGGACTCAAGTTGGTCAATTATGGTCATGATTGTAGGTTGATTACACTAAACCCAACCAGCTAAGATTAGGTGGCGAAGCTCGAGGAGTAACCTAGGTTGATGTTTTAGTACAGTTTTAAAAATGGTTGGCATATTGACTTTTTCAGGTGGCATTCGGTTGAGCACAGCCGCACAACGATCAAACATTTCATCGCTAAATTTCAGAGCTTCATCTCGAATTCTACAGACACGCTTGAAATGCTTACCGACTTCTTTGTCCCAGCGTTCTTCATAAACCTTTAAGGCTTGCGCGGAAACGTCCCCTTTGTTCAAGCAATCAACGGCAGTCTCTGCGGCAAACATGCCAGAATACATAGCATTGGCGATTCCGCCACCTGAAATGGGGTCACTGTGGTGTGCTGCGTCCCCAATTATGAGTATGCCATCAGCTACTAACTGTGGCAGGCTATCTCCAACGGGCACTGCACCTACTACTTGGCCTAGGATTTTACCCTCTGGAAATTTCCGTTTAACAAACTCGTTTAAATAGTCAATAGCTAATTTGCCACCTTTTCCTGATACTGTTCCTCCAATGCCAACTCCAACATTAGCGATATCTGGTCCTTTGGGAAAGACCCAGATATATCCTCGAGGAGCAATTTCTCGACCGACATAAAAATCACAGTACTCAGGTTCAATGTCAATTTTAGAGATTAAGTATTGCGCGCAAACATCAATATCACGCAAATCATGTGTAGTATCAATACCTGCCCATCTACCGACCTTGGATTCGATACCATCAGCGGCAATAACGACTTTAGCTTTAGACGTATAATCTCGCCCCGCATATCGAAAGGTTATTCCATTGACAGAACCCTTATTGTCTTTAGTTACATTAGTAGCTCGAGCTTTAACAATTATGTCAGCCCCTTCGTTCCCGGCCATTTCCGTTAGAGTACGGTCAAAAACCTTACGCTCCAGAACGTAACCAGCATCGGCTACATCCATCTGAACTGGCGTTTCGTTCGGAGAAAAAATTCTAGCCCCGTTAATCGGTTGCGAAACCCAGCTAGGNTCAGGTTGAATAAATTCGCACAGAGCCTCNGTGCTAATTCCCTCTGCTCAGCGAACGGGAGTACCGATTTCCTGCCTTTTTTCTAAGACTAAAGTACGAAATCCGTTAGAAGCTGCAACTTTTGCAGCTATAGAACCACCAGGACCGGCACCAACGACAATGACATCATATTCAGAATGAATCACTAGAATAAACCTCGACCTTCATATTCAGGATAGTAAATTTTATCACGGTACTCCATGGCTAAAGCACCAACGGGACAACCTTTTATACACTTGGCACAATGTGTACACTTAGGTTGATCAATCTCTAAATGGAGATCAATTAAATCAATAATATTTTCAGGGCATACCGCGATGCACGAACCACAATAACTACAGAGCTCGTCGTAAATATGAATCATTTAACAGTACCTTTTTTTATTATCCTAAAGAAATATAATTTTGCAAAATCAGATTTGATCTATTCCATCTGGGTCAATCTATCTTATCTTAGTAAAATCGGAAAAACGGAAACGAATATAGAATGTCATTTTCGCTACCATGAGTTTGGGGTCGAAAAACTAAATTCATACGCCAACAGGAAGTAACCGAGAAGGTTTACCCAAGCAAACGGCTAGTAGCCCAACAAAAATATTCCATTTCATCCACTTCTGGATCATAGCGCAATTAGATTGGCTTGGTTTTAGAAATAAACGAANACCCAAAAAAACCATAACTAAGTCGACTCCAAAGATCATTATAAAAAGATACAGCCCAGAATATCCGTAAATTAAGTATGGGATCGGACTAAACGCAACCCCACTTGCGATCAAAAATAAAACGACCCACACAGCTGATTTCTCACCTAAANTTAAAGGTAAAGTCTTAGCGAATCCGGCTTGGTCCCCGACTTGGTCTTCTATGTCCTTTACAATTTCTCTGGCNGTTGTGAATAGAAATGCAAAAACAGATAGCGGAAGNGTACCTTGGATTACTTCATTNGCTATTCCACCGGCGACGAAGGTTAGTGCAGTCAAGATTCCAACGACTAAATTACCGATTAGTGGTAAGCGCTTCAACCAGAAAGCATATATGGAGAGTAACCAACAGACAGAAACAATAGTGATCAGAGAACCCAAATTAACTTGAAAACCGATCATAACACTCAATCCCAGTAACAGTATGGAAAATAATAAGGCTTGGCTTCGACTAATACGCCCTGAAGGAATAGGCCTCTCAGGCTTNTTGATCTGGTCTATTTTGATGTCACAATAGTCGTTTAAGCTATTTCCAGCCGATAAAGCTAAAACAGCAGCCGTTGCAACTAAGAAGGTAGACCGAATAGAGATTGGCCCANCCGACATGTAGGCACCTGCCCACACCGAGGCAAACGCGAGCACTCCGTTTAATGGGCGGCTAAGCTCGACCAAGTCCCGTATTTTGACCCGACCACTAGGGATATTTAATTCCGAATCGTTCAGCATAATACCAGCGTAAGACGAAAATAGTGCAGGCAAACAGTACTAAATAGATCGGTACTAGTATTCCTACGATAATTGAAAAGACTAGAATACCGACACGCGACGTTAGAATGGTCGCTTTTGTTATCAAATATCTTTGCTGACTAGTGTCTGACTTTTGTTTCAATTGCGNTTCAACCATCAGATTCATACGGATGAAAAAGGGTAAACAAGCTAGAGAAGTAGCAAATGCAAACCAGCTTTTTAAACAGTATGAGCATACAATAGATGTGACTAAAATAACTAAGCTTAACCAACCTGCTTTACGTTCTCCCAGCCAAACGCTAGTTGTCCAGTCTCCACTGGATCGATCCCCTACCATATCAGGAATGGTGGTATTGACAAAAGCTGCAGCTACACACAGCATGTATGGTAAGGCTTGCTCGATAGCTGACCAAGAAAAGATTGCCGATGATGACCAACCCATCCAGAAAGCAAATCCACCATAACCAATTGCATTGGAAAACAGATCCAGAATCGGTTTTCCTTTCAGTCGAATAGGTGGTAGCGAGTAAGCCAAACCGNATAAGACCGAGCCGAAAGCNAAAACAACAAAGGATAAATTATCTCCGAACCGCCANACGGCCCAACTTAAACCACAAACAATTAGACAAACAGCTTGGACAGTAATAGCAAAACTTCCTACGTGTCCATCCGCTACCAAATAAAGCTTTTTGTTAACCGCATCAGTTTCACTGTCGGAAATTTGATTCACGATGTAGCAACCTCCNGCTAAGCAACTGTATAGTATCAATGTTTCAACAAGTTGTACGGGTGGCCACCAAATGACCAACTGTGATCTAGAAAGCCAAGTGGCATGATAGTAACCCAATATCACTTGAGTCCAGACCGGTAGCAACAATATCGGACGTATAANTGCTACGTAGTCGAACCATTTAACAAAAGAGATCACTGTAATTTGCNGACCAGCCATTTTNGNGANCTTCTATTATTGTNTNGATAATTNAGCTTACTAGTTTAGCGTAGNGTCAGGGGCAGGGTCAGCTATTTTCTGTTTCAATTCTTGTAATTCATTTAGAAANCGACCTAACCGCCGACTTTTGGCTTGATCTTTCATTTCTTCTCTGTGTAGGCGTGCGGGGAAGCCTGAGACCATACCCATGTTATCGGCTAAACTTTTTGTCACACCAGACTTGGCTAGAACCGTATTATTACTACCGATAGTCAAATGCCCAGCAATTCCAACTTGTCCGGCTATTGTTACATGGTCGCCAATTTGAGTNCTACCTGAAATTCCAACCTGAGCCGCAATACGACAGCATTTTCCAATTTTGACGTTATGAGCGACTTGAACTAAATTATCAATTTTAGTTCCGGAACCGATAACAGTGGATGTTTCAGTTAAAGTCGCACGNTCTATTGTAGTATTTGCACCAATTTCAACATCATCTCCGATAACTACAGTACCAATCTGAGGTATTTTATGATGCTGCCCTTCGAAGGTAGCAAAACCAAATCCATCACTGCCAATCACCGCGCCATCTTGAATAATAGTTCGATCTCCGATCTTGACTCGTTCCCCNATAGATACATTGGAACGAATACGANCGTGGGAGCCAATCTCAACTTTTGGACCAACGTAGGTATTTGGCCAAATAATTGTNCCTTCTCCAATTTTGACACCGTTTTCAATTACACAGTGAGCCTGAATTGAAACGTTTTTCCCCAAAANAACATTTTCACTGACTTTAGCGGTAGGATCAATACCAGTTGGTAGTTCCACAGAAGCATTAGCAAAAGCTTGGTGGGTTTGCAAAAAGGCATAGTATGGATCATTAACCGAAACTCCATTTTTAACCNANATATCACTCAGGCTGATATCTTGCCCCAAAATAATAGCAGAAGCCGCTGTTTTATCAACTTCTGATCGGTATTTCGAATTTGCCAGAAATGTCATCTGTCCGGAAATAGCTTCTTGGAGGCTCGAAATTCCACTAATTTCTAACAGCGAATCACCAAAAATTTCTCCACCAACGATTTGGTGGATTTGCTCCAAAGTCAAAATCATAATTGACCACTGTACGACATATTACTGTGTTACTGTTTTTCTGTTTCTTTTGCGGGTTTGTTGTATTTATCGTTTAATTTTTTGATAATACGNTCAGTCAGNTCGTATTTTGATGAAACATACAATGCAACGGGAATTGAGTAGGCCCCTACAGTTAGACGTTGATCCAGTATTAGGCTATAACTTTCGCTTTCACCGATTTCTTCAATCAGAGCCTTGACTTCCTCGATGATTGGCTCTAATAATTCTTTCTGTTTTTCAATTAAGGCTTGTTGGCCGTTTTGNAATCGTTGCTGATATTCTTCTTGCTTCGTACGAATGTCTTGTCGAGCTGACCGAACAGCATCATCATCCAAAAATAGTTCTTGTTTAGTTAAACGTTCTTCTAAAGTAACGATCTCGTCTTCTAAACCTTTTAATCTGTTTTTTAACCGTTCTTCTAGGGTTTTAAGTTCGGTGTCAGCTTCTTTTGCTTTCTCATAACCTTCGATTACACGTTGTGTATCAATGACGCCTAATCTAAACTCTTGTGCGCTAGCAAAAGACGCCGCGACCAATACCAACAAACANAAACTACCATTCAAGACTTTTCTCACTGAAATAACTCCCTATGTTTTATATCCTAATTACCCAANACAATATTTTAAAAACTAGGACCGATAGTAAAATGAAATTCACCTTTTCCGACTGGGTTTCCGTTTGGGTCTTGCCTATGAAACCCATATCCCCATTCGGCCCGTAATAACATACCTTGTAAATCCATTCTGACACCAACTCCAGCTCCAGCCTTGAAATTGAAGTCACTGCGCCGAAGTTTTCCCCAAGGTTTATTCCAAACTTGACCAAAGTCGAAAAATGCAACGCCAGTAAATTGTTGTGCTATAGGGATTCTATATTCGATATTTCCGTACAAGGTTTTGTCCCCACCGTCTAAAGACGGAACACCATCAGCGCTGACTGGCAGAATTTCAAAGTCTTGATAGCCACGTATCGTCTCGATCCCCCCCAAGAAGTAACGTTCAAAGAATAGGAAATAGTCGCTCTCAGGATTAGAGGATTTTGGTTGTAAATACCCACCGTATAGATGCAGGGCCAAAACCATATTTTTCCAAGTTTTAATGTATTGGCTTAAATCAAGGGTATATTTGATAAAATCGCTATCAGCTCCTAGTAATCCACCGGAGTATTCGTAAGATATCGTATTGTAAGCCCCATTAATTGGGTGATTTAGGCTCATACGGTAATCCCGGGTATCCTTGGACAAATAGAAGGTTAGACTACGTGTCCAACGCCGATATTCACGGTCCTCTTTCTTCAGGTAGTCGATTTTAGTGAAAGTATGATCGTTACGAAAACGAACTGATAAGTCATAATCACGAGGTAATGGTCGACCCATTGTAACTGATGCCCCTTTCCGTTCGTAAATCGGCCAATCAGCATAACCGTAGCGGGTTAAGACGGATCGAGTGTAATACTGGCGGCGTTTATTATTATACAAGCTGAAATTTAGCCTAGTCGGTGTACCCAAAATCCATGGTGTATTAACTCGGAATTCCTGAGTTTGTCGATAGCGAGTGCCAACCTCTCCCTTCAGGTGAACACGGTATGCACGACCTAGAACATTTGAGTGACTAACTTCGGCCATTCCAAATAAGCCACCTTCACTTCCATACCCACCACCAACGCTGAACATGCCCATTTTATCACGTTCGGTAACATTTACAATTAAGTCTCGGCGCTGGCCTTCCTCCTCACTAGGAATAAAATCGACGTTACTGATAGAACCCAGCTGAAAGAGGCGCTGGCGTGCTTTGCGAATTTTTTGAATGTCAAAAAACTCGTCAGTTTTAATTTTTAGATAATCCAGTTCACGCTTGATAATATTTTCTCTAGTTTTAACTAGACCGTTGATTTTGATCCTGTCAATGATGATGACATCACCTTCGCTAATGTTAAAGGTGACATCGACTAGCTGATTTTCCTCGTCAAATTTAGGTTGGGGGTCAAGCTCAACTAGTAAATAACCTTCTTCTTGGTAACGTTCAGTGATTTTGTCAATCGATTCCTGAAATTTTCCCCGATTGAAGATCTCTCCCTCTGCGGGATTCATTAGTTCTCTTATTTTCTCTTCATTGAAGGCTGGTTTTTCGGAAAAACGGATACTGATTTTGTATTCACCGACAGTATACTGAGGGCCTTCATCAACTTCAATATCTAGCATTAGACCTGTCTTTTCTATATTAAAACGTTTTTCATAGCCAAGGACCTGTGATTGAGCATAGCCATTATCTTGGTAAAAAAAACTCAGTGTGGTCAAATCAGCTTCCAATACATTTTCATCAAAATATTTTCCCACTTTTGTCTTCAGCTGGCGTGCTAACTTTTTCTGGCTAATTCCTTGACTGCCAATAAAGTTAATCTCTTGAATTTTAATTCGCTTCCCTTCGTTAATATTAAACGTCAGGGCAACCGTGTTAGTTGCTTGATCATGATCAAGTTCAGTTTTGACTTCTGCGAGATAGTAGCCTTTTTCTTGGTAAGTTTTCAGGATTTGTTTCTGATTCTGCCATGCTAGATAATCTGTGTAAATTTCACCAGACTTAAAGTTAATGGCTTCTTTGATTTTACCGTAGCGAATCTTCTCATTACCAACAATCTGAAGTCCTTCGATTTTTGGACTTTCCACTAATCGAAAAATAACTTCCAGACCACCCTCATCATAGGGCTCAACATCAACGGAAATGTTAGAAAACAGCCCCGTATCCTTAGCTACGTTTTTAATGTCTTTGCTCAGTTGATCTGGGTCGATTTCTTTTCCGATAGAGGTTTGGACAATTGAGCGAAGTAATGCATCTTCGCCTGTCAGTCCTTCAAATCGAATGCTTTGGACACTCAGTGGGTTAACTGTTTTGGGGGGCTGATCAGTCTCAGGTTTGTTGGCTTCTGACCACAGAACTGAGTTGAAAATGGCAATCAAACTGACCGAAAAGATACAAACATTTAGTATGTTTTTCATTACAGGAAGAACTATTTTTATTAACAGATTAGTTTTCATTATTAATGGGTGTACCCGTCGTCTGCGTCAAGTGTTGAAAATCTTGAATTAAGGATCGAGTCATTTTGCCTGGTACACCTTGGCCAATCTGTCGATTGTCGATTTTAACCACCGGAATTACTTCTGCAGCGGTACCAGTCAAAAAGCATTCTTCAGAAATGTAGAGGTCATGGCGAGTAAATACCTTCTCGACGACATTGATACCCCTGGCTTTAGCAAGCTCAATAACTGTATTACGAGTTATACCTTCTAGGATGCCAACGTGAGTTGGTGGTGTAACTAGCTCATCTTTTTTGATGTAAAATATATTATCACCAGAACACTCTACAACATAACCGTCAGCATTCAACATGAGTACTTCAACCACACCAGCTTGCTTACCTTCTATTTTTGCCAAAATATTATTTAAATAGTTTAGTGACTTGATCCGTGGATTAATGGCTTCAGACAAATTACGACGGCTTGGAACAGTAATGATATCAAGGCCTTTTTCATAAAACTCATCTGGATAGAGTGTAATAACATCTGCAATAATGATTACACTCGGCTGCTTACATTTGTCTGGGTCGAGACCCAAATCTCCGACACCACGTGTTACAACCAGCCGAATATAAGCATCCTGAAGATGATTTTTCCGAAGCGTTTCAAGAACAGCTTGCTCCATTTCTTCAATTGACAGAGGTATCTGCAGCAAAATAGCACTAGCTGACTCATACAATCGCTCAAGATGCTCACTCAGTTTAAAAACGCGACCGTTATAGGAACGTATGCCTTCAAATACACCATCACCGTAAAGCAATCCATGATCGAAAACTGATATCTTCGCCGTTTCTTGGGAATAATACTGACCATCAATGTAAATTTTCATAGAGAGTCCTAATTGTTTAATCTGCAATCTTTAATTCAAAGCTTCTGTATCAGTTGATATTTTACCATCTATCAAGTGAACACAACGGTCAGCTCGTTGAGCTAAGGTGTGGTCGTGTGTAATCACAATTAGAGTCGTTTCCGAGAACTGGCTACTTAGGTCCCACAGTAGATCTAGTACGCCTCGGCCTGTTTTTTGATCTAAGTTGCCTGTTGGTTCNTCAGCTAAAACTANGCGTGGTTGATTAATTAACGATCTAGCAATCGCCACGCGTTGACGCTCACCTCCAGAAAGTTGTGTTGGATAATGATTACGACGGTCGGCTAAACCAACATAGTTTAGCAATTCATCTGCCCGCCCTAGAATGTTATCTTCCTCTTCACTATTTGGAATCATAGCAGCTAACGCTACATTTTCGTGAGCGGTGAAATCAGACAAAAGATGATGGAACTGGAACACAAAGCCAATCTCTCGATTACGAAAATGATCCAATTCGCCTTCACTGAAGTCGAAGATGTTTTGCTCCCCATAAAAGATCGTGCCAGAAGTTGGTCTATCCAGTCCACCAATTAGATGCAATAAAGTNCTTTTTCCAACCCCAGATGTACCAACTATAGCCAGAATTTCGCCCTTGATGATTTCTAAGTTGATGCCTCGCAAAACATGAATCTCGTTATCTGCTTCAACNTAAGTACGGTGTAGATCAAGGATTCGGATCGTATTATCCACTACTCGTACCTCAAAGCTTCGACTGGTGTGAGATTAGATGANTGCCAAGCTGGATATAAGGTTGCCGCAAAACAGATAACAAATGANGAAATGTTAATAACCACCACAAAAGGCCAGTCGATTTTAACTGCNAATCGGCTGAGTTGGTATACACTACTATCAATACTAATTGGNCGAACTATACAGTAAATAACAAAGGCCAGTATTACAAACCAAAACAGGCGAAGACTCCATTCGAGAACTGAATGACGTCTACCATTTGGTTTNACTGGCTGAAAGAAAACTAGCCAAATTTGNAATGTAACTGGTAAGAGAATCACCAGAGAATACCAATACGAGGGGCGAACATTATCTAGGTTGAGTAAGCCACAGAGGCTGAGACCGAGTAATGTGCCGAAAATGGAGCCAAGAATACCGATTAAAACGCCCTGAAGCATGAAGATTTTTGTTATTTGTAATTTCGATGCCCCCAAAGCCCTCAGCACACCAATATCACGTGTCTTTTCCATCACCATCATAATCAGAGTACTAGCAATGTTGAAGGCAGCCACTAAAATAATCAAAGCCTGTACAATCATTGTCACTATTTTTTCTAGCTTCATTGCATCAAATAGTGGGGTATACTGTTTCATCCAGGTATCTGTAANTGGCACGCTTTTTAANCCTCCNCCTGGGAACTTGACCTGATCCTGAATTCGTTTTGCTACTGACTCAGCTATTTCAGGTTCGGTTGCCCGAACCTGAATTAAATTGGCTTGTCCTGCCCGATTATACAAGTCTTGAGCGGATGTTAAAGAAACAAAGCCAAAAGCATTGTCGTAAGTATGCAGGCCAGATCGGTAAAGACCGACAACCACATAGTTACTTACATCTGCGAAAAAAGTACTAGGGTTAGCAGGATTAGGCTCCATTTTAGAAATTAGGCGAATAACATCACCAACAAATACACCTTTCTGGCTGGCAACGTTAATCCCCAGAATAATTCCTCCTTTCAAAGTTTCATTTTTTGAAAGTNTATTTTGTGCTTGCNCGACAATCTCAGGATCATCTAAATTGGTGGAACCGTCCACATATTGTGAAAAGTTGGTTACGGCTTCTTCCTGTTTTATATCAATACCTTTAACATAGATAGTACCTAGAATTTTCTTTGTNCCTTTGGGTTGAAGTGCTAATTGGCTGTAAATAACTGGTGAGGCTGCAACAACCCCATCAACCAGCTTTATCTCACTGATAATTTGATTATAGTCAGTAAAAAACCCNTTAATGGAACGGACAAAAACGTGTGCTTCATTAGCAAGTAGTTTGGCTTTTAGTTCGTGTTCAAACCCGTTAAGTACAGAAACAACTAGAATTACCGTAGCAATACCTAGCGCCACACCAGCGACGGATATTAAGCTAATGATAGAAATAAAGGATTGCTTGCGTTTGGACTTTAAGTAGCGACCAGCGACAAATTGTTCAAACCGCATTGTTGTAGACTTGATGGAATGGCATCGACTTTATTGATCTANAGTTCAGGCTTCATTTGTGGAAAAAGGATTACATCTCGAATCGAGACTTGATCGGTAAGTAGCATAGTTAGGCGGTCAATACCAATACCTAGTCCCCCCGTTGGGGGCATTCCGTANTCTAAAGCCCGTAAATAATCTTCGTCCATCAAAAAAGCTTCTTCATCTCCATCNGCTCTCTTCTTGGCTTGTTCCACAAACCGNTTGCGTTGATCAATCGGATCATTTAGCTCACTAAATGCATTACCAATCTCCATACCNAAAATGAAAAACTCGAATCGTTCAACAAANCTTGGATCATCTCTCTTCTTTTTTGCTAATGGCGAAACCTCGACAGGATAATCGTAGATGAAAGTCGGCTGAATCAGTTTNGGCTCAACTAAAGTGGCAAAAATCTCAGCAATTAGTTCCCCCCGTTTTTCTGTGCCGATTACTTCTTCTCCAGCTGACTTGAGTAGGTTTGCTAATTCTTCGTCGCTTTGGTGAGTTACATCGCAANCCACAAACTCCNTAATTGATTCAACCATGGTCATCCGTCGCCAAGGAGGCTTATAATCGATCATGGTTTCTTGGTAAGGAAGTTCCTCTTGGTCGAANACGTTCTTTGCAACATGAGACACTAAATTTTCGGTCAATTGCATCATATCTTCATAATCTGCGAAGGCCTGGTAAAGTTCGATCATTGTGAACTCTGGATTGTGGTCTCTATCCATTCCTTCGTTTCGAAAATCTTTCGCAAATTCGTAAACACGATTCAACCCNCCGACAATCAGCCGCTTCAAGTACAGTTCATTGGCAATTCTTAGGTATAAATCCATTCCCAGAGTATTGTGATGGGTGATAAAAGGACGAGCATTNGCTCCACCNTATATAGGTTGTAANATTGGTGTTTCAACCTCCAAAAAACCTAACCGATCGAGATACGAACGAATTGACTGTACAATTTTTGTTCGATTAATAAACACTTTTGTTACATCTGGATTTGTTATCAAGTCCGCATAACGTTGCCTNTAACGTGTTTCGATATTTTGTAAACCGTGAAATTTTTCGGGCAAAGGACGAATGGATTTAGATAGTAATTTAAAATCGTCGACCTGAATGGTCGTTTCACCAGTTCGAGTNCGGAAGACTGGTCCTTCTACGCCGATAATATCACCAACATCAAACTTTTTGTAGACGGACAGTTCTTCCGCGCCAATAATCTTTTTACTGACATAAATTTGAATGCGTCCTGTGTGGTCTTGCAAGTGAGCAAACCCAGAATTTCCATGATCTCTTTTCGTTATAATTCGGCCGGCCACCCGAACTTTTTTATCCAAATNTGGCTCATTAGTAGTTTCAGAATGAGTAGCCAAGANCTGTTCTGCCGTTGTGTCAGGATCATACCGATAAGGATAGGGTTCAATGCCATGATCTCTGAAATCTTGAATCTTATCAATTCTTTGTTGCATTAGTTCATTGGTTGATTCCACTGATTTTTCCCTTATGTTGTTATTTGGTAAACTGACTAATTGCTCTTCGGCNGACGANTCGCAGAGAACTTTAAGTAAGCCTGAATGAATTGGTCCAAGTTGCCATTCAGAACAGCATCAACATTACCTGTTTCAATATTGGTTCGTGTATCTTTAACCAAGCGATAGGGGTGTAAAACATAGGATCGGATTTGACTGCCAAAACTAATTTCAGCCTGTTCTCCTTTAAGCTTGTCAATTTCCTCTTTTTGAATTGACTGATAGTGTTCGTAAAGACGAGAACGTAACACTTTCATAGCCAATTCTCGATTTTTGTGCTGGGAACGTTCGTTTTGGCACTGAGCCACAATACCAGTAGGTNTATGAGTGATACGAACGGCAGAATCTGTAGTGTTAACGTGTTGCCCACCAGCTCCACTGGCACGATAAAAGTCTATTCGCAATTCGGATGGATTGAGTTCAATTTCGATATTGTCATCAATTTCCGGCGTAACAGACAATGAAGCAAAAGAAGTATGCCGACGTTTATTAAAATCAAAAGGAGAGATCCGAACCAATCGGTGAATTCCAGCTTCTGCTTTNAGGTAACCGTAAGCTAAATCACCNTTAACTAGAATGGTTGTACTTTTGATACCAGCTTCATCACCNGGCGANAGCTCAATCATCTCTGTGTCATAGCTTTTTTCCTCACACCATCTCAGGTACATTCTCATAAGCATAGNAGCCCAATCTTGAGACTCAGTTCCACCAGCACCGGGACGAATATTGATAATTGCATTACTCCTATCATGCTCACCGTCCAGAAGTACCGACAGCTCNATTTTGTCTAGTTTCTGGGCTAGCTGGCCAAGGCCATCTACGATCTCTTGGCTCAAGTTGGAGTCGTTCTCTTCAACGGCTAACTCTAATAGCACTTTCAAATCTTCCAACTCGCTTTCCACATCTTGATAATATTGAATTTCGGCTCTAAGAAACGAAATCCGTTGAGATGCTTTCTGGGCTTGTTGGGTATTATTCCAAAAATCAGGCCCTGACGCTAGATCTTCCAACTCCAGCAATGTTTTTTTCTTATGTTCTAAGTCAAAGATAACCTCGTAAATCCGACAACCGAACCGTTGTAGACTCAATATCAATCTCTAAGTCAGCTAACATACTCTCCCTCATGCTTTTCTCATTCTAACTTTCTAGTATTTTCGAATTTCTAGACTTCGCTACTTTCTGGATAGCCAGAATTCGATGATTCCTTCCCANCATATACGCGAACTTGATTTTTCCCNAAACGCTTGGCTTGATAAAGGGCCAAGTCCGCTTGCTTAATACCATTTTCTGCAGACATTTTTTTCAAAATAGTNGTTACACCAATACTGACGTTTACTGATATCACATCCGAATCTATGTCAACTGGTTCTCTACCAACATTGCNTCGAATCCGTTCAGCTAGTTTAGTGGTTTCTTTTGCGGGACAATTGGATAGAACTACCAAAAACTCCTCGCCACCAAAACGACCAACCGCATCGTTCGAACGAACTGAAGATCGTATCCGTTCAGCTACTTGCTTTAGAACGGCGTTACCAGCTAAATGNCCATAAAGGTTATTAACCTGACTAAAATTGTCAATATCTGCCATCATCAAGCTAACTGGNTTCTGGTCAGCCGACTTGATCTGCAGCTCGAGCCGAGCCAAAATAGCACTATAATTGAGCAGGTTACCTAGCAATGGATCATGTGCCGACTGAAATTGCAGCAGCGTTCTGTCNGCTAACAACNGATTTTGGGAATCCGCTATGCGCTTTAGAGCTTCTAAATGGGCTGCCAGTTGGCCAAGTTCATCTAGGTTAAGACAGACGTCCGCACCCGCCATNAGTAATTGTGATTTCCAATTACTGTCTGTAGTCGTCCGACACAAAAACAGTAGAAACACGTGTGGTANAAGCCGTTNTCGGACCGATTGACAAATCACCAATCCATCATTTACATCAGTAAAATTGACTATGACAACCGTGGGTAAGTCGATATCAGTTCTAGTCGACAGCCAATTTACAGCCGGCCCTGTCCCTGCCAAAATATCAACGTCAGCTAGGGCAAACTGCTCATNTACCAACAGGCTAATTGAAGAATCNGGCCGTTGGTTGACAAGTTCAGCAATTAGTACCTTCATGCTTTACCCACACGTTTGACCCAAAATCGGCTCTGAAGAGCCAACTGAAATAAGCCTGACAGGAAACAAAAGATCGGAAACCAGTTTCCCCAGCGCGTGCTAAGTGTCAGTTCTACGTCAGCAGCTACAGGTATTTCATACACCAGCAAACCTTCTGTATTTTCAGGCTGAATAGTTGGTGTTATCAAGCGACCAAACCNATCGATTATACATGAGTAGCCACCATTAGCGCAACGAAAAACAGGCACACGATTTTCTATAGCACGAAAAGGAGCCATAGAAAAATGCTGTTTCGGTGCCGGTGTGTTTTCAAACCAAGCATCATTGGTCAATATACCGATCAAATTTGCCCCTTTTAAAGTAAACTGTCGAACCAAATTGGGAAAAGAGGATTCGAAGCAGATAGCAACACCCATCCTTAAATCGGAATGATTAGGTACAGGAAACGTACTATACTCGCTTCCAGGAGTAAAACCGGTGGGTAATTGAATTAAATCAGGTAGTAGGCCCATAAGTGGAACATATTCTCCAAATGGAACTAGATGAGTTTTTGCATAAGAACCCAGTTGCNGTCCATCCCAAGACAGGAAAAAAACATTGTTGTAAGCTTTCCTGATTATCTTTCCANCCTTAGTTTTCTTTTCGTAAGTGTAGTGGGGGGCACCCNCTAACAAATTCACTTCTCTTTTTCTCTGAAATTTCTGTAGTTGATGNCTGTATGTGTTTGGAAGCCGAGTAAAAATAGGACGTGGGAAAGCNGTTTCAGGCAAAGCTACAAAATCAAGGTCTAAATCCTTAATGTCATTTTTTATACTGGCTTTTTCAATGAGTTCCAAGTAATGATCAAAGATTGAGCTGAAATTTTTTGGTTTCCACTTTTCATTCTGTCGGATNTTTCCCGGGACTATGGCAACACGAACCTGATCAGTGGNCTCAATCGACCGCTTCAACTCAACCANCCCGAAAACGAAGCTNGAAACAATGATTNTACTAGGTAAAACCACGGCAGCTATGTGTTGCTTCCATTTAGAAATGATTAAAACAGCCATCAAACTATTAAACAATAACAATATAAAACTTACGCCATGAACACCAAAAATCGAGGCTATTTGGATTACAGGTAAATTTGGCCACTGGGTATAACCAATACTGGTCCANGGGAAGCCGGATAACATCCATTCTGACATCCACTCTAAGCCTGTCCATATAATCGCCGGCTTAAATATTAGAGAAGTAACAAATAGGAAATTGGACTCTCGAACTGTTTGCNTATGCCAGATTGGAAAGATGAATGCACAGAGGACAGCCGGATATAACGCTAAGTAGAGGCACATTGCAACAAATCCACTACAGGTAATTAGCCAGTTAGTCAGCATATTACCNGTTTCAGCAAATGGAGCTAGTAAAGCAACCCAGAAAAAGGTAGCAGCATACTGAATGAAGCCAAACATGTAGCCATACCAAAAAGATCGTTTCCAGTTGGAAACTGTTTTCAAGACCAAGAATAGAGGCACCCAGGCTACCCAAGCAAATAACCAAAAACCAAAACCAGCATTGCTAATCGTAGCCAATAGGCTACTCAGAGCAACCATTAGTATGGGCTTCCAATTAGTTCTCATCGCTTGAGTAACCCTTCCCATAAATCATCNAGAACAGAAACTTTTAGAATTTTGCAAGTAATAATTAGTATCGAAATGCCAAGTAGAATAGGGATGAAAACCCCAAATAAGCGATCCAATAAACGATCACTACCAAGACTGGACTCAAACCAACTATGACTGTAAAAACATATGAGTCCCATAAAGGATGATGCTATTCCTAACTTCAATATCAAAATTAGTAGTGGTTTCAATATATGCAGGCCACCGACCCGTNGGCNCAATAGCCAAAGTAATAACAAAAAGTTAAGCGTTATGGTACAGGAAGTTGATAAAGCCAAAGCTCGGTGATCCAAGCCCAGTCGAAATATGAAAATATAATTGAGCACGATGTTAGTCGCAACAGTGAACAAACTAACTTTGACAGGAGTCTTAGTATCATTGAGGGCGTAAAATCCATC
>PAYP01000060.1 GCA_002714785.1 Candidatus Poribacteria bacterium | reverse complement strand
TACTCTCAGTTAGGAAAAACAGAGCCCTGAGGTAAGGCAATAGTTGTGAAGGAAATAAGTTAGGAGAGGTAAAACAAACTGGATATATCGACAAGAACAAGTGGTCGATAGTACGGGGCAGTAGATACTTTCAGCTAAACGACATCGTGTAGAAGACAAACCATATGATCAATCTAAATAAACTAATTTATCTTATTACGTATTTTTTTGGTTCTAGGTACCTTCCCGAGACCTGAACAAGGTTCAAATAATCGGTACAAAAAGCGCATCACACAATACCAACGTTACAGGATAACTACACTTAGCGGATCTTTTTCGAACTAATTATTCCCAGCATGAGCTAAACTTATTTGATGGATTAAGTCAAGCCATCAAGTCAAGTTGGTTACCAACGAGCCNGGGGAAGCGTCGGTCAGTCAGCTTGCGTTTTTCAACTCCATCCTCACTGTCATCTGTCGTCTCGGTTTGAGTGAGTTCTTTAACCAAATACTCAGCTTCATCTTCTAACTGAACGTATCTTTCTTGCGTCATGTTATGTGATGCTAATGCAAGTGCAGCTTTATTGTTCTCGACCGACAGAGGNTTCAATGTTTTTTCCTTTATTTTTCACATGATAACACTTTCGCATTTTCAAATCAAATCAAATCAAACCTATCTATGTCTCAATGTTTTTGNTGATTTGGTATGCNTAGAAGAGATAATCAAATGCGGTGCATTTTTTGAATATTTGTAAGAAAAATGAAAATGTCACATCAAAAACAATTCTCAATTCAAAAGAAATTAGCTCAGCTACACAACTGTTGATAGATTTGATTTAATAAAGGCCCATGAAAATCAACAGAGAGTCTAATGGTTAGGGTGTTGTGTCTAAAAAATGAAATTAGTATAATCCGCCACTGTCCACATTCTGTCTTATCGCTGGGTAACAGTAAAGTTTAACCATCTGTTTTCAACTATTTGACCTCCAAAATTAAATGGAAGTAATCTGCTAATCCCTAACGCTCGTTTCTAGTACTAATTTGCATTTATCACGGCAAGATCAGTTGATCAAGGCGATAAGATTAAATGAAATCAAAAAATATGTGGAACAATCTAGGTGAAGATAGCATACAACGCATCCAAGCGGATCGAGACTGGATAGTCGGGGATATGGTTAGGCGACAACTTTCACTCAACAAAGTGCTAGAAGTTTTTTCCAATGATCTTAAGCCAGAGATAGTTAAGTTGTATAAAAAACACTCGAACAATATGCGATAGTAAATTTAAAAGGCTAATAAGAAATTAGGAATCAAGGGTAAATGTCGCCTCCTCACGCCGAATTATAGAGGAATTTGGTTTTCATTTCCTGACTGTCGTAATATAAGCCAATGATCGAATCAAATAATCCAGAGTCGCCTTTTAGGTTCATCTTTCTGAAATTTTCTCACTATTTACCATCCTTATAGATTTATTATATTTCTCAACATTACGGCTTTTCTTTTTCAAGAATTCTTCCGAATTCTACTGTGGCCCGGATGGAGTTAGTCTTAATCTATGGCCAAGACAGCTGTGTAAACATGATTAGAGGATTGTAAATTTACCTTGATACAGGAATAGAATTCACACATGTCTCTGCAACACTAAGTTTGATAATAAAACACTCTGTGTGCATAACGTTCAGCTAGGACTGAAAATTATTCGGAGGAACTAGCGTGTTGAAACAAGAAATTGATCAGAATTATTGCCCCCTGAGAAGAAAATCAGATTGATTTTGATAGCTACGAGTCATATTATCATTTTGAAATCTAGTATGATCGGTGATCAGAATAGTATCATAACGAGCTCTTTTTCAACTCAGCCCAAGTAATAGTCATTAGATTCGTTGGCAACACGGATTCCGCTCCTAGTATTTTTATTAATCCTCTCTCCATAATGGATTGCAAATCTTCCTCACTTAGGATTGAATTGAAAATCGCTACTTCATCGATAATCCCAACAAAAAAAGATCCACCACCCCACCGTCCAATTTCAACTGGGTTTTCGGTTGGAATAACTTTTCCGGGCCTAGTGCTTGCACCTGCACGCTTACCATTAACATAGACAATTAGATGCTCATTTTTAGCTTTGCTATCATAGGTGGCCGCAAAGTGTATCCAGTTCTTTTTCTCTGGCACTCCAGCACTAGCTCTTGGTTCCCAACTTCCTCCCGGTTTAACAAAAGATGACATCTTGTTTCCCTCACCTGGCGGATCAATTCGTAGTAGGTATTCGTCGCTTTTGGCGATTAGCTGTCGCCAATCATCGATCTTNGTAGCATAAAACCAAGCCATCATGGTTAATTGCTTTCCACACTGTAATTCTGGTGTCGATTTAATTTCAACCCATTGTCCCCCACCGAACTCTAGCCCTGCTCCCAGCTTTCCTTNTTTCCATTTTGCTCCATTGATTTGACCATGATGGCCTAAACCAGACAGATCTTTTGTCTCTTTGCCCGCACCTTCATCAAAGGTCCAAACGCCTACGACTGTTTCTGGACCGATATCAGTGAATGCAAGCGTCGTAGATAGTATCAGCGTTATAGTCACTAGGTATGATAAACATTTATTGATGTTAACTGACGGGTAATTACTCATCTAAATTCTTGTACCTCTTCTAGTTATCGTATTTAAGTTCATAACGGNTGAACATTTANGTTTCGACTCTAACAAACTTCTAGCATAGTTATCTTTNCAAGTCAAATTCATGGANGTACTCGTAAAACGGAACAAAACGAATCGTTATCATTTTTCATGTTTTCCTTCATATGATAAAAAATAAGAAAATGGGCAAAGGCCAAATCGGTTTTGTCTTGACAGAATATGTACGCTATGGAAGTATGAGCCCGTGTCTTCACAAAGATACCCAGAGTCAAATTCCGCTAATTTTCGGCTTTTTGTCTGTGAAATGATAAAAAATAGAATACAAATACAAAGTATAGTCAGTAACAAATGAGAGAGACAATTCAGTGGGAACGCATGTTACCCCACGAGTTTAGATGTGCTTTCGAAAAGTTGCCAACGGTCTTCTTACCTTTGGGTACAGTAGAATGGCACGGTGAGCATAGCGCTCTTGGGCTAGATTCCCTTAAAGCACATGCTTTGTGTGTTAGAACAGCAAACCAATCAGGTGGAATTGTACATCCACCCATATATGGTGGAATGGGCGGACTGGACAAACCCGCTACCATCAAAATGGAAGCGGAAGATTCGTGGGAAAATTATTTGCTCCGACCTTGGTTAGAAAAGATGACCAGTGAATTTCANCGGCTAGGTTTCAGATCTATTATTATCGTTACAGGACATTACGGTCATAACCAACAGATTGTGGTACGAGAGGTAGCTGTAAGAATGTCNGAGCGGTTGCAAATACCGGTACTGGGAATACCAGAATATTGGTTGGCTCTAGATGCAGGTTATTTGGGTGATCATGCTGGTATTGGGGAAACNTCACTACTGTGGCATCTAGAACCGCATTTAGTGGCGATTGATCGTATCAGAAATGATCCAGAGTATGGGAAAAATAACCATATTGAAAAAGGATCATCTCCTAGACTAGGACAAAAATATACTGATTTGATAACTAAAAGGCTAGGGTGTTTAGCTAAATCTATGCCAAAATGGACAGAAGAAAAAAGGACNGATTTCATAACTGCTGAAAGGTCAATTCTATCTGCCCAAGTCCAAGGGTGGCGCACCCACCATCCTTGGTCTGCCTGGCAGAATATCCATTTAGANTCAGTNAAACAGTATGGGAAATTACTAGTAGAAGAAAAGTTCGATCAGATCATAGAATTATCTAAACAATTGAAAGTCAAACAGAATTCAAATAGATAAATTAGTGGAAATGATAGGAGTCAGTTCTGCCATTTTGACATTACTTTTCGTTTTCAATNCATAGAGTATGTGATGAAAGAAAATTTACCTGATCAGTACAGAGGTTGTCTGCATGGCAACACAATTCTATCAACCAAATGCCCGAGATCTTAGCAAATNGTATTTCTCTAGAAGTTGATAATACTAGTTTCCAGGGAATCCTTCATGACAACCTTTCAAANAAGAAACATCAAGGTAACGGATTCTCTCCTCTGGTATTAAAATCCCATTCTGGTGTCAATCTATATCGTAATGATGGTGTAGGAATTAATTTTGAGCACATCTTTAATGGTGCGAAAGAAGAATATGACATTTCGATGTTCACTCCGCGACAANACCCCTGTATCCTAAAGCAGACCCGGAAAAATTGTTATGAACTTCGCTGGCCAAGTAAGGGATCTAAATGGGGAATGGAATGCCGGATGGCATATGATTTATCAAGTGCGAGCCAAATNGATATTACTTTCGANTGTACTCCTACGGTCGACCTATATTCTCATGGGTTCGTGGCTATGATGTGGGCATCATATATGAATTCTGCGGTTGAACGGAAGATTCATTTCTGGGGGACAGACGGAATCCGAGTTGGTTGGATTGAATTCGGTGAAGATTTAGGAAAAGAATTTGAAGTAGGAACTGTTTCTTATTTGAGCACACCAAATTTACCCTATGATCAAGAATCACAAACACTCAATATTATTGAGCATCCCNAAAAAAAGTTCATTACTCCATTCTACTATGGGCTTATAGATGTAGGTTGCGATATAAAAACGATTAGCGATAGGCTAATTTATTTAGTTTTATTCGATCAGANCGACCCAATTCGTTTTGCAATGTGGAATTTCTTTACGGATAAATTCGGAAATCCGGATACTCACAGTCCAGCTTGGGATTGGCAGTATGTAATTCAGGATCCGAAGGTAGGCCATAGTTATGGATACCGTGCTCGAGTAGTGGTCAAGCCCTTCAAGGGAACTGAACAAATTTGGATAGAATATCGTAAGTGGAAAGAGGATCTAACCTTTGATTTACCTGAACAACCTATTGAAAACGTCCATTAATAAATGATGGAGCAAGTGATATATTTAGATAACTAGTTTATGGGNAATCAAACTAATGTGTGTTCTATTTATAACAGTCCATTTTATAAATAAAATTTTTATTTTTTCGAATTGATAGATTATATTCCGATTAAAAAAACTGAGACTCTATTATTAGCCAATTCAATTTTCTATTTATATTTGAGTCTTATTNCCAGAGAATTGAAACAACCTTTTTGAAATTAACATTGCTGATACTTTATAATTGTGGCCTATTATCAGTGATAACATCATATCAATTCCAAACATTTACAATTGGTCTACTGAGGAAAAATTTATGAAATTGAAGCGTATAATTCGTATTCTTATTTTAATTCCATTATTAATACTAATTTGTAGCATTTCCTACTCCGATGCCCCTGAAAATTTAATAAAAAATGGCGGATTCGAAGAAAAAATGGAAGGCTGGAGTACATACGGGGACGTTAAAACATCTGTTGAAACAAAGCTAGCNGGAGCTACTATAAAAGACGAGCCCATAGAAGGAAAAAGAGCTTTATTTATCAGTATAGCCGCTCCGGGTGACAACTTTTGGTCTAGCGGACTACAACACAAAGATCATACTTTTGAAAAGGGGAAAAAGTATACCTTAGCGGCTTTTTTAAAAATGAAAAAAGGGACGATGAAAATTAATTTCAAACCAGAATTGCAAGTAGACCCTTGGACAAAAATTGCCGAAAGTAAATTCGATATGACTGAAGAGTGGACAGAGTTTCATGTTACATCTCCCAAATTAAATAAAGATATTCTCCCCGCAAGCATCACGTTTCATATCGCTTTCGGTAAAGCAGAGTTTTGGATCGACAATGTACGGTTCTTTGAAGGTGATTACGTCGCGCCGGATGGAAAACCGAAGTCTGTTCAAATTGAAAATAAGCTGCCNCTCAAGTGGGGTAATATTAAATCGAATCGATAGTCGCCTAAACCAAGCAAACTGAAATNTTAGTTTAGCGGAACCGGNCCAATTTGTGGCGACCTAATTTTGTCAAGGTTTCATANTTAATGTTGTTCAAGANACTAATTATGNAACCTTGATATACTACTCAAATACTCTGAATACGTTATTTTGATATCTATTTATGTTTTTCACTTTGCAATACAATATAGATATTTGTGCCCACGAAGGTAGAGCTCGTCTCCTTCGATAGCTGGAGATGCGTCAAAGTTATCATCCAATTTATTTTCAGCTAACACTTGATATGATTTCCCGCTTTTCAGTACAACGGAAGCCCCATTCCTGCCGATCAAATATACTTTTCCACCTGCCCCAACTGGGGAGGAAAAAATGCCTTTAATACCAGGCAGTCTCTCAGGTCCATAATGTAGTTCTCCTGATTTTGGATCGTAGCAAGACAAAATTCCTTTGTTCGATTTTAGACCATACAGAACATCATCATATAATAGCTGTGATGGAGTATATGGAACATTCTTTTCCTGTTGCCAAATAATCGCATCTGTACCAGATATATCACCTTTAGCGCCTGTGATTCGAATGGCTTGCATGACTGTCTTTTGATAACCAGATGCTACATAAACTACTCCATCGTTGAAAACCGGAGTTGGGATAGTGTTCATATGCAGACCACCCGCTTCCCAGATGAGTTCTCCTGAATTAAAATCATAACCGCGACTACGTCGATTACCACTGGTGACAACCTGTAGTTTATCATCAACGGTAACGACGATAGGAGTGGACCAAGTTGTCGTTTCTTCCCGGTTTTGACGCCATTTTTCGTCCCCAGTTCGTTTGTCTAAAGCAACAATAAAGGATTGACCTTCATGATCCCAGTTAATAATTACGGTGTCTTTGTAAAGTACTGGTGTTGACCCTTCCCCAAAATCATAAAGAATATCCATTTGGCCAAATTCCTTTTGCCATTGGATATTACCTTCTAAGTCATAGCAATACAGACCGTATGATCCAAAAAAGGCCAGCAATCGTTCTCCATCGGTGACAGGCGAAGCGGAAGCCCAACTACCATCCTTGAAAACTCCCTCATGAGGTAGTGTTTCAACTGCTGTGCGTTCCCAGACAATATCTCCACTTTCGCGATCAAAAGCTAGTATGAGGAATTTAAGATATCGATTAGCTTTTTTACCGCCCATTGCTCTGCGCCAGACAGGTAATTCCTTATGTATTTTTTTCCTATCTTTGGATTCAACTTTTTCTCCAACTTCTACGGCAGAGAGTAGAAAAATATGATCTTTCCATATGACAGGTGATGAGTGGCCCTGACCTGGAACTTCTGTCTTCCATTTCACATTGTCACTACCTTTACCTTGTTCGCTCCAATTGACAGGAGGATCAGCGTGGGGGTGAATCCCATCCATATTTGGCCCTCTCCATTGATTCCAATGTAGAACCTCAGTAAGTGGTTCGTCTGCCACGAGACTTCCCACAAAAGATAGGCACAGTAAATACAAACTAATCATTAAACAGCAAGTGTTATTCATATAATTAATTACCTCTTCAAACTTTACAAATTCTTTCATCTAACATTTATGCCTTAACTATTACGTATTTTATCTTGAAAATATTGTTAGTGTTATCTTTTCTAANAAAAACTAAAATTTCACTACGATATCAGTCNNAAATTAAGCGAAAACTCNTGAAAAGTGTCAGGATTTATTACTACTGTGAAGATTGGCGCAGACTATTTTCAATAAATATTGACAGAAGGCATCAGGTTTGTTATATCAATTGACAAAGCTATTGAACTTCGTCGAGGAAAATACGAATGATTAGTGAACTAATAATGATGTGTTGGACAACGTTCGAGCCAAATTACGATGAAAATAGAGTACCTGNCTATTCCTTAACCGATCCACTTACTTTTAAGGATGGTCAACAAGTTAAAAAAGCCTCAGATTGGCCTGAAAGACGAGCTGAAATCCTAAAATTATTTGAGACTGAAGTGTACGGTCAAACTCCGCATCAGCACCTACCTGTAGAAATTATAGAAGTTGATGAAATTCCGAGTGCCTTAGATGGATTGGCTACTCAAGAGCAGGTTATTCTTCGTTTTGGTCATAAATCGACCGATATTAATGTGCTGATTTATCGCCCCAACAATGTAGATCACTCTGTCCCGGCCTTTCTAGGTTTAAATTTCAATGGGAATCATACAGTTCATTCTGATTCGAATATTCGTGTCACCAAGTCTTGGGTACCAAATAACGGAAACCTTGGTGTTGAGCATAATATAGCGTCTGAGAGTGGGCGGGGTCTTGTTGCTTCAAGATGGGCAGTTGAAACTATTATCAAGCGTGGGTATTCTCTAGTCACGGTCTACTATGGGGATTTAGATCCGGATTTTGATGACGGGTTTAAAAATGGTATTCATCCACTATTTGACGAAAATGACCAGCCTAGGCGGAGAGACAGTTGGGGTAGTATTGGCGCTTGGTCGTGGGGACTGAGTCGTGTACTGGATTATTTAGAAATGCATAATAGTATTAATGCAACCAAAGTTGCTGTCATGGGACACTCTCGATTGGGAAAAACATCACTTTGGGCTGGCGCACAAGATTCTCGTTTTGCCATGGTAATCTCCAATAATTCGGGGTGCGGTGGTGCCGCACTTTCCCGTCGACGGTTTGGTGAAACTGTAGCCCGAATTAATAATTCGTTTCCACATTGGTTTTGCCAAAATTTCAATCGTTATAGTGATAATGAAGACAAATTGCCAATTGATCAACATGAACTACTCACCTTAATTGCACCTCGACCTGTTTACATAGCAAGTGCTACAGATGATTTATGGGCAGATCCCAAAGGTGAGTTTTTAGCCGCTAAATATGCTGACCCAGTTTACCGATTGCTAGGCACAGAAGGGTTTCCTACCGATCAAGCACCTGAAATTGACCAATCCATAATGGGTCAAATTGGCTATCATATTCGTAGCGGAGGTCATGATGTCACCCTCTATGATTGGAAATGTTATCTGGATTTTGCGGACCGACATCTATGCTAAATTGACTAATAAAATTTGTCTGTGCGTTATTAATTACTTTTTCAGTTTTTTCTCAGTATAGGAAGGACCGTGATTTAGTAATAATGATGGGTTATCATCATTTGTTGTTTTCTTTGGTGGAGGACAGTGTACGGTGAAGTCGTTGCAAAACTTCTATGCTATTTTGATGTACCAAGGGTGAGACCTTCGGGTCACCTACATAAACTTCACCATAAGGAGCGTCTTGATAATCGTAGGTATAGGGGGGAGTCCGGTCCCATTGTGAGATAGGTACCAAATAGCCAACTTCATCCATTCCCAAGTTGAAATTCATATTGATGACTCCTCTCATCGACTTACGTAATGGTGGCACTTCAACTGGATCGGTGGAAATATCTGCACCCACTGGCGTTTCGATTCCACCATCGACTATTTCAGGAAAAATCTCTCCAGGTGTGGTTAGTATTTCAATACTACCGATACGAATAGCATTTATTTCGGATCGAACCCTTGTACTAAAAGGTAGACCATAAACTCCTGGGTGTACTACCCCTAACCCAACCATAATTTTTAGCGGCCAGCCGATTGGAAAGTAAAAGGTTTTGGCTGAAACAGCTACTTGTTGCTGATCCATCTCTATTGCTTTACTATTGTTACGTAATGCTCGAGCAGCTAGTATGGCTAGGTTCTCGCCTTGGGATTGTGATTTTTCTTTACCATTCTGATCTTGGATTTCCCCAAACCGATCCACAATCGGTAGTTGAAGTTGAGTCATTAAACCACCGACGGGGCCAGTAAAGAAGATAGCTTTACCACCAAATCCTTCAAACCCATTTTGGCCAGACAACCCATTTTCCATTGCTTGCCTGTAGTAATGAATAAAGTCCGAAGAAATTAATAAATTTTTGCTGCCGAACCCTTCGGGGTGCATTCCCCAAGATGTCAGTGTGGCAATGGTTTCACCGGTAGATTTATTTTTGAACCAAGCAACCGGTAACTGATGATCAACCACTATCGGTGGTCGGGAATCACGAATAAAGTTTTCTCTTGGTACATAGGCTTGGGCCAGAACAGCATCCGATGGAGCAAGATTATTCACCGCGTCAATCACTGAATCACAAACTCGCTGCTGTAGTAGTTCGATGTATTCATCATCAAAATGAGAATTGAAAAACAGCCGATAACTCCAAAGGCCAATTGTATCGGGTGCGTTGTGTGTATGTGTAGATGCAAAACTGACATGTGTAATATCATTACGCTCCCTTTCTATCATTTTCCGTATTGGAATATAACGATCGTATGTAATTCCGATGCTATCAATACTTACCAAGACAATTGTGATACCATTATTGCGAAAAGCAATAGCCCTAGACCATAGTTGATCGTTGACACCCTGAGCAGGTCTTTGTTGTCCGAATCCTGCTAGCCAGACAAAGTCGAAGATTCCATTACCATTTCGGTCAAGATACTCGTCAACTTTGGGGTTATAAGATCCGTCCCCATCGATGTCAGTCCATGTGTCATAATTTTCCATCACTGGCGTAACATCTCGGATACCAACACCAACTTCTAGAGACCCAATTTTTGTCCATTCGTTATTCAATGGTAGTGTATAGTCAATAGCATAGTCCCGGTCAGTTCCACGACTAGTGATAAATAGTAAAACAGCTAAACCTAATGAGGACAGCACTAAGATAAAGACAATAACTTTGATCATGAAATTAAATTGTTTTAGTCTACTTTTTTTCATTTATAGTTGATTACATCAACACAAACAGAGTGCTTATTAGGCATGCAATATTTTTGAAGCAGGTTAATAGAAACCCAAACGAAATAATTTATTATTGTTGAAGCAACCAAGTCCCAAATCATTATATCATTCCCGACCATCGATACTCCGAATTAAACCGATCCTTACTTTCTTCTATCCACAAACTTGTATATCCAAATTAGATTGACATAAATTACATTGTAAATATGTTTATGGTAGACTGAGAATAAAAGTGTAAACTACAGAAAGGACGTTAGGCTCAAAATGAAAATAGAATCTAAATCACTGTTTCAGACCCATTTTTCATCGAAAGAATTTTCTAAACGACGAGAATCTCTGATGAATCAGGTTGAAGATGAAGCAATAGTTATAATAAATGGCAAACGAAAGGAGCACGAACTGGAAACATTTCGACAAAGTAACAATTTCTTTTATCTGTCTGGTGTCGAAGTGCCTGGGGCCATTTTAACAATCCAATCTTCAGAAGCGACCCTCTATTTACCTGCTCATGATCCACAAGAAGAGCGAACAGAGGGACCTAGACTCAATTCAGATCGACCAGATCAGGTGTCCGAATTAACAGGTGTTAGCCAAGTACGTCATCTATCCGACCTAGAAAAAGATTTATCAACTGCAAAATTAGTCTATACCGATCAACCTAATATGGAAGAAATTTGTCCCGACTCTGAGACCCGTCCACTTTCTCCTTTTCTGCGTTCTATGCGTATAATTAAGAGCGCGGAGGAGATAGAGGTCATGCGAACTGCGGGGCAGTTGACGGCCATGGCAGTCACAGAAGCAATGAGATCAACCAGAGCTGGGTTGATAGAATACCAACTTGGAGCCATTGCTGACTATGTTTTCCGTCTCAATGGTGCTCGAGGTGGTGGATATCCGGCAATTATTGCCAGCGGTTCGAATGCTTGGTACGGACACTATTTCCAAAACAATAGCCAGCTAACCGATGGAGACCTGATCCTGATGGACTATGCGCCCGATTACGCTCAATATACGAGTGATATTGGCAGAATGTGGCCTGTCAATGGAACTTTTACTTCCGATCAGCGACAGCTATACGGTTTTATAGTTGAATACCACAAAGCTTTGTTGAAGAGAATTGGTCCTGGTGAAATGGCAACGACGATCATGGATCAAACCGCCGTTGAGATGAAAGCCATGATTAATCAAATGACTTTCACTAAGTCACATTATGAAAAAGCAGTACGAGACGCTTTAGAATTTCGGGGCCATCTTTCTCATTCTGTTGGTATGGACGTTCACGATCATGGTAATTATCGAGAACAACCACTTCAGCCAGGCCTAGTTTTCTCTGTTGATCCAATGATCTGGGTACCAGAAGAAAAACTTTATATCCGAGTTGAAGATACTATTTTGATAACTGAAAATGGAATTGATAACTTGACTCAGATGGCACCGCTGGAATTGGATGACGTAGAAAAAACAATGAAATCAGACGGTATGATAGATATGCTTTCTCATCTGAAAATTTCATAGAGAATATCAAATTCCGAAGAGTAAACGGATTAGTCCTATATTGACGACGCTTCTGTGCAGAGATTAATAAATTTCATCTGGGGGGAATTGTATCCATTTGACTCGTTTGACTAATTTTTCGTAGATTTATCTTGTTGTTTTTATCCTTTAAATACCAGTAACCTTAATCAGAATTTAATTCAGGGCAGTGAGGGGTACAAGGTAGCTTCTTGACGTTTGATAATTTAGAGAAGTACTAAAAAGTAACAATAATCAAATAAGAGTAGATATTGGTTTCTCAATAGGTCTTGGTTATTATAATGTTCC
>PAYP01000059.1 GCA_002714785.1 Candidatus Poribacteria bacterium | reverse complement strand
AGTGAACATACAAATTCTTTCTAAACCATAAGTGATTTCAACTGATACAGGTTTACAATCAAATCCAGCCATTTGTTGAAAGTAGGTGAATTGAGTAATTTCAGCACCGTTCCACCAAACTTCCCACCCCAAACCAGAGGCACCTAAGGTCGGCGATTCCCAGTCATCTTCTACAAATCGAAAGTCATGCTTACGTGGGTCAATACCTAAGCTCTTCAAACTTTCCAAGTACAAATACTGAACATCCGTTGGCGCAGGTTTCAGCAAAACTTGGTACTGATAATAAGCACCCCATCGGAAAGGGTTTTCACCATAGCGACCGTCGGTTGGCCTACGGCACGGTTCAACGTAGGCAACTTGCCATGGCTCGGGCCCAAGACAACGCAAAAAGGTAGCAGGATTAAAAGTGCCAGCTCCTACTTCAATATCACAAGGCTGCTGAATAAGACAACCTTGGTCAGCCCAAAACTGTTGTAACTGGGAGATAATTTCTTGGAATGTCATGAATTTTGAAGAGTCCTTATCAAATTTATTCAGGTCTAGGGTATTGGTTTGCAATAATAAGTGTTAACTTATTTCGGTCATATGAGTCAAGATCATTGATTTTCGGATCCACTGACTAATCAGGAAGGCTAGGCAATTTGCCTGAGGCTACTGGAGTATTCAAAAAAGATACAAACCATTCCACTGATTTCGCTTCTATCGTTAGTGGAAGATAAAAAGAGTAAGCAAAAAAAGGTTGATCAGAAACCAGAGGGATTGGTAAGGAAAAAATCAAGGTATCATTACCAGAGCGAATAGTAATAGTCGGTGGGTCTGAAAGTTGACTAGGTATTGCTAAAATCTCCCAATAACGGCGATGTATGGGATTATTTATCACGAAAATTTCAAAATCAACCTCATCCTGCAAACTAGCATTGTAAATATAGGTTGATTTTCCAATGCCAAGCAGGTGAGCCTCAGATGATAAGCTAGGTACCAAAATTACTTCATCAATTCGCCGACCAAAGTTCGGTATGGTTTTACCAGCTAAAGTTTCAATAGGTAACTTGATAATATCCACTAACTTGCCCTGATTTTTAGTTATTATCCTTACATCATAATTATATTTACCATCCGTTTCCATGGACAGAGACAGTGACTTTTCTCCAGAGGATTGGGCAAATGAAATATAATTAACAGAATAGCTCTTGAGCAATTGACGCCCACTTTTCACTGGGTAAAATTGGTGTTTTTTACTCACTTGAATTCTCGGATTTGCATTTCTATAACCATATTTCCCGTTTCCAAAATCCAAATCATCAACCAGATTGGCGATTTTCCAGTCAGCATACACAGTTTGAAAAGTTTCTTTTGACCCCAAGGTTCGTAAGGCTTGATTGATACCCGAAATCCCTGAAGATCTGCTACGGGCAATGGTAGTTATTATTTGTTCTTTTCCATGATGCTCATAAAGATAAAGAGACCACAAGTATGCTGCACCATAACTAGCTAGCAAGTATGGACTATCACGATCCCAATCGATCAAAGATATCTCTGGGTTGGCTTCAAAACTGGATAGATGGTCAAGTGGTGGGAAACCGCATATGAACATTGCAAACTCTGATAGACTTTCGTTGACCCATACGGTCTCACGCCGATCATTCTTCCAATGAATCAAATGTTGAAATTCGTGGGCTAAGACAGTTAAGCTATCAGGTCCACCAGCAGAAATGGGATTCGTATCCAGATAAATCAAATCTAACTCATTACTGTTATACAATTTCCCTGTTTTTGGGTCTCTTAATTGCCCTCTCTGCTGATCAATATCGCTAAAGTACCCAGCTACCACTTGCCCACGTGCATCACTTGGAATATCGAGAAGTAAGAAAAAAACACGTTCATCACCATCTCGATCTGGTGGCTGACCAAATATTTTAGTTTGGATTTGGTATATACCCCTGTTCGGGTCAGTTGGGGTAGAACGCTCAAAACTACGTATTAAATTAGTGATTGCACGAGAGTTAACTCTCCGATTCCACTCTGAATTTTGAACGTAAACATAACAAAAATCACCAATTCCGCGTAGTGTCGCTCTCAAATTATACTGATCCTGTGTACGAAAATTGACCGCAAAGAAAATACGCTGATCGCCAATCTGAAGTGGATTTCGCTGGGCAGGAGCTGATGGAATTAAGTCGATTGGGACAGTACTGGGTAACAGGTGAGTTCCATCAATCCATTCCATTGCCTGAACTACGGGGATCATTAATATAGGAAAAAGAAAAGATAAAAATAAAAAAGGAAATCGTTGGTTAATCAATAATTTTGACACCATCGCCAACACTTAATTTTTTGGGTAGTCGTGGGTTTTCGTACACACCCGAAACAACATAATTGTAAACCTGATCGACTTTGATCCGAAAAATAGGAAAATCAGGATCAACTTCATCAGATTTTATCTTCCGTCTCAGTAACGTATAGGATTTACCAACAATGGGCTGATTGAATCGGCTAATACATACGCTATTACCTTCGGTTCTTAGTACGAACAGCCGCTGGTCAGCATCGTATCGATTTTGACTTTGTAAATCTTCTGAATATACCCAATCACCTTTTGCGGGAGTTTCGAATGCAACAGAAGATTTGATTTTAGACCTTTGGACTAGTTTTGGCTTTGTCAGGTCACAGACTTTTTCTCTCCAATCGAACGTATACCAACGGTTTTTCAAAAAGCGAGGGATTCGATTGGCTCGATAGACAAATAAACGTTCGATTTCTTGGTCAGCCTGAATTTTCTTTGTCAAATCAGGTGAAGCGATAACGTAGACGGTTTGTCCGATGCGAGAGCAAATTTTGCTCCGTTGCTGTATTCTAACTAAATCTCCGATCTGTAAAGGCAAGCCATCAAAAGTATCAAAAGTATCAGCCAAAGATAAATCAGGGCCTCTAATAAATCCATAGCTAACCCAAGTTGTATTCCCTTCTAAGTTTTGGCGGTAGATTTCGATGTGAGATCCGGCTTGGCGAACCATTCCTGTTCCCCAATCTATACTGATAGTACCCTTTTCTCCATTTACAGTAATTTCCTTGATCAAGCCTTCAAGCGCAAGACAATTCAACGACCAACACAAAAGATACATTGAACAAACAAACGAAAAGACCTCTTTCAATAACGATCGATTACGAAAAATCAAAATGATCTCCAATCACTTTAACCAGAGTAGTTGCTAGTTTCATAGGATCATGTCTTACTACATCTAATTCTATGCCTTGATCGACGACTACCTTAGTCTGATAAATCATATCTGCAGTTACAAGCTGTGCACCGTCTAAATGATCTTTTTGCGGATCAAACAAAACTTGGACTTGTGATGTGCTAGCAATTTTGGTAATTCCGCTAGACAATTGGCTAATCTGCTCTGATAAAGAGCTAATATGATCAAAAAAGTCAATTGGTGGGTTGGTCGTCAGATTTCCCTGCTTACTCGACATGATCAATCCTTCATCGGTATATTTTCGGATTAAATCTAACTGCCCACTGATTTCTTTTTGGATATAGTTTTTTAGCACTTGAGGAGACGCGATACCATCATTGACAATCACGTAATCAAGATCGATTTTTGCATGGCTCGTAATGGCTTTCACATGTTCGGTTACGGAATAGTTGTCTGTTTCACCCGGTTGAGACATAACGTTACAAATATAGACTTTAACGGCCGAAGAATTGCTAAAGGCTTGTCTTATCTCAGGATATACCAGATTGGGCATGATACTAGTATAGAGGCTACCTGGCCCAATAATGATTACATCAGCATCATTAATGGAGTCAATAGATGCTTGATGTGCTTTGACCTCATATTTTTTGTTAGTCTTACCATTCGGGCGTGGTTCTAAAAAAATCCTCCGAATTGGGGATCGATTTTTGCGCTCTGGTATCATTGATTCACCGCGTATAATTTCTTCGTCAATTAACTCGGCACACAGAATCGTTGGTTGTAGACTAACAGGAATAATTTGTCCCCGAACAGCCAGTAATTGAGATGCCAGCTGAATGGCTCGAGGGAAATTATTATCATTAAGTTCCGTCAACGCAATTAGTAATAAATTTCCTATATTATGACCACCCAAAGGTCCGTCACTAGAGAAACGATACTCGAACAAGCTAGAAACTAGCTTGTCAGAATCAGATAAAGAAACGAGAAGTTTACGAATATCACCTGGGGGTAATACGTCAAACTCATCTACCAGTCGTCCTGTACTCCCACCATCATCTGAGACAGTCACTATAGCCGATAATTCGTCGATATTGATTATGACCGCCGCATCTGGATCTATCGTCGAAAGTCTTTTAAAACCTTTTAAGAGAGACGACAAGCCAGTACCACCACCGACACAAACTAGTTTTAATGATTTCATTTTAAACCAATTTTTGAATTTCTGATTATCAATAACGCTTGCTTTCGGCTATTTGTTACTGATCTTTTACTTGTTCTCTTGTTCAATCTGCATCACGATTTGTTGTAAACTTTTTTGGGTTTGTAAAGCAAGTTCTTTAGCTATGTCTGAGGAGTTTGCCTCACTAAAAATGCGTACAACTGGTTCCGTGCCAGATTTTCGAATATTAACCCATCGATCCGGCCAAACACACTTAATACCATCGGTCAAATCCAGAGTTGAATTCGATAATTGGCCGAAAACTACAGTTGCTCGCTGTACTAACTCATCGGCAATTGCTTGTCTCTTGATCTTAAGTTTAATTTTGTGCATCTCATATTTTGGTAAATTTCTGACACGAGATTGAATTGAATAATCAGAATCAGCTAACATCTGAACAATAACAGAAATAGCCGCGATTCCGTCTGTAGTATATTGCCAGTTGGGTAATATTACACCACCAGTACCTTCACCACCCAGGACGAGTGCCTTTGGATTATCTTTAGAAAGTTCTTTCATCTTATTTACAACAAAACTGACTCCGACAGGTACACGAAGCAGTTCAGCCTTATGTCGATCCGCGATATCCTCAATCAACCGACTTGTTGAAATAGTTGCAACTATATAAGCTGGTTGGTCTGTCTTTTCTAACAAAAAATCAGCTATCAAAGCGAGAGTATACTCACTACTTATGGCATGACCTGATTCATCAACGATTACTAACCGGTCTGCGTCTCCATCGTGAGCCAAACCAAGATTTGCACTGATCGATTGAACCGTGTTGCATAGTTTACTTAAGGCTTCGGGGTCTGGTTCACTCGGACGAGGAAATGAACCATCGGGATGACAAAACACTTCAGAAACTTTACATCCAAGTGCTCGTAATAAAACTGGACTAATTCGACTTCCCGCACCATTTCCCGCATCAATCGCTACAGATAATTGACGAGAATGTGTGTGTTCCAAATTGACCCAAGGAGCTTCCAAAATTGCGTTTATATGATGGCTCGTTGCTTGATTTAGTTTTTTAATTTTCCCTTGTTTATTCCAAGAACATAGTTTTATTTTTTGGTTATGATAAATATCTAGAAAGCTTTTAAGGTCCTGACCATTTAGTAAGCGACCTGCTTGAGCCGCAAATTCTAACCCGTTCCATTCAGCTGGATTATGGCTGGCAGTAATAACAATGCTGCCATCAGCTTGCTCAACCCTAGACATAAGTAGAATCGTTGGGGTTGGGCACATACCAACATCTAATATTTCACATCCAGTTGCAAGTAATCCAGAATAGACAGAATGCATCAACATCGGCCCAGACGCTCTACTATCATATCCTACTACAATTCGCCCGCTACCAATAAAATTGCCGAAGGCTGTTGCCAAACGAACAACTCTTTCTGGTGTTAATGATTGTCCTATAATACCTCTTGCCCCAGAAGCACTGATTATTAATTCTGACAATGGTAAATCACCTAAATAACCTAAAGTTTAGACCTAAAAGCAAAAATCAACATCACTGCTGATAATAATACCTGTAAAATACAAACGAATACCCAGTTTGGGTATACAAAATGATAAGAAGCTACAGGTAAAATTTCGTACAAATAGGGAGTTCTGAAAATAGAAGTATCTTGCTCTAACAATTGACAAATGGCAATCATCGGATTCATGTATAAAAAGTACGGTATAACGCTCTCTAAACTAAATGAAAAACGGTCTAGAGGTACTAAAATAAAAGGAGAAAAAATAATACATAACCACCACAAAATTGCTAATTGGATTGAATAAACAGATTTCAACGAGCCCAAAATAGTATGAGACCATAAGCCAGAAGCACTACCTATAACAACAAAAACGGATAATACCAAATGCATATAAAAAATGACAGGAGAGGGAATAGGCAGAATTATTGACTTGTAATTATTAATAGTTAACCAACAGATAAAACTAAATCCGATTGCTATCCAAATAGCGATTTGCTGTTTACCTACGGCTGGTAGTAAGAATTTCCACTTTTGGCGCATTGAGAGGAATTTATCTTCAGCTAAAAAAAGTGCCGTTGGATTACTCAATACAGGAGAAATTAAAAGTATAGATAAGCCCTCTGCTAGAAAAATCAACTTAGATGTATGACCAAGTCTAGCGAAGCTAAATCCCCCCCCAAATACTAGAGTAAATCCCGAAAATAATACTAAAGTGCAAATAATTCTATATAGATTGGGACGAAGACGTCGNTTTNCGGGTAGGTATGAATAATCAGACAAATATTCAATNACCCATTTGTGGAGCNTATNTGTTAATTGATCAGCGGTTCTCATTACCNTTTCTCAGGTTATTTTTATTCTATTCGATTATTGTAGAGATCAATGATAAATTGGNGGTTAGTTTGCTGATAAATTNCTTTCAAATTAGTAGCTATGGAATTAAAACAAATCATCCAATCTACATCGGTAGAAGTGAATTAACATGCACATACAACATACCTAAACTNACTTAGGACGATNAGAAGTTTTTCCGGTTTTNAAGTTTACTATAACATAACGTGCCATAAACTTAGNAAAACAGATAAAATTCCAAATTATATTTCCAAATGTACGTTCACCAGTTTGTGTTCGAAATTNGACTNGCGAAAAATGAAGGTTACCAATTGTATAATTCAGGGTNAGANCATGAAAAGTTAATACAAAAAAAACGGTAGATTNTTTTTTGACAAATCCANTTAGTNTATANAATGAAAAACAGTAATAGAAACNATCTCAGTAATAGTGTATATTAGCTGAACAACATCGGAAAGAATTCGGTCTTTAGTCCATACAAAAGTACAGATGAGAACTCTTACGAAAGAACAAAAAGTAATTCATATAACACAAATGAGTTGTAAGTTTCTGGGAAGTTTGAATTTTGCTTTCACTCTANTTTTATTGTTCTTTGCAGGCAACCAATCTATATTATCTGACTTTGACACCAAGAGCTATGACTGGAGCACAGCAAAAGAACTTCGTACAGGAATTTTGCACGCGAAAATTGAAAGAACTTCTCCTCAGAAGATGGTCATCAATTGTCTACGAATTGACANCCATACTCCTGGTATGAAGTTATATACTACGCCACGNTGTTCAAACTGGCTAGNTGANCAGTCGGAAACAATCCGCCAAACCACTCGAGACTTTATTCGCCAATCTCAGAAGACTGATCAAAAACTGGTAGTCGCAATCAATGCTAGCCCATTTTCACCTTGGCCTGCGCCATACCAAAAGGAGGAACCAACCGACATTTCTGGTTTTGCTGTTTCTCAAGGAATTGTAGTATCTAACCAGAAAAACGTTGCTTCGCTCTTGGCAAGTAAGGNTGGTTCTCTGCAAATTTCCATGGTTTCAACTGAACTCGATATATCAAACGTTGAAACGGCAGTCAGTGGGTTTAGTCTATGTCTTACCAATGGAGAACCGTCTTCATCTGGGACACAACTACACCCAAGAACTGGAATAGGTTTGTCGAAAGATGGTCAGTACCTCTTTTTTCTGACAATTGACGGCCGACAAACCAACAGCTACGGGGCAACCGTCAGTGGTGTCGGTAGTCTCCTGAAAACATTTGGTGCTTACAACGGAATTAATATGGATGGAGGAGGTTCAACAACAATGGCGTGGTGGGATCCAAGCATATCGAGCNCAGACANGTGCCGACTGCTGAATCGGCCAGTTGGTAATGGTGATGATTATAGAGATGNGAAAAGCCTACNAGATTTCGTTCCAACAGAGCGAGCTAACGGAAATAATCTCGGTGTTTATTTCGTCGATGTTGAGAAAGTCAATCACTGACATAAAATTTGTTTCGATAATTATAGACCGNATCTAAATACCTNAGTATTGAGANNCTCGATCCTTTTAGTCCATATTTATAGCACATTATGAGACCANTTAAATCCGTTACNTTACCAACTTAATGGAAAGCCTTNGGGANCACGGTGCTATCGGACTCACAATTACCGCAAATTATCTCCAAAAGTACCCGGAAAAACAGCCCAGATTAACATCGGAGATAATTTGCTCCTATCCTAAGTAAATCAGCAGAGAAGGAAAATAGGTCTTAGAATCGCTTAATATTACTCCAAAGCGTAGCTAGCTTATCCTCGAAAGTAACGGAAAACGGGCCCAGTTCAGCAGGTTGCCAGTACGATGGAGATTGCCAATAGCCACCCGCACCTTCTGCAGGTACTCGAACTTCACCGGAACGAACACCTCCCTTATCAGTATCTCCACCAATAAAATAGACGCCCAAGTTGGCCTTCTCAAAATCTTTCAATTTTTTTTCGAACAAATCAAAAGGGATTGCGGCCTCAACATACCATCCACCATTAATAGGTCCACTTTTTCTTTTTTTTGTAACCTTATCACCATCTAAGTCGCCATGGCCAGGCCCATTATATCCGCACTCTTTAAGCATTGGTTGCCACTTCCCTTTCGAATTTTGTGGGGTGAAAATAAAGGCCCAATCTCCTTTTCCATCTAGTTGTTGTCGTTTTTTATAGTCTCCTTCTACGTTGATATAAAAACGGATGTAATCAGAATCTTTGAAATCTCGAGACACAACATCCTTACAGGAGACATCATTATCTTTAGCTGTACAAGCAAAATACAGATAATCCTGATCGTAAGATAAATAAGTTGAGAAGTAATCGTCCTTGATTGTACCTNCAATACAAACTAATGAGAGGTCAAACTTNGCCGCTTTTNCTTCCAAGCCNNCGTCAAGTTTACCGTCGATTGTCATTTTACCGTANGGAATAATAGTGGAAGCTGCATTAGCTGAAAGCGTTACCACCGTCAGAACTACAAAGATACNAAAAGATAAGGTACGCCAAAAGTCATAGNGAAGTTGGTTCATATACGTCTCCATTTAATTAACTTGATNATTCAATTATTNTAATAGAATTTAGTAAAACTCTTTTTCTAACTGCCGATATCGTATCATCAGACTCTGGTGTGGCAAAGGACAGACATTTTTATCCTTCAGATTTCATACCAATTACAACTTCCTCAATCACACGGACCAAGTGTCTTATATCATCTATGGACAAATCCCCAATGGTACCAATTCGAAAGGTATCCTCTTCGGAAACCTTTCCGGGATAGATAACGAATCGTCTTTCTTTCAACTTTTGGTAGAAAATTGAAAAATTAAACCATTTTTCTTTCGGGTAACGAAAGGCTGTAATTATAGGAGAATGTAGGTGTTTATCTAGCAATGGGTAAAAGCCAATCGAGGACATACCATCAACTAGGATCCTCTGGCAAGCTGAGTATCGCTTGTTTCGAGTCCCAATACCACCCTCATTTTCCAATTCCTCCAGTGCTTGATGGAATGCAAGCAATGTATGTGTAGGTGATGTATAACGCCATTTACCTCCTTTAGTCTCCATAGTTTCCCATTGATCATAAAGGTCCAAGCTCAGGGAACGGGCGTACCCTCGAGTCTTCTCAAACTTTTTTTGGTGACATATAACAAATGCAAATCCCGGTACTCCCTGAATACACTTATTCGCGGAAGATATTAGATAGTCAATACCAATCTCATCTATAACAAGTGGAATACCACCAAAGCTAGACATCGCATCCAAAATTAAGGTCCGGTTATGTTTTTTAACAATTTTACTGAGTTCTCTAATTGGATTGAGGATACCAGTTGTAGTTTCGCAATGTACCATTGCAACATGAGTAACCAACGGATCTGTTTCTAGTATTTGGTTGAGTCTTTGAGAATCGGGGCAAGTCGTTTCACTACACCTCATCTCGTAAAAATCAATCTTTAGCCTATCAGCAATTAGGCCAATCCGCCTTCCATATGCACCATTACTGATAATTAGCAGTTTCCCATCTGGAGGAACGACAGACCCAACCGTAGATTCTACAGCGAAAGTCCCACTTCCTTGCATGAGTACGCTCGTATATAACTTAGAACGAGTTACCAGTTGGACGATACGAGAACGGACCTGTTGCACAATATTATTGTAATCATCATCCCAAGTTGAAAGATCGACTAGCATCGATTCTTTTACTGTGCGAGTGGTAGTTAGTGGCCCTGGTGTCAAAAGTAGATATGGCCGATCTTCTATGATGTTTTTTTTGTTATTCAAATAGTTCACAGCGACTACGGCTTTTCATTTTGGCTTTAATCTCGAAGTTCTTTCCATGATACTGGGGCTACCTGACTGACTAAATTATCAATCTGATCGGCCACTATTTGGGTTTCATACTGGGCATCAGGTTTACAGCGTAGATTGCAAACTCGGGCAAAAGCAAACAGAGTTCCAGACCAATACCATTCGGTCATCATTGACTGTGGTAAAACTAACCTTGCTTGCTCTGGGCTCACTTTAGAATCAATGAGTTGATTGTAGTGAAGAATCGCCTGGTGACAAGCAGATTCATAAGCATCTGTCGATGGACTAACTATCACATCGCTACTGCTNCCTTGTTTCTTATCAATTGCTCGTCCTCTCCATGATTCTGGCACATAAAAAGTCGGCGGAAAATCTACGTATCGGCGGCTAATTTCATTCCAAACNAGCCCAACTTGATGTTTAACTAGTTGGCGCGCGACAAAGATTGGTGCTTGAATATGAAACTGTAATGAAACATGACCAAATGGGGTCCAGTGTCCATGTGAAGCTAAATACGCAATCAACCGTTTATCTTTACTGTCAAATTTGGTCTTTTTTTTGCCAAAAGAGACTCGAGCTGCGTTTACTACTGTTAAGTCGTCGCCCATTGAATCTATTAAAGAAACGGGCATCTCTGTAGTTGCATATTGGGATGAGGTTATATCGGTCATAATTCACCTGAAATCGGCCTATCATACCATAAGTAGTTATGAATCTGTTACATATGCTTTAGTATTGACGAAACACGCCAAATCTCCTAGAATCACCATGCGAACAAACCAGTGATCTAGAATGAAAATTACCAAGGTCGAAATTTTAACGAATAGCAAACCAATTGAATTGCCTATTCCATGGCGACCAGCTTGGTCCGAGCCGAGTGGTCCACATACAAACAGTTTCAATCTGTCGTTGTACAAAGTTTACACTGATCAAGNGATTGTTGGGTATGGACCCAACATAGGTGGAAACCCAGAACTAATAAAGAATCAAGATCCATTTCAAATCCGCCAATTTTGGTCTCATCATATGGGAGGTAAACGCGCAGGCAATTCAGGTAAACGTGCTGCAGGATTGGAAATTGCCTTGTGGGATATAATTGGGAAAGTGGCAAAATNACCTGTATCACACCTTTTAGGTGCAAAGCTTCAAAAAATTCCAGTTTATGCTGCGACTAGCCGATTATTGGATACCAAACAACAGGTCGAGCAAGTAAAATCGTTGATTGATTTGGGTTTTAAGGCCATCAAATTACGACTTCATCGTTCTAACNCACTGGATGATTTAGCCATGATTAGTGCTGTCCGAAATGCGGTAGGAGATCAGGTGAAAATATTAGTAGATGCCAATCAAAACAATGCATCTTCATCCATTGGAGACGAGTATGAATTTTGGTCTAGGCAGACAGCAATGCAAATGGCGACCGAACTAGACCAACTTGACGTGTTCTTTTTGGAAGAACCNCTCCCTCGCAAGGACATTGAAGGATTAAGTAGAATTTCCAATATGGTGAAAATGATGGTTGCCGGTGGTGAACACACTCCAACAGTGAGCGATTTTTCTCCNCATCTGTTAGCCGGTGCGTACGATATAGTGCAACCCGATATCACATTGACCGGTAACTTTGGTATAATCGGCTTAAAGGAGATAGCATCAACGGCTGATCACTATGGGCGACTAATAATTCCACATGTAACTGGTGGTGGCGCTTTTTTCATTATGTTTGCTGCCACCTTACAAGTAATGGCAACAGTAGATAATTGCCCGATGATCGAATTCCCCTTTGATCCGCCAATTTTGACACCAGAAACTCTGCAATCTGTTCTTGATGAGCCATTTTGGATTGATGAAGATGGATCTATTACTGTGCCCCGCCAGCCCGGATTAGGAATTGAGATTAATGAGGACAGNCTGGAAACCACTCTTGCATGGGANTTGAAATCATAGTTGCCTTTACAATTAATGTACTCATGCTGCCACTGATCCATTGTTTGAATGTAGAGTGAATGATAAAGCTTGAGTTGCANTGNGTNTAATCCGCTTGTCACTTATGTGTTGATAGATAATCAATTATTCCAATCAGGTCTAAAAAATTTTTGGGGAACCCAAATGATAGTTGATGATTTTATGACTCTGGAGCAGAGACNCGNACTAATTAAGGAAGGGGTCGTTATCCTCCGAAAAATCGTCTCTCAGGATTTGTGTCGGGCTGCAATTGAAGCCGTCAAGAGAAAAGAGGGTGGAGCGTCCGACGCAGTACAAGCTTTATACCATAATTCGCCTCTACACTCACTATTACAGGACCTTCTTGGTGGGCAGGTTTTGCCCGTCACTAGCGCACAAATTGCTGTCCGGATGCCTACACCGACTGATCAAATTGACATCTATATGGGGCGTCCTACTCCATCACCATTTGACTGGAATGGACATGTTGATGGTATTGCCATACACCCAGGACCACACGAAGACAACCCAGACCATGAGGCTCCAATTATGAGTTTTTCAGCTTTGGTTGGTATTGCACTGAGTGAACAAATAAAACCAGACTGTGGTAACTTTGCGGTCCTCCGCGGGTCACATCTTACTAATGCTGCCTTTTTTGCCCATCAAGCATCTAAAGGTGGGCCCTTAGGCCCAGGAGGGCCAGATTGGCCACTAGAACCTTGGCATCGCCAACCTGGTAGCAATGCTTCCCGTGGTCAGTGGCCTGATGTAAGACCGCGCATGATCCCTCCTCCGACGCGATCCATGGGTGATTCTCCACGATACGTGGGGGAATCTGACAATGGAAGTTGGTGGCCATCGGCAACACAGCAGTTAATGTCTAAGGGGGATGCCGTAATAGCTCATTACCTAACATGCCATGGCGAAAGCCGTCATGTAGGCAAAAAACCTCGAAACATGGTCTTTTTTCGTATTAAACATCATCTNCACACAGAATATAGNCCAAGAGACCATAAAACNGCNGAAATGCNTTACATGNCAGAAGTTTTGAGTNATCCTTGGTTAGAATGGANTGNNCTTGAAGTGGATAAAAATTTCAGNAGTTCGNTGGGNAAGNAAACTCAATCAGAGGATAGNNNATTATGACCANTNCTNACNGTAATTCCCGATTAAACAATGANGAATCCGGTGCTTATTACGATTGGNCCAAAACAATGAAACCTGAGTCCCCATGGACTCATGATTANAACCNAACAGTAGTTATGAAACTACTACTNTGTACCCGGGACGGCNAGGGAAATNTAGACAAGNTCTATTTAACTTTTTCCGATGTAATAANCGTTATCAGGCGAATTAATCATATTACTCTAGGTATTCCCAAAATTATTTATCTGGTAGGATGGCAGTACAATGGTCATGATTCCAAGTATCCCGCCTGGGATCAAGTAAACACAAGCTTAAAACGTTCTGAAGACTCAACATCACTGGCCAGTTTGAAGTGGTTAATCAAGAAAGCAAAGGAATACAATACAACGATTAGNCTACATATCAATATGATTGATGCTTTTATGGANAGCCCTCTGTGGGATGAATACTTGGCCTGCGATATCATTGCCAAAGATTCTTCCGGTGATCCTATAAAAGGTGAAAATTTTAATGGAATGCAATCTTACCAGATCAGCTACGCCCGAGAATGGGAATTGGGGTACGCCCAAAATAGGATTGACCGACTGGTTAATATGATTCCCGANTTGAAGGAATCTGGTACCATCCATATTGATGCCTTTCACTCCATGCGGCCATCAGGACCAGATGANCCAATCAGTCCATACNTTGGCTTTAGTATTGATGATGAAATAGTAGCGCAACGCAAGATCATTCGCTATTGGAGAAGATACGGTATCGATGTAACCAGCGAAGGTGCTATGTACTGGCTTCGAAAAGATCCATTTCTAGGGCTACAAGCAATGACGTGGCATTATGACGAAATGACATATGCTCATGAAAATTGGATTGGAAAACCCGACAATTTCACCTCATTACCGGCTTTACTGAGTGCATACACACCGATGCATGCAGAACCAGAAATTATGCAAGACCCAAAAAATCTTCCGGGATTAATTGAGCAATTCTGTTTGAACGTGGTTCCTTGGTATTACCGTCGTAATACCGATGTGTCGAAAACAGGAACGGTGATCATGGATAGTGATGAAGTAGTATGTCCAGTCCTTTGGAAAGAACAAGCTCTCATCGCTTACAGTCGGCAGGGATTTGATAATCGAAAGATAAAACTGCCATCACGTTGGATAAACATTACCAAAGTAAAAGCGGAGATACTGACGGTCGATGGGCTAAAGGATAGCCAGATTGTTCCGGTAGAAGAAGAAACAAACTGGCGAAATACGTCAAACAACTCGATTTCACTGTCATTACAATCAGGCCAAGCTGTTGTAATCCAACCAATCCCGCTTCAAAGCTGAGAGGTATTTTAGCTTACGATCAACTAGCTAACGTCGAAACTTCTGCTCCCAATCATATTCAGACGAGGAATTCGATCATTCCTAAGCAATTGAGGGGNACTCNTCTACAACTTGTCNNTAAGTGGGGCTCCAANTNCCCACTTACCGATGAATAATTGATGACAAATAGAAAGATATTATTCGCTGTTGTGAATTCCTAATACGTTTAGTTCTTTCACTGCTTAATCTCGCTCCAGGTAACCGGTAATTTGTCAGCAGGTTCAATTGCTAACCCTCTCAAAGCTCGATTGACTTCTACAAAAAAACCATTTTTCGTTTTGGCATTATTGGGATAATACTTTACCTTACGATTAGTAATATCATCAAAGTGTAAGTTGAAATAATCAGAACCACCACTTTCTCCACAACGATAAAGCAGCACATTACCACCACGGTTGAGTTCGACTTCAACATCGTAGCTTACTTTGACTGCACCACCCGTCCATTTTGAGTTGTTATACCACTTTTCACCATTAATCCAAACTTGCGCCCAATCGTCATGAGCCGTAGACATAACAGCCTTCAACTTACTTGGTGCTTGTATAACTAAGATGGCGTAGGTATCAAAATTTGACTGGTCGCCACCACCGTAATTTTCTCCCATATTGTTGCCATTGTTTGGCGTAATCTCTATGATTTTCCAATCACAGGTCCCACCATTTTTTTTCCCCCAATTTAGCTTGGTATTCTGCGTTTTGAGCAATCCTGCGGCCGTAGCTAGCTTGGGCTGTGTCAGTTTTTTATTAGTTCCCTTCTCGATTAGGTCTATCCGACCTGATTGCTGAAACCCTCCGTTATTGGTATAAATACCGGCAGGAGCATACCATTTTGTGATCCAAGGAGCACCAGGTCGATCTTGTTCTAGTGGTGCTGCCCCAGGATCTTTCAGTAATTGTGCTCCTTTCAGAGGCCCCCCAGTAAGACGTTTACCTTTAGCAACTTGTCCCTGGTTATTACCTGGCTTATTGACATTATTACCCGGATTATTGTCATTTAGTGGGTTGCATACGCATTCGAGAACGATTCCGTTTTCATTCTTCTCTTTTTCTTTGCAGACACAATCTAAATCTTGAGCGTGGGTGGAAAAATGAACTAGAAAGCTAAAACCGATGACACAAACTAATACCAAAATTGGTGCCTGGATTATTTTGAATTGAAACATATCAAAGACCTCAAAGTTGTTAAACATACTTGGTTAGTACGCTTAAAGAAAGATGTAAAAAACATTCTAACCAAATTCACATGTAAGTAAAGCTTGCAATTTTTCTACTAATTTGGGTTGATCAAGAAATAGGTTTTGCGTTTCGGCAGGATCATTTTTCAAATCAAAAAGCCAAGACTGACCTTCAAAACCTTGTACCAATTTGTGATGACCATCGTAAACCAATCTCCAATTATCTAGACCTGACAGCACGTGTTGCCGATGGATGTGATCGCTACCAGATAAAACTGATCGTAGGGTTTTCCCGTGTAGTTGAGAAGGTATCTTTGCATTAGCTTGGTCTAGAAAGGTAGCAGTTAAGTCGATTAGACTAACTGGGGTGTCGATTACAAGACCAGATTTAACATTTGGTCCAGCGATAACTAAAGGCACACCTATTGAAGATTGATAAGGCAAAGACTTACCCCACCGGTCATGATCACCTAACATCTCACCATGATCACTGCTGAAAACAATTAGTGTATTATCTAACTGATTTCTTTCGGATAGCCAATTGATGTATATGCCTAACCAACGATCAATATTCTCAATCATAGCAGAATAATTTTGCCGGACCTCATTTATTTCATCGGTAACCAATCGGTTTGTTGGGTAAGGGGGTGGAAAGTCAAACCCAGCATAAGTTGACTTCATGCGACTAGTTAGATCCCAAGGGCTATGTGGGCCTGTGAAGTTTATTTGTAAAAACCATGGATTACTGNCGGAACATTGCTCGAGTAGATTAAGCCCGTTTTGGGCNATCCAATTGTCACAATATGCANTTTCTGGTAAATCGGTGGGAAAAGTTGCCATTTTATTACTTCTTCGGCGTGCCATATCACTCAAGTGAACGTCAATTAACTCTTCTTGATACAGATAGTACATGTAGGGGTCTTTTGGTTTTTCGGCCCCACTGCGAACTGCATCCCACTTACCAGCGTTGTCTATGCCGTCAGTAAATCCCCAATCTTTAATCGATCCTTTTCCATCTATCCCCCAAGAAGAGGTCGCTTTATGCAGATCGAACTTGCCACAACCCATCACTGAATAACCTACGTTCTGTAAAGCTTGATAAAACGTCCAGCTCTCCAATGGATAATTATAACCGTTGTCTGGAACAGCACAATAATCATACTCCATACCAGAAGCCAAACAAGCACGAGCTGGTGCACAGACAGGCGAAGGCGTAACTGCATTAGTAAACCTCACACCATTCTGGGCTAGTTTGTCCAAGTAGGGGGTACGAACAGCATTGTCTGGCTCAGCACCGATCCAATCATGTCGATGCTGATCAGGAAAAAAGAAAAGAATATTTGGTTGTTGATTCACTATAACAAACGAGCTAATCAGGTCAATTCGTATTCTAAGCGTAAATTATAATTACGTCAATCCAATTCAGTTTTATCATTTTCAATTTGTTCTAGTAATTGAGATAACATTCGCTTAAAGTCATCTACTTCATTGAATAAATCTGTAGCCTGAACAGAATGTTTCTCTCGGTAAAACTGATCGAAAACATCTTGAGGAGATTGGGTTATAATATCCGAAGCAGAAAAATTATGGTGTTTATGATTTTCCATCATAATTTCAACTGTTAACACATATCCACCTTGCATCNNAANAGNCTTGCCGGATTTGGTCTGCCATTCCCACTGTCGGTTGGGANCTTAACAATTTCACTTCGATGTATACATCTTTCCAATCTTGGTCAATTGAAGCAGCCAAAGACAAGATTTGGTTTATTTCTCCTTCCAACGTCACCAAACGTCGAAAAGTAGGGATGGTAATTTCTTTCCAATTTTCACCCGGCATTTTTTTATTTTGATTAAGCTCGATTAGGGAGATTTTCTTATCCATTTTAGCCTCTCTGAAGGTCATCGGTAGCGGTGTTCCAGAGTATCGAATTGGATAATTCTGACCGGACAGCGATTGAGATTGGTGTAAATGACCAAGTGCTACATAATCGACCGTCGACGGAAAATCATCGACTCGAACAGAATTCAGACCACCAATCAAAATATTCCTTTCAGAACCAGTNTTAGAAGCACCTTGGACCGTTAAGTGTCCCATCAATATTTTGCCTAAATCAGTTGGGATTAAGTTGACACATTCCCGATAGATTTGTCGGATGGCAGATCGATATCGATCATGACGATTAGNAGTAGATTCCANCGATTGATGTGAGAGAATCTCATTTTCGGANAGATAAGGCAGAGCAACAATCGCTATNTTCGGNTGATCTTTTGGAAGATAAACAATTTGTTGGCTCAGNTCAGAACGCAAAGTCCCAAAAACATNTATTCTGCCCATTTNCAGAAAATCACGNTCTGCNTCTAGGCGCACGGCAGCATCATGATTACCTGCNGTGATTACAGCAGTTGTANCAGTTTGAGTGTAAAGNCGATGCAGAAAATNGTAATACAACTGCATCGACTCTGAAGAAGGAAGNGCTGTATCAAACACATCACCGGAAATCAACAAAACATCTATGTGCTGATCGATAATTGTGTTCAGTAACCAATCTAGAAACTGTTGGTGCTCTTCGGTCCGGTGGTGCTGATAGAGCCGTTTACCAATGTGCCAGTCCGCAGTATGTAAGATTCTCATCAGACACCATACAGGTACAGCTTAATGATGAATACGAACCTGTATTGCCAANGGGTANCGACCGGCACGTTGAGAATAAAGAGTCAGNCCTCCTGAATCAGACTGCAAATCAATCTGTAATTGTCCTCCACTCAAATCTAAATGGCTTGGATCAATCGATACTCTGACCAGGTGGCCATACTTACCATCAATTCCGTTAATGTAGGATAAAGCTCCCCGGGCATCTGCGGGAGAATTGGGTAAATTAATAGTATCGATGTCGGTTCCATTGGAAATGATTTTAACTTCACTCGGCCATAGTTCGTTATCGGTCTGTGGTGAGCCAATNACCGTAGAAGAGGCTTCAAAAATCAGTTCCATCGATTTGATCGTTTTTGTAATATCAGGTAACTCAATCGAATGAGACAAGGTACCTTCACCTTCTATAACTANCAGAGACTCNCCNGTGAAATCACGGTTAATGACCGTTAGTTCAGGAGATTGTTCAACGGCTGAAATTGGTTTCAAAACCTCAACATTAACAAAATTACGGGCTATTACCGAGTCATCTTGATCTGTTACCCAAANATGAAGAGTTCCTACTAACCGTTGNTCAGGCAATTTCAANGACAAATGATGTACNTTNTCNACCTTATACGGATTAAACGTAATATCGGTGTGGCCAGAAACTAAATCCAACTGTTTTTGGCCGTGATGGTCTAATCCATCTAATCGCCAATGTAGAACTGTGTCTGAANCTTTCTTGTGGGAGAAATGACTAGAATACACATCAGCCGAAAATTCTTGACCTGGTTCGAAAGTTAGCCCTGGATGATGATCGATGGCAATAAAGTCAAGTGCATTGATATCATTACAGTCATAACCAAACTGTTTCAGGCTACGATCATAATTCATAAAACCGTTATGTTCCCACTCTATATCCTGCAATTCTGTGTAAATATAACCACCGATTTTCTGATATAACCGCATCTCGTTAGTTAGAAATTTGAAACTCCAAGAAATGTCTTTGTCCCCAGAGCCGGCGGAAATACCACCATATTCACTATTCAGTAGAGGTGCGTTCGTTTGTTGATTGCCTCCCACATAATTGAACTCNGACCCAGGATAGGTTTGCTCAACTACGTTAGCGATATGATCTTTTGCTTCTTGATAGTCATTTATGTAAAAATGCCAAGTGTTAAGATCGGTTTCCACGTGATCGTAGATACAAGGTGAATTGTCTTCAGCTAAACGTGTTGGGTCTAACTCACGAGTTAGATGATACATCTGGCGTACCCACTCTTGCCGATCTTTCATTTCAGCATATTGATGATATCCTAATCCCCAGGTTTCATTGAAATCGCACCAAGCAATAATAGACGGGTGGTTAAAATCACGATCGATTGTTCCTCTTAGGGTCTCTTCCCAACGTTTCTGAGNCAATTCACCATAGCCACTATCACCGAAATTAGGTATGTCACACATAAACAGAATGCCGAGCTTATCCGCCCAATAGTAAAGACGAGGTTCATCAATTTTGATATGTAAGCGCAAAAAGTTAAATCCGAATTCCTTAGCTCGAACAATATCGTTTTTGATTTGGTCATCATCCAGAAAAGTGTAAACCCCTTCTGGAGTGAAAGACTGGTTCAATGCTCCTAATAAATATGTAGGACGATTATTAACAAACACATATTCGTAGTTAGTTCCCGGTAGCAATTGGCGAGTAACTTTTCTCATTCCGAAGTAGCTAGAAACTTGATCGATGACCTGACCATCTTTTCTTAAATTGAAATCTATATCGTACAAGTGTGGAGTATCCACATCCCATAACTGTACTAGTTCCGGTTCTAGATGCAAGAGGATAAAAGCTTGGTTGCCGGAAACTTCAATTTCAGTCTGCTTGACTGGAGCATTACTCTTCACTGCTAATCCAATTCCATCAATCTCTCCACCGGCGATATTGAGATTGATTTTGACCTGTGCTGTATCGATATCAGTATAGGTCTTAAAATCTTGGATATAAGTCTTTGATCGAGGTTCGAGATAGACAGTCTGCCAAATCCCACTCGATCGAACATACCAACCAATCTGTTTTCCAGCTGGTTGGGCCGAATGGTCTTGTGGATCGTAGGCCCGGACAACTAAAGTAGCTGATTGTCCACCTGCTAGATAATCTGTAATGTCAATTTCAAATGGCAAATAACCATTTTCGTTCTCACCAACCAACTGTCCATTAACCCAAACTTTAGCCTGCCAATCTACAGCTCCAAATTTGAGAATAATTCGTTGATCGAACCAACTATTAGGGACAACGATCGTCCGCCGATACCAGCCAATAGTATGTCGATCAGCATCCCGATAATTACCAGAATTATCCAATCCACCACAGGTTACGCTGTCTGGTTCCAAATAAGCATTCGTACTGAGGTAGTTAGAATTACTAGCTGAATCTGCTTCACCCCAAGCTGCTAGGCTTTCCCATGGATAAGGTACAATAATCTTGTCATTGTAAACCTCACTATTATGCCATCCTTCACTTTCACCAATATCATCTGGGTCAAATCGAAAATCCCATAGACCATTAAGATTAATCCAGTCGATGCCTTCGCTGGAACCACGCTGGAAATTAGGTCGAGGATATTCAGGGCGAGGAATATCAATTATTCTCTTCATCTGTACACACTCTCTAGTTCATGATAAAAATTAAAAATTAGTTCAAATTCCAATCTTAGCACGATACTGCTACAAAATGATACTGAGATAGTAAGGAAACAAACCGCCTTGTTCTCATTTCGATTGAAATTAATTCAAATTTACTATTCCTAAATTCTCTTTTTCAATAGAAGAAGTTGTTGATATTGAAAAACATAGACCTGAACCAACGATCACTAACTTAGACTTGAGAAAAATCAACTTCTCAACAGCAGAAATACTTACCTGATCGAGATCTGTCTTTGTCCACTATTCTCTTTTGTAGCTACCTGAATTTCGGGAGCTGATTCGCCAGATTCAATCATTCGATCAATCAACCTTTGGCGAAGTATATGACAAATTTCAATATGGGATTCAGCAGAAACAAGATTCCTCAACTCGTACGGATCGACTTCCAAATCATAAAGAAAATCCTCCACGTATTCATTAGCCCCCCCGTCTTTTCCACTGTTTTGTCCTGTTGCTTTAACGCTGTATTTCCACTTTTCGCTTCTAATAGCTCGTCCCGTGTGAGACTCGCTGATTTGGATCAATGCTTCCGATGGCCAGTAGCTTTTCTCCCCGCGAATCAAGGGTAAAATAGATTGTCCTTGCATTTGTTTGGGTACCGGAATACCGGCGGCATCCAGCAAGGTTGGAGGTAAATCAATCAAGCTAACCATTTCTCGAATTTCGCCTCCACCGACAAAGCAACCTCCATNCAATGCGGTAGGAACTCTGACCGAGCTATCATGACAAGATCGTTTATATTCGGAATTGCGCGTCTTGAAGTGGCAAGCATGGTCTGAGGTAAACAGAACTATTGTGTTATCCGCTAAACCAAGACTTTTGAGTGCATCGAGCAAACGGCCAAAAGCTTCATCTAAGCGTTTAACCATTCCGTAGTAACCAGCTAGGTGTTGATGAGTTGAACCTACTAATGCAGCTAAATCGGGTGGTATCCATTGAGAAGTATATTTTTCTCTATAACCATCCGGTGGGGGATAATCATCCAAATGATTTTGGTGATGAGGTTCTATGTATGACAAGAAGAGAAAAAACGGATTTGATTGGTGTTGATCAATGTAACGAATAGCNGCATCAGTTTGAGCGTCTACCCGATACCCTGGCAGTTTTACAGCTTGATTGTCATTATCGTACATTACCATATCGTATGCGTCTGAGGTAAACTCGAGAACATTAGACGCTAACCAATATTGGTAGCCAAAACGCTTTTCAGCTGGAACTGCACCCGATCCTGTGTCAGCCAAATGCCACTTGCCGATATAACCAGTATCATATCCTGACTCGGAAAAATAGTGAGCTAATGTTTTGCTGTCATCTGGAAGTGGAATGCCATTTCGAAAGCATCCGGTAGTTGTCGCATATAGTCCCGTCTGCAGGCAAGATCTAGCNGGGCCACAAACCGGNTGGCATGTAATTGAATTATAGGCGTGCGTTCCGCTCTTTGCAAATCGATCGAAATTGGGGGTCAGATCAAGTGGATTTCCATGGACACCAGTAGTATCCCATCGTTGCTGATCAGTAAAAAAAACTACCACGTTGGGTTGATTTTCAGCCATAAAATAAATCCTTACGAATAAAACGATAAAAAAGATTCTAACACAAAAAATGTTACTGACAAACGGATGTTTTTTNGGNAAGGGNAATATAATAGAAAAATTCTCGTTGAAAGAATTTNTTTGAGCAAGTAGGCGACCCAATCCCCCCAAAACTTCAATCAGNACAATATCNTCCCAGCTAACGTGTGTCCGTTTTGTATTGTTTGGACATCAAAACTAGTAAATTTGTTTTAAACGGATACTAAGGAATGATGAAATCAGGTAGGCAAAAAGATGTCAGATTGTCTGACAATATGCCTTTTGAAGCTATTGTCGTTCTCTTACTTTTTGTCTAAGATAATGGTCGAGTAAAACGAGAGCCATCATGGCCTCAACAATTGGAACAGCACGTGGTAAAACACAAGGGTCATGTCGTCCGCGCGCTGAGAGTGTGACTGAGTTACCAAAAACATCAACTGTTTCTTGTTCTTTCCGAATTGTAGCGGTTGGCTTGAAAGCAACCTGCAAAACAATATTTTCACCAGTTGATATTCCGCCTTGTGTTCCACCCGAGTGATTACTTCGAGTGCGAATTTTCCCTTGGTCATTGTAGAAAGAATCATTGTGTTCAACCCCTGTCATGGCAGCACTTTCAAAGCCTGAACCAATAGCAAATCCCATTGTTGCAGGCAGCGACATCATAGCCTTAGCCAGATCGGCCTTCAGTTTATCAAAGACAGGTTCCCCTAGACCAACTGGAACTTGGCGGGCGACTGCGCCAACTATCCCACCCAGAGAATCACCATCCCTACGGGCTTGATCAACCCTAGCTTCCATCTTTTGGGCAGCAGTAGGATCAGGACACCGAACAAGGTTCGCTTCAACTTCTTGCAGGGTTACAAGATCNGTATCAACATAAGTCTGTATTTGATGAATTTGCTGAACGTAACCCACGATCTCGATTTCACACTCTTGTTGAAGGATTTGCTTGGCAATAGCTCCAGCTGCTACACGACCAACGGTCTCCCTTGCGCTGGAACGACCTCCACCTTCCCAATTTCGGATGCCATATTTTTTCTGGTAGGTGTAGTCAGCGTGGGATGGTCGATAAACATCTTTCAAGTGGTCATAAGCAGAAGGTCGAGCATCTTTGTTCCAGACTAACATTGAAATTGGCGTACCTGTGGTTTGGCCTTCAAAAAGACCAGACAGGATTTCGATTTGGTCTGATTCTTGGCGAGGTGTAGTGATATGACTTTGTCCAGGTCTTCTCCGATCTAACTCATTTTGAATGGCATTAACATCTAATTTGACCTGTGAAGGGCAACCGTCTACCACAACTCCAACAGCACCACCATGCGATTCCCCCCAAGTGGTTATCTTAAAAAATTGGCCAAAACTATTCCCCATGTCTAAGCCCAACCTCCAGTATTTTTACCAGACAAAATATAGCATATGAAAGGACTATCAGCAAAGCCAATTAAATCATCGATATGATTGGCAAATTCAGACTATACCTAAGATCAAGGCAAGGTTGCAATCAATTCTAACCATGTGCTATCATTGCCCAGTTCGGGGATTAGGGTGGCAGTGAGTCAGGCAACGCAGCAACAGATTATTGAAAACAATATTGAAGTCATCAAATTTAGGGTCAATCAGGCCGCACAACGTAGTGGTCGTACATTAGACCAAATCCAGTTGGTAGCCATTGGTAAGAATCACCCTGTCTCCTGTATTCAAGCTGCCATTGATGCTGGTTTAACTGACTTGGGGGAAAATCGGGTTCAGGAGGCTAAGAGTAAAAAGCAACTGATAAGTTCAAAGGTTAGGTGGCACCTTGTAGGTCATCTCCAAACTAATAAAGCCAAGGCCGCGTTGGATATTTTCGATTTAATCCATTCGGTTGATCGGGTACGACTGATGAATCGCATCCAAGAGCTGGCTAAACTTAGTAACCGAAAAGTCAAGGTGTTAATTCAAGTCAATACATCTGCCGAACCGAGCAAGTTCGGGATCATGCCGGAACAAATTAGACCTTTCTTTGACCAAGTGGCCAGTTTGGATCGGGTAGCGATTTGTGGGTTAATGACTATTGCCAGATTTTCAACTGATCCTGAAACTTGTCGCCCTTATTTTCGCCAATTACGTGCGTTGATGGCCCAAGTCAGCGAACAAAACTACCCAAATTTTCAAGCCAAGTATTTATCAATGGGCATGAGCAACGACTTTGAAGTTGCCATCGAAGAAGGTGCAAACCTAGTTCGTATCGGAACCTCCATTTTTGGTAACCGTCCAAGTTAATATAAGTGCCTAATTATGACTAACAATAATGCAGTCCAATCGAAGCGAGAGTACGAAATTGGTTTTATAGGTGTTGGTAATATGGGTGCAGCTATTTTGAGGGGAGTCTGTGCCCAGCTTTATACTTCTGAACAAATTTCTATTACAGACACATACCAGCCAAAAGTCGACGAATTAGTACAAGATCTTGGTGTCAAATCATTCAGTACTATAAAGTCCCTAGTTTCTTCCAGCAACACTATCTTGTGTGCAGTCAAACCAAATAATTTCCCTGAAATCTTATCCGAAATCGCCTCAGTAATCCGGCCAGACCAGTTACTAGTTTCGATCGTTGCAGGAACCTTAACCGAAACCATAGAGTCTTACTTTCCAGTCAATATTCCTGTAGTTCGTGTTATGCCCAATCTACCTGCATCGGTTGGTTGTGGGGTTGCAGCATTAACCGCGGGAAAGTCTGCTAATGATTATCACTTGGAGAAGGTTAAGTTAGTTTTCAATTCAGTTGGAACCTCGGCGGTCGTCGACGAAAAACAAATGGATGCAGTGACAGGCTTAAGTGGTAGTGGGCCTGCTTTTGTGTTTTTGTTTATTGAAGCACTAATCGACTCGGGAGTTCATGCCGGATTGAGTGCTCCTGTGGCAAAACAACTGGCGATTCAAACAGTTTTGGGTGCGAGTCAAATGCTGGCGAAATCTGAAATTCATCCAGCAGTACTCAAAGGGCAAGTGACTACACCTGCTGGTACAACTGCCGCTGGCCTATTCGAGTTAGAAAAAGGGCAACTACGTTCAGTCATAGCATCGGCTATTTTGGCTGCAAAGCAAAGATCGTCGGAATTGTCCGAAGAAAATCAGCTAAAATTCATAGAATGATATTTAATACATTTAAATTTTCTAGTTACTTAAAATGATCGCAGACCTGATATCTATTTTTTTTCACCAAGCGATGTTTCTATTCGACATTGTCCTANTNGTATATATCTTTTCGTCTTGGTTTGCTCAGAGTACTTCAAATATGACGATCCGAAATATATATTTGTGGACAAGCCGAATCGTTGATCCTATTTTGGACCCAATTCGTGGTTTACTTCGACCTTACATGGGCGGTATGCCATTTGATATCTCACCTCTTGTCTTNATGATGTTATTGAATGTTTTGGGCCGAATTATAGGCTAGCCTTGGTGCGCTTCTTGATTTANGGCTTCATCGGTTGACAGCATCAGGAAATGGNAACAACCCAATATATATGATCGACTTCGGNGGGCTGTTCCAATTGCATTACAGCGTACCTCACGCCACTTGTATGAATCTCTTTATCCCCCTGATATAGTAAGAATAGCTTTATTGATTTTGCTGATGTCCCAAGATAGAATAGATCTTGCTCTAAAGCAAGCACAAACTGATTACCATATAGTGAGTAAATGGCTATCAGCCATTCTTATTTGCCAGAATTCGATTACATCACAGAAAAAGAACCGACTATTATTGACAGTAATCGACTCAGCTTACAGGACTAACGATTTTTCGTCTGTTCTACCACACATTCGTCATTTGGCCAATTCTCGTCAAAGACGATTTGGTCTTGTATTAGTGGTTTCGATTCTTCAGCGTATAGCTCCGCTAATGTCATTTTGGGCTGAGCAAGTTTATTCAAACTTTAAGGTCTCAACAAATAACCACACTATCTCGATTGCTAACAGTATTTTTCTTACTCATTGGTTTGACGTAGACGAAAATGAAAATTCTAAATAAGCTCAGAAATGCCTTTCCCTTATTATTAGTTGCTGTTTTGTCCTTCATCTTAGATCAGTTGACAAAATGGTTAGTGATACAGAAACTAGATGTATACGCACAAGTAGAAGTAATCGAAGGTTTTTTTAATCTATTTCATATTAGAAATCCAGGGGCAGCATTCGGAATTTTGCAAGGCCAACAAACCTTCTTAATTATTTTCACGGTCTTAGCTCTTGGTATAATTGGGTATTATTATTTCTATTATAGCCACAGCCTGTGGATGAGAATTGGGCTTGGGTTTCTACTAGGTGGGGCTCTGGGTAACTTATTAGACCGACTAAGAATGGGTGAAGTTGTTGATTTTTTGCAATTTGGTTTATTACCTGATTATGCTTGGCCAACTTTCAATGTAGCTGATGTCAGTGTCTGTATAGGTATGGGGATGATCTTTATCTACTTTTACTGGGAAAGAAACACAACATTAGAAGAATCTGTGTCAAATGAAAAAAAACGTGTCGAATAATCACATGCTTAATAAGCTACTGGTTTTGACTGTTTTGAGTTTGTTTTTTTCCTATCTTGCCTCTGGACAAACTATAACTGATTCAGTTGAAAAAAAAGACGGAGATCAACCAGAAAATAAGTTAGTTGAGTCAGATAGGGAACTTGAGTTAATGAAGCAAGCAGAATTATCAAAAAATGATAAGCCTGAAGAACCATTAGCATACAATGAAAACCGGTTGCGCCGATTTGAGATCATCTCACTGACTTCAATACCCTTTACAGCTATACATAGTTTTTTAGCAGTACGAGGGGTCAAAATGATACAGCAAAATAAGTTTGCTCCCCAAATTTCTGNTAAAGACTACCAAGTCATTGGTCTCTGTACCGTGACTTCGTCGATTTTGATCGGGTTATGGGATTTGTACAATAATCGTGGNAAGAATACATCTGAGTTGCTCATTCCAGAAATTGATCAATCAAATCTGAATCAACTGAGTCTTCTAACTCATTCGGATCAGCCGGATGAGATTGACGCACTTAACCACCAGCCAGCAGGCATCTTAGCATTAGTTAAAATTAGGTTTTAGGATATTTAAATGGCAATTTTTGAACTTCGCATTAACAAAGACCCAATCCTTCGGCGGAAAGCAGTCGAGGTTCGCAATTTCGATTTTAGCCTTTCATCTCTAACTGAAAATATGTTTGAGACTATGTATGATTCAAAGGGGATTGGACTCGCGGCTCCACAGATTGGAATTTCGCAACGTCTCATTGTGATTGACATAGAAGAAATTGATGCTGATTTTCCACCATTAGCGTTGGTTAACCCCACAATTACCGAATCTTCAGGTGAAGAGCTAGGTGAAGAGGGTTGTCTAAGCCTGCCCGACTTCCGAGCTATTGTGCGCCGATCTACTGAAATATCCATTAATGCGCAAAACATTGATGGTCAAGCAGTTCATTTTTCCGCTCAAGGTTTGATGGCCCGGGTCTTACAACATGAAATCGATCATTTGGATGGAATCTTAATAACCGATCGTCTACGCCCCGAAGACCAGGAACTCTTAGAGAAAGTGGATTAGTTGTTAGGCCTATTTGGTGTATAAATGAAAATCCTTTTTATGGGAACTAGCGATTTTGCGGTTCCAACCTTGGAAAAATTAGTAGATCAAAAAGAATGGGAGATTATAACTGTTGTCACTCAGCCTGATCGCCCTAGTGGCCGCGGTCGTAAATTGACTCCTTCTCCTGTCAAAATTGCAGCTGAAAAATATCGATTGCCAACGCTACAGCCCGAAAAAGTCAGAGAAAAAACAGTCATTCAGCATTTGAAAGACCTTGCTCCAGACGTAATAGTGGTGGTGGCTTACGGCCAGATACTAACCAAAAACATTTTAGAACTACCCCCTAGTGGCTGCCTTAACATTCATCCGTCTCTACTGCCTAAATATCGTGGTGCAGCGCCAATCCAATGGGCCTTAATCAATGGTGAAAGGGAAACTGGTGTGACGATCATGTTGCTAGATGAAGGTGAAGATACCGGCGACATTATATCGCAAAAAGCGGTAGAAATTTTGGCAGACGAAACCAGCATTGATTTACATGATCGTTTGGCTAATCTAGCTCCTAGCTTGCTGATTAAGGCTATCGAACAATGCAAGGCTGAGGGAGGAAAACCTTTTCACTACCCACAAGACAACCGTAAATCTAGCCAAGCGCCAAAACTGACTAAATCAACAGGGATCATCAACTGGAACGATAACGCAGAGCAAATTTACAACCTAGTGCGTGGAACCNTCGGGTGGCCAGGGGCAAAAACCCAGTTGGCAGGGNTTCAAGTCAAGATAATCAATTGTACCGTATTGGGATTGCAGCTTATTTCAGGCCAGATTAAAGTTATTCGTGATCCGAACGAGGGNCTCAGTTTAGTGGTTGGTACATCGCTTGGCAGTCTAAAATTGAATACAATTCAGCCCGCTACCAAAGGGCCAATGTCTGCTGTAGATTTTATCAATGGGTATGGTATTAAGTCCGGGGACTATGCTCACACAAATGACTAATAGAGTAAATATAGATTCATGAGAAATGCGCTAAACATCGTTTTTAGCACTATGTTGATTTGCTTCTTATTTGTCAATGGGGTTGGTGCTTTTGTCTTACTACGAATATTACCTAGCAAAGTTGGAACACCAGACTTAGAAATGCCAAAGCTCGAAGGTCTAAGTTTGAGTCGGGCTAAGTATTTGATTCGTCTTCACCAACTAAAATTAGAGCGTCCTGTGATATACCAAGCCGATTCAAAGGTTTTATCCGGACACGTCTTAGCCCAGAAGCCTCTGGCTAACTTCAAGATTAAAACGGGACGAACGATTCGTTTAACAGTTAGTAGTGGTGAAGAAATGATCACGGTCCCAAACCTTCTCGGAATGTCGCCTAGAGAAGCAGAACAAGTGCTAAACGAAGCTGGGCTTCGCCGAGGCCAAGTGGCGGCAGTACATTCATATACCTTTCGAAAGGCTAATGTTGTCATGGCTCAATCACCAGAATCAGGGACATACAAAAAAAGACAGTCCTCTGTAAGCATTCTGTTAAGCCTTGGACTGAAATCTTTTCCTTTCCTGATGCCTAATTTGGAAGGATTACAATTGGATCGAGTCAGGGTAATACTTGAAGAGAATGGCCTAAAAATTGGTCAAGAAGACTATCAGCCCGACAGCAAATTTGGTCCTGGTACGATTATCAATCATCAGCCATCAGTTGATACTGTGGTTCAAACAGGGCAAAAGATTAATTTACAAATCAGCGGTACAGATAAA
>PAYP01000058.1 GCA_002714785.1 Candidatus Poribacteria bacterium | reverse complement strand
TGCAATGAGGTCTTCCACAATCCAATTACCTTTGCAGAATTGGCGGCAGTAGGTGTTATTTCTGGGGGTAAGTTTCCAACCTCAAGACTAATAATTTGCTCACTGGTACCATCGTCGTCATCACTAACTATCAACTTAACACTGAAAGTTCCACTGTCTGAAAAAACATGAAGTATCGATGGTTCAGAAATTGGATCGGCAACTGCTCCTTGATCACCAAAGTCCCAAGCATATTTCAGGACAAGTTGATCTTTTTCAACATCACTTGCTTCTACCGAAAGCGTTACTTCGTCCCCTTCCATTATTGTGTCCGGTGAAATACTGATTTCCCCAATGACCGGGGCTAAATTGTCAATTTTGGCAGTTAGTTCGACTTTACCTTGGCTATTTTCTAGGTTCGTATCGGTAGCTACCAGCGTGACAGTATAGGTCCCGCTATCTGAATAGGTGTGTCCTAATGTTAGGAAAGCTGGTTGAGATTCATCTGCCGAACCTGCATTTTCAACTGTAGCAGGTGTACCTTCTTCTTCTCCCCAGTCAATTGTAATATTATGGCTATCTTCGATTCCTAAATCAGAAAGGTAAACTTGGAAATCGGCTAAGTCTACAGGTACACCTTCCTGCCCGTTGATTTCGGTTTGATCAACCACAAATGTTGGTGCTTGGTCCTCGACTTCAACTTCTATTATTTCTGTGCCAATACCACCACGTCCATCTAATACCGTAACCTGAACCAAATATAAGCCTTCGTTTTTAAACGTATGTGGGAAAATAACCCGACCTGTCTGTGGATCTTCTAGTACGACTTCTACTTCAATATCTTCGGTTTCATCTCCCCAATTTATATTGGCTAATCTAATTTCCTCGTCTCTGGGGTCTGGATCAATAAATTCTACTAGATTAAAGTTAACAGTTTCACCTTCTGTCACTGGCTGTACCAGTAAACTCGTCAGCTCAGGTGATTGGTTATCATCTTCCGAAACAGCAATTAGAACCGGTACTGGTTGACCGAAGATTGCATAACTTTCACCTTCTAAAACTTCTCCATCATCGCTTAAACTGCAACTAAACTCAGTAGTACCAAACCAATCTTCTGCGGGTATAAACTGCAGAAGACCAATCTGGCCGACAGCTATAACTTGACCACTGTCAACACTAAACCCTTCAAGTATTAACTGTCCATTCTCAGGTAGAGTCTCGATTCGTAAGTAAGCTAACTGGTCCCCTTCGGGGTCGATATAGTTGATTTGAAAATCTTCAGTTTTAAAAGTGTAAATCAAATTTTCTTCTGTTTGAATAGTTGGTTCAGAAATCGTGGGCGGATCATTGAACGCTGTAACACCTACGATTACAGAGATAGCTTCGCCATAGGGAGTAACATCTGTTTCTTCACCATTTTCGTCTAAACCAAAGATGGTTTGTCCGTCATCATTAACACAAATCAGAAAATCTGTTTCGCCAAACCAATTGAGGGCTGGTCGAAAAGTCAATAAGTCCAGCTGGTCAACTTCTATAACCGTTTCTGGATTTTCTTCGATTAACTGTAGTTCAACACCATCAAATACTAATTGCCCGTTTTCTGGTAGTGTTAAAACTTTGATGGTGGATAATTCATCTGTTTCGACGTCATTATATTCAAATTCCACATTGTCAAAAAAGTATATGTCATCCTCGTTAACTTCGATTTCAATCTTTTCTACTGCAGGCGGATCATTGATGGGATTAATTATTAGGCTAAAAGTCGCTTCGAAGCTACTATTTTCCTCTAATTCAGTCAGTTCGTTTTCCTCGTTCATCTGGTATTCCGTGGCAATAATATCTATATTCTCATCGCCATTTAGGTCTTGTTGGGCGACAATGGTTATCGTGCCAGTTACTTCATCAATCGATAATTCGGCGAAGTCAATTACAGAGGGAAATAAGCGATAACTAACGATTTGCTCTGTTTCGTCATCGGGTATAGGTGCAGTTATTAGGTCAATAACCTGAGGCACCTCAAAATCCTCGTCGACTTCTATCAGATCAAGACTAAGAGTAAATTTGGGTGGATCATTAACCTGATCCACGATCATGGTAATTGTTTTGGGTTGGCTGTAAGGATTGGGAACATCTCCATCGTCATTCACTGAGAAAGTAAAACTCAATTGACTTTGGCTAGCCATACGATTCCAATTTGTTGGAGGTAAGAAGTTTAACTGATTAATATTCACCAGTGGAATTATGATTGCGTCAGTCGAAATTTGGTTTTCAGTTAGTAAAACTGAACCAATGTACAACTGCCCTTGATTAGGAAGTGTTTCGATTTTGACATGTGCTAGTTGATTATCTTCTTCGTCTTGATAAATATTAGAAAAGTCACTTCGCTTGAAATCGTAACCTTCATCTTCATCAATCGTTATAGCAAATGATTCGACTATTGGTGCATTGTTGATGGGGGCGACATTGATAGTGATTGCTTGACTCTCACTGTAAGAATTCGCTACTATGCCGTCATCGTCGATTCTAAAATCGAAACTATCTACGCCTGACCAAGTTGGATTTGGCACGTAATTTAGTTGATTGATTTCGTCTCTAGATACAATTTGGTCAGTGGTGATTTCTATTCCGTTTAATTGTAACGATCCATCTCCTGGTATTGATAAAAACTGTACGTTGGATATGGCGTCACCTTCGATGTCGGCATAGTCTAAGCTGAAAAATGACAAGTCAAATTGCAGAACTTGATCTTCAAATATATTTGCCGTATAACTCGAAATAGTCGGTGGATCATTGATTGGACTCACTGTAAGTATGATGCTTACTATGGCAGTTTTATTCTCGATCTGATCAGGCTCTGTAGCTGTTACAATTAGTTCCTGATTACCAAATTGGTTCATTAGTGCAGAAACATTTATCTCTCCGCTTCCATTATCGAATGAAATGTCAGCGAAATCGACTGATGCTGGAAATATAGTGTACTGGACAGCAGATCCCGATAATTCATCTTTGGGTACTGAGGTCGGTATAATTGAAATTGTTTGTGGGTTGGTAAAATCCTCATCTAAAGTTAAACTAGCCGGTTCACCATTAAAGTCATCAGATGGAACCAATCCCGTTGCTTCAAAAGAAAATGTTGGTGGATCATTTGTGCTGTTAACTGTAATCGTTACTTCTGCTTCATTACTCCAATCATCGACGGATAAATTTAGGGTATCTACGTCGCTTACCGAGAACCTGAAACTTGTTGATCTGTACCAATTCGGGCTTGGGACAAATCGGAGTTGGTCAACCTCACTGATAGCTATCACAGTATTATTATTGGATTGAGAAATGATCACGGGATTTTCGGGGACAGTGACTAACTCTAACTGACCAGTTCCATCTTCTTTACCTAGCTCTACAACATTATTCGGTGGAACTTGGTTAATTCTTAGATAAGTCAGTGGGTCTTGTTCAACATCGGTCACACGATTTGTAAAATCGGAAGCAGTGAAAAGTAATTCTTGATCTTCGTTAATCGTTTTCTCAAAACTAGAAGCTATTGGCAGATCATTCTTAGGCCTGATAGTCAGCGTGAAAGTTTGACTGGCTATAGAATTCTCTAAATTGGGATTGTCATTTTCTGTTTCAGTCGCCGTAATCGTAAAAATTTGACTGCCAAACTGATTGTTCTGGGCTGTTATTCCAACCTCTCCAGAGCCTGAGTTGAATGCAATATTAGCAATTTCAGTAGTAGGTGGTTCTAGCTGATAGGCCACTGACTGATTATCTTCTTGATAAGGCCTTAATTTCTGAGAAATACTTATGTATTCTGCGGTCTCGAAATCTTCATCAACCATAATCGTATCGCTGTTGAGACTGAAAATAGGTGGGTCGTTTTGGGCTACAACATTGAAGTTCAAGGTCTGAATATTCCCGTTCGTATGAGAAGTTGTACCATCGTCTCTGATACGGAAAGTTAGGCTGATAGAACCAAACCAGTGTTCTGCTGGTTGAAACCTAAGATTTGTAATTTGGTCCTTGGTAAATGTTGTTAGGTTGGTTGAAATATCATTGAAATATATTTCACCACCTATTTCATTATCTTCAATAATAGTGGTAGTAGGCTTAGAAATAATTTCTAATTCAGCAAATGAGTCATTTTCTATGTCGAAGTAGCTTTGCTGAAAATCTAAGGCTGTAAATTGGTGCGATTGATCTTCCAAAATCTCAATATTGTGATCTGACACTGTAGGAGGATCATTAACTGGATCAACAACCATGGTTAAGACAACTGGCTGACTATAAAAATCATCCCCNCCTTCCGTATCGTTAACGCTAAATAGGAAAGTTACAGTTCCATTCCAATTAACTACTGGTTCAAAAGCTAACTGAGAAATGTCTCCTATGGGAATTACGTCTGCCACAGATATATTCGTCCATTGATCCTGACCATTCGATAACTTTAGTTGACCACTTTCAACAGTCGGCAAAGATGTAATTTTGATATTTGCTAGTGCTTTTTGTTCGATATCTTGATAATTGTTCTTGAAGTCATTTTCTTGGAATGAATAAATCTGGTCTTCTTGAATCGTTACTGTCTCCCCTTGTACTGTAGGAGGATCATTAACTGGATTGACAGTTAACATCATCGTTTGTTGTGCCGTATTGTTAACCAGACCACTTCCATCTGGTTGAGTTTCAGTAGCCGTGATAGTTAGTAACTGACTACCGTTTCCATTAGAAATAGCTGAAATTGTAATTTCAAGTTGAGCCTGATCAAAAATAACAGTGGCCAAATCAATACTGGCAGGCGTCAAAACATAATTGACAATTTGTCCCATTTCATCCGTAGGAACTACTTTTGGTATCAAGGTAATAGTCTGAATTTCAGTAAAGTCTTCATCGACTGTTAAGGCTGTTGTGCTCAGATCAAATAACGGTGCATCATTAACAGGTACAACAGATACGTTGACGGTAGCAGGTGTGCTAAATGGATTGAAACTAGAGCCATCTTCATTTTGACCGTTAATGGAATCATCATTGACACTGAAAGAGAAACTGGTACTTCCATGCCAGTTGTTATCTGGTGTTAACTGAAGCTGGTCAATTTGTATGCTGGCGATAATTTGACTGACGACAACTACTTGAATGCTACTGTCTGGTTGTAAGAGGTTTAAGGTTGCATTCTGGGGTAAGCCCTCAATCTTAATATTGGCGAAACCATCCCCTTCCTGATCTTGGTAGCCGGTATTAAATGCTGCTATGTCAAAAGTATAAANCNNGTCTTCATTTGTACTAACGGAACTGTCTTGAATAGCAGGAGCGTCATTAACTGGAACAACAGATATATTGACAGTCGTAGGCGTGCTAAACGGATTAGAACTAGAGCCATCTTCATTTTGACCGTTAATGGAATTATCGTTCACTATAAATTTAAATGAGACTGTTTCCCCAACCGNAGAATTATTGGAATTCCAATTGTTTGCCGAAATGTAGACTAAATCACCAAGTTGGTCTGCTGATAGTGGGCTATCAACAGTCAGTTCNGTTCCATTCAGTTCTAATCTACCTACCTCTGGAATTGAAAAAAGTTTCAGGTTAAACCAACTATCTCCTTCAACATCACTGTATTCGTAGTCTTGTAAGTANNTGTNCTNATCGAATATTGGAAATGGTNTGTCTTCTTTNGCCACTAAATTTTTTTCAGCCAGGAGACTTGGTGCATCATTTATAGACTGAACAATAATTAGAAATGGATTGGTTTGTTCTTGGTTATTGACTACATACTCAAATATTGCTGTACCGAAGAAATTTGGATTAGGCTGAAATATNAGTTGCTCAATTTCATTAACGAGAACGATNTCATCAGTTTGTATAACAGCACCTGCTAATTTCAAAGTACCTTGTTCCGATAAAATTTTGATTTTGATACTTTCAAAGACTTCGGGAACATCTGTACCTTGGTAAAAGGCTTGAAAATCCTCTAATTCAAAATCTATATAAGACTGGTCTTCATTGATTTTGATAAATTGATCCCGCGCTTTAANAGAAAAATAGATCCATTGATCACCGTTGTAAGCGTTACTTTTTAGAGCTATTCGCCCAGAAAAATCCCCGATCTTTTTAGGAGTCAATACTATATTAATAGTTATTGTTGAATTAGAAACTACTATTGATTGGTTAGCAAGTGTGGAATCTAATCCTAATGTTTGGTCTATCTGATCTGAATTGATTGATTGTCCATTATCGATCAAGCTGGTTGGATCTAACTCGAAACTAGTTAGGTCGAGATCAATATCCCCATTATTTTGGATGGCTACCTGAAACCGCCGTTCCAAATCTACACCAACAATACCCAAATTAATCGGTTCGCTATNTGTAGTAGTGGGTGTGATNCNGATTAAGGGAGCTACGCCTGTACCTGAAATTGTAATTNTGGTTTCTGAAGTGTCTNCNCCCGGACTGTCCCCACTGAAAATTTTGAGTTGACCAGAAAAATCTCCTCGAGCTTGGGGGGTAAAGTTAAGTGGAAGNCTGTATTCACCTGGCCCCTGCTGTNCCCCACCACTTTGATCTGGAACCATAAAACTACTGACTTCATCCAAATCTAGTTGGTTATTCAAATTATGCAGTTCGATTCGACTGACATGTAAGGTTGCTTGTCCTGTATTTTGAATCGTCAACGTTTGTTGTAGAGTCAANGCATTATCAGTGTCTGGCGCTGANACAGGCACGTNACCTAAATTGATACNTGTCGTGTCGATTGCAATNTGTGGGGCGGTCTGGGCCATTCCAGTAATTNCCAGCTGCGTATTTGGTTGATCAGTATCATTGCTGAGTATGATAAGCTGACCAGAAATAGTGCCACTTGACTCTGGATCAATTGGGACGATGAANTCTAATAAAATCTCAGTATTTTCATCTACCATTAGCTGAATTGGATCTAAACTGTCGATAGGATCAAGATTAACCAAACCTTGAAAAGAAATATCAGATATGTCAAGTCTACCCGTTCCTCTATTTTCTATCCTTAAAGAAACTTGTCTGGACTGACCTAAAATTATGTTCCCCAGGTTGATCGTATCTAGATCTAGCCAAATATCGGGCTCTGGAGGCGAGATAGTAGCATCTATGTGAACTAATGTCGTAATTTTAAAAAGTGCATCCCCAAAATCGGTATACGCCTCAACCAAATACTTTCCACCGACTGCTGGGTTTAGAGTTAGATTTAGGCTTTTTTCTACTGATGGATTTAGATTAGAAAACAGGGTATTGGGTGGGTCAAACGTAATACCACCTGTTCCTTGCAAGTTGGTACTAGTTATACGTAAGTTTAGGCTACTGGTATAATTATGCTCAATAGTTACACCATCTATGACAGTTGCAGGTTCAGTCAGTATATCCCCAAAATTGATCCTATTTACAGNTCCAAACCCTNGGGGGGGAGNNACTGTAATTATTGGAATAGATGGCATAACATAAAGACTGCCACGGTCAGAAATGTCTTTGTTAGCTCCAACTAGGATTGATCCATTTGATGCTGCGATTGCATGACCAAATGCATTGTTTTTTGGCCCTGAGTTGCGGATAATCTCTTGCCAGTTCCCAGTTTGTTGTTTTCTTTCGAACAAATAGACTGCCGGATACCAGGTTGTACCATTAACTGTAGCATCGAAGTTGTTACCTGCTACGATGGTTGTGTTGTCTAAACTTACAACATAGCCAAACTTTTCACCTACCATATCGTATGATCGAGTTGGGCGTAGCTCTGCAACTTCGGTTAGTTGATCGAATATATATACTGCTCCGGAACCACCATATTGGTTAGGAGCGCCAACTACTACTAAATTATTTTCAATGGCAACCGATGTACCAAAATTACTGTTGGTACCTTTGGCAAGAGTCTGACTAATAGCCCAACCTGAGATTTCACTAAGACCTTCATTCATAATCGGATCAGCTATGTAGGCTTCTGACCCATTAGGGTTACCAATTACAATTTGATAATTACTTGAGATATCGATCTGCAAGCTACTCCAGTCTGACTGACTATTGTCGTAATCAATCGATATGGAGTAATCAGCATAAAAGAATTGACTATCAAAAATATAGGCTCTGGCAACAAAGCGTGGTGGATTATCTTCATTGGTTTCGGGCGGGGGAGGATTGTGTGTCAATGTCACCAAAACAGTCTGGTCATAGATTGCGACATCAGTACCAAACTGCTGTAATCCCTGGACAGGTGGCGGGTATAACGTCTCAATGTGTTCCCAGTCGCCACTAGTATTATTTCGGATAAAGACAAATGCAAGACCTAAACCACCATTTGCATCAGGGTCTCCTACTACAGCCATATTTCCTGACACATCTACTGAAGCACCAAAGTTTGTACTAGCTTCGCCTGAAGGTGCTTGGAGTTCTGTGTTGGTATTAGTAACTTGCCCCCAACTGTTGTTCTGTTGTTCGAAAATATATGCGTAACCAACACCGGTTAAGCCTGGCGCTCCAACTATAGCTGTTCCACCATCTATCGCTATGACTTTACCAAACTCACGTGCATAGGACGGCGCCTGTAATTTTTGAATTGCTTGGGCTTGAACTGACAGCAAAAATACAGTTTGAAAGAAAAAGAAGTAAATTAGTACGTAGAAAGCTCTCATTCACTTACACATAGTTGGCAGATGGTTATTAAAGATAAGCTACTAATAATCCAATGGGTACTAAACTGGTGATAACGTTATAGTTAAAGGGGAAGCGTTTTGCCGTCAAGCTGGCAGATACCATTTGGTTTCTACGCAGGCACCAATAAGTTGGAGGTAGTTAATAAAGATTTCGATATACCTTCAACTGGACTAGGCAAAATGTATGCCTAAGCTAACACACTCTAACTAGAGGTGTCAACTTTTTTGGACGGTTTTACTATGCACTAATGTGTCTCAAACACACCCCTGCAGTTACCTAACACTAAAACATATGTAACAGCAAGATTAGTGCCTAATTGGGTGCCAACCTTGGACCGATAAATTTGACAATCCATCTCCGCATGATATAATCGAATTCGTATTCGGTCGCAGATTACGGATGGAAAGATGTCGGATCACCACTACATTGAACACCAAATTACCGAAGCTGAACTCGATCAATTTGAACGGCACGGTTATTTAATTGTTGAAGGTGCCTTGCCTGTTGAGTTAGTTGAACAACTGGAAAGTAAAGTTGATGCCATTCATCAATTTCACCTAGATCGTGCTTACGACCCCTATACCGAATCTACTCTGACTGAATATCATAATTTTTTTTACCCCAATTTTCTTAAAGATGACCCCCTTTTCATTGACTTACTAGATTGGCCGAAGACGTTCCCTAAAGTATGGGGGATTTTGGGATGGAATATTTACTCATACCACTCCCATTTCATTGTCACACCACCCCGCCTACCTGACGCTAATCGAGCCCCTCGACCGCTTGGTTGGCACCAAGATAGTGGTCGAGTCAATTTAGAAATAGAGTCAACTCCCCGACCTCGCCTATCCTTGAAAGTTGCTTACTGGCTATCGGACTGCTCCCAGTCAGGTCGTGGCAATTTTTATATATTGCCTGATAGCCATCTAAAGAACAATATTGAAAAACCAACCGATGGCAATCTTCCAAAAGGTGCAATGTGTATTCTGGCTAAACCCGGTGATGCGTTTTTTTTCGATCGGCGGTTATGGCATGCTCGTTCTGAAAACGATTCGTCAATCACTCGCAAGGCACTGTTTTATGGATATGGTTATCGTTGGTTGCGCTCCAAAGATGATATGACTATTCCTGATAGTCTATTCAAAACTAGTCATCCGATTCGTCAACAACTTCTGGGTGGTGGAACTAACGCAAATAGCTACTTTTCGCCTAAAGATGCTGATGTACCACTCAAGGTTTGGTTGGAAAAACAAAATCTAATCAGTTAAAAATTTATTATGAAGATAGCCAAAATTGAGCAATTTTTCCCTCGTCGTCGAATGAGGCTTGTGAAAATTACGACTGATAATGGTTTAGTCGGTTGGGGAGAAACCACTCTAGAAGGGAAGCCAATGAGTACTATCGCTGCGGTAAACGAGTTGGCGGAATACCTAATTGGTAAAGACCCATTACGCATTGAACATCACTGGCAACATATTTACCGGTCAGCTTTTTTTCGTGGCGGAAACGTTCTAATGTCGGCTTTATCTGGGATTGACCAAGCTCTTTGGGACATCTCTGGTAAATATTATCAAGTCCCAACTTATAAGCTATTGGGCGGTGCAGTTAGAGACCGAATTTGCGTTTATGCGCATTGGGGCATCAGTAGCAGAGATGAAAAAAGTTTAGAACAAGCCAAAATTAGATTGGAATGGCTGCAGAAAAGCGGTTATACAGCTTTCAAGAGTGGGCCTAGTGGTAAGTGGCGTGCTCATGAACCACCTGCGGTCGTCGATGATTTTGTAGCTTGTGCCAACCTGATGAGAGAATGGGTTGGCGATGAAATCGAACTCGGCTTCGATTTTCATGGTAAAATGACCCCAGCTCTGGCTATTGAGATTTGCCATCAACTACAGCCAATGAGACCGATGTTCGTTGAAGAACCTGTACCTCAAGAAAATGTAGATGCCCTTAAACAAGTATCGGACCACGTTATTGTTCCTGTTGCGACGGGGGAACGGCTTTTGTCTCGATGGGAATTTCGCAAAGTCTTCGAAACTCAAGCAGCTGCTTATATCCAGCCAGATGTTTCACACGCAGGTGGTATCACTGAAGTCAAAAAAATTGCTAATATGGCCGAGATTTACTACGTACATATTATGCCTCACTGTGCTATTGGCCCAATTGCTTTTTCAGCCTGTTTACAAGTTGATGCTGTGGTACCAAATTTCTTGCTCCAAGAACAAATTGATACCGGGTTAGGTAATGATCTATTCGAAACTTCTTGGAAAGTTGAAAACGGTTATATTGAATTGCCTACTGGGGATGGATTAGGCTTCGAAGTAGATGAAAAAATGGTCAGACAAGATAATCGAATTACACAAGACAAGATGAATTTACTTGGATATGGATTGGTTCCCAGTGATGAAGAGTTAGGTGGGGAATTTTACCACCTTGATGGAAGTGTTGCTGACTGGTAGCCTGGCTAGAAACAGATAAGTCTGGTGAAAAATGAGTTTACTTACAATTGATGTTGGAACAACTGGATGTAAAGTGGTCGCTTTTAACGAAGAGGGGCAGATCATTGCTCAATCTTACGGAGAGTACTCCTTAATTCATATCAATCCTGGTTGGTCAGAACTTGATAGCCAATTAGTATGGCAGAAAGTTTCAGATGGGATTCGTGAAGTTGTCAGTCAAACCAAAAACGATCCAATCGAGGCCGTCAGTGTCGCCAGTCAAGGAGAGGCAGTTACACCGATAGATAAAAATGGTCAAATTCTGGATAATTCTATCACCAGTTTCGATTCTCGTACATCTGGCATCTCAGAACAGATTGAACAAAAAATTAGCCCATTGGAAATAATGGAAATTACTGGGATGCCACTTAGTGATATTACCACCGTTGCGAAATTAATTTGGATGCGGCGTGAGAAGCTAGATGTATATAATCGAACTTGGAAATTCCTATGCTTTTCAGATTTTATTTATCACCAGTTGGGTATTCACCCTGTTTCGATAGATTATTCCTTAGCTGCCAGAACCATGGCGTTTGATATTCTTAATAATTGTTGGTCAGACAAAATTTTGAGTATTGTCGATATCGATCCTAAACTCTTTGCCCAACCAGTTCAATCAGGTTCAATTATTGGCCAGATCAGTGGACCGGTAGCTGAAGAACTTGGATTATCCAAATCAGTATTGGCCGTCGCTGGAGGTCATGATCAACCTTGTGGAGCTCTAGGAGCAGGCATCATAGAACACGGAAGTGTTATGGATGCAACTGGAACTGTCGAATGTATTGCGCCTGCTATTACTGAGCCAATACTAACCCAAAAAATGATCGATGGTAATTTTTGTTGCTACCCTCATACTGTCAGTGNCTTGTTTGTAACATTGGGNTTTGTATCTAGTGGTGGCGTTATTTTACGATGGTTTCGTGATAATTTTGCCCAAACAGAAGCCGCCCAAGCAAAGGCTGATGGACAAGATGTTTATGACCTGTTAATTAGCACTATGCCAAATGAGCCTTCACCGATTATGCTATTACCACACTTCACGGGATCGGGCACGCCAACATTAGATCTGAATGCCAAAGGCGCAATCTTGGGTCTTACATTGCAAACCACTAAGGCNGATATTATAAAAGCTATTTTGGAAGGTATAAGTTTTGAGATCAAGCATAATCTAAACTTATTGGAATCCGCTGGAGTAGAAATTAATNAAATCAGAGCTATTGGTGGTGGAGCAAAATCTAGCAGCTGGCTCCAATTGAAAGCCGATATATTTGGGAAACCAGTNGTNGCNCTCGATGTCTCTGAAGGNGTTAGTATGGGGGCCGCTATTTTGGCTGGTACAGCCATCGGCATATACAAAGACACCCGAGAGGCCGTNGAGATGTTAATTAAACCTATGCGAACCTACNACCCCAACAGCAAAAAACAAGAGTTTTACTTGCATCGAATGAAAAACTACTCCCAGTTTTATGAGGCGGTCAAGCATATCACGCCATAAATAAAAAAAGCCCGAGGCCTGTCAATGATAACATGGGCGTCGGACTCACACGTCTAAAGTTGAGCGTAAGGTAATATTATTTTAGACCAATTAGTCTTTTCCTCCCCTCATGAAGCGTCCCATCATTTCGCGACGCTCACCTGAGGATGCACTGCGGAATTTTTGAATCATCTGAGCTCTTCTTTCTGGGGACATACTTTCCCACTTAGCTCTCATTTCTTTGCCTCTCCCACTATCCCAGTTGCCTCGACCCCAGCCACCACGCCCCCTACGCCCTGATCTTTCGTTTTTCTTTCCACCTCTAGAGCGCTTTGTGGCTTCTTCTTTCCGATCTCGGCCTTTTCTATCTTTCTTTTTACCGCTAACACGCAGAAAATCAACACTCCGTCCCTTTAGCTCGATCGACTCTCCTCCCGAATCAAGGCTGACTTGATTGGCCTCAATCTTCTCGACCTTAGCATCTTCGATCTTTTCACCTACACTAACATAGTAGGTCTTGTTGGAACGAGATTCCTTAATTAGGGCTTTTGGAACACCTTGGGTTGGGATTTTGGTCGCAATCAACTGATACTTGGGGCTTGTATCGGGTTGTTTCCAACCGAGCGGACGAAACAAACTGTANTCGGAAATCACCTGATAGTAGGACTGATCAGGTGCAGNATCTTGTGCTCNCACAACGAATGAGAAACCAAACAAAAATACTAGCGCANACACCATGGATTGGAACTTCATACACAAATCACACGANACAGAATGTGAACAATTATACTTACCCTACAAAAAANTGNGAGGGCCGGAAACTGCGCNACTCTTGATTTAAGAGNTTTAAAGTATTTTCTCTACTAGAAGACCGAATCTCTGGTTAGCCTTTTGGCTTAAGATATCAGATGTGTTACCAGTATCAACTGGGTCAATCTGCTGCGAGGGGCCAGGAGTTGGCCCTGAGACTCGGGTCTGACGAATCGGGTTCTTTTGAGCTTGGTGGTAGCTGCCTTTAATACGACCAATTCCCTCACCACCATCACTGGTCAACGACCCTACACCTTTCATGGTGAGAACAGATGCAGAGACATTGGAAAAATGAGATATTGCTGAAGCCATCTTAGTTAGTCCCTCCGTAGAATGATAATCAGATTGAGGACAATTCTAATCCAATTTTCGGAAAATGTCAACCTCTTTTTGTAAATTCAAGGAAAGAATTAGTAGTTTCAACTGATTCGAAAATTGAAATTGAGGTTCGAATTGGGTTGACTTAAGTCTAATCCCTCGAGTAGCATACACATTCCTAACCTCGCCGGTAATTTTTATTTTTGCATAACTTTCAATCAAAGGAATAATCCTGTTCTTACTATTTGTAAATAAGATTAAGATACTGAGGGCTACTGACATGTACTGTCTTTGTCAATTTCCTAAATTATATGACATTTTAATTTTGGTTCTGTTATTCGGTACCGGTATTGGTCTATCTATTGCCGGTGAGGAACCAACCATTTATCAATCTCATGCTATTGCCATGCATGGCCAACCAAAGTACGAAGCTGACTTTAACTCTTTTGAGTATGTTTATGCTAATGCACCCAAGGGGGGTCGCATTATCCAAGGCGCATTTGGTACATATGACAATCTAAACCCATATATCCTAAAAGGTCAACCCCCTCGGGGTATCAATTACCTTTTTGAAAGTTTAATGACCAACTCCTATGATGAGGCTTTCACTGAATACGGCTTATTGGCAGAGAGTATTGAATGGCCAAGTGATCGATCTTGGGTGGCATTTACTTTACGACAGGAGGCTCGTTGGCATGATGGTAAGCCTGTTACTGTCGATGATGTTATTTGGTCATTAAATATTTTAAAAACCAAAGGACACCCTTTTTATCGATCTTACTATGCCAATCTACAGAAAGCTGAGGCTGTTGGTCCAAGAAAAGTTAAATTTACCTTTGATGGGTCTCCTAATCCTGAATTGCCTCTAATTACTGGTCAGATGCCTATCTTACCCAAGCATTACTGGGCCGACAAGGATTTTGAAGCTACAACGCTTGAGCCGCCGATTGGTAGTGGACCTTACAAAATTAAGAAAGTCGATCAAGGCCGATCTATTACTTATGAAAGAGATCCAAGCTATTGGGGGAAAAATTTACCAGTTAACCGAGGTCGTTATAATTTCGATATTATTCGATTTGATTACTATAAAGATCGCACTATAGAACGTGAAGCATTCAAAGCCGGTGAAAGTGATTACCTATTTGAAAATACATCAAAAGATTGGGCAACTAGTTACAATATTCCTGCGGTGGAAAAAGGCTTAATTGTTAAATCTCAAATTCCTCATCAAAACCCAGCCGGTATGCAAGCTTTTGCTTTCAACATCCGCCGTCCAATGTTTTCCAAAAGAAAAGTTCGTCAGGCTTTAGCCTATGCCTTTGATTTTGAGTGGACCAACAAAAATTTATTCTATGATGCTTACACTCGTAGCCCTAGTTATTTTTCTAATTCGGAACTTGCTTCTAGCGGCTTACCTAGCCAAAATGAGCTGGAAATTTTGAATTCTTTTCGGGACCAATTGCCACCTGAAGTCTTTAGTCAAGAGTATGTTCCACCTAAAACAGATGGTTCTGGTAATATCCGTACACATATGCGGACGGCTTTTCGCTTGTTAAAAGAAGCGGGATGGGAAGTCAAAGATGGGAAGTTAACAAATAATTCGACGCAAGAAAAAATGGAATTTGAAATCCTAATTGTTTCACCCGCATTTGAACGAATTGCTTTGCCGTTTACGAAGAATTTAGAAAAATTGGGTGTTACCGCCACTGTAATTTTGGTCGATAGCTCTCAATACCAGAATCGATTGGATAACTTCGATTATGATATGATCGTCAGTAATTGGGGGCAGTCTCTTTCTCCCGGTAATGAGCAACGAGATTTTTGGGGTTCAAAGGCCGCAGAAATTTCTGGGACCCGAAACTTTATTGGTATTAAAAACCCTGTGATTGACTCACTGATTGAAAAAGTTGTCACCGCACCGAACCGAGAAAGTTTGATTGTAAGATCCAAAGTTTTAGACCGAGTGTTGTTGTGGAACCACTACGTAATTCCACATTGGCATATTTCTGCCTATCGAGTTCTACATTGGGATAAATTTCGCCAACCGAAAATACGACCTAAATACAGCCTAGGTTTGGAAAGTTGGTGGATTGACCCGGAGTTAGAAGCTACGCTTGATGAGCGGAGAACACAGTTGAAATAAATAAGACAAACCCAGCCTAAAGGTTCAGATATCATCAATGTCAATCGCTGAACGGCTTTTTCTAATGATCTTTCTCCAGTTAGTTGTGGTAAGTACGGCTTCATCCATAACGGTCGGAGCTGAAGCACCTGATTTTCGCTTGCAGACAGCTGATAGCAAAACGCATCAACTCCATGAAATGCGTGGATCAGTTGTTTTTTTGATTGCTGGCAATCGGAAATTGCGCAAAGAAGATAATCAGTGGGGGGAAGCTATCGTGGCTGACTTTAAAAAGTGGATTAACAATGCAAAGGGTGCGACTCCAGTTTTTCGATGTTACATAATTGGTAACATGGATGATGTCCCAAAGTTCATTTCCAGGCAGTTCATCAAAAAACAGTTGTTGAAAAAACCACCTCCAGTCCCGTTACTACTGGACTGGAAAGGAGAAGTTCATCAGCAATACAAAATCGAATGCAAAAAACGGAAAAAACCGTCCCTCTATATAGTTGATCAACAGGGGAAAGTTGTGTTTCATCAGTATAGTAAATTCAATCGTCAGACCTATGACAAAATTCGACAGTTGCTCCGTAACTTACTGAGTCAGTCAAATAGTACAGACTCTCAGAAAAGTAGTCGATCGGGTGTTGATCTAATACCCAGTCGATAAATAATTTGACGTCGATTTTCTGTCTTCAGCTAATCATAATTTCAGGCATTACATCGTTAGTAAAGGTTGGCATTCTCCGATGTGTTGTCTAGCTTGGAATATTAGAAGCCAAGCGCTTGCATCTGGGTTGTAACTAAAGATCTGAAGCGAGTAATTATTTCCGCAGACCACTATAAAGTAACACTACTCAACCAGCTACTTTTTCTATTTTACTCGACCGATCATATACTAGATCTTGGCATTAAAAAACCTCTGCCTGATGACGGTTTAAAAAAAATGATCAATTTCTACCGTTTTATTTTTGCTGAATTACAGTAGGGTAAAATTGAAATTGCAATAATTTGCCAATCAGATGTACGAAAGCCGCTCCTAGGCTACAATTCCTTCTAACTAAAAATTCAATTTTATGATACTTGCTCAATTCGCGGTTAAGAGCTGCTNACAGATCAAAATCCTACTGCTTGCAGTAGTAGAACCAGTCAGATATAATTCAAACNACATTGATACTAGANTATTGGACTGGTAAAGAGGAGAAATAAAACCAACAATGAAAATCAGCCTCAATTGGTTGAAGGAATATCTTAGTTTCGAAAAGGAGCGCGACGNANTTATATCGCCAGAATTATTGGCTGAACAGCTAATGATGCTGGGCATCGAAGTTGAAAAAACAACCTTCCTTGGTCGAGGTCTAGAATCAGTTGTTGTGGGTAAAATCGAGTCTGTCAAAGCCCATCCACNAGCTGATAAGTTGGTCATCTGCCAGGTAGATGTTGGGCAGGAGCAGGATTTACAAATCGTTTGTGGGGCTCCCAATGCTACTTCAGGACTAATTGTACCAGTAGCCCTAGTCGGTGCAATTCTGCCTAATGGTTTAGAAATCAAAACAGCACAGTTGCGTGGTGTCTCTTCGTACGGCATGCTATGTTCGGCCGACGAATTAAAATTGTCTGAAGACCATTCTGGATTGATGGAACTTTCAGAAAATTTGCTTATCGGTACCCCCTTGTCAAAAGCTCTTGATCTCGATGATATAATCATGGATTTGGAAATTACTCCCAACCGACCTGATTGCCTGTCTATGGTTGGTATTGCTCGTGAAATTCGGACTATAATGTTGTTGGATCTTGAGGATGAACAGCCAACGTTTAATTTACTCCAGCGACCAAATGATCCAGTCCAGGAAAACTCAGTATCAATCACTGAATTGACTTCCGTCGAAATTTTGGATCCAAATCTTTGTGCTCGTTATGCAACTAGGATAATACAAGGAATCAAAGTGGGTCCTTCCCCTGATTGGCTGGAGAGTCGGTTAAAGGCTGTAGGGGTTACACCAATTAACAATGTTGTTGATGTAACTAACCTAGTAATGTTGGAGCTAGGTCAACCCCTTCACGCGTTTGATTACCATAAACTAAATGAAAATCGAATTGTTGTTCGTCGAGCTGAACCCGGCGAAGTCACTACGACTCTAGATGAGATTGATAGGACTTTGACCGATGATATGCTGGTTATTGCTGATGCAATTCGGCCTGTTGCCGTTGCTGGAGTAATGGGTGGTTTGGAGTCAGCTATTTCTCGAAGTACTGTTGATATTTTATTGGAAAGTGCTTACTTCAATCCAGTCAGTATTCGTAGAACAGCTAAGGCTCTAGGGATGCATACTGACGCCTCGCATCGTTTTGAACGAGGAACTGACCCAGAAGGTGTCATTCCGGCTCTTAATCGCGCGGCAAGTTTGATCCACCAGCTAGCTGGTGGGACGGTCGCAAAAGGGATTATTGATGTCTATCCTGCACCCAAGCAACCTAGAGAAATTCACTTAAGACCTAGTCGGGTCAATCATATACTAGGAACTGATATCACACTTCATCAAATGAATCAGATATTAATCTTACTGGGTTTTGATGTGGAGGTGAGCCAGAAAAATTTGTCTGTTACGGCTCCCACTTTTCGTCCAGACGTCGAGCGTGAAATTGATTTAGTTGAGGAAATAGCTCGAGTTTACGGTTACGATCGGATACCAATTGAAATGCCAGCTGGTCATATTCCTATTCCCAAAAGAGAGCTTAGTCTTGACCAATTACTGAAATCACATCTCTTGGCTAACGGATTGATGGAGGCTATTAATTACTCATTTTACCACGCTGATATGCCTGCTCGGTCTGAAATACGAGACCATCAACCTATTCCTCTCAAGAACCCACTCAACGAAGATTTTTCTGTCTTACGAACATCTTTGTTACCGAGTCTTTTAGCTAATGTACACCGAAACCGCGCTCACCAGGTACCCGATATTCGGCTATTTGAAGCAGCTAAAGTTTTTCATAGATCAACTGAGAGTGATAACCAGCTACCAATCGAAATTTACTATTTGGCAGCTGTTTTAGTGGGAAGTTGGGGCACAGGAAGTTATGGTGATAATAAGATAGCCGTTGATTTTTATGACCTAAAGGGTTTGGTAGAAGGTTTACTAGAAACAATTGGTATCAACGATTATGATTTCAGACTGGCCACTAATTCAACTTTTCATCCTGGTAGGAGTGCGGAACTTTGGCATAGGGAAAAATACATAGGCGTACTGGGTGAAATCCATCCTCAAGTAACAGAAAATTTCGACTTGTCAGACAGAATCTATGCATTTGAGCTTGACGTTGATACTTTGTCGAAATTTGCCAAACCAAACAAACAATTCGTGCCAATTCCGACTCACCCAGGTATTAGTCGAGACCTAGCAATTCTGGTTCCTCAAGACCTGCCGGCTGACCAACCACTAGAAGTTATCAAAGCGGTAGGACAAACACTAGTTGACCGAGCCTATTTGTTTGATCTATACACTGGAGACCAGATTCCTGAAGGCAAGAAAAGTCTGGCTTACAGCATCAAATACCACGCTAAAACTGAAACATTAACTGATGCAATTGTGGACGCACTGCACCAGAAAATAGTTGCTGAATTAGTAAATCGTTTTGACGCAGAATTGAGGATCTAGAGTCAGAATATTGGAAAATTAAAAATCAAGATTTTCAGTAATACGGATGCCACCGGATTTCAGCTTATTCATGTAGAAACGAATTCGGTCTTTTGCTATTTTTAAGTCGTGGTTGTTTAAGTTTATGTTCAAAAGGTCTATGTACCACGGGACTTTGACGGGATCCAGAACATAAACCTCCACGATCTCTTTGGCAATAGGGAGAGTCGTGTCCTTGGAATTTTCGTGAACGTCTTTGTGATCTGCCAGTAGCAATTTGTCATACTCCTCCCTTAGAAGACGCTGGAATAATTCCATTGAAAATACTTGGTTTACTTGAGTCCCTGTTTCCTCATCAGATTCAGTCAATCGACCATTTTTGTGTAACCACTCCCATAAAATGCTCAGCCGTATTTCACCAGTTGCCATGTCTTCCATCAGATACATGACATTTTCGTCGTCGAAAAAATCTGCTGATTTTAGAGCTGCCGCCTGGAAGCCTTGGCCGAAAGCATTTCCGTATTGCAAACCTACACTGATTAAGTTTCTAGCTCCATGGATAGTTCGAGGTGCCGGTTCTAGCATAGTTAGTCCATCGGCATCAACTTGAGTGTAAGTTAATGGTGGGAAATTCCGCCCCAGCTGGTTAGACTCGCCTATTTCAGCCCAAACTGGTCGTACGATGTGAACCATTTTCCAATGGGCTACCCATTTACCACTGGCACCAGCAGATTGCTCTCGCTTAGCACCATTGACGGCTTTCGCCATACTATCAGCAACCCCTGATTCTGTACCAACAGGTATGTTGGGTTCCATACCGCCTTGCCATAGAGCAAAATTTCCGTTGAGATCTGGAGTATTGACGGCCCGACGTACTCTATCCTCGTAATTTTTCATATATCCATAAGTCATGGTGATTGACTCAATGTTGGGATTGATAAAGTTATTGTTCCAAGCGACCGCGTCAGCCACACTATTAATATAATCCCATCGACCAGTATTGTAACCTACAAAGTGTACTCCTAGAGCAGCTCGTATTTCCATTAACTGAAATGTTGCTTCTAACTGCTCAACCAAAACATAAACCTTTATGGTTCCAATTGGCAATTCAAGGTAAGCCTCTAGAGTTGATAATATATTATTCCAGAGAGCCGCTTCCTCTGCAGTTTGGATTTTTGGCAAATAAAGAACAATTGAAGAATCTTTGGCTTGAAGGTTTTTGTAATTATTGACAACGTAAGCCGTAACATCAACGAGTGAGGCGGAAAGCGCAACTCCTTTTTCATCTCGAATATGCCTATCATCCAAGTGTAATCCTCGTGCCCGAAAAATCTTGGTTGTGAAGTTCAGTTGCTTCTGCCAATCATTGATTGTTTCTCGACCTAAGAATGATACCGACCATTTGTTCATTTCATTGGCGACTTGTTCTGCAGCTTGTAGGAAAATATCTTCAGCGGAAATTGCCAATTTGAGATTACGTTGGTTGTCCAAGGACATGGTGCTAATTTGACCTAGTGCATCTTCTCCATCAAACATCCAGCCATCCGCTCCAGAAAGAAGCGCATAAGCCACATTGCGTATACTTCGTTCGATAGTTGTGTTTGGCTTAGCGCCAGGTCCAGTGCCTTGAATCCATTGGCATTGCAAATCAGCCGGAATTTCTGGACCTATAAACTTACCTGACCTGGCATCTTGTACCGTGAGATCTGTACCATCAATCTTATCGTCGGGATTGAGGAAATTAATCATTTCCAAATTTTCTGCCCGTTTTTGGCGGCGTTCCATCCGTTTTTTCATTATAGCTAACCTTTCATTATTCAAATCTGATAAGTAGCTAAGAGTGGATAATACTTCTGGAGTAAAAACGTCTGAATAGGTTTGCTCTAAATTGTCACGAATTTGAAGGGATGTCATGTGTTCACCTATTTTTCGGTCGATTTAAGGGCCTAAATTTCCATTGTCCATTGAAAAGATGCGGACGGGTCAAATTTATTTTCTCTAGCCCAATGAATAATTGCATCGCTATTTCCACCCAGTAATTGTTGCTGGATTGGGTTAACTTGGTCCAAAATTACCTCGTCTGGTTGGACTTGCTTCATATTATTTTTCCTTCCCCCCATCCACCTGTAACTGTAACCAAGAATAATTACCTTCGAAGTCCTAAAACTAAGATTAGGGGCTGAAGTATGAAAGATGCGATTCTCGAATAGAAATGCATCACCTGCTTTTAAACACAGATCAATAGCTGAAACTGGATCTACGCCACCTGTAGGAATTGGTAGAGGAGTTGGAAGGAGATGGGAACCTGGGGCGAACATAGTGAAGCCTGTCCTTGGTTCTGGGAAATCGGTTAAACAGTAACCGACCTTGATTCCCACTCTCAATAATTTATCATGTCCTAAGTCTTGGGTAATGTCAATATCTCGATGCCAACCTCGTTGATTCAAAATCTCTGGATCTTTTTGATTCTGTGACCGCTTATAGATTACGGCGGCTGTGTGTAAGTGAATATTCGGAGATAATAGCTGAGTTATTAATGGTACGGTTGGAGACCAATCTAGTAAAGGATGGAAATCTGTATTTTCAACAATACCTGATCTTCTTTGAACGTAAGGACTTTCTTGGTCGAAGGCTCCGATCATTTCATCACAAGCAGATGTCAGGTGATCTACATCGGCTGGTGGCAAAACGCTAGGAATTACTAAATAGCCGTTCGCATCAAAGAATCCTCGTTGTTTATTTGTAAGATTTACAAACTTCAACTTCTGACTCGCTTAAGCACATAATCGGTCTAGGGCTTACTATTATGCGGGTTTCCAAAAAAAATACAAGAGCAATACTATTTAACTTAATCTAGTCTGATTGAATCTTGACCGCACGAATCATCTCCCTTTTGTAAAGGGGACCCGGCAATGTTTCTATTTCAAAACCAACTTTGGCCAATAAACGCTTAATACTACCTTTTGCACAATAAGTTACAAGAATACCATCATTTGCCATCGATTGATAAAGTTTATCAAAAATGGCTCTTGACCAACATTCTGGTTGTATACGAGGACTAAACGCATCAAAGTAGACTAAATCAAAGATTTGGGATGTTCTGTGGTCATATATATCGGTCTTAACCTTCTTGATAGCGGTTTGTTCATTTAATACCACTTCCTGGTTCCAATCAAGTAGGTGAAGTTTTTAAAACAGGGGTCGATCTTGCAAAGGCATGGACTCAGCGTAGTTAAGGCAATCAGAATTTGAAAGTGGAAACTTATCAACTGTACTATGAAACGGTTGATAAGTTTCCACTTTCAAATTCTGAT
>PAYP01000057.1 GCA_002714785.1 Candidatus Poribacteria bacterium | reverse complement strand
AGGGAATCCACTCCGGTTTTTAATTGCGGTTTTACATGGTACTATCGGGACTTCGGAACAAAATGAAAATTATTTACCATTCAGTATAGAGAATATCAAAAATAAAGGCTTCGATTATTGGGCTATAGTTAAAGATCCCCAGATCAATCTAAAAATTGGTCTGGGGATCTTTCTTGATTAGTCAAAATAATAACTGTATTTTTTCTATCAAACAGAATTATTTAATTTTCAATTCGCCCCAGGTAGTTGTTAGCCGNTTTTTGGGATTAACCGGAGTAACTGCNGAAGATGCTTCAATGAAATTATCAAATGCGACATTCATCGTGCCCCCNCCGCCCCCAATTCCAGCAATAAAACCAACCTTAAGTGGATCTTGTAGAGCACTTGTTACTTTACTCACCGAAACCCATTCTCCCTTTCCTTCTGGTTTAAACCAACTTTCGTAAGTATCNCCGTCTCTCTTCAGACGAAAAGCAACCTTGGTCTCTTCTCCAACTTTGGGTAAGTAATCATCTCCATTTTCAAACTTGAATGTACCGACATACGGGTCAGCGTCATTCTCACGTCTCTGATACTGAACTACCGCATTGTTACCATTGGCGGCCGGCCGTCCCCACAGTTTTAAAGTAACCCACTCACCATCCCGGTCTTTAAGGTCTTTAGTGGTCTCGGAATAAGCTATCAAACCTGTAACATTACTAGTATCTTCATAGTTGTAAGTAAAGCTAGTACTAATGTCAAAGCTTTTTTGACTCACTTCCTGATAGATAAATANGGAATCTAGGGTTACATAAGTATCACCAGATCCAGCGNTGATATTTAGTTTGCCACCACTTACCTCAAATGTGCCCACATCTGGATTGTCGATACTCCAAATTTTACTCAATTCAGAACCTTCAAACTCATCACTTTGTAGTTTGTCTTTGAGACCCGCTGAAATGGGCGNCGTAACTNACCCNATTATAAAAAGCAAACAAATAGACGTTACCAAAACAGTATTTAATTTTTTCATATATTTTTTCCCATTTAAATAGAACAAAATTTACCAATGTCCATTTTATCGAATGCTCTACATAGCTTTCCAGTATACTCTTATCTAATTGATAAAAAAGAACCATTTATATTTAAAGATCGAAACCCCACATACCTTAATCCTAAAATACGGGCTGACACGGAGAGGTGGACTTGTAGTCTCTTGTCAAACTACCTGTACTGGTCTTCTTGTTGTATGACAGCACATGTTCAATTTCCAAATCACACACTTCAGAAAGGCACTGAATCAGGACTGGTCGTAAAAAGAAAGGTATTTACCGCTTCAATACCGCGATAAATTTGGCCAGTCAATGAGCAGTAGAGGGAATATCCTACAAATCGGTCTGAGGGAGACGATAGTGAGCTTATAATTGATCAAATAAATAGCGAATAAAGTCAATACCACGACGAGAATAAAAATGAAGACACTTGACATAGATAGACCAATCTAGGATTTAGTGCCTAGCTGGATTATATTTTGACATCAGTAGGAGACCAATAAGATTTCGTAAGGAAATTGCAGCAAGAATGGAAGAAAAAGTGAAAGCTGATGCTGATACCGGCTCAAATACCCTATACGAGTTATCAATCCTGGAGAAAGACATCAAATTACACTAGCTTCACAGTTTCAGTTTTCCTTGACGATGAATTCTATGGATTACTCCAAGTATCAACACCAGCTAATTTTCGTCCCAAATCCGTTAAGACCACCGGACGAGTTTCTATTTCCAAATCAAACTTTTGTTTCAACATTTCGCAAATACTGTCTTCATCCCATAACCTCTGTTCAAAACCATGCTGCTCAGGTGTCTGGAATAGAAACTGTTTCATTTGATTGAGTTGATTTACTGTTAGTTTTGATTGACTTCCCGTTGTAGGTACTTTTACCGCGGCCTCTTTTAATTCATTAATAAATGCGTTTTCGTCCACGATTGGTAAAGCTGGAGTGTCGATATGCTGGCCCATAGCATAAGGACGATAAATGGCCAGACGTCGGTTGTCTACCCGTCTCACCCAAGGCTTTCTCAAATAACAACTTTGTCCTGCTACCTCAACATGCCAGGCGGGGTAATCTGGGTGTTCACCCAGTAAGTGGTCGACTTCAACTAGCACCATATCGCATTCTTGATAGTTCAACAGCCATCTGGCGATCAAACTTTCAGCCACATCCAAGACTTGAGCCAATAATCTGCGTTTAGTCACAGCTAAGGGCAATACGCCACTGCCGCGCAAACTTCTTTCAACTGGCCACATAGTGATATATTGGGCTAATCGAGGTCGGTTAGACGTATTAGCACTGTTGCTGTGGGGTAACGCACTGTGCCAAATGATCAGATCGCCAGCCTGACCTGGTACAGACTGGATTTCCATTCCAGTAGTGTCAAGCATTCGTGCCGGCCGGTCGGCTGGCTGACTAGCAGCCCAATCACTCAGTTTTCGATGAAAGCCAGGAATACATTTAAATCCGCCTTGGTTGGTTTCTGTGTCCGTCAAGCAAAGAACTCCTTGTACTTGGAATGGGATGGGTTTTTGACGACTATCTATATCCCAATGCATAGTTCCCTGATGGTTCCAAACAGAATTTTTATTTGGAGGATTAAAATTGACTCGGTCTTGTGAGACTCGCAATTCAGAACAATCAAGAATCTGAGCGAAAGCTTGATAGACCCGATTTGATTGACGATTATTCCACAATTCCTGATCATGGATCATCGGTGCAATTCCACCTGAAAATGGAGGATAATTATACCAATCTGTTGGTTGAGAGAAGTCTTGGCCAAAAAATCGTTCCATTGCCATTACTGTATCATCCAACTGTGAGGGGGGAACAGCGTTAGGCAGAATCACGTAACCATTTCGATTCCAAAAATCCAACTCGGATTGACTGAATACATTGGATATTGATTTCACCATTCGGGCACCTCAAGTTAGTTGGGTTACATCTATAAGTGTGTTCATTGTCTCAGTTTATATGAATAGGACTATTTACTTCTGACCAAACTCATCTCCGCGATCATTCTATCTCAATGNAAATNATAGGTCAACAAAGNCTAGGCTATGTGGGAAGGGTTGGATTAGAAAAAGAATGAAACTAGAAAAAAAGGGAACGATGTCATAGATAGTATGTATCAATTTGAAGGACATAGTCGAAAATCAGGAAGAAAAGTTTCTTTTTAACTATGATATTAGTGCTATATCTGCGACAATCGAATACTACTAATTACTAACTAGTCGCAACCATGCTAGAAAGGATGCAGCGNGTAAGATATGAAAGAAGATAAATAATAACTAAGAAGAAGAAACTGNAAGGATAGGAAAAAGNGTANCANCAGAAGTACTNNTACCTGCCTGATTAATTACCCCCGCACGAGTTATCCTTTACGCCGGTTTGAGTNCAAGTATTAACAATGTGGAGATTGGCTTTTTGTACTAGTATAGATTCTAAACAATAGGTCTCATCTACGTGCTAATTGGTATAGATACAGTATTCCGAAGTTTTCGCCAAAAGAAGGAAGACCGTCGAGGTTAGTTTGTTTTTTATCTCGCTCACTTTGATCGNCGATTCCATATTTNTTGCGATATAGTCTTAACAATACNGATCATGATGGGCTAATTTATTACGGAATTCGATTCGAGTCATTAACATGTTAATCTAGTTAATGAGATCTAGGGATAATTAACGATTGTAATGTTGTTTCGACGATTTTCCGGTTCTAGCTAATATTCTTACCTAATTTTCTATCATCGATTATGAAGAGTTTGAATGTGTGGAGAGTAATCTGTCTTTTAATGGGTCTATTACTGATAATGACGATCGTCAGACAGGAGAACCCCTGGACCCTGAAAGATATCAGTTCTGAGTTATCAAGTCCGATAAAATTTACAACAATCGAAATTTTTCTATTGGGTGAACAAATCAATTTTTCATTCANGGGTCTAATTTGGAGTGGTAGTTTCCTCCTAATCTTTCTGATGACATATAATGTGAATAAGCGGTGGATACCTTCGCTTGTAATATGTGCATTTTCANTTTTTTTTAGTGATAAATCGATGGGTTTCTATCCCAGTCTTCGTATTTAGTCTCTTATCTTGGGCAGTCTTTCAAACTTGGCGAGGTGTCTACAAATCTGTCAAAATTCAGCGTTTCGTATTTCGGTTATTTGCTTGCTCAATTTTTCTGATTACAATGATACCCACACCACGAAGCTGGCACATCGTATTGTCTTTTGTCTTTGGTTTTTTCGCAATTTTTTTGATTTTATTTGCTATTCAACCTGTCTTACGCTTCTTTGAACCGATGACACATTGGTTAGAACGAGTATTATTCAATACTCAAACTTGGTTTTTTCTATGCATGATCGGTACTTTTGTATTCTTGGTTTACAATTTGGGAGCCTATTTCCTATTTGATCATCTACCTCACGTCACGGACAGTATTGTTCAAATTTTTCATGGGAAAATTTTTGCTCTCGGGCGTTTGGTTGCACCAGCTCCACCTTTACGAGATTTGTTTGACTTTAATCCATTAATGATTTGGCGTACCGATAGGTGGTATTCGGTGTTTCCTCCAGGACACTCATTATTAATGATGTTAGGAGTTTTGATTAATTCCCCGTGGATAATCAACCCTTCCTTAGGTACATTCTCTGTAATCTTGATCTATTTTCTGGGGGTCGAAATCTATGATCAACGTACAGGTCGTTTAGCTGCATTATTTGGAGCTTTCTCTCCATTTCTATTTGTTATGTCATCAGGGTTTATGAATCATGCTAGTGGTCTATTCTATACCACGATCTTTTTGTTATTTTTTGCAAGAACAGTAAAATACCAAACACTATGGGCTTCAGTTTTTTCAGGGGTTAGTTTAGGTTTACTGATTAATGTTCGACCATATACCGCTTTGGCAATATCGTTACCGTTCATTGTCTATTCTTTGATACTTCTGGTTGCTAATTTTCGACGTTATTTTTTACAGTTTCTATTACTGACAACGACAACGTTATTTTTTATTGGGTTACTTTTTACTTACAATAATTTAACCAATGGCTCACCTACTTTGTTTGGTTACGTTGCCCAATTTGGTAAATCTCACAATCCAGGTTTTAACCCAAAAACCGATGGAAAAACCGCTCACACACCAAAAAAAGGATTACGGACTACGTTGAAAGATCTGAATTTTCTGAACTTACGTTTAGTTGGTTGGCCAATCCCACCTCTATTTTTTGTCTGTTTACTTTTTTGTTCTGGTTATCAGAATTACTGGGATTATCTATTACTCTTACTATTTTCCTCCTTAGTTCTGGCACATTTTTTCTACTGGTATGATGTCGGAGATAGTTTGAGTCCACGATTTTTATACGAATCTTGTTCTGCCTTGTTAATTTTGTTGGCCCGAGGAGTAATATGTTTGCCACACCTATTACCAAAATCACTAAAAATGGAGTCAGTTAAACGGCAGCTCAAACTAAGTACAGCTATAACCTTATTGTTATGTTTGGTCTTTATGGTTACTTGCCGAATATCAACAATAATAACGTATTATGCCTCGGACCATTTTTACCCACACATACAACCGACTTTACTAAAAACAATCAAAAGACATAGACTTAAAGATGCCATAGTTTTCGTGGAACCTTATTTTTACCGTAGTGTCTTTTCTGCTAATGAACCGCTCCTAGATGGAAATGTAATCTATGCTCAAGACCAGCAGAACCAAAAGTTATCAGAATGGGAGAGACACTTTCCTGATAGAACTTTTTTTCGGTTGAGTGATGAAACGCTGGAGGTGATTAAAGAAAAGGTAATTGAAGTAAAATAAAATACTTTGTAATAGGTAAGAATTGATAACTCGATCTTAGATGCTTTAATTCGCTACTTGATGACTTTCAGTGGGATAGGTTAATGGTGTTGCTGAAAAATGAAATCCAAGGGTTTTATATATCTGCTTCATACTTCGAGACAAAATATTTAACAAAAAAGCTGGCCCATAAACCGAGTAAACTACTCGAGTGAAGAAATCAGTGGAGCATTTCTACTTTATGAAAATCAGCTATAACTCAAGAACCAACGGTATATTTAGTTTTAATGGGGAAGGCAGTACAGAAACTAACGGTGGAGACCGACCTAAACGTCCAAATTCCGAAGACACGCAAGAAGGAGACGTTTACACTATAATCTTCGAGGCCAAAGGTAAATTTATCAAAACTTACATAGATGGAAAGCTGCTAGTAGAAACAAAAGATAAAGCCTATAAAAACAGGCGTCTCGGTCTTGGCGATAGGGATTCGACGCTATTTACGATTATATTGAGATCAATGGCACTGGCATAGCTGCCAGTTCGGTCGATCATCAAAGCGAACTGACTACTATTTGGATAAATCTGAAGCTAGCGAATTAAATCTCAAGCAGCTAATAATTTCCTTATGGAGGTGATTTTAGAACATAAAATACTAAACCACTTCTATGCTGCCAATTGTAGTGAAAAACGTCTAGTAATGGATATTACTAGACGTTTTTGAATTAAATTATGAAACGATTAACCTAGTCCATATAACCGTTTTTTGATGTCGCTTGTCTAAGTGATTAGTCCGGGAGAAATCCATCTACCGGTCTAGGGTTACTCTTTAGTCTGGGTAAATTTCGGCAGTAACCAGACACTTTATACGAAGCATAGCCGGCGTATTTCTTGGCTATTTATTAATTGAAAACATTGAATCTTAGTCTTTCTGCTCCGAAGGGTAGGTCAAATTCCACTGTTGTCGAATTTGATCGAGGCTTTTCATAATACTTAATGTCTCTTGGTGGGGCATAATTTGACTCTCAATTTGTCCCGCTCGAAAGCATTTCATTGCTTCCATTGCCTCATAATTGTATCCATTTCCCTCAAAAGGTATATCATGCATTTCACCTTTGACCGTTATACGTGTGGGAATCCACCATGGAGACTCAATTTTGATTTGGCCTTCGGTTCCCATTAGCATTGCCTCCTGTGGGGTATTGGTTCGAATAGCCGTATTCAAAATAGATATTTGACCTTGATTGTGAAGAAGGAGTACTCCAGCCTGTTCATCTACACCGGTTTGCCCGATATCTGCTAGTGTGGCAATTTGACTGGGTTGGCCAAATACCATTGAAGATAAGGAAACAGTATATACCCCCACGTCCAGTAGCGCGCCACCACCTAGTTCTAAATTGAACAATCTGTTTTCTGGGTTCACCTCAGATCGGAAACCAAAGTCAGCTGTTAGCATCCTAACTTCGCCGATCACCCCTTTGGCCAGTAACTGCCGTAACTGAACCATAGCTGGCATGAAACGAGTCCACATAGCTTCCATCAAAAATGTATTTTGTTCTCTTGCTGTTTTAATCATCAATTTTGCTTCTCGATGGTTGAGAGCAAACGGTTTTTCACATAAAACACCTTTCCGGTTTTCCAAGCATAAGATTGTATTTTCACAATGGAAAGGATGTGGTGTAGCAACATAAACCAGATCAACTTTTGGGTCTGTTGCTAGATCTTGGTAACTGGCATAACGTATTGGTATCTGAAACTGATCGGCGAATGCGTCGGCTTTTTCTTTGGTTCTTGACCCCACTGCGACTAAATCGGCTTCTGTGGTGTCGGCTAGTCCCTGGGCAAACTTTTTGGCGATAGAACCTGTACCTAAAATTCCCCAACGAATTACTTCCGGCATATTACTCCTCCACTCTTAGGCAAGGATAAGATTGTATCTTTACAATTTATAATTAGCAACTGTAGGAAAACTTTTGGTTCTCAGTTACTAGATTTTCTCCGCAAAAAAGTAAAAAACTATAATGGTCAAGATTCCGAAATAAATGACTGATAATAAAATTGATTGAACGTTGACCTTTCAATCAATTTCTTTTTACTTTCTTAACAGACTGACCTTAAGAAAAACTTACTTGACAAAAAATTCAGATAGACTAAATGAATGGATCATGCTACCCTCACGAGGGCCGTATTTGTCTGTCAGAAAAAGTAATGTGCGATAAGATTTTTTATCAAACGTCATTACTAAGCCTCTCGCTTCTACAGGATTTGACCGATTGATTTGTTGGTGGAATAGAAAAGTAAAAAGGCGTTTCTTACTAAGCCCTGTCCTTACTATATTTTGTCAATATTCAATCCTACAAAATTAAAACAAAAACACAAATGAAGGTCAGAGCTTTATTTGTTTAATAATGCAATTTTTCAACGTTAAGACAAACCTAATCATAGCAGAGTTGTAGTATATTATACGGAACAACAATAAGTACTGTAGAGTACTAGCAACAACAAATTTTTCGTCATTTTTGCAATGATAAAAGGAGATTTCATTTAATGACTCAATCAATCAAACTACCGCTCAATAAGAAAGTTAATCTAGCCAATTTCGACCCAAACTATACCGGCAAATATAAAAGTAAGAAAGAAATGAGAAAGCGGTTACTTAAGACTCAAGCTGAGATTATCGAGCTCCAAGAACTACTTTATGCCGAAAGCAAACATGCGTTACTCATCGTTTTACAGGCAATGGACGCTGGTGGTAAAGATGGAACCATTAAACACGTAATGGGAGCCATAAACCCACAAGGATGCGATGTGGTTAGCTTTAAAGTTCCGTCTGACGAAGAAGCATCTCACGATTTTTTGTGGAGAGCCCATAAGGCAGCTCCTAGCCAAGGTAAAATCGTTATTTTTAATCGATCTCATTACGAGGATGTACTGGTCACACGCGTTCACAATTTTGTGTCAGAGTCAACATGGAAAAAACGGTACGATCAAATTAACAATTTTGAGAAAATATTAGCCCAAAACCAAATTACCGTCCTTAAATTTTTTCTCTATATTTCCAAGGATGAACAGAAAGCTCGGTTCCGAGAACGTATAGAGAATCCAGACAAGCATTGGAAATTTTCACCAGCTGACTTGAGAGAAAGGGCTCATTGGGATGACTACATGGAAGCTTTTGAAGATGTCTTCAACCGATGTAACACCAAATGGGGGCGATGGCATATTGTTCCGGCAAATGACAAAAGGTATCGAGATCTAGTAGTGGCAGAGACCATTGCAAAAGCTTTGAGAGGGCTAAACATGAAATACCCTGAGCCGTCGGTCGACATCGAAAATATCAGTATTGATGACATTGTCTAATATAAGCTTAGAACATTTACTGATTATTCAACTCTTGAGTATTAGAGCGGTAGAGGTGCAGATGTGAGAATAAAAGATAGGTGGCGGAAAACCAATGTGGCATGGCTATTTTCATTTGTTTCACTGATTGTTATTGGTCCTTTTTTAGTTGTATCCGCTGATGGTGCCACTAAAGCTGGTGACGTGATTGACTGGTTTAGCATGATAATCGGACTGCTGGGTGGGTTAGCACTATTTCTATTTGGAATGGAGCAAATGTCGTCGGCCATCAAAGCTGTAGCAGGTGATCAAATGAAGAACCTACTAGCAAAACTAACAACTAACCGCTTAGCAGGAGCTGCAACAGGTGCTGGGGTTACAGCCGTTATTCAATCGTCATCGGTTACAACTGTGCTGGTGGTAGGTTTTATTACTGCAGAAGTAATGACTCTCTCTCAAGCGGTAGGCGTTATTTTTGGATCTAACGTGGGCACAACCATCACCGCTCAAATTGTGGCTTTCAAAGTTACCAAGTATGCTTTATTGATGATTGCTATTGGCTTTGCAGCATTGTTTATTTCTAAGGACGAGAAGATTCAACATTATGGCGAAATTTTGATGGGACTGGGTCTAGTCTTTTTCGGCATGAGTGTTATGAGTGGAGCAATGAAACCACTTCGCAGTTACGAACCCTTTTTGAACTTAATGAAAAATATGGGTGGTAACCCGATTCTGGGAATTCTCATCTCTGCTATTTTTACGGCTTTGGTGCAATCATCATCAGCTACTACGGGCATCGTAATTGTAATGGCCAGCGAAAATTTAATCAGCCTTCCAGCGGGAATCGCTCTGATTTTTGGTTCTAATGTTGGCACTTGTGTTACTGCTCTACTTGCATCTTTAGGCAAACCAATTGAAGCGATCCGTGCTGGTCTCGCTCACATCTTATTTAATATGATTGGCGTTTTACTCTGGTTGGGTTTGATCCCATTTTTAGCCAAAGGTGTAGAAAGAATAGCGACTGATATTCCACGCCAGATTGCCAATGCTCACACTATTTTCAATCTGGTTAACACGATTATCTTTTTACCATTTTCTGAACTCATGGTGCGCCTCATCATTTGGTTAATCCCAGATAAGTCGAATTCTCTGACCGAATCGGAGGAGGATGTTTTATTCTCAGGTTATCCTGATTCAGATCTCATTGCTATGCCGTCTATTGCTTTGGAGCAGGTACGGTATGAAATGAAAAAAATGGCTGAGACTGTCAAAGACATGCTAAATATAATTGGGCCATCTATAGTCAATGCAGATGCAGATACGATTAATTCAGTTGATTCAAATCTTGGCGCAATACGTCAGTACCATTTGAAAATTGAACGATATAAAAGTCAGATTGACCAGCTTTTACTGCAAATTTTGCGGACTAACCTGACCTCGGAACAATCTGAACTAGTCGTTCGACAGCTCAACATTCTCGATCGATTAGAACATATAAGTCAAATCATTGATAGTAATCTTGTTACTTTAGCAGAGGAGAAATCTAAAATGGGTTTGTCTTTTTCAGAACAAGGACAAGCTGAGTTGAACGATTATCACCAACATATAGTCGAGTTTTACAATTTCACTATTAAAGCATTTTCAGCTCAGGATCAGTTAGCTGCGCAAGCAGTGATTGATGAAAAGCCAAATCTGGTAAACTTAGAGAACGTCTACCGTAACACTCACTATGATCGACTTCGTCGAAATATTCCTGAGTCTGAAAACACGAGCCAACTACACTTAGATTTGATCGATTATCTTCATAGGATCAATTCTCAGTCAGCAGCGATTGCTGCTCAAATTATCTCTAATTAACCATTTCCAATCACTGGTCAAAGACTTTCATTCTACAGTAAAGAAACTTGATCTATTCTTGCTAATTTATTTCAATTGGCAAGAATAGATCAGGTCTATGAGCCTAAGATAAAGGTAGAAACTAGTCTATTAAGTCAAAATCATTAGATGTCTAAGTACCAAATATCCAAAGGTAAGAACCTTCACAAAGAACACTACTCACTTTCTGATTTTTTAATCTTTCCCGTCATTCTCGCTAATTTTCTGATTTTTTGTAATTTTCTTCTAAATAATTAGTAAATTATGTATTACTTTTTCTGATTCATTTTTAAGAAAATATACATAGGCAATAGGTTAATGTATAGCCTTTAACCCCTCATGATCACTTTTAATTACTTTTCGGTATGACAAAGTGGTAATGCTTGTAACTTCAGTCTGACTGATAAAACTGAAGAATGTATGAAGCTAAATCTGTCGAAAGCGATTTCCAGATTCAGTAAGACGATTTGCACCATATATTGAGACAAGAGAAGGATCAAGTGATTGAGGCTAAAGATCCATTCGAACTAACTCAATCGGCAGCCGATCCGATAGATATAATACTAATGTCCTCTTCAATATAATAAGAAGATCTATCACAGAGATAAAAGATCTTCTTATTTACCTCACTTCTCTTGAAATGAAATTACATATCATCTAGGCGAACTTAGATGAAACTGAGAATTATCGAGCATTAACCTATAAGTTAGAAATAAGAGATTATCTCCATGAATACGGCGTAATTTTTTTTTCAAAAAAAGACAATAGAAATGAATAGAAAATCAAAATCCGAAATGAAACTTACCAATGAAGACCCATTCAATCTGAGCTCGAATTAATTTGGGATTGGATGAATATTCGTCGCTAACATCCTTTTAGAATGTAATTGGTGATGTTGATTACTCTCCAGTGATTTTCATGACTTTATTTTGCTGAGAGTAGAAGTTTCGATCTCATGTCTACTTTACTCTTCCGCGTCTAATAGACTTTCGGTTAATTAAACGTTATTTGTTGCATTTGTTTTATTAACCCAACTTAGTCGAGCTATGTCCTTACTCCAATAAGCATTCAGTACACAACGGCGGTCTACGTCACTATTCCACGACCAAGCACCATGAGTTGTAGCTCCCCCCATGAAAAATAATAAGTCTCCGGCTTGCATCAGTGGGTGTACTAATCCTTTGTGTCCCGCTGGGTCACCGGAGTCGTTCGAAGGCAAAGGAAATCTGGCATGATGAGATCCGGGGACAACAACAAACCCGCCTTCCTCTTGAGTAACATCATGAAGTTGCCAAGCGACGTTTACTTGACCAGTATGACATCTACCATTTCGATAAAGGTAGGGCCACCAGTTAATATTAGGGTAAATTGGTGCACCATTTCCGTGTAGAATTTGCCCACCACCACCTCTTCGAGTAGCAATTATACTACCCAACCCCTCAGTTCGAAAATGGCCACCAAGCATCCAATTGAGTCGGTGAACAAGTGCAGGATGAGCAAGCATGCGTTGAAATGGTTTCCTTTCTTCATCTGATAAGTCTGTGATAGATAAGCTCGGTCGCCCAGTTCCTCTCATTTTCGAACTCCCATCTATTTGATGCTGAGCTGCTCCTTCATAATCGATTCGGTTTTGATTCGCATTGATGATATCATTAGATTCTGCCAGCCAATCTGGGTCCATTACCTTCCTAACGACTAAAAAACCTGTCAACTCCCAGTAAAAGAATTCTAGAGGATCGACTTCCTCGAGATCAGCGATTTTTTCTTCATATATTCCGGGATGATAAGGCTTATCTCGTTTCTGAAATTTAGTTCCGATCCGGTTTCTATGGCCATTTGATAAGAGCGGCGGAGCTAAATCTTTATTAGTATCACTCAGCCCAAGAATCACACGTTCCTCCAGATTTAGTTGTTTCATCCATGGCAATTCTTTTACGCGCCCACCTTCGGTGACCGCATCAGATGAGAAGTCCGATGGTCGAGCATAAACACTAATAAACTCACAACTGGCCAATCGTTGTTGGTTGCCTTTGTGGATCCAAGGCTGGAGTCCGTGAGCTATGGTGCTAGCATGGAGCAAGAGATCTCCTGCTTGTAATACCGGTTGAAGAGACATCCCAATAGATTCTAGATAAGCATCTTCTCCATTTCGAATACAATCAGGCACTGGCACATTAACGGTATGGCTACATGGTAATAAGACCAGGCCTCCTGCTTGGTTAGGAACATCTGCTAAAGCCCAAATTGCACGCACCCCTTGACAAAACCGACTAGTCCCTTGGTGGAAGTAGCCACGACTTGGGTTACGAGGCTCATCCCCACCTTTTAGGGGGCGAAATTCGTTTATTTCTAATTGTTCAAGCATCGTCAAAGGCTTATCTAACCTATAAGCAAGACCACAGAGTTGCTCAATGTAACGCAACAAAATAGGATTTGCACATAAACCCAAAGGCATTTTCCCCTGATCGATCAAATCATTACATTCCATCAATTCCGATTTATTTAATACGCTCCGTACAATTAAAAATCCCTTTACTTCGAACCCGTAGTTTTCTTCTGGGCTCATATTGTCCCCAGCTATGTTTTTGGCTTCAGGTACCGCTACTTCCTGACCAGGCAAGTGAGGATGCCAAGGTGGTTTCAGGTGAACCCACCTTTCTTGGGCAGCTTTTAATCGTTGCTGGTATGTCGGGGTTTTTGGAATCTTTTCCATTGAAGATGAATTTTGACTTTTAGGTTCAGATCGCATGATAAATTTTCCTTGCAATAAATACTACTATATTCTATATATATGTTCTTCCTCGGTAGTTTATTAATAGATTTTTTATAGTAGACAAGATACTCAAGAGCCTAGATGAAATCGTTAGCTGCTCTATCACGACTGATACCCCCAGATGATTAATGTCAAATTATTTTTTAAGGATATCCGGTTTCTATGTTAAGAATAAATTTAGTGATAGTGGTGGATTAAAAAGAATTCAAAAACCGTCGTCTCCAGTTAGGTCTAGTATCTTAATTGATTAGGAGCGTTGGGTGTAGGACGTAATTTTTTGATTTGCCCTTCTGGGCTAGAAATTCGACCGCTAGAGACATCGGGCTGTTGAGGACCAAAACTGATCTCATCTACCACATAATTATCGGATGTAAGAATAATCGATCCACCATTTTTGGAGAGTTTAAAGTTAGTATGTAACCCTTCACCATTTTTGTTTTTGTCGGCCCAAATGAGTAAATAACCACCGGATCTAATCGATGTTCGAGACGGAATCTGCCATTTACACATCTTATCAGGATCATTTGTTAAGCACATTCCCGACAAGTCTATGTCTTTACTTCCGTAGTTAAAGAGCTCAATCCAGTCAGCAAATTGACCGCTCGAATTTCTATTAATCAAATTGTTAGAAGCGAGAAACTCACTAATTGATACGGTGATCTGTGGGTTGTTTATTCGTGTGAATTTTTTGGTGACAATTTTCTGCCTCATATCGATCACATCAAAATTTTTGACTTCTTTGTGGTTTAGCAAAAATTCTCGCCGTGTGTCGATGAAGTGATTGAGACTTCCAGTTTGTGAGGTCCTATCATCTTCCGGTTCAGATGTTGCTTGGATAAAATCGTCGTAGGATAATAATTTCTTAGTATCGATTTTTACTTCATTAATCATTAAATTCCGGTAGTGTTCAATTACTGGAGCAAGATTTTCTCTGTCCATACTTACTTCCGCGATAGTTCTGAGATACCGTAGATAGTCGGCCCGATATTCTGGAACAGATAGTAACTTACTACGCAAGGGCATTCTTTCATTATCTAATCCTAGTAAAGGGTCGAGCGTCGGACCACCGTGCCTAGGACGACCACGTGAAGGACGATCTCTTTCAAAGAAATTACCAGATAACAGGTCAGTATCTATGGTTCTTTTACCTTCTATAATTCGCTGTTTATTACTATTTTCATCAACAGTTTGTCCTATGTTGTTAGGCGATCTTCCCCGTGGACGACGGCTGTGGCGAAAGGCTTCATTCATATCATGTGGGAAAATATGAAAGACCCCAAAATCATCTAAATAGATGCTGTAGTCACTAGCACGTGCCCAGTAGCCATCACTATTAGCGACTGCAATATCAATGGCCAGAAATCTCAGGACACCATCGACATTCAGGATCGATTCAATCGAACCTGGTAGCTCATCAGCAGGCGTTTGATTAAGAACCTTGCAGAGATTAATTAATGCTTTCCAAGCGTCTTCATTTTCCTTCGACTTGATTTCAAAACGTTGTCGATATTTGCCTATCTCTTCTCCGATATAACGCAGACCACCATCCGCTTCAGGGCTACCAGGAACTTTCCAGCGTGTACCAGATGTAGTGCCATAAAAATCCTTCAGGAAATCCTTGTTATATTGCTGAACATTACAGTAAAGGCCCCAACTTTCGTTGTTTATAACGACTTTCACCATGTTTGCTTTGGGAACCGGTAAATAGTCGGCCGCTAAGTGTGAATACAAAATACTACTTAGGAAGGAAGCATCTCCGTTACAATTCAACAAGTTAACAGTTTTATAACCATAGAGTCGTTGATCATGATGAATGAAATCCATCGAAAGATTCAGGGAACGTTTCGATTGCGCCGGTACGTGGCCAAAGGATGACTGGCCACGAAACTTAATTCCAACCATTGGGTATTTTCTACCATCGACAATGACTGTAGCAGGCATTTCGACATCAGTATTCTTGAGTTTAGCCATCTCGTTTTCCCAATTTTCTGTATCAAATTCGATAAAAATTGTACGTAGGACAGCTGGATCATAAAGGCTAGATGTAGGATAACCCTTAACGTCTTCGGGAGAAACTTTCAAGCCGGGGGTGCTGGACTGAAAGTTCTCTCTTCTTGGCCTTCTCCTCTTGGGACCTCTGACACGATCATCTTGTTGAACTTCCTTGAGAGCTGCTTGACGTTCCGTTGAATCTAGAAAACCATTTTTGTCAGCATCAAACTTTCGAGTGAGTTTTTGCTGCGGTCGGTTGGGGCCAATTCTGCCTCGTCGAACATGAGTATGGCCAATATCTCTCAATTCTTCTTGGCTTAGTGTTTGTCCAGTGAAGACTTCAATGGTGATGACCTCAAACATTAAATCAATTTCTTCTTGGCTTAGCTGAGTGTCACCGTCTGTATCAAAACGTTCTAGATTTTGTCGCTCTAGGTCATGATTTTCCAATGAAGAAGTTTTTTGTGCATCTATTGTTATCGATATAAATAGAAAAAGTATTGAAAAAACTAACGTATTAAATCTTTTTATTATCATGTCAGGATTTCTCTTTTCAGGTGGACACACCTACATTTTTATTATTCTTTAGACACTGGCTAATAGCTTATTGTTCAGGGAAACTCCATACAAAATTTATAAACTTTCTTTAGCACCAGATTTTAGTAGTTGGGTTGGCATTATTTTTCATCCAGTGTCCAACAAATTTATCATCCAAATAAGAATACAAAAAATCAAAATTGCAACCTAAACGCGTCATGTTCAACATGATCTTGAAACAGCTTACCATACCCTCACTGGAAATGAAGGGCAGCAAAGATTAACTTTTGTCGTCGCTGAGATAATACAGATTCAGGTATATATAGGTGTATCTTCCGATTATTAACGTCGAGTTCGATCAGGTCTCCATCTTCTACCAGGGACAAAGGTCCTTCAATTGTTGACTCTGGCGCTATGTGTGGAACAATTGTACCAAGTGCAGTACCACTCATTCGTGCGTTAGAAATACGTACCATATCTTGTATCAATTGCTGAAGCAATTTATTTGGGATTGCTAAATTGCCAATCTCCGGTATATCAGGCCTATCAACTGGTCTTTCGTTTTTTCCCTATTTGTTGGTATCATCCACTAGTAAGACTCGCTGATACGTGAACAGATTTCGCAAGGTAATGAATATTATAATCGACTTTTAATTGTTCAAATAACCAATACCACGTGAAAAATTTCCAATCAAAATTCACTTTTCACAAACGGAGCTCGATAATGTTTGAACAAAATTTCAAGGGGCGCCTCAACGTTCTGATCACTTAGATATTATCGAATTGATTTCAAAGGCGATAGGTATTCGTAAATAAGTTATGATTGTCTACCTTGGTAGTCGCATTGTACTCGTTTTTTTAACAATCAAGTCTAACTTGATTAGATGCTTAAAGGCGACATACAAACGAATCGGGCAGAAATTCAATATTAGAGTAAATAATCATCGATTTGTTTGAATTCCTGATCACGGCTGGCATCGATAGCACCAAATACCATAGCCAGACTCTTTAAATTATCTTGGCCCGAACTTTCTGGTGTACGGTTTTCTTTAATTGCGTCTAGAAACTCATAGAGCGCTACCAACTGGCCTTCTTGTGGGTTTGAAACTTTCATAATAAATTCTTGGGGGGCTTGTCGGTCGGTGTGGTTGGCTCCTTTTTTAGCAATGTAAAGTTCAGGATATATCATAGTTAATGTACCGTCTTCGCCAACGGCTCGGATTTCACCGTACCAGTCAGTCATATCTCCAGAGGCAATTGCATCAGCATGGTAAGTAATTGGCCACCCATTGTCCATTACAAAGTGGGCTACCCCAGTAATATCCCCAGCAAATGTACTATAGGGTGTATTCCAACTAGTTGACCAAACTTGTACTGGGTCACAACCCAAGAGAGCACGGAGCAAATCAAAATGATGAATGCTCATCTCTATATAGAGTGGGTCTTGCATCTGGTGACGAAACTCTCCCCATGAATAATATGGAGCTCGGAAATAATGGGTTACATGGCTAATTTGGCCCAATTGTCCACTGTTGACGATTTGCCTAAATCTTCTCACCCAAGGATGAAAACGTGCTTTTTGTGCAATCATAAAAATACGATCAGTTTTGTTAAATCTTTGCAGAATTTGATGAGCCGATTGAATTGTATGTGCAATTGGTTTCTCTGACAGGATATGCATCCCTGCTGAAACTCCAATTCTAATAACTGACTCGTGATAAGCGGGTGGAACGATACAAAGTAGAGCATCGGCTTCAATGCCATTCATCAGTGCCTGTTCTAGATTGGTGAAACAAACTGAATCTGGTAGACCTGTTATTTCCCGTGCTTGCTTCAGATGTTCTAAGTTAAGATCCACTAGTGCAACATGTTGTGCACGTTGACTCTCCATAACAGTCGATAGCCAACTACTACCATATCCACCGACACCAACTTGAATTAGCTTCACCATTTACTTGACTCCCAAATTTCTTGAATTGGTATTCATTATATTGACCAACGTGTACGATGTAGCAATCTCGATTATCAGTTTATTTTTTATCCAATTTAGATCAGATAAAGATGACCTTTTATCAATTCTAGATAATCCGAGAGACAAAAGTGAAAAAAGAAACCAAAATCACTTGGTCGGTCAACTACAGATTTTGAAGACTATTTATTTTTTCAGCACGGAAGGGGATTTAGACTGTTATTTATAGATAGTATTCCTTTGCTAGTCACAAATTCTATATAGCTTAGATGCAGTTCTAATCAAAAGACTTCCTGATGCGATGGCTGGTGTGGCCATACATAATTCATCTAACTTGTTGACATGAAGTAATTCGTTCTTTTCACCAGCCTTGAAAACAAAACAATCTCCATCCTCGCTCAAGCAAAATACCTTATCGTTATACGCCCATGGCGAGGCCGTAAACGGAGTCCGCTGACGGCTCCTTACTCGAACTTTTCCATAAATCTCACGACCTGTCTTAGCATCAAAGCAGGCTAGAAAACCAAAGTCGTACAGTACATAGAGCAGATTTTTATAGACTAAGGTCGAAGGATTATATGGGGCAGCTTTTGGCTGCACCCAAGCTATTGATTTATCGTTTGGTCTATTTTTTTCAATTTTAATTACACCTTGTCCTCCCGGTCTAATTGCATAAATTGGTTTGTGTTTGTCCCCAACATAACCGGAAGTAATATAAACTAACCCATGAGCAGAATAAGGAGTCGCAATGGTAATTGAAGACATATCAGCTTCTAATTCCCAAAGAATATCACCGTTTAACCCATAAGAGCGGGTCTTGCTACTACCAGGAGTAATAATTTCGGTTCTAAGCTGATTTTGCCAGACAAAAGGTGTTGACCAGTTACTTTTCTCATCCCTACTTCTACGCCATAGGGTTTTCCCATTTTTTTTATCAATTGATTCAATAAAAGAATTGTCTTCATTATCATTAATGATGTAAATGGCATTTCCGTGCAAGACTGGTGAAGAAGCACTACCCCAATTATAACGAGTTTTGTATGCTCTCATTTTTTTCTTCCATTTCAAGTTGCCATCATAGTCGTGAGCAAAAAGTCCTTGATCAGTAAAGTAAGTGTAGACAAATTCGCCATCTGTTACTTGGGTCTCCGGAGCGTAGTTATTCTTAATATGCCTTGGCATCTCTGGCTCATCTACTTCTGCTTCTACCTGCCAAAGAATTTTTCCTGTTTCAAAGCTAAGACAGTAAATCATCCATTGATGCCGATTAGGTGAAGGTTTCTTTTCCTCTCCTCCGAAATAGAGCCCCTTTTTGATTTCTTTTTCTTGGCCTGAGCTAACCGCGGAACTTAAAAACACTTTATCTTGCCAAACAATTGGTGAGGACCAACCTCGACCGGGAATAGAAACACGCCATCTTACATTTTCCGTACTACTCCAAACTACTGGAAGTTTGTCACCTTCAGCAATTCCGCGAGCTCCTTCTCCTCGAAATTGTGGCCAATTGATAGTTTCTCTCGGAAAAACATCGCTAATCGTAAAAAATGGAATCAGTAAAATGAGTAAGTAACGTGGCACAGTCTTATACCCCATCATCTTATTTTTAATAATATTAGAGCAACCTCTAATCCAACAGACCAGTCTTTTCCCTTATAATCTATTTTTTGGGACGTTTGAAAATTTGAAATATCGTCTGCCATTCTTCATTATCCCGATGGAGAACTGTCTCGTCTAAGATCCAACCTTCCTCTGATAATTGATTTAGGCTGTTTTGAATCGAATTGGTAGCCGCATTTACCTCTCGTAATCTCATCGTATAATACTTACACTTATATTCATAATTGACTACTTGATCTATAACCCGGAGTTGTTGAATATCGGAGTCAGCTTCAGCGGGTATAACTGCCAGATGACTTACGAGCGTCCCAAATAATACTAAACAGCCACCTAGACATATAAAAGCAAGATCTCTATATTTCACTGTCTTCTCCTATTCACGATCCGAATTTTTTGGATTTTCGCTACATACTTTCTCTATACCGGCAACTTTACAATGTACTAATAACCCTATGACTGTAATCGAAATTAGCACATATTGATATAAGAATCAAAAGAATAAAATATATCATACANTCTACAAAATAATGGGTTGCTAAACACNACTTATAATATCAAGAAAGTANTGTCACNGAAAAATTGGAATCTAACTGGTATATACGACACTAAAAGCGTNCCATAGAGAGAAAATCAGCCACCTACTGGACCAGAACGGTAATAGATGCCAACCATTATTAACTCGTATTTCGGTACCAATGTCGCCCGATAAGTCATGTTGATTACAGAATTTTAGGTTGGAACAGAAAGAATTACTAGGTACTGACGCATATTACGACTTCATGTAATAATCAACCTTACGCGAATTTCAATTTAGTCAATATACGGATTTATTTAGTTTTACTCGGAATAGAAAGTTACCCGAAGCTTCTCTAATTACACTTAGATCAAATTTTTAATATTTTCCATGCTCTTTTGATTAAAAATGACAACAATGATGAACTTTGCTCTAGGATCGATTCTTGTTGCCCGTTGTTTATCTTACTACTTATGGGGCTAAGTAAACTTTAAATTCAGAAATAGNGGGACAGACAAAATTACTCTTGCACCTGAATCGGATCTTTTGAGTACTACACTTTTGTTCACGAACCAAACACAGATTACCAATAGCGGTTCCTCGGTAGTATGATTGCCATACACCACCTTTCTCAATTTCAAGAGTAAAATTATCCACCCGCTGACCAAGCGGTAGATATTCTCTAATACCTATTGTATTGAAACTTACTGTATTTTGAAATTCGAAAATGACCTCCGCCTCACTTATATTGTCATCGGTTGACCAATACGTATCCGTATTATTGTCGACAAGATTCTGAGCCGAAAATCGATGAGAGTTGCCACGAATGTTATTTGCTTCAATGTGTGCAGTAGAAGTTAGGTCCCGACTGAATATTTGTTCACGTAGACGGCGAAATTCTTGTAAATTTTGTACATCGTTCGGATGAAATTGTCCTGTTTTGTCAGGTGGGATATTCAACAGAAGTGATGCTCCACGACCTACCGACTTAAAATATAAGTCTAGTAATGTTTCTGCACTTTTTACTTTGTCATCTTCTGATGAATGGTAGAACCAACCTGGTCGAATAGAAACATCACACTCAGCTGGTAGCCAACTATCACCTTGACGGTATCCCTGATTTAACATTTGTTGATCGGACGCCCAAGCTTGAACCATATCGGTTTCAAGTTCTGTTGTCCAATCGTCTCCTCCAAAACCAGGATAAAGACCCGCAGTTGAAAGAGTCGACCAACAAGGGGCTCCGGCTATTCCATTTTCATTGCCTACCCAACGTACATCGGGACCGACATCACTGAACATAACTGCATCGGGTTGATTCTGACGTACGATTTTCCAAGTATTTTCCCAGTCGTAGTAGGTACGACGATCTATTCGGCGCTGTTCANGTACACCACCGTAGTACCCATCACCACCGTTAGCTCCATCGAACCAAACTTCAAACAAATCTCCGTATTCAGTTGTTAATTCGATTAATTGTTTACGGTAGTATTCTAAGTATGCGGGGCGTCCATATTCTGCATGATTTCGATCCCAAGGGGAAAGGTACACACCAAACAAAATATCATAACGCTGGCAAGCATCGGCCATCTCAGCTACGACGTCNCCTTGTCCTCCTTTCCAAGGACTAGACTTAACCGAGTGATCTGTATACCGAGATGGCCAGAGGCAAAATCCATCGTGATGTTTGCAAGTCAGAATCAGCCCTGACATCCCCACTTCATTTGCGGTGGATGCTATCTGATCAGCGTCGAAATTTGTTGGGGCGAAAAGTTCCGGAGATTCGTCCCCGTACCCCCACTCTTTGTCGGTAAAAGTGTTTAAACCAAAATGTAGGAATCCGTAAAACTCGTGGGTATGCCAGCGTAGTTGTCGGTGAGACGGAACAGGATACAAGGGGGTTGGGGATTGAATGTCAGATATTAGCAATTGGTTTTTCCCTGGTTTTTCAAATAGGCTGTCTTCAAAAATCGTAAGCTTGAAGTTGTTATAAATATTACCTTAATTTTTAGTCTCATTTGACATGTATCCTAATTCATTCGTCAACTGTAGAGTGAAACCNGTTGATCAGGTATTGAATACTAGAGAATGATTCAACTAAGAACAGCAAATATTTCTGTTCCAGATTCTCAACTTGGATATGATAAATTGTTGTAAACATATGTCTTTTGATGAGCGGTTAGATAAGAAAAAACTTTTANCTAACTTAGTTTAAAGTACATCGTAAGTGTGAAAGAAAGTATTTGGGCAAACTGAAAATAATGTTGTGTTACCCTGATCGTAAGTACAACTAATAACTAGTTTTCTCAATAGAGTTTTTTGATTTGGTCCACGGCCATCACAATTCAGCAATGACTGGTAAATGATCGGAGTGTACCCAGACCCCTTTTTCTTGTGGGCCATCGTGGCGAAATCCAGGGTGTCGGATGACTTTTGCAGTATGTAATTGTGGTGCAAGTGATTGACTCACATAGATATGATCAATACAGTGTGTCTCAATTCCCACTGTATCCATCGTGGCTTGAATACCACCGCCCACAGTTTCCATTGCATTTACAAACTGCATATCTACCAAATATTTATGTACACACTCGTCAACCTCGCTGTTGAAGTCTCCCAGTACAACTATGTCTTCGCTAGTATGTTTGAGTTGCTTGATATAATTCTTCAATAGGTTTGCTTCTTGCCGGCGTAAATCTACATTGCTGGGGTGTAGATGAACGTTAACAGCCCAAAGAGTATTATCCCCAACCGATAATAAAGCTGCGCCTGACGTACGACTAAATGGGGGAGTCTCCTGTTTGGGATCTAGATGGCTAAAAACTCGTGATTCTAAAATAGAATACTTTGATAAGATATGGCCGGGCCAGTTGATAGGTGATGGAATTGATGCCAAATAGTAGCCCATTTGAAGTGCGATATGTTGAGCTGTTCGGATAGAAACCCCCTCCTGTAGAGCTAGTACATCGCAGTTGAGTTCTGAAAAAACGCGGACAAAATGAGCTGTGTTGGAATCTTCACCTGGTTTACCTATCTCAGATGAAGATTCTTCATACGGATATCCTGTTAATCCAAGAACATTATAGGTGCCAATTCTCATATATAAATTTCCTCAATAAAAAAACGACAAAAAATCACAACGGATAATACCATCCTATTGGTTCACTGTGCACAATACGCGAATTATAAAAGTCCTTATATTAGAGAAGCTTTACGGATAGATTCGGAATATTGCATTACCATTTTTATTGCCTAGGAGAGACAAACCCTATTGTAAAGCAGTTCTCGATTACAGACCAACATACGATATTTTTCGCGGCAATTATATATAATTGTGAACTCTTAAGAATTGCATTGTGAATAAACAACTAAATAAACANGTCAGACCTGAAATACATCATGAAATCACAACTAGATATAAAGTTAGCTAAAATGATTTCTGTAACAACTTAATTATCTCCTGCTTGATCTATTTCAGGTACAAATTTCTAACCTATACGCGTCTTTAGTTGTGCTGTCACTTTAGAATTATGGTCCGATATATTTCAATATGATCTTCTGCCCTAATTGGGGTTTTCAGTTCATCACTGAAGATACGTGAAAATCAAAAGGTAAAAGTATTTATNGTGATAATATCGATGAATTTTCCCTAGCAATCCAACTTGGTTAAAATAGATATAGGGCTAAATATCTATTCCATAAATCGCCCACACTGCACACCTTTTAGCATGTGGATCATCAGGAAATTTTCTGTGTAGAAAATCACGGATTTGCAACGCCTGATTTAAATCACCAATTAACCCATTATCCATCAGGGAAAAACAAAACGAATGGTCAGCGTTTGCTTCCCAGTTGGTGATCAATGAAATATACCAATGACTGTCGATAATATCGTACCCTGAGAGTCCATCTTCACAAATATGGTCATTATCTATTTCGGGCTGAACTCCGACAATATTTCCATTTGGATAACGAGATATGATCTCTTTGGCGTAATTAAGTTCGGTAATCAGATGTAGCTTAAATTCTTCATTGACACAATTGGCCCAATCTCTTTCGGACTTAGGAAGAAATAAGTCAGGCCGGAATATACCATCTACCGAGTCAAAACTATCTAAATTCGTTTTTTTTCAACTAATATAAGCTATCCAATTTTCACTTTTTGGCCCGAAATATTGGACTATTTTATACTGAATGTCCACAGTTATTTCGATATGGTCATGTAGCTAACTTTAAAAGTATGTGTGTCAGTTAATTTACTAAACACTGTTATTACCAACTTTTCATTATCAAATTTTTGGTAACATAATGATCTAGACTTAGATATTTTTTAGTTGAATTTATACAGACCATATCACTACAAAACATTGAATTCAAGGGACTGAATTATCTGGTCAAATTTGACTTTATATTTACCGACCCCTGCAGACGAGTAGGATTCGAAATATGTGAAACGGTATATACGTTTGCTTATTCCTGATGGCCTAGTGAAAAAAGCATAACCGTACTCGGCAATATTGTTGTCTTCAATTAGTTGTCCATAAATGCTGTATCCTAAAAATCCATCTGCCGATCGAACTGACTTCTCGGACTTGATTGGTAGCCCTGCGTCATTTCTTTGAATTTTGTACATTTGAGCTAAATCTTCAGCAGATTGTATGAATTGAGACTCAGCGTCAGAAATAACTTCGATATCAATTAGGAAAAATCCAGATCGGTTAGCCTCGCCTTCTATTTTTTCCAAGTCAGGGTATTCGTTAATCGTAAGAGGAACAGAGACTAGAACATGGTAACTATCGTGCTCATCTACATCTTTCTCACCATGAAAGTCATCTATGAACTTCTTCCCATACTCTGTTTCCATGATGAAGGTTGACCAGCCGTCCGTTGGTAAATTTGATACTTTAAACAAAAAACGCTGATTCCTATAGGTNTTTTCTAATAAACCCAGAGGTGGTGTATCCGATTTTTGATTAGAACTAAACCCTTTAGTTAGGTCGCTATCTTGATCACTACAACCAAGCAATAATATGAAAAATAACACCATTAAAAACTTAGATAATAATCTGGATTTATCAGCTAAGTTTTTACCAATCTTTTTCATTTGCTATTCCTCAACAATTTGACGTGTCTTAGCATACCACGTCCATTTTACATGCCGAGAAATCACATTTATAGGATCAACGTCTTGACAGTTGTACTTATTTCCAGCACTTAATGGTCGGGTACCGATCGCTATCGTGAAAACTAAAAAATCTAATCTCTTTTCAATTCTTTAAATCATTTTCGTTTTTGTTAACAAGTTTCTGGTAGACAAAAATGAAATTTCAACTTCTAAGATCGGAATTTTGTTTCCCACATCTTTTAACTTACACTCTGCATGACTAGTTGCTTTAAATTATTGACTCCGGCAGTCGCACCAACTTTTATATTCTTTTCAGAGCGTGTAAGCCAATTTGGTCTTAGGTACTATTGAAAAACATTAGAGTCTCAAACCAAGTACTCAAACTTTGATTGGATATATTCCGTAAAGAGCCAAGAGAGGAAGTCTAAATTAGAGAATTTATAAAATTTATCAATTACCTATTGACATATAAACCACAACCATTTGATGAGATTTACTGATTGATAAATCTTACCCTTTTTTGATAGGATCGTAGGTGATTTGGATTTTTACCGTTAATCGGTCGAGGATATGAAATATGCCTAATCTACGCTTTATCTCCGCATCTCCTTATCAGGATGATGTCCTTAGTCTTCCGGTTCATGATTTATCTGTATCGATTCCCTTTTATGAAAAATTNATGAAGTTCCAAGTAATACGTCGAGAGACGAAACCCTATCAGTTAGCCATTTTATCTAGAGACGAAGTCAAAATAGGCTTGGCTGAGAATGGTGGAGATCCTGAACAAGAAGGTGTCTATTTCACTGTTAATTCAGTNAAGCAAGCATTTGATTTTTTTTCTTCAAACGGACTTNAAAACCTTGACGATTCGTCTCTATCCACATCGATTAATGAAGACGGTATGTTTTTTATTGTTGCACCTGATCGTCTTTGTTACTGTTTTGGTGAAGATTAGTTTTAATCTCACAAAAGTGGATTGATCAAATCACAAGTAATTGGATCGGTAAAAATGTAACAAACAGTAAGTAGATATATGAATATAGATTCCAAAGCGGTCACATCTTGCGAAATTTTGGCTTTTGAACAGAATTGATTCTAATATCGATATCGACCAATTTACTATTATTTAAAAACGGGTAATCTATCCTTAAGGCTATTAGCTAAATCAAAGGGATAAAATTCACTAAAAAATCAAGATTTACTGACAACAGGACGAACAGTTTTTTGCACTATACCAAGTCCTCATTGCTTCTTTTTCACACCGTACAAATGTCCCAAGCGAAATTCAGGGGACTCAACAGGAAGATCGAACGAAGAATAAATGTGATTTAGAAGATAAGGAGAGCTTGGTATAGAGCAAAAACACCAAACAGAAACACATACATGGATTTTTTGGAACGACGACGTCTATAAGTTTACAAACAATCCTAGCCTAGTACTACAGATACTGTTATGCCAGATATTTTAATTGTTTTACAACAAGTTAGATTGCCCATTAGCCGCTGTCTCCTGGGCTTAGATCTATGTTGGTTAAATTGCAAATATTAACTATACGTTTGATGTATGATCACTCGCCAGATTGTGTAAACCGAACTTGTTGTAAGTCTAAAAATGTGGTTGTCTACCAATAGTCATTCAGTCTCTAGCTGTTTAGGATTGATTTTCGGCTATTAATCCAACTCTGAAAATGATAAAGGACTACTCCAAACAAAGCTGGTTCCGATTAGGTAGATAGAATATAAACAAATTAACTTNGTTNTTCNCGTTAAAAGATGTTTTATGGCTTGCTTTTTGAAAACNGATCGCAGATTCGGGCCAAATTATCAATGAAGTTTTCCCCTCTATTTTCGCTTTTTCGCGATTGTGCTTGGGCTAGCAACAGTGCTAATTTATATAGGTTTGTTCCGTGCTTCGTTTTATTTTCTAATTTCATTAAATCTAGTTTCAGATGACCATCGTTCTTTCACGTAATGGAATTTCTTTCATACGATCCAGGTGGTCATTATCGTTATTTGTATAAGTGGCTATGCTTGAATTAGTTAGGACCGCCCTCTTTTTCAGTTTTTAAATTCTTTCCAGTATCTTACCTAAAAGAACCGATCTAAGGGCAAATACAAACGTTCGCCGATCATTTGACGTGTTAAATGACAAAAAGTTGATTATTATTCTTGGAACATTCTTAATTTTCTTGTCCATTTACGGTCTAATCCTTTTGGGTACATAGATTACAGTATTAAAACAATATTGATGAGACTGTACTTTTCATGATTTTTAACAACAAACGGCTACGAAGATCAGATGAAATTTGGATGTACTACATCCAAGCTAAAAATATGGCTGTTATATTCGTTCTGTCGATTCAGGGATTATTTTAATTCATTTCGCTACCAATAAACGTGGAAGTATCAACGAATAGAAAGGTTCTCTTCAACCCAGCAAGTAGAACACACCAGATTATTTTTCTAGGTTACTACTAGCACTTTCCAATTTANAAAATGATTTTTGGTCCGCTTAAAGGAAATTATAGAGGTAATTTACAATGAATCTGTTTTTCTATCCTTCACGGCTCAGATGAAACTATAACTAGAACAAAAGATTCGGTTATACACTGAAGAATATGGGCAAGGTATTCAGATTGATTCAATTAATAATACCGAATCGACGAAATAATATCTGGCCAAACGTCACGAGTTGATTGCTTCTCAAGAAGAGCTAACAATAATTGATTTCAAATTACTGAACACAATTTCTGTTTTGAAAAATATCTGTTGTCATATCAACGTCAAGGGAACNCCAATTGAACGTCAATTTATTTNTCAAGTTTAGTTAAAATGCATACTATCAATTGAGTTGTAGTATCGCCACCATGTTTCATAGTTGTTTAACTGTTAACCTTCACTCTTGATAATTCGGTTAATTTCGAACGTTATCCCTGTTGAGGTCCTACTTTGTTTTCATTGGAATATATGAAACATTTGTTTCAAAGTATCTCTCTCGCTCACATTCAACTAATTTTACATTAATCTGTAACAATTTCTTCATAACTGCCCACTACAATTCGCGTCCGTTTTTGGGCCCCTGCTCATGCTTGGTTCAAGAATAAATATTCAAAATTTTTCATTTATTAGGAGTAAGATAATGGAATCACAGTTAGCCATTGATCCTGACCCTGAACCCCCCAGTTATAAAATTCACCAAGAAAGACGAGGTAAATATACTGTTTGGGTTATTACCCAGAACAATAAACTCATCACCGTCCTCTCCCATCGGAATCTAGCCCTCGCTTGGGTTTTTCGTCGACAAAACGCCCAATCTAGAACACAACTTCTCACATTTAAGGATAAATAAAGATGAGTGTATTAGCAACCCCGAGTGAAGTCTGTGTCAATACCGAGACCAAATTGCCTCCTACACCTGATAAGAAATGTGGTTATTTAATTGACATGGATGGTGTTATCTATCGTGGTAACAAACTAATTCCCGGCTCTGACTACTTTATTCAGTCTCTACTGGAGAAGGAAATACCTTTTCTATTTTTGACTAATAATAGTCAACGTAGTAGATGTGATGTAGTCCTCAAATTAGCTAACCTAGGGATTAATGTGGAGATTGAGCATATTTTCACCTGTTCTATTTCTACAGCCCGTTTTCTGGCCAGCCAGAAACCATCTGGTTCAGCTTACGTGATTGGTGATGCTGGTTTGTTAACGGCTCTTCATGATCATGGTTATGCAATCAACGACACCAACCCAGATTACGTAGTTGTTGGTGAAGGAAGGCTGATTAATTTCGAAGTGTTAGAAAAAGGATTGCAGCTGATCATGGACGGAGCTAAGTTAATAGCCACTAACCTAGACCCAAATTGTCCGATTGATGGCGGTATACGTCCAGGTTGTGGTTCCATCGTAGCATTTCTAGAAACAGCCTCCAACCGAAAAGCTTTAAGCTTAGGTAAGCCTAGTCCAATCATGATGAGAATGGCTCGCAAAGAACTCGATTTGAGAACAGAAGAGGTGACCATGATCGGTGATACTATGGATACTGATATTCTCGGTGGTCTACAAATGGGCTATCGCACCGTGTTGGTTTATAGTGGTTCTACTCAGCCTCATGACTTAGATCAATACCCCTATGCACCATCATTAGCAATACCATCACTGAAAGATCTAATTACTGAGCTATAAGCAACTTGCTATTTTTGTCTTCCATTCTACCAAAAATGTAGGAGATATCTTTGTTGAGAAGAAGACTGAACGAGGTTCAGTGGCAAAGATTTTCAATAAATCGGATTACTTAGGTAAGTAACTGGTTCTCTCTGCTGGTTTATTGGTCAAATGGAAGACAAAGATTAGTTTCTGATAGTTAGCTAAGACTTTACCCCTGTTTTATTAGTTAGTACTTGTAAATATTCCTAATAGGTTTCAGTTTTAACTGTAAAACTTATTTTGGTGTGTGTCCGCAAAAGTTTTTAATTTCGTAGTTACTTCTGGGTATTTTTCTACGACGTTCAGGGTTTCATACGGATCATTTATTAGATCGAATAAAGAAAGTTCAATTTCTTTTTGCTGGTACTTACCAGCTTGTCCATCATTACCAGCTAGGAATAGTGTTCTGTAATTATGAGGCAAGTGTAATTTCCAACGCCCGTCACCACTAATGATACCTTCAAAACGGGAACCAGTTGAAAATGGATAATACTCATGAGGGTTTTTTGTGTTAGGTCGTCCTATCATTATATCCCATACGTTTTTTCCATCTATTGGGCTATTGGGTAGCGGAGTATTGGTTAGATGACAAATAGTTGGTAGCAAATCAATAGAACAAAAAGATTGGTCTGAAATACTACCAGCTTCAATAAAATTAGGTAATTTAGCAAGACATCCACTTCGTACTCCCCCCTCAAAACTTGTTCCTTTGGCTTCCCGGAACGGAGTTTTTCCTGAATGATTTCCGTAGGAAACCCAAGGTCCATTATCAGAAGTTAAGATGATCAGAGTATTATCCGACTGACCTGTTTCTTTCAAAGCATTCATCACTTGGCCAACTGACCAGTCTATCTCCATCATTACATCACCATATAATCCAGTTCCTGATTTTCCATCAAATTTACGACTAGAAAACAGTGGTACATGAGGCATAGAATGAGATAAAAAAAGAAAAAATGGCTTCTTTTGTTGTCGAATAAAGGAGATTGAATGCTCTGTATACCAGGTGGTTAGTTTCTTTTGATCATTCTTAGAAACCTCCTCGATTGTGACTTCATTATTTTCCCAAAATTGAAGAGGGTATTGTCCCCAAAAATCAGGTCTTTCTGGATGGTATTTCCACATATCGTTTGAATACATAAGACCACAAGAGTAGTCAAATCCCCTAGCCGCGGGTCTTGTGTCAGGCTGATCTCCCATGTGCCACTTTCCAAACATTGCTGTCGTGTACCCATTGTGTTTCAAAACCTCACCCATGGTAGAAAATTTTGGATCTAGACCTTTGGCATTTGGCCCGTGCGCACCAAAGACTTTAGTCCGACCTGGGTAGCAACCTGTCATCATCGCAGCTCTAGATGCTGAACAAATCGCTTGTGGAACGTAAAAGTTTCGATATGCACATCCTTCTCTAGCTAATCGATCCACATTTGGAGTGGGATATGCAGGAGAACCAAATGGCCTGAAATCTGCCCAGCCAGAATCATCTAACAGAATGACAATGACATTTATCTGGTTAGTACTATTTTGACTACGACTGACTGTTGAAAATCCAGTTGACGCTATGGCTATAGTACTATTCTGAATAAAGCTCCGTCGTGTTAATTTCATATTAACTGTGGTTACTCCAATATAAATGTGAGATGATGATTGACCAAGAGTGTGGCTTTGTTAAATACGAGACTTTCATTGACCGAATACGAAAAACCAACAAGTAGAAAGAAGCAACAAACATAAATTTGTCAATATGATCAATTTTGTTTTCAGCTATCGCTAATTTTTTAGTGGATTCTGTATGGGCGTAAGCCGTCGCTTTTGTTTTTTCGATGGCAACTGCTATTAAATCCCAAGTGTCTTGTGGAATCTTAATTGATCCCTGCCAATCCCATGTTCCTTTACTATTATTATTCCAGACATAGGCTAGTATGTCATCAGGTCGATATCCCATCCAGTATGCTTGCTTAGCTATTCCCCTGGCAGAAACAACAGCCGCCCAATCTTGGGCCTTATGGCCATTGATCCAAGTTACCACAGTAAACTCTAGTGTTTTTGGTGCTAAATCTTTTTGGGCGACTTTAATNTAGTTACCTTTCCCGTCAAATCGCGNACCGCCATTAACCCTACTATTTTCTTCCTACTTGACCTTTCTATACAATTCACCATGGTAATTATTACCTGATTCATCCTTGGCATTACCGCCTAATGGCCAATAACCAATTAACCCTTCGTTAATATCAGCTGCTTGAATACTTAAAGTGGTTGTCAGAGGTATATGAAAAAAACTAATAGTTTACTAATTAAACGTTTTGTCATCATCATACTCCTAAGATTTTAATTTAGCTCGGCATTATGTCCTATTTCGACATTTGTGTAAAGTTTGTGTCAATTAGAAAATTTCATTCCAATTTGACTTTGTTTATTTTAAACCAAGCCCAGCTAACCTGTTGTTATATTTTCTCACCGCCTGAAATCTAATTGGCACTTCAGGGGTGCGATAAGATGACATTAGATCTTTTTCGAGAAGACAAGCCCACAGACATGTGTTGATAATCATCCGATCAAAATTTGTGACAGGATAGAGATAAAACTCAAGTCTACTGTTCGCTTATTCTAAAGTAAAAATGTATTTCCAGAATTAGGAAAACTCGAGAGGCGACTCCCAAGAGTAGTGAATCTGTAATTCGGGAAAGGCCCCTAACCTAAATAGTACTAAAAANAACTACAGAATCTACATTCTTGAGTGTGTAAGTAGACAGAAAATGGACCGTTCGATTAATCAAGAGAAGTATACAGGCATACGAAAATTCTCGCCCATTTCTATTTATACTTTAAAAATGAAGCTTTGATTTCACTTTCACGTGTAATATTTTCTTCTACTAGTAGCGGCTTATTATTTATTTCCGTTATTAGGATACCATCGGCGCCCTTTNCCTTGGCTTCTTCGATGAGGGCTGCCTGAATTTCTTCATTGTCAGATACCCCACCACCAACTGCATGGCCTACAACTGTATATTCTTTTTTGATATCGTCTTTAGAGAAATAGAGATCAACTTCATTTGTTGGTTCGAACGATTTACCAACGTAATTGACGTGAGCACAAGCAACGGCCAGAAGACTAAGCAATATGAATAGTTTTCCATACTTATTCATGTTTGTTCCCTTATTTTNCATTTAATCTTATCATTTAATCGNGGAATTTGCCGCTCTACACAGAATTTTGTTTTATTTGCCATTCTTTCAATCATTTTTTCGCTTTTTTAACGCCTGATATCAAATGATAACTTTGTTTATTTCCTCTTTTGCTTGAAGATTACTATTGCTTCGACGATACCTGAAGATGGGATTTATACACATTAGATCAGCTAACCTATCTTAAACTAAACAATCTGTCATCCTAGTATGATGATGAACGAAATCTAGTCTACCCATTTTAGTTTAGTGAGAAGTTCCGTCATTTACTATGTTATTATCTTAATATGAGCTAGATCAAATAAGTACTTATTATNATGGTTCAGGTCTTTATAGCTTTTTCTGTTTCTTAAAGTTCTATCAAATTCTGGACGTTTACAGCCAATTATCTATTTATCTTCAACGTAAACTAATGACTTTGTTAATTACAACAGGGTAGTTTTTGGTGGGAGTAATTTTTTGTTAGACTTGAGATCAGCCAAACTAGTTTTATCTAATTCAAATGTCAGCTCTACGATCAGATTTTGTGTAATACATACTTAGTTGGTCTTATTTGATAANATCATCGATTAGGATTAGATCCGTTTAATACGCTAAAAAATTCGGAGTTAACTGTTATGTCCAAAAGTTGTGTTAATGTGGCCATTGTAGGCATGGGTATTGGTCGTCCTAACGGAAGGGCTTTAGCTAACAATAACAGGGGTAAAGTGGTTGCTCTGTGTGACCTCGACCAGTCTANAATGGAAGATTTTGCTCAAGAGCTACCTGATTCGGTTAAATACTACACTGATTACAAAGCAATGTGTCAAGACCCAGATATTGATGCCGTTTTTGTGGGTACACCTAACCAGTGGCACGTACCGATTGGCTTAGAAGTGGTCAAGAATGGCAAACATGTGATGATTACTAAACCTTTGGCTGATTCGGAACCAGCAGCGAAGGAAATGGTGGCTGCAGCTGATGAAGCCGGTGTGGTCAATATGATGTCACTCTCTAAACGTTTTGGTAATGGCTGCCGCCACTTAGGTCATCTTGCTCGAGAAGGTTATTTTGGTGAATTATATTATGCGCGTTCACGCAGTATACGCAGGAATGGTATACCAGCTTGGAATCTGGGCTTCATCCAAAAAGGCGGTGGGGCTTTTCGAGATATGGGAGTTCACGCTTTAGATGCAATTTGGTGGGTGCTGGGTACACCNAAACCGCTACATGTTGTTGGTACTGCTGGAGCGAAGTTCGGACCTTATGGTCGCGGCTATGGTTGGGGACGGAAATATACGGATGAGCTGTTTCAGCAGTTTAAGGCTGATGACTACGCGGGTGGATTTATTACTTTCGAGAATGGTGTAGGGTTGCAAATCGAAAGTTTCTGGGCCTCACACCAGCCAAACGAGTTCCAAATGGAACTGTTTGGAACCGAAGCTGGCGCTACACTTAAACCACTAATGGCTTATCNTTGCGATAATGACAAAGAAGAAGACATCAAATTGAAGCCAACAGATCGAATGGATTCTTGGGAGCGGGTCGCTGATCACTTCATCAGGTGTATTTTGGATGGTATTGAGTGTGAAGCTCCATTACAGCATGGCCTTACTGTACAAAAAATGATGGAAGGGCTACTACGAAGTGCCGAAACCAAACAACCGATAACTTTTGAGTAGAATGAGGAATAAAAAACATTCTACCCAAATAAAGGTTTATTCATGCTGAAACAACAAGGGTAAATTAAAAAGATAGGTTACAATGGTGATTGCCTGATTTCAATAATTATAGCCGACATAGGGGATGTCATAAAGTACTTTTCATTTTCGATATCGACTGGAATTTTCAGATTTTTGAATTCCCATAATTAAGAAAGGAACAATGAATACGGAATCAGCAATATTCTCAGTAGGAGAATTAACTGCAACCATTGTANCCAGTACAATGTCTACTGGTCATCATTGTGCTGGCTACAATGGGATTTGGCAGTTACAACAGTGATCTAGTTCTCGAAATCTGTTTGTTCCTGACTTTGCTGGATGGAATTTAGAGCACATTTTTGATGGGCACACCAATGGTTCACCCGAAGTCTTCTATGAACTACGGTCTGTAGCGATGTATTTCAGACGTAGAAGCTGAACTCTATTAACCTCCAACTCCTACGTTTCAGCTTGAAAATTGGACCCACTTTAAATTCGTCGAACCATTGATATTANCTTTCGTTTCATTGCCCACAGAAACGTGTTTAAAGGTAACTACATCGGTTTGTTCTAGGCCAGCTATACTAATGTACCTTTTGATAAAAGCATCTATTTCCAGGATAAAAATTTAAATTGGACACAATTTTGTACTCAGAGGCATAATGAGCAAAGTACAGTTCGACATATAAATGATGAGAAACAACTAACCTTCAGTTCTAATTATGGAGATGCGTTATTTCGCCATCTGCCACCGATTCGCTACCAATTTCTTTTTTTCTATGGTTTGTTTGATCGGCATATCTGGATGTCATGTTCGATCGGACTAAGGGGATTCGAATAACACACTCTCCATCGGGTGGTGGGACGAATAGCCAATATCAAACGACTAATCCAGCCTGAGATTTCAAATTCATCACTTGCAATTATCAGCTTAATACCGAATATGGTTTTAAAGCGAGAGTTGTGTATCGACCAATTTGTTCCCGTGAATGTGTCGTAGACGAATATATGAGATGAATAAGTTAAGGAAATAATCGCTTCAGGCAAAGAAAAATCACGACCTTAAGCTTCCAAATTTGCTCTCTATACGAATCTCTGATTTTCTGTAAGTCATATCCGTTGCAAATTTCTACTATCCTTAGAAAAAACTACTTCTACATCTTCCTAGCTCGATTATCGGAAAAATCGAACTATAGTAACAAACGGTTGAAAATATCATCTGACTAACAGCCGAATTTCAGAATACCTTCCTGTTGTCAAAAATCGTTAAATCAATATCGCCAGAGTACACCAAAACAGACCTGTACCGGAAGATTTTATATAAAGCACTCCTAACAGACAATAGAAAAAGCGTGGGTAGGTTGTCGCTTGGCAATTTTAACTTTTATTCCTTTTCATCACATATAGACAAACTACGATAGCTATGAGATACGGAAATAATTGCAGGACAAAATTTTTAATACTCATGTCTTCCCTTCTATTTCAGGTGAGAGTCTAAACTCAATTTGATCTAATTCTGAATAACGAAATACCTATTTACTTTCACGAACCAAACGGAAGCCAAAGGTGTAACACGCCACGAAATGACGAAAACGAGATGAAGTTCTAACGCTCAAGATACTTCTTCCTCCTCGATACCATGATCCTCCTCTGACTACATAATACTTCCCATGATCCGGCCCTAATGGGTCGCAGCTAGGTGAGTAGTGATAGTAATCAGGATCAAACCAGTCCCTACACCATTCCCATACATTACCGGCGCAGTCCATCACTCCATAAGGAGATACGCCACTAGGATAGCTACCAACTATAGTTGTTCCTCTACCAGTAATATTACATTTGTTTTCGTCAAACTGATTCCCCCAAGGCCATAACCGATCATCTCCTCCTCGGCTAGACTTTTCCCACTGGGCCTCAGTTGGCAGGTTAATGTTATCTCCGGTATGCTGGGCCAACCATTGACAGTAATTCAATGCATCTGAAACTGTAACACAAACTACTGGGTGGTCTAATATTTCCTCCATAGATGATGAATTTCTGGTTTTATTGAAAGGAAATTGGTGCCAAACCGATTTTTTGAGTCCATCTAGTTCTCGCTCTGTTTGGTAGCCAGTAGAACTAACAAATTCTCTGAATTGACGATTGGTGACAGGATAAATACTAATTTCAAACTGAGACAAATAGACTTCATGTTGAGGTTGTTCTCTATTTAACCATTCATCAGAATAACCCGGGTCAAGTTGTTTAATCTGATCAACTTGTTTTTTACTTGATCCCATAATAAAACTTCCGGCGGGGATGGTTGCCCAAATCATTTCTAGTGGACGAGTAAGGTTTTTCATGCAAATTTGATGGATATAGTGTTATCTTTTGACTCAAGATGAAGGTGATACACACGTCTTCTCTTTCGAGGATAATTCAAAAAAACAAGGCGCATCTTCTCTTTCCTATTGGTATTTTATGTCAGGCGTTTTTTAGAAGTGATTAATGGAAGTTTTTTTATCTGAAGAAAAAACTACATATCCGCCAAACAATCCACCAACCCCAATTTCCAGGCCCAAGGTCATCGGGCGCCATTCAGATGATCTTGGACCTGATAATCGCAGAGTCAAAATTAATCACCGATTGATGTTCAAAGGGACAAAACCCACCTACTTAGCGATATCATAAGCCATTAAGGTTCCCTGATCGCGCAGATATAGTTTTTTGCTGGCAATCACTGGGTGTGGCCAGCTTTTACCATTGACTTCGTCAATCTTGAAAGTTCCCTTGAGTTTATATTCTTCTGGTGTAGCCTCTATTAATGCCATATCGCCGCTTTCGTAACGGAAATAAAGATGGTCATCTGCGTATAGAATTGCTGCACTACCAGTACCAGGGCCACGAATCGGTCCCCAGGCATATTCGCCAGTCATCATATTCAAACAAATAGGTAATCCCTTATTGTGGCCGTGCCCACAGTAAATGTAGTCGCCAACAAGCAACATTCCTCCGTGATGATTTTGTAATTCATTTCCCTTCAGAAAATACTTTTCCTCTACTTCATATTTTCCGTTTTTATTATGGATTTTGATCAGGGCAGCTCCTGTGCCATATCCAGTACTACAAAAGATATAATCATCCTTCACTATGGGGGTTGGAATATTAGCAACATCATTTGCAATACGGTTGTAAATCCAAAGTAAATCGCCATTTTCACTATCTACACCGATTACGCCGCGACCAGTCAACTGGATATATTGCTTATGACCAGCAATTTGGCCAATAACAATCGAAGAATATCCTGCACCATCCTGCCCTTTTTCACCAATAACTTCTGGCATTTTTGTTTTCCAGATAAGGTCTCCCGTTTTTTTATTTAGAGCAACCAGGACTGCAGAGTTCCCACCAGGTGTGCAAATTAGGTTTTCACCATCGATGATCACAGACTCAGAATACCCCCAACCAGATTCCATCTGCCCTTCGAAATCTTTCGAAAAATCCTTTGTCCACAAGATCGATCCATCAACAGTACTGACACATACTAACAAGCCAGCGTGAGTTAAGCCATACACACGATTTCCATCAACTGAAGGGGTACTATTTGGTCCTTGAGCTGGTCTTCTAATATCGTAACCACTTGAATCCGACTCGATTTCTGAGACCCAAATTTGTGAACCGTCTTTACTACTTAAAGCGAACATTTTGATACTTCCATCACTTTCGCCCATTGTATAGATACGTCCTCCAGTAATAGCAACACTAGATAATCCACTTCCCAACCCACTGACTTTCCAAGCTAAACTTGGCTCTTTTTGCTCCCACGAAGACAACAAACCCGTTTCAGCTGATATACCATCTCGGTTTGGGCCACGCCAAGTTGGCCAATTCCCTTCAACTTCCTCTTTTATTACCTGAGGTAAAACAGAACTATCATCTGAAAATAGTCGTAGCGTAAGGAGTCCGGAAATAAGAATCAAAATCGTGATGAAACGCATAAAAATTCCTCATATTAGTTAAGAAACAGTAAACGGTTATTGCTAATAAATCCATAATCAGAAGTTAATCAAAAACTCCGAACCTGAACAAACCCAATCGCAGTAACATTAATCAAAATCACAACAGCCTAGTCAGATAGAATCCTTTTCTTAGGAGTAAATAAAATAATTTTTTAGAATTTACAAGCTAATTCTTTTACAACCGACCTAGCTATATTTTAAGACTTTCATTGGGAACAGGTCAATTAGATAATTTTTCATTCTATGAAATCAATCAGATTTTTACTAACTCAATTGTTATTAGCTCCTGCTTTTAAATAGGTATGTTCAAGATGTTACAAATGTGATTTAATTACTTAGACATTCAAATTCTATGTTTGGCTATTAACAATATTTTTATCCCTGCACATTCCGGGTTTGTATTTACTACAGTCTTTTAGCTCCTTATTTCACAGGATTTTAGACAGGGTAGGATTACGAAATACCAGACGCGAAGAATTTTCATTCATAGTATTCTTGACTGATTGAAGTAAGGAAGTTGAGATATTTTCCAAGAAAATCGTTCATCAGTGGATATTTTGTTTTTGTAAGTTAAATCATGGATTAAAAAAATTGACTAGCAAGAAATTAAACGGTTATTTATTATCTTCTCTAAGGAGTCTTCCGATGAAAATTAAATCTCTACATCATCTTTATCAATTGTTTCAAAGAATATTCTTGCTACTACTCTGCTTAAATGTTTGTCCGAAGATAAGTTACTCGCAGTGGTTACAGTGGGGTGGGCCTAATCGAAATTTTAAGGTTGATTCAGAAGGTCTAAAAACGGACTGGACTGAGAAAAAACCAAAACAATTATGGAAACGACAACTTGGAGAAGGATATTCGGCTATTTGTGCTGATCAGGATAATTTATATACAATGTTTCGCCGTGGAAGTGAGGATGTTGTCATTGCCTTAAGTGCTAAGACAGGAAAAACAATTTGGGAATATGCTTATACTTCACTACCTTGGGGAGAATTTAATCAGCAATATGGACCTGGCCCACATTCTACACCCTTGATTGTTGGGGAGTACATTTATAGTATCGGTTTTCGAACTGAACTAACCTGTCTAGATAAAAACAATGGCCAAAAAATATGGTCCCATAATTTATGGGACGAATATGGTGCAAAACCAGGTGATCGCGGCTATGCTTCTAGCCCAATAGCTTACAAAGAATTATTAATTGTTCTTGCCGGTGGTAAAGGTCATGGTGTTATGGCTTTCAATCTGAAAAATGGGCAACTTGTTTGGAAGGCGCAAGATTTCATTAATTCTTATTCATCTCCCATTATCATTAATGTGGATGGTCAAGATCAACTTATCGCTTTTGTAGAGAAAAAGGTAGCAGCACTGGATCCTAATACTGGAGGCTTATTTTGGCAACATGGACATAATACCCAGTATCAAATCCATGCTTCGACCCCAATTTGGGGAAAAGATAATATCCTGTTTATTTCCTCTGCCTATGATGCAGGTAGTCGAGCACTTCACTTGTCCCTTCAGGACGGCAAAACAGTGGTAGAAGAATTATGGTATAGCAAAAAGTTAAGAGTGCAACACGGGTCAGCGGTTCGAGCCGATGAGACTATCTACGCTTCTAGTGGCCATGGACCAGCGTTTTTAACTGCTATTTCAGTTAAGACAGGAGAGGTTACTAACCAACAGCGAGGTTTTGGTAAGGCCAACCTAATTATGGCAGGGACACAAATGATTGTTCTGGATGAAGCCGGTAAATTAGCAATTGTCAAAGCTAACCCTAATAGTTTTGATGTACTAGCTGAGTCAGAAGTCTTAACCTCTCGCGCCTGGACTGTGCCTACCTTAGCTGGTGGAAAGATTTACCTTCGAGACATGAAAGAAATTCTCGCTTTAGATATAGGTGTTAACACTAAAATTGAACGATAATTCAATTCCAAGCTAGAAGACCATTCAAAACCGAACTAGATATTATTCTTGGAATATTTTACTATGTCTCGGTTTTCATCAAGGAAAAGTTCATCGAGTAAGTCATATATTACCTAGTCAATATTTCCCATTTAGCTCGTGATTATTGGATTCTTTATCTGTGTTGGACCGATTTTATTGTATTAATGGTTAATGAGATTATGGTTAAAAGTACAAAACAATTTTGTACTTTTAACCATCAATACTGTGAAATCAGAATGGGTTTTGACACAAATGCTCCAATTGTGTATCATTTCTGCCACAATTATGTAGCGCTCAGCGCACAAATACGAGGAAACGAAAATGAAACCAGATGATACATTTGAAGCTAAATTTTTTCAGGTGATATGCTTGACTCTAATTTTATTCTTTGTCGTTGATGTTAACACCCAAGCGGCTGATATTACTGACGGCATGATTGGTTATTGGCCATTGGATGGTAATGCCAAGGATATGTCAGGTAATAATTATCATGGTGAATTGGATGGAAAAGTCAAGTGGGAAGCAAATGGTAGAGTTAATGGCGGCGCGCGATTTGACGGGAAAGGTAGCCACATTAAAGTCGCCCAAAAAGATTTAATGCCAAAAACACTAGAGTTTACTGTGGTAACTTGGATCAATGGCCATAAGGCCCAAGATTGGGCGGCTGTTGTTTCTGCTAGGGGAACAGCTAAGCAAGCATACTGGATGGGATATCGACCTGATGACACACTAGCCTATGTCTGGAATAATGATAGTAAAGAAACATGGGATTGGCAGGGNTCAATTAAGATTCCACAAGACACTTGGGCTTTAATAGCAGTTGCCATTGGAAAAACAAAAGCGACNGCTTACGCCTATACAGCTGCCACTAAAAAATTAGCGATAGCTGAAAACAAAATTGCTCATATAGAGCAAGCTCCCAGCAATTTTGTTTTTGGTAAAGATGATTGTTGTGGTCAGCGATTTTATCAAGGTATTCTTGATGAGGTAATGATGTTTGAACGAACCCTGAACAAGGACGAGATTATGCGATTGGCAACTATTGGTCTCAACGTAGAATCTAAGAATAAACTAGCCACCTCGTGGGGGCAAATCAAAGAAGTTCACGGTTCTAACTAAAACCTTCAATCAGCTAGAGTGTATTTGAGCCCCATTATTGGTTAAACGGGGCTTTTTCAGCTCTAGCCTACCAAAATGAACTTAATGAATCAATTGATCCAAAACCACTATTTACCAAATACAAATTCTCGAATATNGCCTTATCAATTGAAATGTAGTTCGAGTCGTTTGGTTTGCTCAATTATCATTATTTTGATAGCAAGAGCTCTTTCTATATACTGATCCCCGAAAAAGTTAATTGGATTATTGAGGTGAAAAATTGAAATTAACCCCATCGAAATTCAAAGCCTTTCAACAACTTGGGTATCTAGAAATTCCACATCGAGTGATTGAGTATGACCATCTCTAACAGTTGCGTAAATCCTATGATCAAGTATTTAACAAACTTGATCAAANNNCNGAACANGNGTGNCGAAATCTNTCGTTGACAGCCGAAAAAGCTAACGACCAACAGAACAAAATGTTACAAGTCAGTGAGATGTGGCAAAAGAANGATATCTTCCGTGACTTACTTTTCCATCAGCCATTACTTGATGTGGCCACCAGTCTCATTGGTCCAAATGTGCAACTATTTCACGATCAAGCTCTTTATAAACCGNCTAAAGTCGGAGGGTCTGTCCCTTAGGACCAAGACAATGGCTATTGGCGTTGTCAGCCAGCTGAACTGATTAGTATTTGTATCGCCCTTGATGACGCCGATACAACCAACAGTTGCATGAATGTTTTGCCGGGTANCCATTTAGAGAAACCACATAATCACAGCCGAGCTAAATAGGAACAACAAGAATTACCTAGCCTATTATCAGTCGAATTTGATTCAATCTGTTTCCATACCACTCAAAGCCGGATATGCCATGGTCCACTACTGTCTGACCTTGCATCAGACAAATCCAAACAGGTCAGACCAAGACCGTCGAGCCATGGTAATCCATTATATGCCAGTGNGCACCAAAAGCAATGAAGGTGTCCCTTTAAAAGACAANCTCTTGTTGTCTGGTCATAACTCACTGTCGACGGAGCAACAAAAACTAGTATAGTCAACGCTTTAGCATTTAGGCTAAGCGAAACTAGCCTCCATTCTTAGGTCGATCAAGACGGAATAGTCTATCGAATGAATAGAAAAACCACAGCCGAGTTAGAGACAAATAAATCAATTACTAAAGCAATCCTTGTTGGCTGTGTTCTCATTCCACTGAACAGTTACTGGATTGTGACCATTGAACTGGGACGATACTTAGCTTATCCAACTTGCATTTCTCTTTTTTTTAATGTCATTTTTACCATTTTTGTTCTACAAGTGATGAATTTGGTGCTTGTCCGATTATTGCCTCAGTTGGCTTTTTCATCTCACGAATTACTCATTATCTATACTATGCTATCGATTGCCTCTGGTATCAGCGGATTGGATATGATGCAGGATGTAGTAGCAAATTTGGGCCATCCCTTCTGGTATGCAACGCCAGAAAATGATTGGAAGCAGCTTTTTTGGCGCTATTTACCCAAACACCTTATTGTCGATGACTTAAAGGTCCTTAGAGGCTATTATCAGGAATCTTCGACTTTATTGATTCCAAGACACCTCAAGGCTTGGCTGGTTCCTTGCCTGATGTGGACCGGATTTATCAGTCTTCTGGTTGTAATGATGACTTGCCTCAATGTCATTCTACGCAAACAGTGGATAGAACACGAAAAACTGAGCTATCCCATCATTCAGCTACCATTAGAAATGATACGACACCAAGACTTAGGTGGATTATTGAGCAATCGCCTACTGATAATTGGATTTTTGGTGGCTATAGGTATTAACGTGTTAAACGGCCTAGGTGTGTTTTATCCAGTGATTCCGGTAATTCCTATCCGTGGATATGACCTTAGGCAATTGTTAACTGAAAAACCGTGGTCAGCAGTTAGCTGGTTACCTGTTCGGTTTTACCCTTTCATCATTGGACTAGGATTTTTGATTCCATTAGATCTCTCTTTTTCTTGTTGGTCTTTTTATTTGATATATAAACTGCAGTTAGTTCTTGGCAGCGCGGTTGGNCTACGTGGTTTGCCACGATTTCCATATGGTAATGAGCAAGCAGTGGGAGCTTATATCGGCTTGTGTATCTTAGCCTTGTGGAGCAGCCGCAGGCACCTTTGGTCCGTATTTCGAAAGATACTTACACTTTCAAGAGTTCCGGATGATAGTCAGGAANCAAGTCAATATCGGCTAGTNTCTCTAACAACTATTGTGGTTTCNATTTTGTTATTGGTATTTTGCGTCAAGGCGGGATTGACACTTTGGGCATCAGCAATTTTCCTGGTCNCCTATTTCTCGATTTCAATTGCCATTACCCGTATGCGGGCCGAACTAGGAACACCTGTNCACGACTTGTGGTATGCGGGGGCCTCGGGGCCTGATACAATCATGGTTAATATGATTGGAACCAAACGGCTCGGACCAGCTAACCTAACTACTATCAGTTTGTTTTATGGTTTTAACCGCGATTACCGGAACCATCCACAACCACATCAGTTAGAGGGATTTAAAATGGCGGACTTGATGAAGCTCAAAAGCAAAAGTATATTCATCGCCACAATCCCAGCCATTTTTGTGGGCTCNTTTGCCTCTTTTTTTCTGTATCTTATCATGACTTATCGTATGCCAGAAGCAAATGGAATACACGTTGGTCGAGAAGCGTTCACTCGATTAGAAGGGTGGCTCAATAGTCCCGTGGGTACAGATTATCTTGGTATGGGATTCATGGGAATGGGTGTAACATTGACATACATTTTNATGTGGATGAGAACACGTTTTTTGGGCTGGCCTTTTCATCCACTTGGATATGCATTGTCTGGTAGTTGGACAATGAATCTAATCTGGTTTCCACTTTTCTTGAGTTGGTTCATCAAGTGGGTGGTATTAAAGCATGGCGGATTGCAGTCCTATCGGCGCTCCATTCCGTTTTTTCTCGGCCTGATATTGGGTGAGTTCGTGATGGGGAGCATATGGACGATTGTTGGTGTGATCGGAAACTCCGAAACATATGTTTTTTGGATTTGATATTAAAACTAGCATCAATTTTTATTCTGTCTTAAAACACCGAAAATCCTTTCTGTCCACAGAAGGATCATGGCTATTCTTCATTTCAAATTTGCTTCCCAAATGATTAGAAAAAGATCGCTTGTGTATACTCATTTCTTATCATGATGGCATGTTAATTTTACCTTCCAAGTATGATGAGGAAATAGCAGAATGTCCATTGAAAACTGACCATAATGAGTTTATCTCCGTGAATATCAAACTCACATTAACAACATGAGATTTTCTTTTTATTCTCTCCTTGATTGCAGGCTGTCTCATTCTGCCTCATTTGTTACAATAGATAANTTTTATGATTTTTGTGATCATCTTTCTTTTGAGTATCTTTCTGATAATTGATAAAGATGTAAGGGCTCAGTATTATTGAGTTTTCCCTTCCTAATCGTTTTTTTCTTTTTCATCGACTTATTCTGTGTTGATTCTGCATTGGTATAACATGACAGTTAAAATTTGAATATATCTCCCGTTGAGCCAATCCATCACCCAAAACTTTTTAGCTTNACAGAACAGTACTGAATGCAGAGAAGTGATCAGGTTTAAGCTGAAATATCCCCACGTGCAGACAGAATATACCACGAGCGGTAGATTTGCCATCTATCTGATTGCCCCACAGATGAAATCATGAACAAGTAGTTATATTTGGCTCGTTTAAGCCATCAAGATTACTCTAGAGGCCTTTATACCAAAATATTGGATGACAGAAGGTCTCTGTAGTTCAACCAGTAAGCTATAACTTGATTAGAGGTTACAATAAACGATAAATAGTTGGTAGATTTAGAATTTATAANNCAGAAGTCGAGAATCATGAAGAAGACAAAAGATAATATTCTCTATAAGGATAGAAGACTTACAAATCCGATTTACTAAATGAAAAAAAATGACCAAAGACAGATAACCCCCAGATCAATAGTGATTGGAGTTATCGTAGTAATCTTTATTAATCTAGCGTCNCCATATGCTGAAAGCGTAGGTTTCAGCAATTTCTCGTGGAGCTATCTACCGGAAGGAGCAGCTATCCCTGTACTGTTACTGATAGCGATTAATGCACTAATACTAAATGTCAGACAAAAACTTGGTTTAACCCAGAGTGAATTACTAGTTATTTTTGTTATGGGTTTAGTGTCTAATGCAACTTCTATCTGGTTGATTTACTTTTTTTTAGCGGCAATTATTTCTCCTCGTTACTTCGATTCACCAGAAAATGAATGGCATAACCTTCTTCTACCCTACCTGCCAGATTGGTTAATTATTAGTGATNNCAATCATGCAGTCCAATGGTTTTATGAAGGTCTACCATCCGGAAGCAAGCTACCTTGGCAAGATTGGATTATCCCCCTTGCAGTTTGGTCGACCTTCTTTATTTCTCTCATCTTAGCCTCATATACGTTGATTATCTTCTTTCGCCAACAGTGGATAGAACAGGAAAAGTTAGCCTATCCATTAATGCAACCGATTCTACATCTAACAGAAGGGAGCCGACATCTTGAATTATCCATCTGGNTGAACCCNTTGCTTTGGTTGGGAGTTTCAATTCCTTTTTCTATTTTTATTTTTGATGTAGGTCATCATATAAAACCACAAATTCCATCTTTCCCAGTAGATCACCTNGGCTCGCTCAACTGGGGCGCACCTTTTTCGACTCCTGGGCTATCATCATTGACGGTCTGTATCAACTTCATTGCTATTGGGGTNGGTTACTTCGTACCACAAAACGTACTCCTTAGTATATGGCTCTTATACCTTTTGATAAAAGTTGGGGAAGTCTCAGTATTGTCTTACACTGGCAAATGGTACCTTGGTTCTGGAGGGATGTTTGTCTGGGGAAACGCAGCTATTGCTTGGCAATCTTTCGGAGCATTTATTATTTTCGTATTATTTCTTGTTTACCGTGCTCGACGAAATCTCTGGCAATTCGTTTGTCTATCATTGAAAAAGACTCAGGCTGACCCAAATATGCTGATGACGCCTAGAAGTGCGATAATTACATTTGGAACCAGTATTGCTTTTATGGTCATATGGCTGACTCAATCTGGGATTCAACTTAAAATAAACTTAATCTTCATACCGTTACTGATGCTGATTTATCTCGGAATTTCTCGTGTGGTTTGTCAATCAGGCATTTTTTATGTCGTACCCCCAATGATTGCTCAAAATCCATGTATTCATCTATTTTCTCCTAAGCAAATTGGTCACCAGGGAATGATTTCAATGAGTTTAACTTACGCTTGGCATGGTGATGTTCAATCTATTGTCTCTGGTTTTAGTGCAGAAGCAGTGAGGTTAAGGTCTGCGATTGGTTGCTCAGGACGCCAGCTGACGATAGTAATTTTGTTAGCTTTGGGTATAGGATTACTAGTTGCTCCATGGGGAGTGATTCTNTCGGGCTATTGGCAAGGTGCTCTAAACTGGAACACTTGGTTATTCCGTGGATTTGGGCCTAACACTTACGGACAAATACTAACTCAGATTGAATCTTCAATGGGAAACGAACAAATTTGGCAACGCTTGTTTTATTTTGGAATTGGAGGTTTTCTTATGACGGGGCTGACAATTATGTATTACCAGTTTTTGTGGTGGCCCGTCCATCCAATAGGACTCGTTATAATTTCTTCATTTACATTGTATACTGTCTATCTCGGTTTCTTTATTACTTGGATTTTGAAACATGTAATATTGACGTGGGGAGGGCCACGACTCTATGCTAAAGGTATTCCGTTTTTTATCGGATTACTAATTGGTCATTATCTTGGTCGTGCAGTAGCACTATCCGTCTATACAGCGTATGGATTGCAATTTTCTTAAATCTTCGGAATTAGAAGGACTATATAGTACTGGTAAAGTCAAAGAATCTCGTAGTGCTTATTTGAAAATATACGATATAAATAAGCATTTATAGCCCTCTGCGCCTTACTAATAAACACCTAATGACAAATAATCTAGTTTGCGGTTAATAGACTACTTTTCTTATGCTATTTCAGTTTTTTCCTTCAGTTATTCAAAAATTTTGGCCTAGACCTGAAAGGTTCTACCTCAATATCGGNATTCATTTTACTTCAATATTTATTTGTTTATTTATTTATTCAGATAGTTGGGCTAACACAAAAAGATCTGACAAAATCAAAATTCAGAATTATTACAAGTATTGGAAAGACAAGTATTTTCGAGTCAGTCAACGGGTAAAAGGTGGTGCATACATCGATTACCAGAACAACCAAACAACTTGCTCAGAGGCACTTGGATACGGGATGCTCATTTCCATCTACATGTCTCGCTTGCATGAAAATAATACTAGGAATGACTTTGATGCACTCAATCGATTTCGACGTCAATTTAGCAGTTCAATTGACCCGCGCTTGACGTCGTGGTATATAGACGACAAGATCGGTATAACTAACACAACTACCTGTGCGACAGATGGTGATCTTGACATCGCCTATGCATTAATNTTGGCTTGGAGTGAGTGGAAATGTCCAAGATATATAGAGGAGGCCAAGAAAGTTTTGAGTGGAATCGAAGACTCTCTGATTAGAATTGATCACTCGCTCAGAAGAGGAGACTGGGATATTAACCAGCATGCCACTAGGTTATCGGATATAATGCCGACTCATTTTGACGTATTTTCACAAATTTCAGACCGACAACTTTGGCAAAAAGTTAAAAAGGTACACTATCTACTTCTTGAACAGATTTCGAAAGAAAAAGGAGCTTTTCCTGATTTTGTGGTTAAAGATGAGAACGGATGGAAACCAGCGCCACCCAATTTACTCGAAAGTGACTATGATGGAATGATGTACTATAATTCATGTAGAGTTCCATGGCGTTTGGCTGCTGCCTCGATAGAGAATAACGATCAAGACGCAAAAAATCTGCTGCGATTTTTTAACGCAGGCATTGGTAAAGTTGGCAACGACAGCTTTAAAGCCGGGTATAATCTGGATGGAAAAGAAATAAATGAATGGACAGATGGAGCATTTACTGCTCCACACATGTGCAGCCTGTTTGCTGTACAGCGCAAAGACGCAACGACTGCCAAGGAATGGCAGTTCAGTCAAAAAGAGAAATATTACCAAGATAGTATTCGTCTGTTATCATTACTCTTGGTTACAAACAACACATTTGGTTTGCGAAATTAAGACTAGTAATCGAAATAGTAAAATTAACCATAGACCTGAAGCCGGCTGTTCATTTATGTATCAGTTTGATGCAAGAAAAGTTCAATACCTATCTGTCAACCGATGATCAGGTGAAGTTAGAAGTCATGACCAAAGAATTTTTTGATGATTGGAAAGACCATTCAGAGACAATTGANGATGGTAATCAGGTTAGCTAAAAGGCTTATATCATCTATAGTATTATGTTCGAGATCCAGATGAGTTAAGCTAGTACAATACTCAATCCCAGTTAAATCNNATATTTTAGTCCTTTATTTACCTTTANACCTCAACTCAGTCAACTTCTCCAAATCTTCTTTCTTCAGCAGTTCAGTTGGTATTCCTAGTACATCTCTAATTGCTTTCTCTACATTGGCATCTTTGAATAAGACCACAATAAAACTTCAATACCTCTAGCTTTTAGGGCTGGGATGTGGGTGGATAANGCCGTGTTACTGAGGGGGTTAAATCGAAGGTGAATCACTTTTTAGTACATATTGTAATCCGAAGATATAAATAGCTCGATAACAATCGACTTGAATAATCCATTCCTCTCTTGGACAGTATGCTTGGTGTTTGTGTTTATCGGTAGANGTATTTGGAAACCTGTTGTAGAATAAGAAAATGTTTTGAAATGATAAATCTACTGCCTGCGAGCTGAAATTTGATGTTCAAANACCAGCTCCCACCGTTTGGGTTCAAAATCTTCAACCCATTGGTTGTTTTATCCTAACTAATGTACGTTCCTCAGCATACAGTAAGTTAACTTACTTTTTAAGATGATTGCTGTTATTCGGATAACAATATTCTTTTTTCTTTATTCGTTGATTTCATATTCTGACCCAGCTGTATACTTTGTTGACTGTGCTGACTCTGCCGGTGTCGACTTCATTCACGCCGGTGGAATTGACAAAAAAGTCATACCTGCTATTGTTGGGTCAGGGGCTGCGTTTGTTGATTACGATAACGATGGCGACTTAGATCTTTATCTGGTCAATACTGCTCAGCCACATGAAAGTTCGAATCAGCCGGGTGGAGACGTTGACTCCCGACCCACTAACGCTCTATACCAAAACGAAGGCCAAGGTCGATTCACTGAAGTTGCCAAGCAAGTTGGACTGGACCACGATGGTTGGGGAATGGGTTGTGCGTTTGCTGACTATGATAACGATGGCGATGCCGACCTTTACCTGACTAACTATTTGGCTAATGTATTTTTCAAAAACCTAGGAGATGGCACNTTCAAACGGGCTTCATCTGACGCGGGTGGTATTGGTGATAATCGGTTTGGATCTGGTATTAGCTGGATTGATTATGATAACGACGGATTTCTNGATTTATATGTGGGTAATTATCTTGATTATGGGAAAATTCCATCTGGGGCAGATAATTTTTTCCCCTATGATTTCACCGGTCAAAACAACGTTCTTTATTTTAACCGCGGTGATGGGCGATTCATGGATGTTACAAACAGTATTGGTATCAGTGGAGGTAACCATTTGACTCTGGGAGTTGCCGGGGCTGATTACGACAATGACGGAGATATTGATCTGTATCTGGCTAATGATACTGATCAAAATATTCTTTATAGAAACGATGGTGAATCTAACTTCACCAACACCAATTTGGCTGACCATCGTAGTCATACTGGCGATATCCGTGGTGGTATGGGTATTACTTGGGGGGACTATGACAATGACGGCGACTTGGATTTGTTGGTTACTAACTGGTTAGATGAAAATAACGTGCTTTATCGTAACAATGGGGACGGAACCTTCATTGATGTTTCCTCTAGTAGTGGAATATTTGAGTCAGGCATCGGTAAGACTTGTTGGGGAACCGAATTCTTTGACTATGACAATGATGGTGATTTAGACCTCTACATCACTTGTGGACACATAGACCCAGCCAGCTGGCAGATGCCCGGCGGACAAACCGATATCCTGTTACGTAATAANGGGGATGATACTTTTTCCGATGTTTCATCCGAAGCAGGGATTATAGAGTTGGGGAAAATGTTGGGGCGAGGAGCTGCTTTTGGGGANTATGACCAAGATGGAGATGTTGATATTTTGGTTGTAAATGCAGGTCAGAAAGCACAGTTACTTCGTAACGAAGGCGGAAACCATAACAATTGGTTACATTTAAAATTGATCGGTATAGCTAGTAATCGTGATGGTATCGGAGCTAAGGTACGCCTGACGGCCAATGGTCAAAACCAACTAAGAGAAGTGGTCTGCGGTACCAGTTACCTTTCTCAAAGTAGTATAGAAGTAGAGTTTGGATTNGGAACAGCTCAAACTGTAGACCGGATCGAGATTTTATGGCCTAGTGGTAGAAAGCAAATTCTGACGTCAATAGAAATAAACCAACGTCTACAAGTGGTTGAACCAGATCCAAAAGACACCCGTTGACTGGACNATTCACTTCTGTTACGATTTTAGTGCAAGATTTGACTTAGATGTCAATTGCATATTATCGAGTAATAAAANGAGGTTAAAATGTATAGANTGATTAAATTATTTNTGTGTGTATTAATNTGTTTTTTCTTAGTATCTACNGGCTTTTCAAAAGAAAAAGCCTGGCGAGTACGAGGTGGCGTTCAAAAAGCCTTTAAAGATTCTAAAAATAGGGTTTGGGAAGCCGGACAAACTGAATACAAAGCCAATCAGTGGGGTGGTTGGTTTAAGGAAAAGCCACAGACTGCCATTGTAGAAAATTTGACTAAGGAGGCTGAAAAGAAAGCCAAGCAAGCTGGCTATGACAATGAACTTTTCCATTCTGTTTGCTGGTCTGCATTCCCAAAAACAGTTAAACTAGACCTGAACACCGGAAATGGCACATTTCAGGTTACCTATATGGTAGGCGAACATTGGTCCCCCAATAATCGTGGTTTCGATATCTTCATCGAAGACAAAAATGTGCAGCCACTTTATGTCACACCTGGGCAAGATGAGATCGACATCAAAGTTTATGAGGACGTTGAAGTTAAAGATAAGGTCATGAATTTTCACTTTGCTGGTAATGCAAAAACAGGCAAGGGAGATCTAAATGCTATGTACAGTGCTATTGAAGTGATACCTAGTTTGCCTGTGGATCCGAAACAGAAGCTGACCAGCCAATGGTCTAAAATCAAAAAGAATCGGATTTGATTGGTTCGCTTAGATCTAGATCACTTAGTGTCTCTTAGCAACTTTTGTCATAAAAAGGTGGATAAATGTTGGTTTATCCACCTTTTTTATTGTAATGAATAGTGACTGCATCTCGTATTCCTCGTAACAAAACCTGTTCTGGGCGAACTTGGTAAAAAAGATAATCTGAAATTAGGGCTATTACGCAGGGTATGAGCAATCACGCCTCAAGTCCCAAATGGCATACTTTCGTCCAAAGAAGTGGTTGCTTCAAACTTTGCTCTTAATTTAATTTTAGAATTGAGTGGATGAATATACAGCAACGTAGTTGAAATCAACTCGCAAGGGAACATTAGTCAGGAGAGTATCAACACCAACTAGCCACTTTTTCAATGATAACACCTTATTCTGATTTATCAGGTTTTGTAGTTATTGAATTCTATAACATTGATCAATGCACTATATTGGTCACAATTCTGCAATTAGATCTTTCAATGCTGGTATCGCGAGAGATGGTGCGTACGGGTATCGACCTAGGTCTTGAGGCTGAGTAGAACCACTATATACCAACACAGTGCGATATCCCATTTGTAACCCTCCAAGGATGTCAGTATCCATAGTATCACCTATCATGGTTACTTCTTCTGTTCTCAAATCTAGTTCGTTTCGTGCCATCCTCATCATGATTGGACTAGGTTTGCCCAAGTTCAAAGCTTTCCGCCCAGAAGCAGTTTCTAGAAAAGAAATGGTTGCGCCGCAGCCTGGACGAATTCCCCCATCAATTGGGCAATTGGGATCTAAGTTAGTAGCGATTAACTTGGCTCCATCCATGATGAGTTTCAACGCTTTCTCCAATACTTCAAAATTAATGAGCCGTCCTTCGCCAACAACAACATAATCTGGATTAGTTTCATTAATAGCATATCCATTTATATGAAGTGCGTTCAATAAACCTGCGTCCCCGACTACATAAGCAGAGCCAGCAGGTGTTTGTTGCGCGAGGAAGCGTGCAGTAGAAATAGCGCAAGTAAAAATATGCTTAGTCTCGACACTGATTCCAAGGTTGGCTAATTTGAGTACAACATCGCAACGACTTCGTTGACTGTTATTGGTCAAAAATAGGAAGGGGATCTCTTTCTCTAGTAATGATTGTATAAAGTAGTCAGAGCCCGGAATAAGTTTGTCGCCTCGATAGATAACACCATCCATATCTATTAGATATCCGTGTCTTTTATTAGATTTTGAGGCTGGTTGGACGTTCAGGTTCACAGAAATATTTTCTTGGATTATGGGTAAAGACATTTTTACTTATCCTCAATTGTGAGAATGTGGAATTCTGTGTCGGAGGTGGCGTCGGGTAGAGATCCATCTGTGGGCAAGATCTTTCTGGGGGAGAACAGTGATAAGTTTATTATTTTGGGTGATAACCCAAATGGAGAATTTACCTCTTTTTTCTTGGTGAATTCTGTAACTGGGGGGTTCAGGGTCAGGGTCAATGGCTAACTGTGATTCCATAATTATGCTCCTAGTAAATAAAATAGATCTGTCTGATAGCAAAAAAATGGTACAGTCGAGTGAAGTATCTTTCAAATTTAATCTAAGCATCATTTAAAAAATCAGAAAAATACTAAGCTTTTGCTGAAAAGTGAAATGATTTTTCTAAAGTTCTATTAAACAGTATTTCGAATATCAAATTCAGTTCGATATATTTGGTTTTATTAATTGAAACCCACGCAAAAAATAACCCGTGTTTTAGATGGAGAACTATTCTTACTGAGTTGGGTCTTAAAAAGATTAGATTGACAATGTTAAACTTGATTCGTCGAACCTTCTCTATTTTTGTCGAAAATTAGCAAATGTATTAGTGACCATGGATATCAGAATGTAAAACTAATCAGAGCTAACTCCTCCAACAGACCAAGTCAGTACCTCTGAGGGAATTGTCAATTAACTTTTTAATTAACACTATTAGAATTAAACAGATCTGAATTTTGGCACAAAGTTTTCTGAGGTGTTTGTGCGGACCGATGGCTATGTATATTGAGTGGCAATTTGACTTATCCCGAATATTAAAATGTGAGAAGGTGTATGGAGAATGAAAGCGAATTAACAGCTATACGCGAAAGTTTAAAAAGGTTGGGTCGCATTTATTGTTTGATTGGAGATATCAAACGGAACCACATCAAACTTGGTGGAAATTCACTTCCGATTCCAATTACCCAACGAGAAATTCAAGACCTGAAAATGATTGTTCTCGTAAACCGATTCAGACACTGATCGAAAAATCAGATAATTTCTTATCCAAACATATTCATCAAGTAATTAAAACGGATAAAGTCTCGGTTAGTATCAGCCATGGAAATCATTTTGAGGAAATCGACAAATATTTTCAGGTACTAAGCCTAGCACCAGAAAAAAAGAAACCTCGTGCCACCTATCACTCACCCAAAAGCAATACACTCGTCACACGTCTATTGGGACCATCTCAAATCTTTTTTTGGAGCGAAGATTGGCTACTGTTTGCCAAACAAATCAGATCAAATCATAAAAATAAGTATTATAGTAAAAAAGCCGATTTCTGAAAGAAACCGGCTCTATGTCTTAGTTTTAGGCTACTTAGAGGCTGTGTTTAATATCTATTTCCATAACCTCCACCACCTCCACCACCTCGGTTACCTCCTCCTCCACGATAGCCACCACCACCACGTTCTTCTCTGGGTTTGGCTTGATTTACTTTTATATTTCTTCCATCTAAATCTTGCCCATCTAACTCGTCTATCGCTTTCTGGGCTTCTGAATTATCTGGCATTTCTATGAAGCCAAATCCTTTGGACCTACCACTAAATTTGTCAAAAATTATATTGACACTGTCTACAGATCCATATTTTTCAAATGTTTGTCTTAATGCATGATCATCTGTGTCATATGAGAGGTTACCGACATAAATATTCATTGGTTTTTACCTTTTCCTAAAGTGTTTAGCTGAGAATAACAAGAAACATTAATTATCGGCTAAGGATTAGATTCCTCGCTAGCTCTCCAGGAGTAGGGTGGAATCTTTCCCAGCAAATCTAAACCGATAGACGCCTAATTGATATAGACCGATCGAACTGAAACTAAGCATTATCTCAAGCAACTTTCTCTAAATAGTTATGTTAGGAGTAATCTCTTATCTCAGAAAGGTTTATACGATCTCGTACAAGTCAGCAATGATTATAGTACTGCCGAAGCAGATGCGAATTATATAATATTTTGTGGCAGATGACATTAAATATTTTTCTCAAAGCAAAAAATAGGGTAATTGGTAACTTTCGAGTTCCCATCGGTGGTACGTATACTGGTTAGTAAAAACCAAATGGAGTAATGAAGAACCCTATTAGCCGTAACATTACTAATAAGATTCTTCATTAAAGGCTAAGCAATTTAGGATGAAGTGGGATCACTCTGTTTCCTGATTTGGTGTTGGTACTTTTATCAGCAGAGTCACGATTACTATTCGTAGACCAAATTCCATCTGTCTTGCTAATATCGTCCACATTCAATTGACAAATCTCATTCAATTTAGCTCCAGAATAAGCCGATAGTAAAGTGATCCAGTATCTTTGAGGTTTGTTAATTGCTTATGAATCTGATATCAACCTATCACCCAAAATCAGATTCATTTCATCTGAAGTGAAGTGTTTTTCTATTATCTGCTGGCTTCTAATCGGTTCTAATTTGCCCCTAAACACGTTTTGATTGGTATACCCTTGATTAATTGCCCAATTGATTAAGC
>PAYP01000056.1 GCA_002714785.1 Candidatus Poribacteria bacterium | reverse complement strand
TTCTTGGAGCCCGAATACCCCTTCGAGTGGGGTGGTATTTGGCAGTTGCCAGCAGGCCACTATCGTTTCCAGTTAGCCAACGGACCGGACCCGGATATGACTTTTCTGATGTCTGAAGCTGAGGATGTCTCCGAATCAGGAGTCTTGGAGTTAGCAGAAGAGGTATTTGTCGAATTCTCAAGAACGCCAGCGCAGTTGTCACACGGACAGTCAATAGCTGAAGTTGCTAAGTGTTACAGACTCCAACTGGTAGACCAAGAGCTCTATGAATTTCATCTCGAAACGGAAGATGCTAAGGATGTAGCAATTTTTTCTCAGCATACTCCGGAAGAGTTCGAGATGAAATTGGTCAACCAGGATAATACCGAATACAGCCCGGTTGCTGAGCACTTTTTTAATGCNGAACATGAGCATGATGATGCTGTATCATCTGTTTCAGTTGAATTACCTGGATTATTTGACATAGAAAAAATTAACGGCTGGCTTGGTATGTTTCTCCAAGAAAAAGGCGTTGATATTTATCGCATGAAAGGTATNGTAGGGTTAAAAGGCGAAAAACGTAAAATAGTGTTTCAAGGGGTTCATATGATTTTTGGTAGTGAGCCAGGAAAACCCTGGGGTNCTGAGGAACCGGTAAACCGAATGATTTTTATCGGCAAGGATCTAGATGAAGAATATATACATGGTTCGTTGGAAGCTTGTTTAAACTAAGCAAAATGNTACAAGGCGAATTTCTGTATGAAAAATATAAAAAATATATTCCGCAACCTTGAAAAAAAACTGGAACAGTCAAAATGGTTTGGAGATGACTGGGAAATATATAATCGTGGCGTTTACTTACAACTCTACAAAGTTAATTGGTACAACGAGAATCAAGGTGGAATACATTTTGAAACCTATATTGAAGCGCCTCAGATTAAACAAAAATCATTTCCAGTCTGTATGCATGCNGAAGAGGATTGTCCATCTCAACCAGTATTTATTCAAAAAATTCTGGATATGGAGGGCGATCGAATAAAAAGTTGGAAAGGATATCAAGCCAGCGGTAAGGGTTACGTTATTTGTCAACGGACACTGCCGCTCAATTTGAAGAACCTAGAACAACGGCTTTTTGAAGAGTTTAACCGGCTTCGGCAGCTTGAAGCTTCCGTTGAAAAGGTGCTACTCTCGATTTAATTGAAAGTTTATTTAGTTCAGAGGAACTAATGTGAGNCCAAAACCATGAAACGANCTTGCTGTCCTTGCATAGATATGTGTATTTTCTCAGGACCTAAGGGATGGTGTTTAGGCTGTGGTCGTACTCGGCAAGAATGTCAGAAGTGGAAGAAAATGAAGCCCTATGCTAAAATTTCTCTTCAGAGGGAACTCAAAANGAGGATGTCTAAAATAGAGGCGAAGCAAATCCAATAAAAAAGTTTAACCAAATTTTCCGCTGAAACCTCTGGGTAGTTTTGGTTGGTTCTCTTGGCCATAAGAACATCAGAATAGTCAAGAACTCAGCTGAATTTGTAACGATTATTTCTCTTTGNTGTTGAGGCCTCGTGGATGTAGTCTAGACTACTATTAGTTCATCTTCCAATTTAGAACAGGAACAGGAGAGGGTTTCTATGCCAGTGTACGATTTCGAATGTATTGATTGTGAAATTNTGTTTGAAGAAAAACTATCTATTACCGAATCTGATAAAACTGTAAGCTGTCCCTTTTGTCAGAATCAAAATACGAAGAAACGACTTAGTATACCGATGATTTTCAAAAAACAGACCAGCGCTCCAAGCCCTAGTCCTAATCAAGTAGCAGCATCAAGAAGACACTTCTCAGGTTGCCCTTGTTGTTAGTCATTATCTTTCATTTTTAGTGGTGAACTACATGAATCATATTACAGAATCCTCAATCCCAATTACTATTCTCAGTGGTTTTCTAGGAGCTGGAAAAACTTCGCTACTCAACCATATCCTACATGGCAATCACGGCTTAAAAGTTGGGGTGCTGGTGAACGATTTCGGTGAAATTAATATCGACGCAGAACTAGTAGCTGGTGCCTCGGATAACTCAGTCAGTTTATCCAATGGCTGTGTATGTTGTTCGATTCGAGACGACTTAGTTGAATCTACTCTCCAACTGCTAGATGGCCCTGATTGTCCCGAATACTTGATATTGGAGACTAGTGGAGTCGCTGACCCAGTAGCTGTAACTAGAACTTTTTTGGAAAGCGAACTAGAATCTAGAATTGAGATTGATAGCATTTTGACGGTGGTCGACGCTGATAATGTNGATCAGTTGGATGGTGAGTACCAAGATTTAGCCCAAAATCAGGTTGGTATAGCTGATATCGTGATCTTGAATAAGATTGACTTAGCTGACCAAGCGAGATTGACCCAGGTGAAAACTTGGATCCAAGAACTGGTGCCGAGTGCTCGGGTAATCGATACCACTCATGGCCAAGTTCCTTTGGAGCTCATTTTGGGGATTGGTCAGTTCAAGATTGAAAGGCTTACCAACCTTTCAGAGTCTGACATTCATGTTCATAGCACAGATGAGAGTCATGATCATGACCANCACGACCATGATCACGACCACCANNACCATGATCACGACCACCATCACCATGATCATACATTGGTTTTTAGTACTTGGAGCTATAGTTCTGATAAGCCTCATTCTTACAAGGCTTTACGTCAAGCGGTGGAAAGTCTGCCTAGAACCATCTACCGGGCTAAAGGGATTGTCTTTTTAGATGAATCACCCGACCGACGGGGTGTGTTTCAACTGGTCGGACAGCGAACTCGTGTTTCTGTAAGTGACGCGTGGGGANAACAAACTCCTTATACTCATATCGTAGTTATTGGTAGNGACGATGGGATTGATGCCGATGAGTTGAACCAACGATTTACGGCTTGTCAGGTTAAGAGCTGAAAGACCGTCCATGAAGAAGCTCAACTTTCCATATTAGATTTGATTAATCAGTATTGGTATCAGGTTGTAAAGAAGCCGACCATCGTAAAGAACAAGAAACTAAACANTTGATACCGAATACGCCAAGTCATGTGTGACTAAGGTGGTAGAAACAAAAGTAGCATTTGAGGGTAGGTCAGGCTTCATTCTCGAAGCGCTAAATTTTGGGAATTTCCTGTGATTCCTGTATTTTTGTAAAGAGTATTATAAGCAAAGTTGTATCGTTGGATGCAAACTTCGATAGGAAATCGTATTATTCACACTCTTATGATCAAGGAACTGGAATAAGCATCCACCATGCGATCCGAAGGNAAACNAGCTTCTGTTTGGTTAAACACTAGAGCTAAGTCAATCGATATGTATATCTGTAAAAACAATGCGCACTAGAGTAAGGCCTTAGCTAGAAATGTAGTTCGTGGTGATCATTCGTGCTGATTGGCTACNCCAATATTCGCAATAGTTTGACTAATGATAGTNTCGAGATTCTGTTGATTGCGATTAGCACTTTGAAAGGCTACCACCAGTGCGTCAATCAAATCGAACTCCATTGTTTTTAATTGCTGGGTTAGCTGTTGTTCCANAAAGGTAATATCTTTCTTACCAAGCGCGGTCGATAGTCGCTTTTCAACTTTCTCGATCGGTATACGAATGTCAGCTTGAATTTTCCGACTCACCTTTTGTACCTCTGTGTGTTTTTTAAATTCGATTTTTAGTTAACTACACCANCATCCTATTATCGGATGATTTAAATTTAAAGTTTAGTTTTATTTTGACCGAGGGGTGAATNCCGATGTTTTATATGTTATTTCTGATGGTTGATCTGCTAAACTGTGGCGTTTAGAAAATATACGAAGTAAGGTTGCGTTGTATGAAATTCAGATNTAAACAAGGTACTAGTACTTATTGGATATTAATAATTGTTATTTCTGTCGAGTTAGTCATGGCTAGCCAGGTTTTGGGAAGCAATGAAGTCTCACCGAAATTACCAGCAATTGCCCCATGTGCTGTATGTTCTGTAAGTGGAAGTACGGAAAAACATCCCGTTCGTTCTTGGAGTAAATATCAGGGTGAAGTTTTCTATTTTCGTTCCGTGGATTGTAAAAAGGAGTTCGACAGAAACCCGTTAGCCGTTATTTTAGGCCCAATTCCACGCCCACTACCCGATTTCGTGGCACAAACCTTGAAAGGAAAAAACGTCGACCTAAAGTCCAAAAAATACAAGAAAAAACTGATGCTAATTGATTTTTGGGCTACTTGGTGTTTACCTTGCTTAGAGAGTATACCGGAATTAAATCAAATTCAAAAAAAATACAAAAAGAAATTGACAGTTTTGGGAATTTCGCTGGATACGGGCCAACGAGCTGAGGGAAAAGTAAAAAAAGTTGTAAAAGAGAAAAAAGCTTCGTATCCCATTTGGTTGGCTAAATCACAATCATCGGCATTTGAAGCCTTTAATTTGAAGAGTGTACCNACAATGTTTCTAGTCAACCGAAAACAGCAAATCGTAGCACAGTGGATGGGTAAAGTTAACCATGAGAAAATTGAAAAAGCGATTGAGACAGAGCTTAACGCCACTGAAAAAAAATAGATCTATATAGATTTGGTAGTCACAGTCCTTTCCAACCTATGTTTAGTAACCGGTTTAGCTATTTGTTTGGCGAAATTATGTAAACGAATCAATCTACCCCCGTTATTAGGCTTCTTATTAACTGGTGTTATCGTCGGCCAATATACGCGATCGATACTTNATCCAATTTTGCCCAATTGGTTAATCAGCTGGGTCTTCCTTCCTACATACATTTTTGAACCAATTGGTACTGCTCAATGGCCATTTTCTAATTCTGAACTATCCTCATTGAGCCATGCTGCTATTGTACGAAAAATAGCCTTGATTATCATCTTGATTCGAGCCGGTTTAGGTATTGATCGTCAGTCCCTTATTCGTATAGGCCGTCCAGCGCTTCAAATGAGCATCTTACCTGGTCTACTAGAAGCCACTTTAGTGGCTTATGTGGCTTCACAATTTTTTCGTTTGCCACTGGTAGAAGGNTTGATATTTGGCTGGGTAATTTCGGCGGTTTCTCCCGCTGTGATTGTTCCACAGATGTTGACACTAAAAGATCAAGGCTATGGTCAAATCAAACAAATTCCGACACTCATTTTGGCTAGTGCCGCCATCGATGATGTGATCGCTATCACTATGTTTGATATCAGTATTAATCTGAATGTGGATGGGCTACCAAGTACAGCATTTTTACTTTTGAGCATCCCAGTTAGAATCATACTTGGATTGTTTATGGGTTGTGGGTTAGGCTACATTTTAAGTCGAGTTTTGGCTCAACAGCACAGCCATTTGGTTTGTGTGATAGTGTTTTTTATTGGGGTTACAGCTTTACACCTTCTTGAATTAGAATTTAATTGGCCAATTGCTAGTCTTATTGGGATAATAAGCTCGGGCTTTACTGTCTTGTCGNTGACACCATATTTGGCTCAGCAATTATCTTCTGTGTTTAATCAGGTCTGGAAGGCTGCGGAAATAGCTTTATTTGTATTAATAGGAGCTGAAGTCGATTTGGCATTAGTTGGTTCAGCAGGAGTATCAGGATTAGTTATCATAAGTATTGGCCTAATTGCTCGTAGTTTGGGTGTATTTCTATCTTTAATCGGCTCGGAACTCAATTGGAAAGAACGTGTTTTTTGTCAAATGTCCTTCCTACCAAAAGCAACTGTTCAAGCAGCTATTGGTGGTACAGCGATAGCGTTAGTAGAAAACAATACTCTGAATTTGACTAACGGTGTCGAAACGGGTCAGTTAATTTTGGCACTTTCAGTTTTGAGTATTGTNGTAACNGCTCCGCTGGGAGCTACAGCGATCCAACTCTTAGCNCCNCGCCTTTTATACCGTAGGCAAAAAAATTCTGCTACCAATTTGGAATAGCACCCAACAATAATTTTTGTTCGTCAGTTCCTTCATTCAGCAACTTGGTCATGCGTGGGCCACTAAAAGATTCTCTTGACTTCATCCAAGCATTTTGATAGCACATCAAACAAACGCGACGACGACGATTTGACTTGTTGGCAGCTCCCCTGTGATAAAGCCATCCATCGAACAGTATAGCTTGGCCTGGCTGAGCCATGATATGCTTTTCATCTGGAAATTTTGGGTGGCCTTCTGGTGGACGGAACAGTGCTCGTTGACTGCCGGGTACAATTACGATTGGTCCATTTTCACAAGTAATTTCATCCAAATAATACCCACAGTTGATTTGGCCAGGCAAACTTCCGTAGGGTGTACCATTAGGGTCTAGTGGCCAAGGGCCGTCTCGATGCCAGTTTTGGTCGCTTTCACCGGGCTCAGTAACTCGAGAAGTTGCGCTGTGCAACTGTACACAGTTACCTAAAATAGCTTTGATTCTTTCTAATACTGGTGGATTATCCAAGAGGAAAAGGAATCGATCGTCTTGTTCCAGTAATTCACCGATAAATTGAGTCGAAACGAGTTCCTGCAATTCGTCCAAGGTTTGACGGAGAATATCAACCTGCTGTTCAGTAATTGCTGACTCAATAACTAGATAACCCCATTTTTGAAAAAAATTAACTTCAGCCTGGAGTTCCGGAGAAAGACTAGGATTTAGTATTGTAGGAACAATTGACATATTACCTGAATTTGCTTGTATTTGGTTTTGTCTTAAAAGAAATCATCTACATTCAACTTAAGAAGTTTCTTTTGATAATTTTTGGCATTATTTAGGATCGCCCTAACGAATTACCATAATCTGGCCAACCTTCTGTACTCCTTCACCTTCAATGTGATAGATGTATAATCCACTAATCACTTCGGCTCCTGCATCGTTTAGCCCATCCCAGACAGCTCTTCCTGTCGTGCTTTCAAGCTTAGTTCGTACNCGTTCGCCATCCAGAGTATAGAGACTGACAGTAGCATTTTCAGTCAATTTAAGAAAGGTAACTTGTCGGTTGATTGACTGGGACGATACAAATGGATTAGGGTAAACAACAACCTGATCCAAGTTAGTAGGCAACCGCAAGTGGGCAATTCGGAAAACGGTTAGTTGACTAATATTAGCGGTNACGGTCTGATTTTCAATATCGATTGTTTGTTTGCCCGGTACCAGATCCCATAAAGTCAGTTTACCATAGGGGTTGAGACGAAAAATACGTAGGTTAGGTACGACACTAGCCGGAATACTCTCAGCGGAAAAACCAATGGTCAACTTGGCTGATTTAGATAATCGCTCAACTTGACCATCAATTTGTATAATAGTTGGTTTTAGTTCNTCGTCGTGAGTTCGCTCAATATTAGCAGTTCCTAGATAGAAGTTAGCCTCTTCGATTTGGACATTTAAAAGCGAATTGGTTGGTTCTAGGATATCCAAGGTTGTAATTTCTGATCCAATTACGCCCGGCGGTAAAACAAGCTTGGTTTTTGGTGCAAAACCCGCTTGGATGGTTGTTTCTATTTGTGGGTATACATAATTAGAAACGGCTTGTACAGGTCCAGCAATCGAACTTACTCCTAATTTCGATTGATTACCTCCTTCGTCAACGGCAACTACCGCAGCGTAGACAGTTAAATCTGCTTGGGGAATTGTGACCTTTTGGCTAGGTTTCAACGATCCAGGTAATTGATTGAATTTGTCAGAACGAACCTTAATTGGTTCAATAAGTGGGGTTGCACCGAAATTCATAACATTGTCATCGTCAATTGTAGGTTGTCGCGCTGAAAGAATAATCAAGTAATGATCAATTTCGTCTTGAACACTACTTTCTGGAAATTCCCAACTTACGGTAACACCCGTCCCACTATCGCTTGGTGTGTCCCTGATCTGTACTCCTACGACTGGTAGTGGTGCGATTTGGTCTATAGCCTGAATCGGACCAGCGAGTGAACTATCCACCACAGATGAGCGGTTTCCNTTTTCATCAATAGCTACCACAGACANATAGTAATTAACCCGATTTTTTGGTACGTTAACCGTAACCTGATAGATACTGGGGTCGATAATAGTCCCAACCAAATTAGGACCTTGCTCCTCAGCTAATCCTGGTTGAGTTTGCTGAAGAGCANGTCGGCTAGTATACCGATAAATATGATAGGCTTGAAAGTCGCTCTTATATTCGGAGTTAACTTCATTTTCCATGTACTCTTGGGGTAACGGCTGCCACTGTACAAGAATAGTCTTCCCATTATCATCAGGCCTATCTTTGGCTTGTACCCCAACAACAGCTGGCGGGGCTAAATTATCAATGGCCTGAACCGGGCCAAAAGTTGATCCCTTNAGCTGTGAGGTTGAAACCTCTGATTCATTCCCAGCGATGTCTANAGCTGTTACCGCAATGTAGTAATCAAAATTGTTTCGGGGTGCACTGATCAGGGTTAGGGTTTGTTTCAAATCTAGTACAGGTGTGGGTATAGGAATCAAGCCAAGGGTAGAACGAATCGGAGCTGTTTCTCGGTACACTTGGTAGCGCGAAAAGTCTGATTCTTCAGCAACATTCCAAGAAACTTCGATTATACTACCTTGATCTTTCGGTACATCTATTGCCTTGACACCCGTGACAATTCGGGGTGGTACCGCATCAATAGTNACTGGTTGTGCTGATTGAATAGTCTGCGTATTTCCACCAGAATCAACTANATGACCAATCACAACGGCTGCACGAATTTCGATGTTTAGTTCATTCCTGACAGAATATTGGCCGGTATATACTCCATCGTGGGCTTTTTGATCTTTTCCAGAACCATCGTCAACCATAATGTTGCCCGTTAACTGGCCAATATCGAAACTGGCTGAACAACCTAATTCGCCTTTTAAGTAGACGAGTAACTGATCACCCATGATCAATGNTCTTGTAGCATTGTGTTGGATATACTCAATTTTCGGTGGTTTGGTATCTATAGTAATAGATCGGTCTGCGAATCGATTATCGGTGTTGCCTGCTTGATCTGTCAAGAAACCATTCATAGTTGTAGTCTCAGACACAAAGTCGGCTTCAGTAATTAGACAGATAGCAGTGTAAACGCCGTCATTCGATTGAATATCTCCATGTGTCCCATCGTCGTAGAGATCAAATTTACGTTGACCAATTAAACAGTAAGCCTGACAATCAGTTTCACCTACTAGGGTAACAGTCAGTTGGTCCCCAGGCAAGAGCGTTGAAAAAGTTGGGATCTCTTTGCCTAACCTTAGTATTTGATAGCTAAGACTATCGATATTTGGTGATCGAGTGTCAATCACCAAGGAGATAGGGGACTGCAGTTGAGTTGTATTACCCGCCAGATCAGAAAGTATCCCTATCACCTCAGTGTTTTGTGTGTCNGTTTGTATAGTACTTGCTTCAATAGTNTAGTAGCCAATGTAGCTATTTGGTCGATCTTTTGAGTCGGTCGGATCGCTTATTTTCTTCATTATTCCTTGAGCTAAAGTTGGACCATTACCTTTCTGCCGAATCTGAAATTTGGCTTGATTTCCACCTGAACCAATCAGTCGGATCTCCACCGTTTGTCGCAGACCAATAGGTTGGCTTAGGCCGCTAACTGTAACTGCGTCATGTTCTACTGAAGTGATAGTCGGTGGAACCGTATCGATGTTAATAGGTTCACTTATAGTCAGTTGCCCACGAAAGTTTAAAAATTGCTGATCGTTTATAGGCTGTTGGCTCATCATTTCTATCACCAATTGACCCTGAGTTAAGTTGAGATACTGAGGAATTTCCATTTTACCGATGAACTGGCCTTTACCCTGATCGACCAGGGNATGAACAATTTGCGATGAGATCGATGGAGCTGTGATTTTGAAGTTGGCTGATGTTAATTGCTCAGCTGATTGTGGCGCTAATTGAAGTTGTACAACTAAATCAGTTTTTTCACCAGGTGGCCCACCTAATATACGATTTTCGGCATTGTGAGAAACTGACTGGATAAACAGAGGTTGTAGATTATATCTATCTGTACCATGATTTGATGGTAGCATTTCTACTTTCATCCAAACCTGATTACCATAGGTACGAGTTGTCTCACCAACTTGGATGGGCACGGCTGTCCCATCAGATGAAAATAGGCTTAGCGATACCGAATTGTTAATCCCTTCTGGTTTCGCAACACAGAGCCAGCCATCAGTTTTAGGAAGATCAAAACGATACCAATCACGTTCATCCGAATGTAAACCCAAGATCATCTGATCCAAATCTGGGATTGGTGTTGCTAAATTCATTGTATTATTCGGCTCTTTTTCAGTAAATTGAACGTTCTTTCCAGATTCTACTAAAATTTGGTAATTAGACAAATNATCTGTGTTAGAAGACTCCCCCAGTATTGGCGATACTACCAGAGTATATGACCCTTCAGATAAATTAACCCACTGTTGGTCTTTAGGNAATTTTAGTAAGCCAATTTGGTTGTTTAGTTGATTTGCTAAACGATTTTCGGCTAAGTTAGATCCAGCAAAAATTTTTAAATATAGTTTCGAATTATCTGGTTCGATTGGTGAACTTAGAGAAAACCGAACAGGCCCCGCTAGGTTGAGTCTATAGCTTTCACCAACAAAAGTTTGTCCAAATAAAGCAAGAGTTCCCTCATCATTAGAAAGNAATGGTTGGTTNTTCTGAACTGAGCTAGTGAATTCCTGAGTAATTGCGTTGNCATGCCATCGGGATGTTGACAAAGACAATTGGTAATCAGAACTCGGGCTTTCATTTTCAGCTCGAATTCGTAGAAAAAGAGACTGGTCTTTAGTTTTTGCAAATAAATGGACCCTTTGTTGGTTTTCAGGTCGGGATCTGACTTGAGCCAATGGCTGCATATCAGCAGAAAATAAAGCTAGTTGAGTTTCACNTGTACCCATTGGACGATGAAAGTACAGATCAAAATTGTGATCTGATATGTCTGTTGCTTGTGTTGATAAAATTAGGCGAAACCAATCTAGATCGTTCGTTGAATGATTACTCCCTTGAATCATAGCCTGTGGGGTCAAATNGTTAGCCTGATTGACCGTGTCGTTGGGCTCNAGTTCGAATATCAAAGTNGGTCGAACTAAGAAACTATGTTGGTGAATAGATTGTAGACCGGGTGTTGCTACTCCATCAGTTTTGATTGAGAACGTATGCTGGCCTGGAGATAAGTTATGTATAGTCAATTGGTAACCAGCTATAGGTTGGTAGGGGTTTTGGTCTAAACGATAGTAGATAGTTGGCGTTGGTTGATCGGGTTGAATTGACCAGTTGGGCATAAAGCGAAAAGTTGCACTATTTTGCCTTAGAACACCCAATGGTGAAGAAACCAAAGAAATCAAATGGTTATCCTGTGAAGGAGAAGTAAAGCTAGCCATATTATTTACTGATTGTATTGGCCCAGTCACTGACTCTTTTTCCAGGAGCGATTGGTTCCCAGACAGATCTAACACAGTCACTGCGTAAAAANCAGGCCCGGTATCACNCNATGTCGGCACTTCTACACTACTCAGGTTTAAGCTAGTAATAACCAAGGTTACTGGCAATCCACTTAGATCAGTGATAGGGAATGATGAGCGATAAACGCGATAAGCTAAAAAATCAGTAATCTGAGTAGGTTCCCAATCTAAGGTAACAAACCCACCGTTATCGAAGGGGGTATCGACCGCAGAGATGATGGTGACTGCGGGTGGCATTCGGTTATCCACAGCCCGTCCGGTGGTTGTTACAATAGTGGACTCATTACCCGCTAAATCCACAACGGTCAAACCAATATGATAATCCACATCAGTTTTTTCTAATTTTACGAGTACAGAATTTGTTNTTTCAGCAGAGGCAGAAATNGAATTGTGACNAATTGAAAAAGCAAATAAATCTACGGGAATACGACCACCGAAAGACTGAATGGGTAGTTGGCTGAGGTAAATCTTATATTTATCTGTACTCGTGCGTTGTTTTTGGGTTAGCCTAGGCCAAGAGACTACGACCCAATTACCGTTATCATCAGGCATATCAACAGCTTCTAAGGCAGAGACTGGTAATGGTGCAACAGTATCTGCAGAAATAGGTCGAGTCGATTTTAGAGTAGTTGGAAGACCTGATAGTGGCTGAGCTAAGTAAGCGGTCACAAGACCTGATTGAAAATTGTCACCGGTCTGGATCTTCAGCTGATAAGTATGCTGAGAAGGGTACTTACGGATAAACCGGTGGCGACCAACTAGTGTTTGATTAGTATCTGCATCTATAACAGCCAGATTGATTTTATTTTCGGTTGGCACATCAACAACTATGGTCACTATATCAGCTGTCTTCAGTGTTGTTACTGCGTCATGCTTAATTTTACCGGTATTTTTTGTTCTAGTACTTTCAGGCGTAAATAGGGGATGAACATTTTTACTGGACTTGTTTCCAGCCGAATCAATCAGTGTAACTATCAACTCAACTGGCTGTAGGGACCGCCAGATTTCGGGTTCTGGAATCAGAATACTTCCTTCATAGATACTTAACTGTTTCGTTGAATCATCAGAGCTTTGCTCTTCCATCTGAATCATAACAGTCTCTGATTGTGCCAAGTCGTTTGTTTTCCGAAGCGTAACAAAGGCCCTATTGTTTGATTCTCCAGTCAGGCTAACCTCTAGCTCTTCTCCCGTTATAATTTGGCGAAGCGAACCGTCAGGATGAACCGCACTGTGCCTAGCTGTCAATATCTGAGGTGGTATGATATCAATTGACAAATGACCGTCGGGGTAGGGATCAGATACAACCAGTCTTCCCGTTTCACCTTTAGTATTTATTAATTCAATTACTACTCGAACATCAGTAGTAGGTTGACCAAAACTTCCGACAGAGAAGGTCGTTTGANACTCGAATGATGGTTGATTGTAACCAGATACTGCAACAGTGGATAAGTTATCCGTAAGAACCAAACTCGACGATTTGACCTGTGCAACCTCTATTTGGCGTGGCATTTGAGAATAAGTTTGAACCTTCAAGTGTATCTGGTCACCCATTTTCAACTGTCGGTTGGTACTACTATTTTGACTGATGTTGATAGTTACGGACTTAACTAAAAAAGCAGACAATGTGTAATTAATTTCAGCCTGAGAATTAACTTCAATTAGGTAGGAATCTTGACTTAAATTATAACTCTGTATGTAAGTCGTTCGTTCACTAGTATTTCTTATTGCTGATGTTTCTGGCTCAATAAGATTATCAGCATTATTTCTCAGGTTTATAATAGCTGATTGTTTTTTCGGNAAATTAGTGCCAGCCACTAATTCGATTGCAAGCTGACCGTCCTCTGGTACCTTTAGTTTATAGTAGTCGATTTCGTCGTTTCCGCTTATGCCACTAATAAAGCCATGAATTAATCGATTGATGGGTAAGAGTGTAGCATTGGAAAATGTTTGATTAGGTTCATTTTCTAATAAAATTTCGTGCGAAATAACAGTGGTATCTGGCTGGTTATTGATAGCACTGACAACAGGAAATTGAACAGGGTTTTGGTTGCCTGAATCATCTACAGTTGCCACTGTGAAATAAAAAGGAACCTGATTCNTTTCGGTTTCTACGACAGTTTCAACGCTCGTTTCCGATTGATTGGACACAATAGCTCTTTCCACAATGAGTTGACCAATGTTAGCAGGACTCAGTGAACGATAAATGTTATAGTGGGAAAACCCACCAGGGGGTGGAGTCCAAGTCAAACGGATCTTTTTACCCTTGTCACCGGCAATATCTTGAGACAAAGGGTTCGTAACNGGGATCGGTAAAATACCATCAATNCGGATTAGTTGATCTGCGTTCTTTCTTACGGTTGTACCATTAGATTTTTCTACGATGGCGACAAGTNTTCCAATTTCGACTCTATCCCCCACNTTTATAGTTAAGACAAATGAATAATTTTTGTCTCCATTATCTATGGCTTCAGGTTTTTCATCANATATGAACCGTTCACCCGAAATTAGTATTTTGTNACTATCTTTTTCNTGNATTTGTAATTNGGGCTTGGATTGACTAGTTACACTAATGTGCAATTTTTGCCCAACAATAAGTGTATCTTGACCACTGTGACTAAGGTGGGTTATCGGGGTGTTTGTAGTATCAACATCAATTTTCTTCGACAGTGGGAAGACAATTGGATGTGGGGTCGATAATCGGATAAAAATTTCGGCTTGGTTAGCTTTCAAACCTTCCGGCAGGTATTCAGCTAAACCGGCACTTGACCATTTTTCTGTTATAAGTGGAATATTATAGCTAGCTTGTTGGAAGGGAGATGTGATCCCGTCCACAATTACCGGTTCGACTATTACCTCTAGTTGATCGCCAATTGTCAGTTGGTTCTCAGCTTTGCTATAATTGATCTGGTACTCGGCTTTTTTCAAGAGTGTTGCTAATAGCTGATACGAGCTAAGTCTTTCTGATGTGGCAGAAAGACTAACTTGATAGACACCTTTCCTTAAATCATAAATGAAAAATCTTCGATTAGCTGAGAAGAAATCGACCCCTTCCTTAATTGGTAAAAGAGGGGAGATAACCGTACCAAACCGTTGTATTGAAATGTCAACGGGTGTCTCATTTTCTGTCTGAGATATATAGTTGACAACCAAAATGCCATCGGTCGGTAAGACTATACGGTACCGGTCGTTATCTTGGGGACTGTTCAAAGCACCGAAGACAGTACTACTTGGTAAGGTTCCAACCAGTGGAAGTGTTCCGCTCAGCTCGTTTGATTCAAACTCCCAATTTTTGGTCAAGCTGAATTGGCTCGCTAGGCTGTAATTGGTATTAGCTATTCCTTCACATAGAACAAAGTAAGAGCCAACACCCAAACCCAAGCTGAATTTACCTCCATTACTGTTAGCTCTGGCTATCGTTGTGTCAAATTGTTTAACCTCAATAGCTATATTACTATTACTACTTGACCAGTGCAGGTCAATCAGACCACTTTCAACAACTTCAAGTCGATAAACATCAATCTCTTGGCTTGTTAAATTGCCATAGACCTGCCAGCCAAAAGGTAGAACGTCGGCTTCTAACATGCTGTCATTGGGCTCACGTTCACTAAGTGGGGATCGATAAACATTGAATTTCCGAATAACTTTCTGCTCTTGATCTTCACTCAGTAAGGCCAATTGATGTTGGCCCACTGTTAATCCAGTGAGTGTGAGTTCATTAGCTGTGGTTGGTTGCAAACGCCCACCATCGAGCTGATAGTAAGTAAACGTTTGTTCAGCTGAGAACCAGCGAAAAGTCAGGCTGTCCTGCCGAATTGGGCCAAGTGCTGTTGTAATCCATTCTATTCCGTCGACGGGTTCTGGTTGCCTAGCCCAGTTCGAATGGGACTGGGTTGGTTCAGAAATAGACTGTGGGATAACATGTGATTCATTGCCCGCCAAGTCAACGGCAGTAACAAAAAAATGGTGGTCTAACGTGTCAGCAGTAGTCGGCATTTCAACTGATGTGACGTAGGGATGTTGGACTTTGATTGATAGATGTTCTGGCTTATTTTTACCCACTTCCGGTGGGATTATTGAGCGGTGAACTTGGTAGTATGAGAAGTCATCAGCTCGACTCGGTTGAGTCCAAGATACGGTAACACTACCACCAAAGTCATCAATAGTATCAACGGCTGAGACAACAGCTACCGGCGGTGGAGGTAAATTATCAAACGCAATTGTTGGCTTAGACAAAGACCCTAAATCGATTTCAGATTCATTACCGACTTGGCTGACAGCTGTCACTGCTATGTAGTAGGGTATGCCATTTTGATCAACTTGGATAATTTTTTGGCTTAATTCCGGTCCTAAGTTGTAAATCAAGGGTTGATCTGTCACACGGATCGGTCGATCCTTTAAGTATATGTTGTACCCAACTATTTTTGGATCAGTAGATGTCTTCCATTCCACTTGTAGTTGATACCCATCGTCTTCGGCAATATCTGTTACTTTTTCTATTACGATTGGTTTGGGCCGGATCCCATCCAGAGTAACTTTATCAGGCAAAGTAATCTGGACCAATGGCTGATTTAAGGGTTCATAAAATACATGGACAGCCACATCAGCAAGGTCATCGGTCGCTTTTACCGTGTAAGTCCCCCGAAGTAATCCATTTTGATTTTTCAATGGAAATCGATCTATCTGGTTGCCCAATTGGAAGTAACCGCTACCGATTACTTGTATATTTGGGTCCGGCTGGTACGGTTTCATCGTTACTACCAAAGTTTGCCCAAACTTTAATGGCTGATCAGCATTATGTTGAACTAACTCTATCTTGGGAGAATTACCAATGATGATCACTTTTTGGGGGTGTTTTCGAACAAAGGCGTTACCTGCNGTGTCAATGCTNNGGGCGGTNACTATACCANCCATTACTTGATGTGTTTTTAGTATGGATAGCATTCCGGTTTTGGACTGTCCAGCACTCAATTCCTGTTTTTGTAATGGAAATCTCAGTTGAACTTGGCCAGTTTCAGCTGATTGGATCTCAACATACACCTGATCTGTAGGATCAAAGTCACCGATAACCTGAACTGTCAAACGATCACCGGCTGATAGCACACCGGAACCGTTGTGCTGAATACTCTCGATATATGGTGCTACAGTATCAATTTGGATTGGTCGTGGCAGGTCAACCACGACAGCTGAACCTATTTGAGGTTTCCAAGTCACTCGAACAAATGCTGAGGTAATATCTTCACCTAGCTGTGGTATGTAAGTTCCAATATAGGTATTATCGCTTAGTACCATAGATCTTTTGGCTAAACGTTCAGGGAATACGGAGGGTGAAAATTCCCCTATTAATTCAAATTGGGGGTTAGTTAAAGCTGTAATCTGTCCGACNGGTAGGTCCATCACCACAGTTAAGGTTTCACCTAAGGCTAATGCTTCTTCAGCACTATGAGATANNGATTTGATCAAATTAGTAGTCAACTGGTAACTAGCAGTTCCAGACGAAAAAAAAGGGGAAACTCGAATGAAATACCTACTGTTCGAAACTGGAACTGAAAGCTGGCTTGCCTCGTCAGTAATAGCAGAAACGGGATAGAATTGGTTCTGTCCAACCACTTGCTGAATAGAGTCATAGACTTCAACTTGGATCCATCCAGCTGTTAGTGTTGTTTGTAAGTCGATAATCAGAAACGACTGTCTTGTTTTACTTGGAANAATGCTCTNGCTAAGATCTATCTGGAACCAATCAACATCATTCTGNCTATCCCAGTGGGTACCTGAAAGTGGATCGCCTAACGAAAGCTTTGTTGCCTGTTGTGAATTTACAAAGGGTGATACNTTGTTAGGCTCAATCTCAATATCCATNTTGGGATCAAGCTCAGCTAAAGAAACGTTTACGAAATAAGGAGAATCAACCGTGTCAGCACTGAGTGTAATATTGCTGTTGTCGACGACTAGAAAGTATTCACCAGGTACTAAGGGAAATAAAAGTTCTGGGCTCGGATCTTCGGCAACATTGACCGTAATCTGGCCAACTTTTCGGTTATTAATATCATCAGTAATTAGTGGAGACCGGTAAATATCAATAGTGGTGGGACCTACCACAAGTGGTCGGATTATACTTAATGTCAGACTTTGATTTTTGTTGACGTATAACCGAAACCAGTCTTGGTCCCCTTCGTGGTTTTTGTCGCCGATAATGGTCAATGGATTATCAATCGTAGGATTTATCCGATTCGCTCTGATATAGGAATCATTATTCTCTGCATCCCANGCAAAATCAGTACCAAGTTCATTTCCTGAAATAGTTAGAAAATATGATCNNTGGTCAGCATCGACGTATTCGGGAACTACCTNGAGNTAATATCGGGTTTCACCCGTTAACTTCCTTCGATTTAGACCAACTGTACCAACAACGAACTGACTATTGATATCACTGATTCGTGCGGTNTGAACCAAATTTTCTTCTGAAACTTGTTCTTGATAGATCAGTAAATTCGTAGCTCCAGTCCCACCATCTCGACTAAGCGTGAAGGTTAATAGCCCACTTTGAGCAGTCAGAGAGTATTGGAACCAATCAACATCATTTTTATCTAAACTTACCCCCCGAATAGTTCGGTTGAACAAAACTGGGTTAGCTTCAGCTTGTCGATTATTGAACTCTAGCTCCGCCTGGAAATCCAACTGAACCCTGAAACTTCTAACAACCGGAGTCGGGTCCTTTTTGCCATCTACAGTAATCGCTGAGACTGATAGGGTATAAGCACCATNGGTCAAATCCCTAAATGTTACATGGTTACTTTGGGTNAAATTACTCTGNCCGTTCAATGCATAGTCAAAACCTAAAATCTGTTGGTTGGATGCTGTTCCCATCCACCAAAAGGTTGGGTTTTGATAACCAATATTATCGCTAGGACCGCTAATAAACTCAGTTTCGATCGCCGAATCTGCTTGTACTAGATTTGCGACAAGAAATGCGATTAAGAGTGAGAATACTACACTGATTAAGGTTTTGGCTTTTTTCAACTTCATGAATCAAATGCAGGCATTGAAATCGGCCTAATTGTAGCCAACCTATTGCTGGATGTCAATCGAAGACAAATAACATACTAGCTCTCTTCAACATCCGATAACAACTCCACCCTAATTGGCTAGAGTGAGACCTTAAGCATATCCAATTCACTATATATTCTAAAATTAAACAGCAGAATAGATCTTGTGATTGTTAATTGATCTTGAGAAGAATATTAGCCGAAGGCCAACCGAAATTGTAATCGGGAATGTAAAATGAATCTTATCCGCTGGTAATAATGTCCCTTGACAATACACCCCGGAACAAAATTTTCAGTCTATATTCATGGAAAAATCGCAACATCTAATGCGGTACTCCAAGATCATGCATTCGTTGGTGTAGGGCTTGGATTGCTTCTTGGAATGGACGTTCTAGAAATTCTAGATGATTTTGTTCGCCATGATGATGTGTGGTTTGGCTTGGGTTATAGTGGCGGGCCGTATTCCGAATGTAGGAAAGACTGCCTTCTGCTAAAGTAATCATGTAGTTAGCGGTTTCTAAATCGAACATCCACCACTCACCACCAACGGCAATATAAATCGGTGAAGTGTGAGCAATTATACCTCGACTCCAGCCATCGTAATGTGAGATAGCTTGTGGATAGTTGGGTCCACCACAACGAGCAATAACCCAAGAATGTCGATCACAGTTGATACTGCAGTTTAGGGTTAGTGATTTCTGGCCATTTAAGTCTTCAACCCGATCAATAACTTCTCCATTTTTGACAATTTCTAGACTATAGATAGGAAAAATTGATTGGCAGCTGGCCGAGACTTCGATGGTTCCACCATTGCCTTTCAAGTTGATAGTTGAACCAATAGGTTCGCCATTAACTGAGAGTCGGATTATCGGCCCGCCACTGAGGAAGGTATTACCCGCCTTCAAATACTTACACCAGTTATGATAATTAAACTCCTCTTCTTCGGGGATATGGACATAAGTCCGATACAAACCTACAGGTACATCGCTGCTCATTTTATCGGTTCCACCGACTAGGGGCAATTTGTAACCACAGTTAAGATAACGGTAATATTCAATGTGTCCGTATTCGGCGTTGGTCAAGTATTCAACCGCATCGATTCGATTAGTAGCAATCAAAGTTGATGGCTCACCATTAGGATTGGGTATATGCGGTAAAATGACCGTTCCACCTTGTGCACGGCAAGCATCGGCCCAGTGAGACAGCGTAGTTTCCAAGTTACCTGCATGTTCTGCTTCGTTAGACCCACCTGAGCACCACGGGCTGACAGCTTCTTTTAAACCTAGCAAAGTCAAATGCCCCAAGACATGCTGCCGATTTTCTTGGGTGGCATAGACTATACTTTTACCATTATGGGCGATCGATGGTTTACCAATAAACTCTTCGGTATTGGTAAACAGATGGCCCCATTGAGATAATAAAAGGTTAACAACATCCAAATCTTCGCCTTGGGCTTCAGTATGAGCTCCTTGAGTAGACAAGAAATGTACATGAGTATCTCCAGAGAAATAACGTTCTGCTTTCATATCACACCAGCGAGTAAGCCGTAATTCTAATTTCCTCTGGTTAGGTTTAATATCAACTTTGGTTCTGAGTGGTTGATATTCAAACCCCCTAGCCACATCGACGATTACTTCCCCTCTAGGCAGCCAGCCCTGACATTTACCATCGATGTAGGCGTAAGTCAGTTGCCCTAGCCGTACATCTCCACCAACGTCAATGTGCCAAGTACCCATATTTGAATTCACGTGTCCATGATGACCATGTGGGGCATAGGGTACACCATTAATTGATCGGAAATGGACTCGACACGGGATAGGTTGGTTAGTTTGACTGTCAACTACTGTGGTGTGTACCCAGTTGCGACCACCGTCAATAATTTTAACCTGAAGTTGTTTATTGGATTGTATTGACTTCCGTTGTTCTAATTGTCCCCAATTGACCAGTCCTAGTTCTTGGCCGTGGTTTTTAATTTTGACTGTCGCTGAAGGAGTTGCCGAAATTTCGACATAACTTGGGCTTGATTGTAAGTTTTGGGGCTCTCCCCAGCCTTTCTGGCAACTATTCAGATCCTGATCAATTGAGCGATTGGGTAGAGGATGTGGATAGGTAACTAGACCACGGTCAACCTCAACTTCTAACCCAAACGGTTTTTCAGCTTCGTGGCTTTCGGATAAGGTAATCATGACCTCACGGCGACCTTGGCGAGCAATTGGATCCTCGTTCAGAAACCCAAGAGTAATTCCAGCTAGGAGAAACTCACGGTCAAAAGGTATGATTTCCATAGTACTTACTAAATCTTTTGGCCGTGGGTTTTTCCAGACCCACAAAGTGTAGTCTCTGGGACTACCCGCATTGGTTTCCGTCTGTCGATTACCTGCGTTACCCCAGTGGCCTCGATGTCGGTCGAAGAGACTATCTTCTTGGTCGGGGTAGGCGTTGAAGTTATTTTGTCCCCACGCTGTTGGTACTGCGGAAATCTCGAATCGTTCACGAATTGGTACTTCAACTGAATTTCCATTTTGATAATGGAAAACATAACTGGCGATCTGCCGACCGATTTGGTCTCCTGTCATCAATTTCGAGTCTAGCAAACGATGTGCGACTATAAGTCGATGAATGATGACATCATCAAGCATAATAGAGATAGGCTGAGTCGCTGGTTTAAAAGTAATAAAGCAATTTTGTTGATTGTCCCCAATTTGAAAAGGTAATCCGTGATAACACTGGGTACCCAATGCTGGCTCTGATGGCACTCCTTTGAGGCTGTCAATACCGGAATTGTAATACAGGTTCAAATCCATCGGTTGGTAGTCTGTCATCAAGTTTTTCCCCGAATCGTTTTTCAACAACTTAATATATTCATTAAGATAGCAAAATTAACCCATACGTACAACGATTTTCAGTTTGTTCTGGTGCCTGTTTTTTGAACACTAGTGGCTTTTGCTAAAATTGATTTGCCAAAAGGAATAAAAGTACAGCTTAACTGTCTCGTGTTAGTGTTGGCGTAAAGTGGACGCTGCAGTAGTTGTTAATTTAAATAGTCGATTGACCAAAAACGGTAAGTTATCATAGACTGGGTAGTCCAAAGTTTAAAAAGCGAATAGAAAACATCACGATCTCATGAGATATAAATTCGTACTTTTTACCAATTGGCGGTTGATCTGATGGTTTCTCAGCCGAATTAATTAACTGTTTTGGATGTTTATTCCCANAAAAGTTGTCTGCTTTCTATCAGAATATATGGGAAAAATTATTGCCAAAACCTGTGCACTATTTAGCAGGTTACTCAAAACCTAATGTACGATAAAATATAAGGGGATCGCGGTAGAATTTCACCGTGAAAATTTTATGAGTCAAGAATTTCGAGTTGGGATCGTCGGTGCCGGTCGTGGGTCTTCGTATTTCTCACCATTTGCAGCCATAGCGGAAACAAAGGTGACAGCCATATGCGATATTAGCCCTAAAAATCTTGATCGGATAGGCGATAATTATGGTATTGGTCACCGATTCACTAATTATGAAGATTTATTGGAAGAGGTGGATATAGTCGTTTTGGCCACACCTGAAAATTTGCATGTTCCGCAATCGATACAAGCTCTTAATGCGGGGAAACATGTGATAAGTGAAGTCACAGCTGCCGTCTCCTTGGATGAATGTCAGACCTTGGTTGATGCTGTCAACAATAGCTCAGGTAAGTATATGATGGCTGAAAACTTATGTTACCAAAAATCGAATCTACTAATTCGTAATATGGTTGAACAAGGTGTATTTGGCGAAATTTATTTTGGTGAAGGCGAATATGTNCACGATGTCAAGTTTCTACATCATAACGACGAGGGGAATCCAACTTGGCGATTTCACTGGCAAGTTGGCATCAACCGTTGCAACTATGCTACTCACAGCCTAGGGCCGGTATTAGACTGGTTTGGTGAACGGGTGAAAAGTGTGAGTTGTTTAGGAACAGGTGTTCATACCGACCCGGAACACGCAATGGAAGATACCGTCTTGATGTTGTGTAAGACCGAAAGTGAATGTCTAATTAAGATTCGTATTGATATGCTATCCACTCGGCCAGCTAACAGTTTTTTCAGCCTTCAGGGAACCAAAGCCTGTTATGAAGGCACACGGGGATTCGGAGATCGACCAAAGATTTCTATTCAAGGTGCAGATTGGCAACCCTTATCTGATTTTGAAGCCGACTTTCTACCCGAATGTTGGTTAAATCCTTCAGCTGAAGCTCAAGTCGCTGGTGTGACTGCGGAGTACTTTGAACTACGCGACTTTATCGACGCTTTATTAAATGGAACCGAGCCACCACTGAATGTCTATCGTGCCCTAGATTATACGGTGCCAGGGTTGGTTTCAGAAGAGTCAATTGCTAATGGAGGCCAACCAGTACTAGTTCCTGATTACCGGTAATCTAGATTATTTCGCCATGGCTAATGTTTCTGAAATTGAATACGTTTGGCCTTGAAATTGAACATCTGCACGACAGATATATACGCCAGTTGCGACTCTATTCCCATAGGCTACTCGGCCATTCCACCAGCCAAACCCAACCTGTGGGTAGGTATTATCTACAACTCCCTCTAACAAGCGAATAATTTGCCCATTACTGGCCAGAACTGTATACCGGATACTATCGATAGGCTGATTGGCAATTGTCTGGAAGGTAATCTGGTTATGACCTGCCAAAACTGGATTGGGATAAATTTTGATTTCCTCAAGTTGAAAAGCTGGCCTAAAATCCACCATTTTTTCTACTGCCATAACACCGAACTGGTTTGCTATGGCTACTTGTAAATGATTAGGTCCTGGAGATAGATGAACTTGAGCCGAAAAACTGGCCTGCAAAAGGTCAGGTGTTAGCCAATCATCAGGAGTCTCTATTCGATTCAAATTAGCTACAACGTTACCGGGTGAGATGATGATTTGCACAGGAAAGGGAGTCATCACTTGACCCGAGATTTTGACAGGATTGATTTGGGCTTGTACGATCGGGTTGAAGGTAATATGGAACTCCTCAATTGGTCTGGGGAATTCACCAGATTGCGGGTTTTTATCAACGAAGGAGTGACTCAATAAGCTATCCATGGTGACTAATGTCAATTTTGTCACTTTTTCAATTAATCGGATATTGAGCTTGTCGACAGTGTCCTGTTGGGTATGAAAAAAAGGATTGGCATCATATCCTTTACCGTCTCGCCAAGGAGTCGTACTCTCAATCAAAGTGACAGCCGGATAGCCTGCTGCCCAAAAGGGTTGATGGTCGCTATCCACAAACATCGGATCAACAACTATATCTAGTAGAAAACCTAAATCGTACCATTGGTTGCTAATCTGAAAGGCTTTGGATAACCAATGAGATGACTGATCCACAGCGATTTGAAGTAAATTAGTCTTCCAGTTATAACCAATCATATCTAAATTAATGACGGCTGCAATCGACTCGCCTCTTTGAACTGCCTGACGGGCGTGGTAGCTACTACCAATCAAACCGATTTCCTCGCCATCGAAAGCTACGAATCTCAGATGGTGATCGTATTCATAAGCAGATAAAATCCGAGCAATTTCTAGCATACTACTAATACCACTTGCGTTATCGTTAGCGCCTGGTGCTTTGGATAGTAAAGGGTGCCAGTTAGCAGACAGGTTGGCCTTAGAATCGTAATGAGCAGAAATAATGAAGATGCGATCGCCGGAAGAATTCGAATCGGATCGGGCTGGTAGATCGGCAACTATATTCTTCAGACCGCTGAAATTTTCTTCTCGGACATGTAAACGTGGCGATTGACGGAAGGTGTTGGCAATGATTCTAGCAGCGTTGTCAGCAGCTGGTCGATGGTAAGAATTACGAGTGTAGTAGGGAACCCCAGTTTTTAGATCGACGTTTTCCTGCAAATCGATGATTAGTGTCCGAATCTGGTCAAACTGAACCTGAGGAAGAAGNCTATCGCCTCTTCCTGCCAATATAGGAAGAGAAACAAAAAACAAGGACACAGAGGTAAACCATCGATGAAACCGACCCAAATTAGACCTCTAATGCTTAGATTTAATCTATCACAGCAGAATTGGGAATGTCAATTTGGTATGATCTGTTGTTTGGCCTTTAATTTGCTTTGTCATATGCTGTCCTATATAATTTGAAGATATTGCACCTACTATTTTATTTATCAAGATCTAAAATACAGAAAACAGGAACTATATGACCAGAAAAAGATATCCACTCTCAGTTGTTATGATGACCTTGGCCTGTTCTCTGATTCTACACCTTGGTTGTGGNGAATCAGTAGATGAAACGCCAGATATTACTGCTGATGACCAAACCCGACCGATGGGTAGTATCAGNGGTAACATTCAACCATCTGGAATAGAAGCCAAACTAGAGCTAATCAAAAACGGCCAAGTAGTAAGATCAAGTGCGACTGACAAATCCGGTCAGTTTGTCTTTGCCGACCTAGAGTTTGGAACCTACCAGATCAGAGTAATTAGCGACGGTTATCAAACAGAAGAAAAGATGGTTCCGGCTGAGTTACAGCAAACTGAGCTCGTCATGGAATTGAAATTNAAACCACTACCGGCTCAGTTGAGCGGTATCGTCATTNATTCAGAAGGTGAATTTATTTCAGGAGCGACAGTCACGCTTGGTGATCAGACTCAAGTAACTAACGATTTGGGTGTCTTTCGGTTCGATAAACTAGAAGCTGATACCGAACTAGAAATAACTGTTGTTGCCGAATCAATGCTACCAANGACNGTCGAAATTGAACCCATTGCCAAGGGTGAATCAAGCAANATTCAGGTGGAACTAGAACCAGAAGTGATCGAAGAAGACGGCGCTGAAGTTGGGGATACGGCNCCCANGTTCTCGCTGCTAGACACAAGTAATCAGAAGGTATCGTTAGCAGATTATGCTGGGAAAAAGAACATCTTGCTAACCTTTAATCGAGGCAAGTTGTGACCGGTTTGTGCACCGCAACTGGTTCAGTTGCTAAAACCCAACTACAATCGAATTACTGATTTGGACACCGAGGTGATTGCTATTAGTCCTTGGCCAGTAGCAGAAAATAAAGCCTTCAAGCAAGAACATAAGCTGCCATTCCCCTACCTAGCCGATCTTGGAGCTGAAGTTATCCGCCAATACGATGTATTGGACTTTCAGCCATTGCCAAAAGTTTCTTTCTTTTTAATAGATAAAGCTGGGAAGATTCATTGGCGATCTACCCATAGTGGTGGAGACCCAAACGACCTACCCCAGATTGATGAACTGTTAGCGGGTCTCAAAAAAATACAATAATGGATGACTAATGTTCAGACCAATTACTGTTTTTTTCAGTTCTTGTCTTCTCGTGAGCCTAATAATCGTTCCTATAACTGGTTGTGGGGATGTTTCTGATGATCCNGCAGCTCAAACCCCTGAGCAAGAGGTAGTATCCACTGAGTGGGTCAAAAGTGCACCTGATTTTAAACTGTTGAGTACTCAACTAGAGCAAGTTTCCTTGTCTAGCTTTAAAGGTAAGGTCGTACTACTCGACTTTTGGGCAACCTGGTGTCAACCATGTCAAGTGGAAATGCCGATATTTGAACAACTCCACCACCAATATGAGAGCAAAGGATTCAGTGTAGTCGGAATCTCAGTTGATCGAGAAAAATTGGCGGTGGTAGAGCCATTCATTGAGAACTTAAGTATTGATTATCCGATTTTGTTTGCTGATGAAAAGGTCTTTCAGGAGTATGCTATCATGGCTTTGCCAACCGCAGTGCTNATCGATCGGCAAGGTAAAATTCGCCACCGGTTCGAAGGCTCTACTGGTAGCAAGGAAAACTATGTTGAGGTGATCGAAAAGTGGCTCTAACCCAGTTTGTACTCACGATGTGTTTACTAATTTTGACGTCGTGTCTACTGAGCGGCTGTTTATGGCAAGTTATTGATCAATCTGAACTACAAATAAACTTTACTTCTGNNCCACCGATCTTATCATCTTCACCGTTATGGGCAGAATTTGAACAACTGCAAAACGATAGTCCTGAGTCAGGTTTTTCTTCCAGTAAAGCTAGTAGCGTTTGCGCAAATGGTATCTGCACGATATATTAGTTTTGTTGGTTCCCTTGGTCGTGTCACCCNAAGTTCACTACAATTCATCATCTTACTATGTATTTGCCGACCGATTCATGGTNAGTTGACTTATCAGATCCAAGAAAGTCTTGGCTATGATGATCATATAGAGTTTGGCCTTAGCGTTGATCCTGACACCAGTCCGCTGGCCGGGCGCCAAGATTCCCAATTATCGGGCCTTCTGAACCAGTTACAATCTGAAGNCAAATGGGTTTACAGACCAGTCAAGGTTTTGAAATCTGAACTAAACCTGNGTGGACAACGCTATCATTATCTGGAAACAAAACAAAGCTCGNCGGATCAAAAAATGAAAGCCGGCTTGACCGCCTTCAATGGCTATGCTTATCAGCTTTCAGGTCGACTTGATTATCAGTTTTCAAACCGTTTACCATCACTAAGACTTGGTTGTCAGCTTCAACGCCAAAATCGANTAGATGTAGCATACGATCAGCGTTGGCAGGGTGTAGAGTTAAGTTGGGGGCGGATTGTAAGTTATCGTTATAAGAGGAATTGGTTCGATGATGAAATTACTAAAAGAAAAGACTTTCAGCTAGTTGGCTCACAACTGCACCAGCTAGAATGTGGACTACAGCTGAAACTTTGGTTTAAAAAACCAGGGCAACTCAATTACCTCTTGACACTGCGAGACTACCAGTCCAATTTGAGCGACTTGATTTGGTTCGCAACAGGTTTAAGCCAAGTTGACAGACGCTTCGATCGCTTACATCAGTTAACGTGGCGCCAGCCTTGGCAATTAAACGATCGTTTAATCCTTCAGACGGAAGTATTTTACCAAAGAAATCAAGGTAACTTNTCGTTCTATCACTTTTCTATCCGTCAAACCAATTTGCTAGCTTTCTACCTTTGGCAACCAGGACGATCGATTCAGTTAACCACTGCAGGTCGATGGTTAACCCAGACTGGTAGAAAAGTAGAAAATGAAGAAGATTTTCGCAGAGACTTTCAATGGCAAATTGAAGCAGANTTACGCTGGCGGTTGAACCAGAAATTCTCACTAATAGCAGACTACCGTTGGATACAAAACCAAACTAATGAAACTGTTCAACGCCTATCGTTTCTGAATTACGTTCATAATCAGCTGCAATTAGCAGTTGTACTGGTCAATTAATATGATATCGATACAATTTTTGTTTTAGATGGTCAAGCAAACCAACCTGATTTTGCCGCCGTTTCGACGAGGGTTCCACCTAATCACGTCGGAAATTGTTGAGGCTATTGGTAAATTACCTGCAGCTGGCTTAATGAATATATTNCTTCAACACACCTCAGCAGGAATTACTATCAACGAAAATGCAGACCCAACAGTTCGCCGTGATTTTGAAAGCAGTTTCAATCACCTGGTTGCAGAAAATGAACCATTCTATATTCACACCTACGAAGGTCCTGATGATATGCCCGCTCACATCAAATCGTCTTTGGTTGGTTGTTCTATAACCATTCCAATTACGTCTCACCGGCTCAATTTGGGCGTTTGGCANGGCATATATCTCTGTGAATTTCGGAATCAGGCCAGTGGCCGTCATCTGATAATAACTATCTACAGNTGAATCANGAGTACGTNNCTTTAGAAGTAAAATTACTTCTAAAATATTGGTCGNCAAACTACAGGTGTGTTATAATTGTGGGCCTGAAAGNCAGATCTGGACGGAGTGAATGTCTCAGTTAGTTGATCAGTACCACCGAATAGCCACCAATCTTAGGGTTTCAGTGACTGACGTCTGCAATTTGCGTTGTCTCTACTGTATGCCAGAGGAAATGGANTTCGCTGAGACTGACCAGATCATGACCTTCGAAGAAATTATTCGGTTAGTCAATATTGCAGTAGGTCTAGGTGTTAACAAAGTTCGATTAACTGGTGGGGAGCCNCTGGTGCGCCGCGGACTGTCTAGCCTGATTGAACAGTTACTTGCCGTCCCCGGCCTGTCTGACATTAGCCTGACAACCAACGGTGTTANTTTGGAACGACAAGCTCAAACACTTTACGACGTTGGGTTGAGGCGAATCAACGTCAGCTTAGACGCACTTAGCGAAAGCAAATTTGCCGAGATAACTCGACGTAACTTGTTGGGCAAAGTATTAGCCGGTCTAGAGAAAGCTCGGCTAATCGGGTTCGACCCCATCAAGATCAATGCAGTTCCTATGCGAGGTTTCTCTGAAGATGAAGTGCTGGAGCTAGTGAGTTTTGCGCGAAACAATGGATACGAAATGCGATTCATCGAGTTTATGCCATTGGACGCGGACGATATTTGGGCCAAAGANATATTTGTTCCTAATTCAGAGTTGAAGAAGCGAATTANTGAAATGTTCCCGTTGGAAAATGAAAACGGCCGAGGTTTACACCAGACAGCACAGAATTACCATTTCCAAGACGGAAAAGGAAAAGTNGGTTTCATCTCATCTGTCTCTGAACCTTTTTGTGGCGATTGTAATCGAGTACGATTGACAGCAGATGGCAAATTCAGGAATTGNTTGTTTGCACTAGAAGAAAAAGACGTACTTACCCCGCTTCGTAATGGAGCCAGCGACCAACATATCGAAAAATTGATGAAAGAATCCGTGGCGANCAAGGCCATTGGACACATGATTAACTCAAACCAATACACTAAACCAGATCGTAATATGTCAATGATCNGCGGTTGATTGCCATCAACTAGCTTCAAAACAGAATAACAACGAAAGAGTTAGAAGGAAACTAATGCAACACCAACTCGTCATCGACGATCTANATGCCTGTGTTGACGGACAAGAGATCTTGAAAGGACTCAGCCTAACCATTCGCCCAGGTGAAATTCATGCTATGATGGGGCCAAACGGCTCAGGGAAAAGTACTTTAGCCAATACCCTGATGGGGCATCCGAGTTATGAAATAACANGTGGGACAGTCACCTTCAGTGGCCAAGATTTGGCNGAACTAGAAGCACATGAACGCGCAAAACTAGGTCTATTTTTGGCGTTTCAGTACCCGACAGCTATCCCCGGTGTCACAATGGCGAATTTTCTGCGTTTAGCTGTTAGCTCAGTCCGCGACGATGGCACTTCTGAGTCTGCAACTACACCTCTCATTCCGATGCGAGACTTTCGACGAGAACTCAAAGAAAAAATGAAAAAATTAGGTATCGACGAGTCCTTTGCCCGTAGATATCTGAATGATGGTTTTTCAGGAGGTGAAAAAAAACGGGCGGAAATTTTGCAACTGGCAATGCTGGAACCCAAAATAGCTATTCTAGATGAAACTGACTCTGGATTGGATATCGATGCAGTTCGAATTGTTGGGGACAGCGTCAATCAGTTAATCGGGCCAGATCTAGGTGTTTTGGTCATCACTCATTATCCACGACTTCTAAATCATATCAAACCTGACCATGTACACATCATTCTGAACGGTAGAGTGGTAGAATCTGGTGGTTGGGAGTTAGCGGAGTACCTAGAAGCAGAGGGCTACGACGCTATCCGCGAAAAACATCAATCTGCCAATGTAGAAGACTCGGCCTCAAACGGTCAATAACAGTAAGGAGTACTTTACCGTGTCAATTAACAAAGCACGCCCGGATATTGGCGATTACCAATATGGTTTTAGTGATGACATTCAGCCAGTTTATAAATCTCAGAAAGGACTGAACGAGGCTGTAGTTAATCATTTGTCAGATGTGAAAGATGAGCCAGATTGGATGAGGGAATTTCGTTTAGAGGCATACAGTATCTTCAAGGATAAACCAGATTTGGATTGGGGAGGCGACCTCTCTCAACTGGACTATAATGATATCTACTACTATGTCAAAGCTTCGGACCGAGAAGAAAAGAGCTGGGATGACGTACCGGACGATATTAAAAATACGTTCGATCGTCTGGGTATCCCTGAAGCCGAACAAAAGTTTTTGTCCGGTGTTGGTGCTCAATATGATTCTGAAGTTGTCTACCACAGTATAGAAGAAGAACTAGAGAAGCAAGGCGTGATCTTTATGAGTACAGATCAAGCTTTGAAAGAGCACCCGGATTTGTTTCGCGAGTATTTCGGTACAGTGATTCCGTCAGCGGATAATAAGTTCTCTGCTCTGAATAGCGCCGTCTGGAGCGGGGGCAGTTTTATCTATGTACCACCTGGTGTTAAAGTTGACTATCCACTACAAGCCTATTTTCGTATCAACACTGAAAATATGGGCCAGTTCGAACGAACACTGATCATAGCTGACGAAGGCGCAGAAGTCCATTATGTAGAAGGGTGTACGGCACCGATATATACAAGCGAGTCCTTACATAGTGCGGTAGTAGAAATTATCTGTAAGCCAAAATCTCGTGTGCGTTATACCACGATCCAAAATTGGGCCAATAACATTTATAACCTAGTGACCAAACGCGCGATGGCTTACGAAGACGCTACTATGGAATGGGTAGATGGAAACCTTGGTTCTAAACTGACCATGAAGTACCCTAGCGTGTATATGGTGGGCGAAAGAGCCCATGGTGAAATTCTTTCGATTGCCTTCGCCAGTACCGGTCAGCATCAGGATGCTGGCGGGAAAGTCGTTCATTTAGCACCAAATACAACCTCAAAAATCACATCAAAATCGATCAGTAAAGACGGTGGTCGTTCAAGTTACCGTGGTTTATTAAAAGTTGGCAAAGGGGCTGCTGGTTGTAAGTCAAATGTGGTTTGCGATGCTTTAATTCTGGACCCAGATTCTCAGTCTGACACATATCCTTATATCGAAATTGACGAACAGGATGTAACAGTTGAGCATGAAGCCCGTGTTAGCAAAATTGGAGAAGAACAGCTGTTTTACCTGATGAGTCGAGGAATCTCAGAGGAAGACGCATCCACCATGATTGTCAATGGATTCATTGAACCGTTAGTGAAAGAGTTGCCGATGGAGTATGCGGTGGAAATGAATCGATTGATTCAGCTACAGATGGAGGGGTCAGTTGGTTAGTAAATTGATCACTCGATCATAATGAAGGAAAGACAGTTTTTGAGTTTGCTTGATCATACGGCCCCCAATCTTGGCTTCCAAAACGAGCCAAGTTGGATGTCGGATCGCCGATCGTCTGCACTGGAACAGCTGCCTGAATTAGATTTACCTGGCACCAATTTAGAGGATTGGCGACGAACTGATGTAAGAGGCTTGTCGATTGACCAGTTTTGCCTGCCAATGCCAGAAGATGTCGATCCAAGCTTAGGCCCAAACCAGCCTGAAAATACAGAGCTGTTAGCTGGTTTAATGATGCAACAAAATGGAGTAACATTAGACCAAATTGGTGAGTTAGATAGTGTTTATTTTGCAGATTTCCAGACCGCTTTGAAAGAGAAACCGGATCTTCTGCGGGAGTATATGGGACAAGCTATCCGTCGTAATCCTTCAAAAGATCGAAGCATCTTCGATGTTATGCAAAGCGCATTCTTGCAGGGTGGCTACGTGTTGTATATTCCGACTGGGGTAGTAGTAGAAAAACCATTTCAGGTCTTCAAGACACTGAATGGTAGTTCGGTGGCAGACTTCTCGAATACTTTGATTATTGCAGAAGACAATAGTCAAGCTACTGTTCTAGAATTACAAGGGTCAGCGCGTGAGAATCAAGCGGGACTGCATTGTGGGGCTGTGGAAATATTTGTAGGTTCTAATGCACACTTAAACTTTGTACAAATCCAAGACTTCAATCAACAGACTTGGAACTTTTCCACTCAACGAGCGCTGATTCAGCAATCAGCTAACCTGAGATGGATAACGGCATGCCTCGGAAGTCGGTTAAGTAAAATTGACCAGCTAGCTGAGCTAAGTGAATCTGGCGCTAATGTTGATATGCTAGGCTTGGCTTTCGCACAGAAACGCCAACATTTAGATGTTCATACATACCAGAAGCACAGTGCCGCCCATACTACCAGTGATCTTCTCTACCAAAACGTGCTAACGGACCGCAGTCGGACTGTGTGGCGAGGCATGATCGAAGTAGTAAAGGGTGCTCAAGAAATTGATGCATATCAGAAGAACGAAAACCTTTTATTGGACAAACGGGCCCGAGCTGATACTATTCCAGGCTTAGAGATCTTGGCCGATGAGGTTAGGTGTACACATGGCGCAACAGCTGGGCCAGTTGACCCTGAACAAGTCTATTACTTGATGAGCCGAGGCCTATCACCAGAATGGGCAGAAAGAACGGTAGTCGAAGGCTTTTTTGAACCTATCTTACAACGAATCCCCTCAATTGATTTGAGGCAAAGATTGACAGAGTCAGTCCAGAATAAGCTGGCCATGGCTCATAAGACCTAATCCCCATGATTATGGGGAAAAACTAGAAAAACTAAGGAGCGAACAAAATGAGTCAACCTAAAATTGTTGGTTACATGAAGCCTAGTTGTGGGTGGAGCCGAGGTGTACGGGCTGTATTTGACAAATATGGTCTCGAATACGATGACCTCGATATCATTAACAACCCAGATAATTTTCAAGAAATGGTCGAAAAGACAGGACAGCCACTTCAGCCTTGTATTCAAATCGACGATGTTATGTTGGTTGATGTTAGTGGCGACGAAGTAGAAGCATACCTGCTACAGGAAAAGATCGTAGCGCCAAACGATACCGCAGTAGGTGTAGCTACGGACAGTGCTTGTACTGACGAAGAGCATGCAGCTATGCGGCAAGCAGCTGAAACGAGTTGGACTACTTTTTCTAACTAACCTAAATTGATTAGGGGCGAAGGATAATCATCTTCGCCTCGCTTCTCCTCAGTGAATTGTAGAAAAGATTTCTCCATTTTAAATATCGATGATACTGTCTACCTAGATAGTGCGGCCACCAGCCTGACCCCGGATTGCGTACTAGAGAAAATTGGGGATTATTATCAGAACTATAATGCTAATATCCATCGAGGCATCCATAACTGGGCGGAAACGGCTACTGCAGCATATGAGGGTGTTCGCTCAATTATTGCCAATTTCATCCTAACACCAGGGGTCGAAGACAGTGAAATTGTCTTCACTAGTGGCACGACACACGGTATTAATATCGTAGCTAATAGCTTCTGTGCTGATTGGGATAGTAATGACCAAATCATTATCAGTGAAGCTGAGCACCATGCCAACATTGTCCCTTGGCAACAGCTAAGAGACCGTAGTGGTGTTCAATTGCAAGTAGTTTCTCTGAACGAAAAAGGCTATCTTGAATTTGATCAGTTGGTTGACTTCTTGAAACGACGATGCAATCGTTCACTGGTTGCTATGAGCATTTTACCTAACGCCACCGGAGTGATGCAAGATTGGCAAAAAATAGGTCAGCTCGCCAAAATGTATCAAGCTAACGTTTTATTAGATGGAGCACAAAGTGTACCCCGCATTCAGACCGATGTGTCAGATTGCGACTTCCTGGTTTTTAGTGGGCACAAAACATATGGCCCAACGGGCACTGGTGTTCTATATGCGAAGAAGGGGTTGCTAGACCAGTCCCCTCCTTATATGGGTGGCGGAGACATGATCAAAACGGTAAGTTTTGATCAGACGACCTTCAATGAAATGCCTTGGCGATATGAGGCAGGAACACCAAATATTGCCGGTATCATTGGGCTAGGAAGGGCTATTGAGTGGATTAAAGAGCAGGGATTAGATAATATAACTGCTCATGAGACTTCTATTTCTGATTACGCACAGGAAGCACTGAAATCAGTTGAACGAGTCTCAGTATTTTTCCCTCAAACAGCTAAGTTAGGTTTAGTCGTGTTTTCGGTTGACTCAGCTCAAAGTAGCGATGTGGCAACGTTATTGAACACCCAACAGATTGCTGTCCGTAGCGGTTTTTTATGTGCCGAACCCATCCTGAGGAACCGAGTAGGACAGGGAGTTCTTCGAGCTAGCTTCGGATGTTATACCACCACCGAAGAAATTGATAAATTGGTTGCTGCCTTACACAAAGTATTGTCTATTTTATAATCATATCCAACTCGTATTTGCAATAGAAACCCACCAAAATGACTATTACTGAAGAAATTCAAGAGATCCGAGAACTTCTGGAAGATTGCCCCGACGATTTGACCAAATACCAGACCATCATTGAGATGGGGGATGAACTAGATCCTTACCCAAATGATTACAAATTGGATGAACTGAAAGTGCCAGGATGCCAAAGTGACTTGTGGCTTCACGCTGAGCACCAAGAAGAAAAATTACATATGGTAGCTACCAGCGACGCGGTTATTGTACGAGGTTTGGTGGCTGTTATATTTCAAATCTTAAACGACCGATCTTGCCATGAAATTCGGGATTTTGACCCATTACTATTAGATCAATTGAATATCCAAGGAATCGTTACGCCTGGTCGGCAAAATGGCGTCAGAAGCCTAGTCGATCGTATCAAATTATTAGCTAATTAAAAGGCTTGCTTAAATCAAACAGTTGGGAGAAATGAATGGAAGAATTTTTCAAAGTGGCATCAGTAAATGAAATCCCTCCTGGTGGGAAAAAGTTAGTTGAAGTTGATTTTTTACCGGTAGCTATTTTTAATATTGATGGTAAGTTTTTGGCAGTGGAGGATGTCTGCACCCACGATGGTGGACCTTTAGCCGAGGGTGAACTAGAAGGGGATGAAATTGTGTGTCCTCGCCACGGAGCTCGATTCAGTGTCAAAACCGGAGAAGCTCTGTCTATGCCAGCTTATGAACCGATCGAATGTTACGAAGTTAAAATCGAAGACGGCGATATTCTCGTCAGTGTAGATTAGGCTAAAATCCAATTGGAGTGGGGAATATTATGGTATCTAAAGAAACTGTCATGGAACAGCTAAAAGAAATCATTGATCCGGAAGTTGGGGTCAACATTGTCGATATGGGGTTGATCTACGAAGTTAAGATCGAAGAAGAAAATGTCGACGTAGAGATGACATTGACCAGTCCAAGCTGTCCGGCTGGACCGCAGTTGGTTAATGGTTCGCAAGCTGTTGTACAACAACTAGACGGAGTCGAAAGCGTTAACGTGCATGTAGTTTGGGAGCCACGTTGGACGCCAGAATTGATGAGTGAAGACGCCAAAGACGAATTAGGCATCTTCTAATCAGACTAACTCATTAAACATTTCAAAGGCCGTTTTAACAGCTGTTGTGTTGGAACGGCCTTTTTTGTATCTAAAAAACGGATAATTAAACTGGGTTGACTGGGTAGCGGGTCCAATTCAAGTGCCAATCGGTTGCGCAACGAGGAATATAGTGGTTGGCTATGACATGCCGGAACGAATCTGGTTCTAGGATAGGGCCACCCCGGTGAACTAATACTCCATGAAAATAGACCACGTCGCCAGCAGCAACCTCGACGGTTACCTCCGGTAAATTGTTACGCTCAAATTGTAAGTCGACCGCATCGTTGTAGTCGATGCCTTCAAATTCTGTACCGGCTTCAAAATCGTGGCGGGTAACCAATCTGTGGTGGTGGGAGCCAGCTTGGACATAGATGGTACCGTTTTTGTCATCCACATCTTGTAACGCGATCCAAGCTGACATGCAGCTGGGCAAATAAAACTGGTCTTGGTGGCGTCTTTGCTCTGACCCTTTCCAAAAATACATGGTTTGAATCCCATCTGGTTCGGCCTGTAAACAATCGTATAGCGGTTGGTAAAGACGGGCATCAATCAACCACTTCATAGCGATTGGATCGTAATTATGTTGATTATGCGTTCGGCCCCACTCATTCGCTTCTCGAGGTGTAAAACCATCTAGCTGGTGTCGTCCAGCATGCAAATCCATCATATAATCAATGAATTGGTCGCACTCTGATTTCGAAAAGACAGCCGGCTGGATGGTATAACCGTTTTGCTGATATTCTTCCTGCTGATGTGGAGTAAGAGGTTGTCCGGTCATAAATTTTTCGCAGCTAATTTTTTCCCTATGTGGGAATTTTAGGCAACTGCAGCTCCTTATTCGTTTTTAAGTTGTTGAAGGTTGATGAATCCTATTTTCAGCGTGGTTGATAAGATAAAAAATTGACCTGTAAACCAAAATCTTTGTCGTAGAGCCTAGATTAAAGACCCAGTTTGTAAATTATAAGCTGATCAAATACTTAAGGCTAACTTGGTTCCAAATTTAGGCATAGACAATTAAAAACCAAGAAATAAGAAATAAAACTACAATTGGTCTCAGTTGAGTCAGCTGCACCAATTACCGATTTTATTAGTATTGGGCTGAAAAATTGGTATAACCCAATGTAGATTAGCTTATTGATCACTTGCCTAGAGGTCTATTTCTTCGCGAATATTATCAGTGCCACATTATGCAATAAGAAGAAAGCGAAAGGCAATGCCAGTAACCTTCCGATCTAAGCCTGATTTCTTAACTAATCAAAAAGTTATAGAAGTTAACTGGCTATCTGGAAAAATTAGTTGCTCAGCTTATATGATAACTGATAACTAACTGATAGCAACCTACTAGTGAAGGGAATTATATGGCTAAGATTTCTTTGGGTTACTTAGAATCAACTGAAATTACTAGTTAAGATCCTTACAGTTCAGCTTCTATCC
>PAYP01000055.1 GCA_002714785.1 Candidatus Poribacteria bacterium | reverse complement strand
GATTAAAAAAATCGCTCAGTAACATGCCGACTCGATCGAAACTAATTTTTGGCGATGAAGACCTCAAAAGATCGGAGCCCGGCAAATAATACAACAATAACGATGTAGGTAGTAGTAAGCTAAAAAATTGGTAAGTATCTGTCTTGGCCTGTGAAAGAAAGCTAGTAAAGACAGTAATCCAATAAAACTAAGAGCAAAAACATATGGAACCAAATGTGCAAAATACGTGATAAGAAATAATAAATTCGGGGTTAATATACGATTCAAACTAAGTTTTTCTTTACAGCGCGACCAAAAGCCGAGAATCAAAAAGAACAGTGACACACTAACCGCATAATTGTAAAACCCCATTTAAAAAAGATAACTGTAGATAAAAAAAGAAAGCCATGTAGATAGGCCTAGCTTATCAGCGTTAAATCTATTGATAGAATAGGATATAGCAATCGAGAAACAGATGACATAGGCGGATAAAAAAATCAGCTAGAAGTGGAGAAAACAGACGCATTAGAATCACTAGTCAGCAATGAGATAACCAATTCGGAAAAAGGCTTCAGTTGATGTCATAAAAGTCTTGGAAATGGCAGGCTGGGTTTCAATGCTCACACAGGACATGTGCATTGTACACGTGGCTTATACCATCTTGAGTGAGGAAAAAAGAGAGAAGCCAAATTGGCCGTAGGTGTAGANAAATCANGCCGATGAAGATTGATTGANCCTTTCCGATTNTTACTAATTTCANTCCTAANTTTNCCGACACGGGNNAATTTTCACNTGNANNTTTGCNTCAGTGTAGCATGAANANNTGACTTGTNCGAGATGATCAGTTTTCGNGNAAAATTNCNATTANGNNTTGATATTATCTGGGAATAATTCGATTTTTTCTTTATTCATTATCAAATTCTGATTTGGCATCTACGAAGAAAGGTTTTAAACACGATTTGGGTTGAGCCGATACTAAAAATGAGANATTTANTAAAANTGAAAATAAAAGTTTAAGATAGAATTTTGAATTTAGATTTGTTATGATGAAGAAAATGATTGGCGACTATTTGGAATTTGGAGTATCAAAATGAAAATTGCAGCCATGTTTGCTGACGGGACCGGTGGAACCGTTGACCGGCCAGATCCAAAAGCTATCGACGATTTTGTCGTGGTTAAAATAAGATCAGTGCCAATGTGTACTGAATATAAAGGTTTTAAAANAGAAAGAGAACAGGACTCAGCTGGTTTCGGACATGAAGCCGCTGGTGAAGTCGTCGAAGTAGCGCAATCTGGACGTGTAAAAGTCGGGGATCGCGTGGTTGTTCAACCTCAGTTAGGTTGTGGTACTTGCTGGCTCTGTTTGGATGGAGAACACATTCATTGTCAAAATGGAAGAAAGTTACCCGAAGGGCAATCCGCCGGGGCTACATATGCCCAATACATTATCAAACCTGATTGGTTATTATCACCTTTCCCTGAAGAAATTAGTTTTCACCATGCCGGAATGGCGTGTTGCGGATTAGGCCCTACATTTGGTGCTATGCAACAGATGGACGTTAATGCGTTAGATACAGTAATGATNACAGGTATGGGGCCTGTTGGGCTTGGNGGTGTTATTAANGGGCATTTNCGGGGTGCGAAAGTTATTGCTGTTGAAAGTCAGCCCTTCCGCGCTAGTCTCGCTAAGGAATTGGGAGCAATCGCNGTTTTGNACCCAACAGATGAACACATTCAGGATAAGATCAAGGATTTGACCGATGGTTTGGGNGTTGATAAAGCTATGGATTGTTCCGGTGCATCGGCTGCCCATCGGCTGATGGTTGATTCACTAAAGCGAAAAGGCCAAGCTTGTTTTATAGGTGAGGGAGGNAACTTTCCTTTGGGAGCCAGTAGTGATATGATTCGGAAAGGAATTGTTCTCCGTGGTAATTGGCACTACAGTCTATCTGATTTTCCTGCCCTGATAAAGGTAATAAGCCAAGTAGGAGATCAANTGGATAAATTCATCACACATGAATATGGAATGAGTGAAGTTCAGACAGCTTGGGAACAACAGCTAACTGGCAACGTTGGAAAAGTGGTTCTTGACCCTTGGGTCTGATTAAGAAATAAGTTTCACAAGTCAGAGTATTGGCCATTCAACCTCTACGAGGACTTGAAGATTCACCCCAATCAATGATTACTTTTAAGCTGTCNGGATCTGCTGCTCTTTCGATAGCTTTGTCGATTTGGTCATACTGAAATTGCTCTGTCGAATTGGTCATTAAGTCGATCTTGGGTAGTCGACCTTCTGACAAAAAGCGTTGCGCCAAACGGATTCCATACATGCTTGATCCGTGTGTTGCCTGGTAGCATTGAAGTCGATAATGAATGTCGTTATTCAAGTCAATTTGGTGAGTAATGTTGGGTTTTCCCATGGCACTTTTAACTCCAGCGTGCCCATCTAATACAGTACCGTATCCCATTAACTTAGTAGCGAGCTCATAAGCTTCCAAACATGGTGCATTAACCATGACGAAGTGCGGTTCGTTAAATGGGTGACAAGCTCTGAATACTTTATCAACAACTTGGTGNTCCCATCGAAAACCAACGATGTTATCAGCTCCAAAATCAGCCATAACTCGATCGAGTCGCTCGGCTCCTCGATTGATGACGATGATCTTTCTTGCATTCATAGCTTGGGCACACTGCAACGCATAGGTACTTTGTGAGCCGGCTCCGATCAATACTACAATTCGGTCTTTGATACAGTTCCGAACTCGAGTCATTCCTTCGAGAACACAAGCCAANGGTTCCAGTTGGCAAACGTGGTTGGGATTGAATCCATTCGGGAATTTGACGATTGGCCCTAATTTGACAAACCAGCTGGGTAATACAGCGTAAGATCGGGAAAAACCGGGAAATTCGTGGCCGGTGGCTTGTGTATTCGGACAACTAGTCCAATCACCGGTTCCTTCCTCACCACAGTAAATGCAATCTAAATCCCCGCAAGGTATATCGCAACCCAAACCAACTAAATCTCCACTAGAGAATTCTGTAACACCATCCCCCACTGAATCCACTAGACACGCAGCTTCATGTAATAAGATGGCTGGCCAATTTGTGATTCGAGGTAAACCTTGCTTCTGAATAATCACATCAGATTGGCAAACTGANGTTCGCAGGGTTTTTAGTCTAATTTCTCCAGCTTTTGGTTCTGGTATTGNTTCAGTCACTTCAGTAAAAGTAGAACCAGGATGATCTAAATAATAGGTTAGGTTAGTCATTATATTTATATTTCGTATTTTATATTCATTCTGCTTATTCAAGGAGATATCAATACTTTGGAAAAAAAATCGCTTTGATCTTTCATCATTCTCAAAGCGTCAAGTGCGTATGCTAGTTTTACTTGATGTGTAACTAAGGGGCGTAAATCCAGTGTTTTCAAGGCCATTGCCTGCAGAACTGTTCGCCAGTCATCGCTGTTACCAAAGGCACTGAAGTCTGAATTCCAAGTGCCTACAATGTCTACTTCGCGTCTCATTAGCTGAGATATTAAGTCGGCCGGCAAGGTGACGCTAGACGAAGGGTTACCTAGCATGACTATCCGACCTCCATAGGCAGTAGCTGACAGTGCTTCGATAAGGGTTGATGGGACTCCTGCCGCCTCAATGGCTAAGTCGACCCCCTTGCCATTAGTCAATTGATTGATAACAGAAAGAGAGTTTTGGTCTCGGTTGTTAAATGTCAAATCAATCCCCATTTGGTTTGCTAGCTTCAATTTCTCTGGGATGATGTCAAATAAGATGATTTTTTGAACTCCCATGACTTTGGCCCATTGGGCAGTAATTAACCCAATTGGACCTGCACCAAAAACGGCTATCGTTTGTCCAACACTGCAATTACCTCTTTTGAGAGCATGCAGCGCAACGGCTGCAGGCTCAGTCATGGCTGCTTCTTCTAGCGAAACCATTTCCGGTACTAAAATCAGGTTTGTTATAGGGGCAGTCACATACTCAGAAAATGCACCATCACTACGAGAACCCAAATAATCGTAATCATGGCATTTTACATATTGCCCGATCTCACAAGCGGAACATTGGCCACACCAAATTAGAGGAAATACTACTACTCGATCGCCAACTTTAAACTCAGAATCATTATTGTCGTGGGTTTCTTCGATGATACCAGAAAATTCATGTCCACAAACAGTAGGGAAATTGTAAGTACCCTTCGAAAACAAGCGGGGTATATCTGAACCACATACACCACAAAATTCAATTCGTATTCTTGCATAACCCGACTTAACGGCTGGTATAGGTATGTACTCCAATTGTACGTCCCCAATTGCGCGAAGGACTAAAGCTTGCATGGTTTCTGCGATATGGCTCACGGTTAGATTTACCTTCTTCTCTCTAGCCCTCGTTGAATGGCTTTTTCTATTTTGTCCATATTTTCTGAGTAGTTTCCATTCTTGTTGAAGATACTACTCGTACCAGCTACCAAGATGTCTGCTCCAGCTGCTACCATATCTGGAATATTAGAAAAGCTGACATTCCCATCTACTTCGATTGGGATATCTACCCCATGCTGGTCCAGAAAATCTCGACAGTTAGCGACTTTTTTCAGGGCTGACGGAACCATCTTTTGACCAGCGAAGCCTGGATTTACTGACATAATCATTACAAAGTCAATACGATCTAAAATGTACTCAATCGTCGTTAGTGGTGTAGCTGGGTTGAGGGCTACGCCAGCACGAATATCATTCTCCTGAATCAAAGATAGTGTTCGGTCCAGGTGAGTTGTAGATTCAACGTGAACAGCAATTTGTTGGACACCTATTTCGACGACCTTCTGTACAAAAAAGTCGTTGTCATCCACCATCAAATGAATATCAAAGGGTAATTCAGTTTTGCTTCGTAACTGTTCTAACAGCACCAAACCGAGTGGCATATTAGGAACAAAGTGACCATCCATTAAATCACAGTGAAGCAAATCAACGCCTATTGATTCTAGCTTTCTCAATTCATCCTCCATGTTACAGAGATCTGCACACATAATCGAAGGTGAAATTTGGATCAACTGATTTATTCTCATAACACCCTTAATAATCCTAGATTTAAGGATTTTTATCAATTCGTTTGTTTTATTTGTTTAGTTCATATATTGATAATTAGCTGAGCCATGGAAGACTTGATCCAGCTCAAATGCATTCTAACACTAGCAATAGAGGCTGTCAATCTTTGACGATATCAATCAGTACTTTGCATCAAATCAATGACTATGCTAGAATTGGTACCTAGGTTACGTGAGTCTTCCAGATCGACCACAGGAGGAAATTGATGTCGAGTGCTCTTATTATCGGAGATGGCCCCGGCGGTTTGAGTGCCGCTTTATACCTAGCCAAAAATGAGATTCAGACTACTGTTTTTGGCCAGAACGAAACCCCAATGCACTATGCAATGCTCTACAACTATTTAGGAATTCCTGAAATGACAGGAACAGAATTTCAGGAAGTAGCTCGCCAACAAATTACGGGTTTTGGTGCTAACTTAGTTGAAACTCAAGTGAAAACAGTTACAAAAAATGACGACGGTTTCTCGGTTATGACTTCGGAGGACGATCATTACTCTGGTAAATACTTGATTATTGCAACTGGATCGAGCCGAGAATTAGCCGAAAGTCTAGGGCTGAAGAAGGGCGAAGAAGGAGCAATTGCCGCTTCACGAGAGGCGGAAACCACGGTTGAAAATCTCTTCGTTGTAGGACGAACTACACGCCCCCACCAAGTACAAGCAATCATTTCTGCTGGAGATGGAGCGTCCGCGGCTCTATTAATTTTGTCGAAAGAGAAAAAAGAGGGGAGGCGTTACTGCGATTGGGATGAAGTTCCCTCAGATGACAATTAACACTTTTTAACTAAGATGAGTGCACCAACAAACAAAATTGGAAAGCCCAAAGTTCTATCTTTGGGCTTTTTCTTTTGAGGCAGTAATCGAATGAAATATCACCGAAACGCTCGTGTTTTACATATTGTTCTTATTCTTGTAGTTTTGGGTTTACCTGGTTGTCTTGGTCGCCGATCATCAACACCTATAGTACTTGAAAGTTCTATCCTGAATACTGTCAGTCAAATAGGAAATGAGAAAACGATAGGATATCATCGTATCAATGATCCTGACCCCTCTGACTTGATGAATGTAGCCATTTTTGAACTGGATAATGGCTTAAAAGTTTACTTGACTGAAAATCATGAAGAACCACGTTTTCATGCGGAGATAGTGGTCAGGGTAGGAGGGAAACATGACCCGGTAGATGCAACTGGTCTAGCCCATTACTTAGAACACTTGCTGTTTAAAGGAACGAAAGAATTAGGAACTACCGATTATCAAACAGAGAAAGTTCATTTGGAGCGTATCACTCAACTTTACGAGGAACACTTTGTTGAGACTGATCTTGAAAAAAGAGCTACTATATATTCCCAAATCAATGCTGAATCACAGCTAGCAGCTAAGTATGCTATCCCAAACGAACTTGATAAATTATATCAGTCTATGGGGGCTTCTCTAAAAAATGCAGGTACTGGCAACGAGTTAACTACCTACATGATCAACCTGCCAGCCAATCGTCTCGAACAATGGGCCAAAATTGAATCGCACCGCCTCTACGGCGAACCGATTTTCCGACTATTTCATTCAGAATTGGAAGTGGTTTATGAAGAAAAAAACCGAGCTCTGGACAGTAAAGACCGTCTAATTCGAGATGCAGTCTATGAGAAAGTTTATAAAAATCATCCTTATCGGAGATCAATCCTAGGAACAGTCGATCATCTTAAAAACCCGTCATTGACTAAAATTTACGATTTTTTCAATACTTATTATGTGCCAAACAATATGGCCATCTGTCTTTCCGGTCATATTGACATCACGGAAACAATAAGGATCATTGCTGAGAACTTTGGCAGTTGGCAACCTAAACCAATTCCTAAACCAACAACATGGGTTGAAGAACCAATTGATGAAATAGAGCGAGTTAAGGTTCAATATGAGGGTGAAGAATATGTAATGGTAGTTTTTCGTACTGTTCCACAAAATCATGATGATGTAGCAGCCTTATCTCTTTGTGATATGATCTTGGACAATGCTACTGCTGGACTGATTAATCTCAACTTAAATCAGCAGCAAAAGCTTCGCCAAGCAGGTTCGCGCCCCTCATTTAAAAATGACTATGGTAGTCAAGAACTGTGGGGAATTCCTAAAAAAGGTCAATCATTAGAAGAAGTTGAGAAACTATTGTTNGAACAAATTGATCTGATTAAGCACGGTGATTTTGAAGACTGGATTATTCCAGCTATTGTGAATGACTTCAAAAAATCTGAGAAATCCGGGCTTGAAGATAACTACCGTCGTGTTAGTGCGTTGCGAAGTGCATTTATTGCCGATCAAGATTGGTCTTATGCCGTTCGATCAATAGAAAGAATGGAAAAGTTGACTAAAGATGACGTGGTTGCNGTNGCCAATAAATATTTTGGGGNTAATTATGTGGTTGGTTATCGAATAGATGACCAACATCAACTACCACAGGTCGACAAACCGAAAATTGATCCAATACAAATTGATTCTAGTCAACAATCGGANTTTGCTAAGTCCGTTCTGGAAATTCCTACTGTCGANATTGAACCTACATTTATTGAGCCTGAGAGAGATTACCAAACTATTGATCATTATCCGGGAGTCAAGCTTTACTACACTCCGAATCCGGTAAATGATTTATTCCAGTTAAGTTTCACTTTTGATGTTGGAAAGCTTCATCANCCTAAGTTGGGAATAGCNGCTTTGCTATTAGATAAATCAGGGACATTTAACTTTTCTGCTTCNGANCTGAAGGAAGAGTGGTATAAGCTCGGTTCAGATTTCAATTTTTCNGTCGCTGAACAATCGTCGACTCTAACTATTTCTGGGATGGACGAGAATTTTGGAGCAACATTGGCTTTAGCTCTGAGTTTGATAAAACAGCCAAAAGTTGATCAATCTACATTGAAAGAATTAATTGAAATTGTTTTGGCTAATCGAGAAGATGCCAAAAAAAACTACCAGTCGATCGCTCAAGCCATGGCTGAGTATAATCTTTATGGTGACAAGTCCGCGAGGCTTCGCCTTCTATCAAATGAGGATGTTCGGGAATTGACGGTTGGTGAATTGACAAAATCGATCTTGGATTTATTCAGCTATCAGCATAATATTAGTTATGTTGGGACTCTTTCTCTACCTCAATTACGATCACAACTAAATTCGTGTAATCCTTTGGAGGGAGTATTAAGTGAATCTCCAGAGTATGAATTTTTTGTGCCTCGACAATCAGAAGAGTCTGAAATTTATCTGTTTGATAAAGAAATTGCACAAGCATACGTACGCCTTGATTTTGGTGGAGGTGTCTATGACGAAGCTGAACGNTCAACNATAAATCTTTATAACGAATACTTTGATGGAGGAATGTCTGGGGTCGTATTTCAAGAGCTAAGAGAAGCCAGAGCTTTGGCCTATGCCAGTTATGCCCGGTATGCAACNGGAAAGCGGAAAGGGGANGTAAATCGAATGGTGGCATTGGTTTTNTGTCAAGCTGATAAAACTGNAGAGGCTCTTGNAGCTTTCGTTAATTTGATAGATGACCTTCCAGTTTCGGNTGAGCGATTTAAGATTGCTAAGAGTGCTATTATAAATCGTTATAAGACAGCGAAAGTGGGNTTTCGTGATGTGATTGGTGCTGTTCGTTCTTGGGAGTATCAGCAGTTAGATATCGATCCTAGACGTGATCGCTACCAAGAAACTTTACAATCGAACCTTGATTTGCTACTTGATTTTCATCAGGATTCGNTCAANGGTCGTAAAAAGCTGATTTCAATTGTTGGCGATACAAGTAAAATGGATTTAGAATCTCTATCTAAGCACGGTAAAATTACTAGGATTTCATTAGAACAGATCTTTCCTTTTTAGNNNCTTACTTNCTCATCAAGTTTNTCAGTGATCAATGCTTGACTGAATTCCGCAGACGATCAAGGGCTAATCAATNGCATTATAGGACGAGATTAGCCTTGATCTCATCTACACGATACTGAGTTTTTTGAATTGGCATAGTAGGATACAGGGTTTTCATTTCTGTGACAGCCTAACTCCTGATGTTCCTTTACGGTTGAAATAGTTCTCTATGTTTCTGTACTTATAAGGCCCATGATTTGTACCCAAATATGTTTTCAACATAACACGTGCCGTTCTATCACAACATGATCTTAAAATGTGGAGTTATTACTCCAAGGCGTGTAAGGTCAAAACTTGGTGTTCCTTGAAATTAACTGCAGTTGGCGACGTAAGATCTCACAATATCCCTCAAGTATCCAATTTTCACTCTAATTTGTTATATAGACAGATGAATGAGCTTGTTTGAGTACTACTCAAAAGCTTATTCGTTAGAAATTAGAAACAGATTGGTTAGTTAGACGTATGTATACTTGACATTAACCTGACCTGCTACTTCGATTGTATTCTCTCGGTTGCTAGAATCTTTCTTTTTAGCTGAGATTGCGTGATGGAAAGTAAAAAGCCGAAACTTAATTTAGATGATCTTTTGAGAGAGCTGTAGGAGTGAAAACATGGTGATTAAAGAACAGAACGTGATTAATAAGCATAGAAATTATCGTTTGTCGCGGCTCATATGCGCATTAACAGTAGTGATTGTTAGTGCCATTTTCATGGCTTGTGGAAAAAAAATGGGGAAGATCGACCTAGAAAACGTTGAAGTTGTAATCGCCCAATCGGAAATTGCCCTAGATCAAGCTTATTTAACCAATGCGAAACTACATTCGCCACAATTAGTAAAAAGCGCTGAGCAACAAATAGATTCGGCAAAAAAAGCAAAAGATGAAAAGGATGGCCTGACCGCACTTCAAAAGGCTTATTATGCGTTAGTTGATGCTCAAGTGGCTACTCAAGAAGCAATGGCAATTTCACGGGAAAAAGAACTCAATAATCTGCTAGATGAGAGATCGCGCGAACTTAAAAAAATAAAAGCTGAAATTCGGAAATCGGTCGTCGAATTGAAACAGACTCGATCAAAGATGGAATCCATCAGCCAACAAAAAGATGAATCCATCGAAAAATTAGAACAAACAATCCAAGAAAAGACTGACGAAATAAGGCAAAGCAAATCGCAAATAATTCAAGCTCAAAAGAATCAGAGTAAGTTACAGGGACGGTATAACGAGATTCAGGTAGAATATGACCAAGCCAAAAATAAAATTAAAAAATATCAGAAAGAAGTACGCCAGTATCAAAATCAATTAGATAAAGCAAAATCAGAAGTGGAGTTAGCACGTCGAATTTCAGAAAAAGCGAAAAATAAGGCTATTGTTCAAGGTGAGAAATACTCGAAACAAATTGAATACTTAAACCAAGGTCGTACTGTTCTGGAAGATCATGACCTACTGTTAGACCAAAAAATTCGAGAAGCTAGAGCCTTTGTTGAAAACCGTCAGGTTACGTCCCCTATAAGGCGAACTGGGGCAACTTCCCTAAGCCAAAATCAAATTGCCAATGCTCAACGAACCTTGGAGTTATGGAATCAGGATTGGTGGAATAAAAGAGTTGAAGCTCACCTAGGTTATTATAGTCCTCAAATTCAAGTTGAACAGACAATCATACAAACAAACGGAGAAAAATACAGTTCTTTAAATCATCAACAGATGAAGTCCGTTATTCGGCAGATGGCTCATAATACTTGGACCCAACAGGCTTCCATAGAGAAACCAAAAATTGTTGCCGAAGGCGATAACCTAATTGCTAATTATCGGTTGCATAAACCTTCTGGTTACGGACAAACACAACCCATTCTATATGATATCTGGGAGCGTGAAGTTTGGATAGAAGAACAGAATGAACAGTGGTATATACAGAAGGAAATATGGCGAATTTACAAAGATGTACCGAAGTACTAAATGGCAAACACAGCAGAGGTGGGTTATGAATAATCAAAACCAAAATAATTGGCATGGGAATACATTACTAGGTAGGATTCGTCGCATTGTCAAAAAACGTCAAATAGTACTTGCTGTTGGAGGGTGTTTAGGCATTATTTTTGTATCTGTAATTGCTGCGAGCTTTGTTGGAAAAGCGGAAACGATTGAGCAATTTGCCGATCGATATAAAGATGCGGTCGAATCTAAGAACGAACAAAAATTTCAAAGTTTATGGGACCCAACAGTACTAAGAAATGATGAAAAAGCAAAGTCGCAGTATAGAGAAGCTATCAAACGTATTCGTCCTTATGATGAAGTTTCGGTTCAGATCGAGAATATTTCTCACCGGGCAGACCCACGAAATAAAGCAAGGTATAACATTGACTCAATACCACTTGGATTGTTCAAAGGTGGGCAAATGTTGATGAAAACCTATCGTGATTTGGTTATTACCCAGAAGGGTACTCGGAAAAAATGGTATCTCGTAAGTGATTTCGAATTGAGAGATCGGCAAGAGTTTCCACAAAGTAGTGAAGCCTCTGTAGCAGTTGAAACCTCCAATAAGACATCACAAGACAGTTCTGTAATTGTCCAAGAGGCAACTTCTGGACTATCAAACGACTCACCTGTTGATACTCAACTCAAAATCAGGCAAGTTTTGGGGCTTTGGCAAAAATCATGGCAAAATAAAGACGTAGAAACATACATGAACCAGTATGCAGACGAAGCTAAGATCACTAGGGTGACTGTTGTAAATGGTAGAGAAGATATGGAAAANAANCGNGTTCTCGNCAAAAGACAATTNCGTCAAGGAATGCAAAGACTTAACAANCGATATAGCAAAATTGAGGTTTTGATTTCGAATTTACANATCAATGGNGACACNGCGGTCGCGGATGTAGGCTTTTTACAAACTTACAAAGCCTACACACCAGCGTCTGGGAATAGGCCTGCNTACCGNGATTTCGGCACNAAAACTCTGATTCTAGCAATTGATGCTAGTGATGGAGTTTGGAAAATTTATAAAGAGAGTTGGAAGAATTACAAGGATGTACCTNATTACCCGAAGNTATAAACATNGNTCACTAAGCAATNCCGTCTANCTNACTANTATGACTAATCCGATTTCTTGTATTTTAAACTGGCAACCTTCTAGTGTACATGGCTGGGGGGTTTACGGAATCAACCTAGCACTTAATTGGCTTCGAGAAGGTCGNCTGTTTCCAATTTTTTCTCAAGCTTTTCAAATGGAACTTATCCGTCTTGACCCAATCCGTCAGGCAAAATTTCATACCTTACACCAAGCAACTACTGAATTAGAACGCCAATTGCTTCANCAGCCAGTNGGCCAAAGTCTAAACCTGGATCTCCCAGTGGTTCATGCCTTGGCCAATGGTTTAAAAACGAANTCATCTTTCAACCAACAAATGTTGATTAGCTCTTGTCTGACAGGAGTCGTTTTTTTTGAGGATACTAACCTAACATTAGACGCTTTTCAACGAGCTAACTTATATCGATTAATCATTACAGGTTCAACTTGGAATCAGCGCGTGTTAGAAGCNAATGGCTGCCAAAATGTTACNACAATAATGCAAGGTGTCGACCATACCATATTTCATGCAGAGAATAGAGNTTCACCTACACCAGAGCGGTTTTTNGTTTTTTCGGGTGGGAAATTAGAATTTAGAAAAGGACAAGATTTAGTAGTAAAAGCGTTTAGTCGATTTGTTGAGATATGCCCTGACGCAGTTTTAGTAACTGCATGGCACAGCCCTTGGCAGAATTTAGCCCAAGAGTTAGACCACTCTGGTATTACTACGCCGATTGTTTATGACCAAAACGGTAGGGTTAACGTATCTGATTGGTTGATACAAAATGGTATTCCTTCCCAAAACTTCATGGACCTGGGTTTAATCCCCAACAATCAAATTGCTAATACAATCCGACAAATGGATTTAGCATTGTTTCCTAATCGGGCTGAGGGAGGAACTAATTTAGTCGCAATGGAATGTATGGCATGTGGAATACCAGTCATCTTATCTGGCAATACGGGNCATCTCGATCTAGTCCAAGATGATAACTGCCTGATTTTAAAAGATCAAAAACCAGTTAGCCATTTCAAAGTTGGTACGGATGGNTGGGGAGAAAGTCAGGTTGATGAGATCATGGATCACCTGATATTTGCATANAANAACCGAGATNATCTAGCACATATTGGTGCCCAAGGTGCTGATTTCATGAAACAATATAGCTGGGAAAAGCAATCNGCTAAATTGGGGGATTTGATATTGGCACTAAGTGGTAACTGATGATTAATTAGCTTAAATGTCCAGAGCTATAGCTAGCTTATTGTATTCAGCAGGTTATACCTGTATCAGTTTTTGAAACTTAACTTTGTACATAATTACCAACTGAATTTTTCTGTCAACCTTCATCGCCAACGCAATAGACAAACAACATATTTCGGTTAATTATGAAACCCAAAATTGAAGTCTAAGTGAGAAGCTCATAATGAATTTATAGTTCTAGTGTAGTAAAAGAGCTAGATTGCTTCCCTGTGATATTTAGGCCGAGCGTATTATTTACTAATTTTATAATTCGGAAGCCCACAGAATGATCAAGCCTAATATATAATTACCAGATATCATTATAAATCTAGCCGCTTTTACTTGTTCATTTTTTGCTTTGTATCGCCTAGCTTGCCGATATTTTTCCTGTTATGATACAATTGTTGCGGTTTTTGGTATATCGAGGTTTGTATGAAAGAAATAGACGTATCCAGTTTACAATCACAGTTTCCTGATAGCTGGTTAATTGTGTGGGTGAGGCGATGGGACGAAAATGATAATGTACCGGTGTCGGGTTCCTTGATAGCGAAATCAGCATCACGTGATCGGGCTGAAGCAGCGCTTAAAACTGCCAAAGAGTTAGCTCCTGATCTCACATTTAAACTGATCTTTACGGGAAATAAAGATGAAGTTGGCACGACGGATTTTATAAGGGCCGATCACCTACTGCACTTAGTCGAATTGGATGCCGAAAAGAATCGTGCA
>PAYP01000054.1 GCA_002714785.1 Candidatus Poribacteria bacterium | reverse complement strand
TGTTGATTCGGTTTAATGATTTTCCCCCATATTGTACATAAAAAGTTACACTCTTTTCCTTAATCTTCCACGAGTTAAATAACTACCCCTCGCATAGATTGGAAGTGAGTAGTTTCAAATCCGAATTCATTATTTATCAGTTCACTCTTGGTCGTTGATTTTACTCTATATTGAATCAATAGTATCGGGTTTCGGTAGTCTTATTTCTCTTTTGGATTAACAAATATCATATAGTACCCAAGTAATGCGATGTTACTCTGTATATCTATGTGTTCCTTGAAGTAATCCTGTTACTTAGCAGAAGTCAAATTCAGTAAGACTTCGTCTAAAATAGATAAGATGATCTTATCTGATAAATCGGTAGTTATTTGGGCTGACCAAGCTGATGTCAAAACAAAAAAAGGAAAGGCCAGACAAAGAAAATTCATTACGTTTATCTCCAAACATTAACCTTGATGGATCATCAAGTATGCACTGAGACATTACTGATAGAAAAATACTCAATAGCCTCAGCTAAAGTGAACAACATGCTAACAACATCAGATAGAGAAAATCACTGATGTGAAGCGATTGGATTGATCCTACTGCCAAATCTTACTACCTTTCATATGCCGTTCCATATAACCTAGAGAACATAAGGGGTACGAAATCTGTAATCTTCTATGGAAAAATTCCTCATCTGCTACCCGTCCAAAGAGCTAAGTAAATACGGTTTAATATTCTCTTCGCACTTTTATAGTTTTTATACAATTTCCCTAAAAACACTCTCAACTCTACATAGTCAAGGAATATAAAAATTTTCCTTGACAAGCAAAACATTACAATATAGTTTGTTATACACCCAAATGCTATGTTATAACGTATATACAGATGGAAGCCATTACCGAAAGAGATCGATAGACACTTCTGCAGGCAAAGTGCCGGTTATGGTTGAATAATTTTGAATTCTTATTTGACTGATGCAAGTGTAGACGTCCGTGTGCCAGTCTGATCTAATATTCTCTGAGAGGAAAAATAATGTTAAAGAAAGGTATTTTACTGATTGCAACAGCAATTTTAGTTATCGGTTCTGCTTTCGCAGCAATTAAAAGCACTGAGAAAGCACCATCTTGTAATATTGATGTTACGTCCTGTGGTTGCAATTACTGATTCAACACGTCTGACAAGACAGGAACCTTTTAATTCCTAAGCTTTAGTAGCCCTATCCCTTTTCTCATTTTTAAACGCACCTATTGAATAACTGCCGCAGGTCGAAGATCTGAGCGAATTATTTAATAAGTGCGAGTTTGTTGGTGAAAAAATCTGCGATTAGTTGGCTAGTTGCCCGCTAAAATCGGGTGTACAGGATGGTCCCATGGCCCACCAGCGACCATCTCATCGGCCGCGCCAGCTGCATCTCCTCTGCCTGTGAAAAAGACATAATCAGGAATATAAATGATAGCGAAGGCACGACGTGGCTGATGAGACCTGTTTGCGCCAGCGTAATGAAACGTACATCCGTGATGAAATGTAACTCCACCCGCTGGCATTTCCATTGATACTGAATCTGCTATTTCGTAATCTTTTTCTTCCGTCTTTTCGATTACACTCTCACCTTCTTTGCCTAACGCAATGGGTTCTAGTTTGCCAAATTTGTGGGATTTGGGAATAAAGTGTAGACAACCGTTTTCTATTGTCACATCGTCAACTGCTACCCAAGCAGAAAGAGATCCAATCGGTTCCATCGGCCAATAAGGAGAATCTTGATGCCAGTTGGTTTCTTTACTGATTTCACCGGCAGGCTTTATCATCGCGTGATCATGATAAATCCGAACGTGAGAACCTTGAGAGAGACGTCGTGCGGACTCAGCTAAACGTTTATGGAACGAATAAGGTTTTACCGAAGGGTAATCACACCATAAGTTTACCATTTGATTAAAAACTCTCTCGTAATCTTCAGATCCACGCCCACCATTTTCTGCCCCTAGGATCCGATCCCGTTTACAAGTAATAGCATCATCAATCGCATCACCAAGATCTGTTATCTCTTCCTTGGTGAAGAATTCAGGATATTGTATAAAGCCATTTTCCCTATAAAATTCAATATCTTCTGTACTAGTTGGGCAATTTTTTGTGTCCACTCTGTTTACCTACTTAACCATTTTATGCCATCATATAATCCCGGGACGGTTTTGACAAGAAACTTTTCTGCATTATAATAGCAAAAAAGGATAAACTGATTCTAAGGGGGTTTTATGCATATGTTATCTACCCAACAACGCCAAGCATTCGAAGCGCAAGGCTATTTATTGGTTCGGCAAGTACTTGAGGCTCAGGTTTTCGATCCACTTCGATCAGTTGCTATGTCCGCTATCAACCAATATGCTAAGTCATTATATGATCAAGGCCAAATATCGGATCTACATAAAAATCTATCCTTTTACAAGCGATTAACAAAAATTTCTCGCCAATCTCAAACCGGTCCACTTTTGCACTGGAATTGGAATAAACAGATTTTTGGCCAGGAGGTTTATCAACTTATCACCCATTCTGCAATCCTAGATATTGTGGCTTCACTTCTAGGACCTGAAATTACCGCCAATGGGGATTACTGGCTCCGTTTTAAAATGCCGACCGGAGACGATTCTGTATTTCCATGGCATCAAGATAGTATCTACTATAATGGTAATGCTAACCCAGATCAGTCGGTGGTTTTGTCAGAGCGGAGCCAGATTTTGACAGTATGGATACCTATGGTGGATGTCGATGAGAAAAACGGTTGTTTNCAAATAATTCCNGGTAGTCATAAACGTGGGTTGCGCCCAGCCCAGAGGGATGAAAACGGTCGACAGGTACCTATAGAGGATGTTGAAACCTGGGCAGATATAAAAAACATTAAAATGAAAGTTGGTGATGTCTGTATATTTGGCAATCTCACTTTTCATCGGTCTCTAGCTAACATCAGTGATGAGATTAGGTGGAGTATTGACTTACGATATAGTCCGACTGGCAGCCCATTAGAGTGGCTTCATCGGAAATGGCCCGGTTTTATCGCACGGAGCCAGCGGAGACCCGAGTCTGTTGAGAATTGGAAAATGTGGCAGGCAAAGAGAATTGCACCTCAATGACCTCGAACAAACAGATCGGTAAAATGTCTAGCTACTTAACCTTATCCACTATTTTTTTCTTTGTTTCGATATTCTCTCACATCTTGATTTGAATGAATTTCCACTATCTTACTCTCATAACTCCTAACAATGAACCTCATTTGACCTGATCGAACCTACATNTCAGAAGTCAAACTCAGTATTTGCTATTACTTCAGCTTGGGTTGGGATTTGTTTCAGTGTTTTTTCTATTCCTTGGGCAAATAGCTGTTCTTCTACACCAAGAGTNGAATTAGGTCTAGACTAGTTCTATTTGATAAGCCTCTGGTGCGTTCGTATAAAAAAGATATTTTATGTTTTGTACGAAATCTGGGGGATGTAATATAATGAATTATTGTCCTAATTATTTTATGCAGTGAGTAACCAATGCAAAAACAATTTCTACCGACGACAAACGGTGATGACCAACCCATTATGCCCATGAGTGAAGAGCAAAAGTATCTCTTTGATTTGAAAGGCTGGATTGCTTTACCCGGGTTACTAGATTCTAAAACAGTTGATCGANTAAGACAGCACCAGATGGATTTTTTATATCAAAGAGACTCTCTACCACTGGAGGAAAGAGATAACCACGGTGGTGATTCTCAAATTCTGCTTGATCATCCAGCGGTCGTGGGTATTCTGAATGAGATCATTTCTCATCAAGCATTGGCTTCTGAAGATTGCTACGGGTTTCGATTTGATCATACCTATACTAGCCACCGCAAGGCCGGTCACGATAATTTTAATCCACATGGNGGTGGTGGTCTTTTCAATTTCAGTGGTAATTCACACACATATCAAATGCAAAAAGGACAGATTCATGCTGGTTTGATCCGGGTAGTCTGGGAACTAAATGAAGTGGAATTGGGAGATGGTGGCACACTATTTTTGTCTGGTAGCCATAAAGCAGCTTTCCCNAGACCGGAAAGTTTGAGTAATCGTGAAAGTCCTCTATGGGAAACATATGCCTGCCCTGCAGGGTCAGCTGTTATTTTCACCGAAGCTTTGTGCCATACTGGGACTANGTGGACCAATACGGATCGCGATCGNCTTTCANTGTTCACCTGCTACAACACAGTGAATGCCAAATGGGGTAAAGGTTGTCCCCCTTCAGAAGTGATTCTGTCACTTCNACCTAAACGCCAAACATTATTTCGTGGTGTTTGGCACGGTATGACAGAAGTACCACAAATTAACAAATACTACGATGAAGCCAATACTGGTCGTTTTTCGACAACTGGTTGATTTTTAGCCTAAATACTTTAGTAACCCTATATTGTAAGATCTACTAGCTGAAGGTTAAGGTGAAAANTTCAGACTAAAGGAAATGTATAGTGGCTACACTTTTGAGAAAAATTTATAAGATTAATCTCAGAAGTAATTGAAAATAGGAGGCTGATCATCTACATTTGTAAATTTAGTTGGTTGTTTTCAAAAAAAACATCCTGGCCGTTGATCTTGATTATACTTTTTCTATCGAATACGTCTCAAGCTCAACAATTGGCTTTCCCAAGTGCTGAAGGATACGGTCGATTTGCAATCGGAGGACGTGGCGGTAAAGTCTTATTTGTTACTAATCTCAGTGACAGTGGACTAGGTAGTCTTCGGACTGCAGTGGAAGCAACGTTTCCAAGAGTCATTATTTTCAAAGTTTCGGGAACCATCAAATTATTATCAAAATTGCGTATTACTCATTCACATATTACCATAGCTGGACAAACAGCACCGGGCGATGGGATCTGTTTGAGAGATTACCCACTGCTTATCTCGGCAAATCATGTCATTGTTCGATATATTCGCGTTCGTATTGGAGATGAAGCTGGGAAAAAGTTCGATGGTATTGAAATTCGAAACTCAGAGGATGTCATCATTGACCATTGCTCAGTCAGTTGGACACTAGATGAAGGGGTTAATACGTATCACGGATCCAGAAATCTTACCATCCAATGGTGTCTAATTTCAGAGTCTTTGCATAATTCCAAGCTAAGGAGTGGACATGGGTTTGCTGCATCATTGGGTGGGGTAGATACTTCTTATCACCATAATTTACTAGCAAACCATGCAGGACGTAATCCCAGTATCGCTGGTGGAGATCTGAAAGATCCAACCATCCATCTCGATTTCCGAAACAATGTTATTTTTAACTGGGAGTATCGTGTATTAGATGGACGACCGCATAGTATCAATGTTGTAAACAATTTCTACAAATCTGGTCCTGCTTCTAGAAAAACATCAAAAATCATAAAGATTCAGTCTTTACAAAATGGCACTTTTGGTAGATGGTACATAATGGGTAATATTTTAGAAAACATGTCAGGCGTCAGAAAAGAAAAGGGCTTAGTATCTATTGATGATGCTAATGTGTCGATAGAGTCTGTCTTGATAAACGAGCCATCCCCTTTTTCATACGTTTTTACACAACCGGCCAACAAAGCATTTGATGATGTGCTTCTGAAAGTCGGGGCAATAAGACCCAGCAGAGATTCCCACGATTCGCGTATCATACGTGAAGTACAAAGCGGACAAACAACCTTCGGTGATGGCATCATTTCGAGCCAAAGTGATGTGGGGGGGTGGCCACAACTCCGATCCACTCTACCTCAAGTAGATCAAGATTCTGATGGAATGCCAGACGAATGGGAACTCAGATTTAATCCTAAAAAAGACCTGTCATTTCGGAGTAACGAAGATTTAGACGCAGACGGTTATACAAATATAGAAGAGTATTTGAATCAGACAAACCCTGCAACAAGAAATAACAGTACAGTTGATGCTATCGATACCGAAATTGGAAACTAATTCGGATAAGTATTGATATCTGAAACATTCAATTATTTACAACACAGTTCCTCTCATTCTTTCGACTGTTCCGGGGACGGGTAAAGCAGAGGCCGCAAATTGAACAATTAACAAAACTAGTCGAAACGGAAAATGGATTCGGGCTATAAATAATATGCTGATCTGGGTATTTATAAAAAATTGTGCAAATAGTGGAGACGATACGGTGGATATCAAAAGGGTATCAATAATCAAGATTTTTCTTTTGATTTCACCCCCACACAAAGCAAACACTTGACTGACTTTTTTCTATTGAACTGTGAATTATTGGGTACTACTCGTTGGGTTAGTACAGAAGTTCTGTGAAAAAAGTTAACTGTCCCAACGCCCATGAGTGTAAGATTCCGCTCTAATCTTCTTTTGCTGTATTAAATAATTCTGTTGTCTTGTTCTTCCATTAGTTGAATTTAGATTACAAATCCTGCGAAATGAGAATAAATGAGCAATAGTACACCGTTTTAGCTAGTAGAAATCGGTTGATATGTTCACCGAGAATCAGGAAATGACCTCAAACATATCCACCAATCTAATTTGCCAAGAATCATAGGTGTATCATCTAGTCATGACGTTTTTGAGATTGTTATTCTTATATATGATTATGTTATTGGCTGTCTTGAAAACCTCTGTTTCATCTAAACCACCGAATATAATCTTTATTCTTGCGGACGATCTTGGTTGGTCTGAGTTAGGATCTTACGGTAATCGTTTCAATGAAACGCCATATATCGACCAACTGGCTAAGGAGGGGCTACGCTTTACTCAGGCGTATGCATCCGCCCCAGTTTGCTCTCCGTATCGTGCGGCACTTCTCACCGGTCAATATCCTGCCCGCGTTGGCATACTCGATTATCTACGGCCTGATTCTGAAAATGGGTTATCCACCCAGTATATTACGCTTCCCGAAATGCTTAGCCAGAATATGTACCAAACTGGGATGATCGGCAAGTGGCATCTCTCCGGATACGAATATCATGGAGCGGAAAACGAGATACTTCCAACTGACCATGGGTTTAGTTGGAATATAGGCAGTGAATTAAAGAGTGTGGGAAATGGAGCTAATTTCTGGCCGTATGTTTTTCGTAACCAGCCAATCCGTTGGGTAGACCTTCCAAAAAACAAACTAGGCGAGACTGAATATCTAACTGATCGGCTGAACCATGAAGCCATTGGTTTTATTGAACGTAACCAAGATCAACCATTTTTTCTCTACCTGAGTCACTACGCACCTCATACCATCTTAAATGGTCGGCCAGAACTAGTCAATAAGTACCGTAGGAAACATCCGCCAGGAAAAAGTACTCGAGAAGTTTGCTATCTTTGTCAAGACGCGATGCTTAATGGTGATCCAGATAACCATTGGGCCGGGGATTATAATCCACATCTAGCAGCTATGCTTGAAAGTATTGATGACGGAGTCGGACTAATTATGAAAAAACTAGGAGAATTAGGGTTGGATCGGGATACTATCATAATTTTCTCTAGTGACAACGGTGGTGAAACTAATATTACTTCCAATTCTCCATTGCGCGGCGGGAAAAGTCAACTCTACGAGGGTGGAATCCGTGTACCACTAATTGTGCGATGGCTCGGAAAAATTCCTAGTGGGAAGGTTTCCAACCAACCGACAGTTAATATCGATTTCTATCCAACCTTATTGGAAGCTGCTAAGGTTTTACCTTCCAAAAAACATAGGCTTGATGGAATATCGATATTGAGAAATTGGATAAATCCAACATCTAGATTAAGTCGTGATGAGATTTATTGGCATTACCCTTTAGCAAAGCCACATTTTCTCGGAGGAATTTCAGGAGGGGCAATACTCTCAGGCGACTGGAAACTAATAGAAGCATTCGACACAAAAAAAGTCGAACTATATAATTTGNCCGAGGATATTAGCGAGAAAAATAATCTTGCTGAAACGCACCCAGGTTTAGCAGAATCACTACAGACACGTCTGATCGATTGGAGAAATACTATTGGTGCTACCAAAGAACCACCTAAACATTAACTATCATAATTTATCGTTAGCTCATTTTTGATCAGTATCTTTATCTTCTTACGATTAATTNTGATAATGGTACTGATCGAAGAATAAACTAGTTCTCAACAAATCTAAACAAATAATTGAGGCCTGTGGAGTCTNTCGTTGGTCAATCTAGATAGTGCTCTTGTTACTTAAGATTTATCCAACAGTCTAGAAAAACGGTATGGTTATTAAGTAGGATACTTGCATTTAGTATTTAGTTCTCGACTAATTCTGCAAAAAGTCTGAAAATACTATATAGCAAGGATCGGTCACTGATTAATTCGGCAGGTTGCGATACTATTATTGTACGCATCTGCTTATTTCTTGAGAACCGAGACAGCTCGTTCCTAACAAATAGTTTTTNAATTTGATCTATGTTTGATTTTGAAATATTTGTTAGAGGAAATGAACAAAACTAGACATCAATAATCATAAAACGTGTCAATTTTTTTTTAATGAAGTTCAATTTTCTTCCTCTAATACAAGAGGAAACAGATTTCAGAAAGCATTACAAAACAATTCTGATTTCTGCTCTTCTTATTCTTCATATATTGCCTATTTGGCTCTTCACATATTTCCCTTCTCAGGACGGACCAGCCCATATCTATAANGCTTACGTTTTGAAATCTTTTCATGATTTCGAAGAAGGAAAACTCATGAGGCAGTATTACCAATTAAACCTCACACTTTTCCCCAATTGGTTCACACATGCGTTTTTGGCGTTATGTATGTATGTGGTTTCCCCTTTGTTCGCAGAAAAAATTCTGCTAAGCCTGATTGTCACTTCTTTTCCATTATCTCTTTTCTATTTTCTTAATGCTGTTCAAAAAGGAAAAGACATGTATGGTTTTCTAGGATTTCTATTTAGTTACCANTATTTACTACACATGGGATTCTATAGTTTTTCTATGTCTGTTTCTCTATTCTTTTGGACATTAGGCTATTTTGTGAAGCATAAATCAGAAATGTCCTTCAGAAAAATTGGAATCTTGAACATATTATGTATAGCAACTTACTTTTGCCATATTTTGTCCTACGGACTTCTCATTCTGTCTTTGATCTTAATATANATNATATCTTTTCATAAAAAGCCANTACGTGTGATTGAATTTTTCTTCTNTATTCTACCACTCCTTTTTATCATGGCTNATTATCTACTGTCGAACGGCAGCACNGAATCCGATCCAAATTTTAGTTTAATCCAAATATGGGAACGTATTACCAGCCATGACCGTTGGAGTTATCTACTGGACACTAAATCCCTAGTGTACTTTACAGATTCTCACCTGATTATTACTCGCTTGATGTTGTTCATGTTAGGAACTTTATTAACATACACTTTATACATCCGAATTCGTCAAATGGAAATTTTAAGTGAGGTGAATCTCTTTCTACCAGTTTTTATTATATTTACTGTAATCTACTTTATTATGCCATCAAGTATGATGTCAGGTGGTTGGATCAATGACCGAATAAACCTGTTTATGTTTCCTGTGCTTCTGCCTTTTCTTAATCAAGATTTNCATAGATATATTAGNCGCANTTTAATTGCACTCATGGTGATGTTTGCACTCGCTCATTTAGCTATCAGTTGCTATTACTATTATCCACTGAACAATATGATGCAAGAATTTACTTCGGCAACCAAACTAGTGCAAAAAAACAAATCTGTGTTGGGACTCTTTGGAGATCGATCTCCTAATGTTGATAATGTACCAACTATCACNCATGAAGAATTTGTTGAACCCTTTACCCAAATNACCAGTTATTATTGTTTGGAAAATGGTTGTGTTGACTTAGTAAACTATGAAGCTAAATATAACTATTTNCCTGTAAATTGGAAAGAAAAGAGACCAAAGAAAATAGACTATGTTGTCACATGGCGACTTGGTGAATTTCAGCCAATGGAACACNATCTGCAGGGACATTANGATATGATTCATTCCACAAAGAATCTGAAACTTTATAAGTACCAAGTGGAAAGACTCATCAAGGACAAAGATATTCATTGATTTATTTTCTTTCAATTTCAGTCGTTAACACTTGCCAATTGTTGTTTTGTTTGCCNGGACAAGAAAATCAAAAATTCCCCTACCCTCTAATACTTGATAGTGACCTCGATTGTGGATGATTCTATGGGTAGACAGAAAAAGTTTGTTAACTTATTTTTACTAATACATTAATCCAGTTTTGGATGATCTAATTTTAAAACTGTTGAAAATAAGATGCCGATATTTTTACTGGTACTTTACCTGACACATCCTCTACAGNTCATGAAATTTTGTTCGGAACATGGATGTTTTATCAAAATAATCTATTTTACGATTCTNAATGATTCAGGTATNNNAATCTAATCNATACTCCTCAATTTACTTGGNTTAGGTTGTTCAAAGTTATCACAGATAACCACTGTAACTAGATCNNCTACNGAGANTTTCTTAGAAAAANTNATGGATCGAGCGAAAAATCTCGGGTTGNTTTTCTGGATAATAACTAGACATGTTTTATCCAGNNAATCAAGCANCCTTTCTATTTAATGATCAACTTAATTAAGCTATGAATAGCGCAAAAAATTGTTTATGTTTTCTTAATTGCTACTTGAATACCTATTACCTATCAATGCCTGATCAAGACGTTTATTAACACTGACAGAATGTGAACTCAACCTGTTAGTACTATTTAGCTTTTATAACTTATTACCTATAAACAAATTCAGAAACCATAAATTTTGCTGCGTAGGAAAGATTCTGTTGCATAAAGCAGTGAATTCATAATTCTCTTTTCTATTTATGGTATGATTGTTTTTAGTGCTAATAAAGGAACCAATCTATTCGAATTCTAAATGCAGAAGATTCATGCAACAGATCAATACAATTTTTGATTATGTAGTTCAGAGTGAGAAAAAACATTATGCTATTCAATATTTTCTTAATAATGCTGGCGTTAGGAGTGTTACTGCAAACTATGAAAGAAATGAACGTAGAGATTAAAAAGAAAAAACGGTAATGGTAATATCTGAGTAAGACTCGAATTAACTTGAATTCCTCAAATCTAAACTATACATTTAGAAGGCCTCAAAAGAAAATTTGGCAGTAAAAACCTTAGCATGGTAGCAGACCTTCTAGCTGCCTGCTATAAGCAAACTTGGCAGGCATGGCACGCAAACGCCTCAGATAAAGGACTTTTGAAGNCCGCCTATTTTTACCAGTAAAATTGCCGGAGGGACCCCTTGACTGCTTTACATAAAGCCAAAAAGATTAGGCGAAAAAAGAAGACGACCCCAGTCCGCGAGTATCCTACTACCAACTTCTACCCTATGTACGACTTTGATCGTGATCAAGTNAATCCGGTTAGTAGTATCCGTTCTATAAAGCTACAACGTATCATACCAAGATATGAGTTATCCACCTCTGATACCAGAGATGAAGGGGTTGGCCCAGTTTNNGAAATCAACCCANCCGTATCTGGTCGAACTAACCCGCCGTCGACACCTGTACACACTAGAAAGGTTAAAGCTAAAAAAGTGGATAATAACGTACAATATCAGCGGCAACGCAATGGNATTTTTGAATTCGTCAGCGAAATAAAGCCTATAAAAATAATAGATCGAAGGATTTAATCCTACTCGAACCGGATATATTCAGTTGTTGCCTTTGTACCACTGACCACCAAACTGGATACGTTTTTGACACCAACATAGTTTCTAAAGTAACCATTACACTGTGCTTCGCTGAGGTCATTTTTAGTTCTCTCCNCATACCTATTTTAGCCCGCCTGAAGTTAATTGGGAATTAGTAAGTAAGTTGGTGTCTTTTATTTTATCTTCAAAAAAACGTCAATCCTTCCAGGTGCTCTCTCTTCTGTTGTGCTTGTAGAAAATAAGTGTCCTACCGTCTCCCTCATTACATAAGCCTAGTTTTTCTCAAAAAAATCTAAGACTTTTTCATTAAACACGTTCCCGACTTCTTCCAGACTACTGCGTGCAATCCACCTTGATGGCGGATGATTTACTTGGATTTATCCCATTCGACACTAAATAAACTTCTGGTCTTTTTACCGAATAAAAATCAAACCAAAATTAGACTTGAATTTACAGCAAACCTATCTTTTTATGAATTGGTAATATTCGTCAACGCTAACCGATTAAAAGACAGATAGAATCTATTTTCCAAAAGAAGAGAAAAATCTGCATACGTAAATAAATCTGAGGCTTATGCTTTCTATATTTCTCCAATCTGTATGTCGGTTGGGAAATGATTTTCGACTGTTTAATTGATAATTTTTGATTTGGTTATTCCTAATTTCGAGGGTTGTGAACGATACCTTCAGATATTGGTTTTTATAGCTTCGAATCTGACTTAAAAAGATGATAAAAATTTGCATATGGTGGAAATTGCTAGGTTGCCTTATTAGAATAAAGTGGCTATAATAAATCTGATCGATTTAGGACTAAAGCAATGGTAAGATGGAAATATTGAAGAATCAGGTAAGAAGTGTTTTGGGAGTTAATTGACATGGATCAATGTATGAAGTTAAAAGATTCAAAATGTTCTTTTGTAAAGACTATTAGATTTCTTTTCTCACTGTTTTTCGTCGTCAGTTTCGTATTACTAGGTTGTGGAACAGAACAAAAAGTTAAGCGGCTCGAATCCAAACTTAAAAGTCCACAACCCGAAGTTAGGCGCAAAGCGGCCCTATCTTTGGCTGAAATAGGGAAACCCGCATCATCAGCTGTTCCTTCTTTGATTGACCTCCTAAAAGATGAAGAAGATATAGTTTGCGGAAGTGCAGCCTTTGCGCTATCTAAGATCGAAGATCCTAACGTCGCAAATGCAATCCCTGAATTGATAGAGCTGTCTTTGGGAGATAGGATTGAATTCACTCAGCGAAGTAGTTTGGATGCCTTAGTTTCACTGAGAGAACTCGCTGTCCCAGAATTAATACCTCTATTATCTTCTAACAATGATCTCAAAACCCGGTTGATTATTACTGAAGCATTGTCTCGAATTGGGTCAGGGGCAACAGAAGCTACTACCGTTTTGATAGATACTTTGTATGACTCCAATGAAGTAATTAGAGAAAATGCCATNAGTGCTTTAGGGAGAATTNNTACACCCNAGNCCTCTGAAGCATTGNACCAATATAGGGCTGGGGTTATTANCTCACTACTAAATAGAGTTAAAAACATAAGAAAAAAGATCGAAATGTTAGATACAGAAGTNAACACAGAGATAGAAAAAGAGATTGCGAGTTTGGTTAAACCTTTGCCAACAAAGATAATGCCTAAGGGGGAATTCGAGAATCGGGCTATGTATGAGAAACGGGTCAAGGAGATCCAACAGAAAGATNTAGAAAACAAACAAAAATATGAGATGGACAAAAAGACTATTCAAAATTCTGCGGCTGANCGAATANATGNTCAGTCTAAAAAATACCAGANTCAANTAGCCTCTCTAAGAACAGAACTTATTTTGGATAAGACCCAATTCGAATTTGATTTTGGCAAATACGATGCGGANAAAGANATTTTTCCTAATGCAGTTGTGAAGGTTAANGAATCCNATGTTGTGCCCCCTTATCGCTGGCAACTCGCAATTCCTCTAGATCNAGCAAAAACATTCAAGGAATCAGTCATACAAGGCACAACTGGAATTCGGGTATACGTCGAAATAAATCACCTGAAAGCAACCGCTCAGGTTTCTAAGGTTGAAACAGTAGACTTGACCGTATCTGAATTTTAATCTGTATATATCTCATTTATTACTACAATTGACATTTCATTTTTCTGAGCTAGATCAATGTTCCGGTCGTTGGTCAACATGAAATCAATTCTGCATTGATACGATTACTGGTAGCGTTAGCTTGACTGAAGACGATAGATAGAAGTCCTATATTAGGTGTGGCTGACACAATACAAAAACTAAGATTTCAAGGCGTTAGTGAGCTATGCTACCGTCAGAGCTCACGTTTTCAGTAATCTGTCTAGGTTGGAAGGGGAATTTATCGAGTTGTGATTCGTCAATTTCAAGACCAATTCCGGGTCGGTCGGACACCTGCAAATAGCCACCCTCACGTTTGATTGGCAGATCGACAATTTGGTTAACAACCTCTGACCCAAGATTACTTTCCATTAACACATAATTAGGAATAGACGTCACTAGTTGAGCGAAAGCTGCAGTGTTGACGGGACTGCCCATCAGATGAGGAAAAACACCGATAAAGTTAGCTTCGGCCAAAGCAGAAATTTTCTTGTTCTGGGTAAAACCACCAGCTAGAGACACGTCGGGCCGAATCAAGCTAACAGTTTTCCGATCAATCAATTCTTTAAATTGTTGCAGACTATAAAATCGCTCTCCAGTGGCAATTGGAATATTACAGTGCTGGGCAACGTAATCCAACGCGTCAATACTCTGTGGAGCTAGCGGGTCTTCGTAATAAAGAATCCGGAAAGGTGCTAATTCGTTAGCCAAAATAACCGCATCGTTGGGAGAGAGGTTACGGTGAATCTCTAGCCCTAAGTCAACATCGTAACCGATAGCTTGGCGAATGGTATCAACAATTTCGATAGCCGACGTAATGACCTGTGTGGAATTCTGATGTTGCCAATTTGGGAAAAAGGGAGTTGTACGCAAAGAGGAGAATCCAGCGGCGACGTTTTGTACCGCACTTTCAGCACGGTCGGCCAAAGTATTACCAGAGACATTATTGAAGACTTTGATCTTGTCCCGGCACTTACCACCCAGTAGTTGATAAACGGGTAGACCTACTGACTTACCCAGGATGTCCCATAGAGCTACATCGATGGCACTCATAGCCGCACTTAAAACGGATCCCATAAAGTGTGTATTTCTAGAAACAGCCTGGTAATGATGCTCAATTCGGGTTGGATCTTGGCCAATATAATAGGCACTTAGTTCTTGGATGGCGTGGTAAACCGTTTGTTGGTGCGCCCAAAGTCCAGCCTCTCCATTGCCGACAATACCTTGATCGGTATAGACACGAACCAATAAAAAGCGATCAACCAAAAATGGTTTAATTTGTTTAATAATCACCGAGGTTCTCCCTGATCCTGATAAATTAGCTGAAAGATTATGGATTCTAAATTACTTTTCTAATGAAAACCACAGTTGCATAGCAGTGTCTCCCAAGATCGCTGTTTTCTCAGATCTCGAGAGGTTCAGATGTTGATCAAAGATTTGAAGATGTTGTTGGTAAGTGACTTTCGGAATCCATAGAGTCGTTGGAAAGTCGCTGCCCCAGATACAGCGATCGGGCGTATAAGCTTCTACAATCTGTCGAGTTATGGAAAACATGTCCGAGCAAGGAAAGTCTTCGATTGAACCCGTAACCAAAAAAGAAAGTTTGGCGTATAGGTTGCTAAACTGAGCCAAATCCAAGACGGTTTGTAAATTGTTAGATTGGTATGAGTCAGATGACTTGAGGTTAGCACAGTGATCTAAAACCACTGGTACTTCAGGGTAAGCCTCCAATAAATTGGCTAAGGATTGACAGTTGGGCGGATTTAGTAAAGCACAAATCACCATTCCTAGTTCGTGGGCTGTAGACCATAAGCGGTCATGTTCTGGCCGAATTGTACCATCTGTAGTCCAACCTTCCGAGACTCGATTGCCAACCACACCAACCTGTCTAGCTGATTTCATTATTTCGACTGACTCAATATCAAAAGGGTCCAGGTTAAGTACACCCGTCAACCAATGCCTATTTCTTTCCACTGTATCAATCAGCAATCGATTATCGTGCTGATAAGCAGTGAAGGTTTGAACTACTACTACTTTATTAATACTATTTCTTTTGGTCTCTTCTTTCAGGTGTTCTATCGTACCATGACCAGTAGGCGGTAGATAAGGTTCGGAAATTTGGGGATATCGGTCAACATCCTCAGAATATATATGAGCATGAGTATCAACAATATTCATAAAAAACTACTCAGTCTGCGATCTCACTTCCTNCTAAGAGAAACAACAAAACAGATCAGACGATTGGAAACCCATTTGATTGTTTCCCTTCTAGACTCCACTNCAATAATCCGATCATCAGTTAANNNNTCATTCTAGGGTAGAATGATAAATTATTCAATATTCATTGATACTTAACCCTAATTTATTAATTAGGTAATAGATGTCGATCAAACCACTCTTTGGTTCGTTTCCACATCTCACTTGACAGAATGTGCCCAACTTCTGCTTCAATATAGTANGAAAATTTATCAGACGCATTCTGTTGAGTATAAGCTTCGGAAATCACACCCACGGCCTGCTTCACTTCTTCAATTGGACTACCACCGTCTAATTCACCAAAATTGAGATGAAGCGGACGAGGAGCAATTAAACCTGCAATATCCGGCGTATCCCCNTAAGTTCCCAGTCTAGGTATAAAGTTAGGGAAACAGTGAAGTAAACGATGACGATGAANAGCCTCATAGGTTGGCAAACAGCAGTTTCCAACCAAACATTTCAATCGCTCATCCCAAGGGCCAACTAACCATGTATGAGTAGCTCCCATCGAATGGCCATAGCAGCCCAATCTATCGGACAGAACTTCTGGNCGTTGGCTGAGTAGGTCGATGGCTCGTTTCATGTCTAGGATATTTTTCCAAGCCAATGACTGACCATTGACCACGTACTTCAGAAATTCAAATCGTTCATAGTCCCCATCCTTCAATTTTTGATCTCTTCGTTCTTCAAAACAAAGCGCATCAGGACAAATGACCACATAGCCGGCGCGAGCGAGAGCAACACCAGTATGGTGCATAGGGTTACCGGCTAACCCAGCTGGTTCACTTTTGCCTAAGTGATACTGACCAGCATGTTGATGNCAGACAGCAATACCTGGAGCTGGCCGTTGANCTGATACTCCACTTGGAATCAACAGGTATGCGGGTACCCAATCGTCAGGCTCCGACTGGTAACTGAGACACTCGATACTATAACCATCTGCATCAATAACTTTTGAGACTTGTATTTCTAGATCTGTGCCTGTTGGCCACTCTCCACCAAGGCCTTCAAGTAGTAAGTGGCGAAACGATTCTCGATCCATATGGATGCATCTCCCACAAAGATATATTTAGCTTTTTGATGGTATCACTATATTTAATGGAGTGAATGAAGATTATTCTTTCGACTCATAGAGAAGGTCAAATGGCCCAGTTCNAAGAAACAAGATCAAACATAAGGCGCTCTCTAGTTTAACGGTTACGAAGATCTCAATGGAAATATTTTGAACGTTGTCATTTGGAAAACACACAGTCAAAGACTAGTGTTTCCAATATACCTACGCAAAGAAGTAGAAACTAACCTGAGTTGCCACGGTTCATTAATTAGTTTGGTATCGGTATTTCATTAGACTGTCTCAGATTTTACGCTGACTCCTGTGGCTTTCCCACTCCTCTATGCTCATACCACCAACAACCAGATGGCTGTTACCAGCAGTTTCCTCCGAGTGCCGTAGCGATTGAGCCCGAACAGCATCACTTTGNCTACCTTGCTGTAGGGTATCCATCTCACCTTCGGCCAAATGACGATAAAGCAATTGTAATTCTGGAGAGAATTTCTGGTAAACGTCTTGTGGTACGTAGGTACGCAATGTATGCCCACCTGAGTGTAGATTAGCAAATTCATTACCTGACAACCACCAGGGAGCATAACGGCAGACTACGCCTGTGCGTTCGTAATCACTTTGGTTGAGTGTGGTTGAATGCCAGACNCGGGAGTCNTGTATGTAAACTGANCCAGCNGGTGCAGAAATTTGAAATTCNCCNGGGATAGGNGACCATTGGTCGATACCATCNTCGGGNCCACGTGGGTTACGTGGATCCTTGTGGGATCCAGGTACNACCCACGTTCCACCGTTAAANGGGGTTACATCCTCNGGGCCTANGTACCATACTGTTGACAAGGCCATACAAACATCAGGGAAAGGTTGTGCAACTGCACCGCAGTGCTTCCAAGGCTGCTCTGTATTAGGGCCGTAGGCAGTCAAGTCATGTGGCCAGTCCGAGTGCCAGCCGCGGCGCTTCAATTGGTCCTCAGAGATTGGTTTTCTGGCTGGCCGGGAAGACTTGTTGACTTCAGTCTGCATAATACGAATGTGTGGCCCGAGCATAGCTCTAGCCAATTCAAGCATACGTGGTGCAGCTAGATACTCGGCAAATATCTCACACCGAGCAATATCACAAATTTCAGCATGTGGTGGCAATGGTGGACGAGCTGGGTTTGAATGCCAGTTGTCCAACCTGTTGGGATTATCGTTTTTATCATCACTAGAATTGGCTTGGTGTTCCAAATCAATGCGTTTTCGCCTTTCAAGCTCACGATCTTTCTGCAACAATTGACGCCCGCTGAGGACATTTTCACGAGCCATGGCAACTTCGTTTTCAGGGATCACACGATCGATGACGCAGAAACCTTGAACACGTAGTGATTTTAAGTAGCCTTCGATTTCAGCATGGCCATGTTCAGGGATACCAGTACTAATAGAGTAAGGGAGGTCAGGATGTTTATAGAAACTTGTTTGTGTTGTCATGGTAAATTTATCTGGTGTAGTTTTTTCAATACCCTAGCGCTGATAAAATCATAATTTTGTCCAGCTCTTAAGTACAATTTGTTTCTAATAGCTTCAGAATTGGAAAGCCATCTTGGTAGTCTTAACTTCTTCGCCATTGGGTGAAATTTCGACATTCTAGCACTATTTTCTCTGGCCGACAACAAATAAGTCTTAATGATTAATATTGTGATTACAACAATCAGCCGTACCACATTAAACCCAAATTGGTATACCAATCCCCCCAATTCAACAGATGGAACATAAGACA
>PAYP01000053.1 GCA_002714785.1 Candidatus Poribacteria bacterium | reverse complement strand
TTTTCCAGGCTTCAAGTTCCGGATCAGTTACGCTGGAACCATCATTTGATAGTAATCTTGGCTTTATCTTATCGACCAAAACTAATCTAGTTTCACCTGTTAGGTTCAACCATGGCGTTTGCTTTTTTCCCCGGTAAGTTTTAGCCCAATTCAGTACCTTGTTTTGCGTGTAGTCTGCCAAATCGGTAATGGTAACTTCACCTTTCTCGTTAGCGGCTTCACCTTTCAACCCCTGTAGCAGATAATAACTGAAAACGCCATGACCTTTATCTGGCCATTCGTAAGCCCTCTCACCAACATTACAAGCATAAAAGATAGCACTGACTCGAGGCTGATGATTATCAAGATTGCGACGATGAATTTGAAACCCTTTAGAAAAGTTATCAGTCAAAAAGTTATCTTCAATGCCGCGGTTCGCTTCCGGATTGTTACGACAGGCATCAATAACTACCAATAATTGTTGTGCTTTAAGAGAAGATAGAATTTTATTGACACGATCTAAGGGAACTGCGCTCATCTCTAACGTATCTTGAGTCACAATATTACTATTAGAGGACAAAAGAAAAGAGCCAACTTCATTGGCAATACCATGCCCTGAAAAGTAAAAAATAAAGGTGTCTGGAGGCTGAATTTGTTTGGCTAAAAGGCCTAATTGCATGATGATATTAATGTGAGTTGGCTCCATATTTCCTTTGGTATCATCAGTCATTAGGAGTATTTTATCCCTTTTGAACCCAGCCAAATTAATTAACTCATCACGAAAAGATAAGACATCGGCGACACAATAGCGTAGTGGACTGATATCGTCAGGGTAATTGTTGATACCAACTAACAATGCATAGTTCTCTGCTGAAGAAACAGGACAAATAAAAATAAGAAAGAAAAAAAAGAAGCAAATTTTTCGTGTCAACATAAATACGTTGATTCCGCAACGATCCTAACTGTTAGAAAAAGTAATATGTCTTCAAAAATCACAACATATTTTAAAAATCAGATCAGTTAAGCAAAGAGCAACAAATTATTGCATAAAGATATATGATCAATTTTCTAGATCACGAAACATCAACTATTCTTTTATAACGGTGATAAAAGTCATATTTTTACATATAAGTTCTACTTCCGACAATTTGACAACACTGTTAATTATTAAAGCTTACTTTCTGTCTCGCCTTCTCTTATTTGTATGAGTGAGTTTGGAATTACATCTCGGATAGTATCGATGATTCCACTTGGCCAGAAAACCTCCAGTAGATGTATATGCTTTACATCGGATCCTAAACCGAAATGAATACGTAGATCGTTTTGGGACATATAACTAGAACTGGAGCGAACCTCTGAAACGTAGGTCTTAACGGTATCAACTGAAGTAACAGTAAGTTTTACTTTGGCGCCAATTCCGTCTCGATTACTACCAAGTGGAGGACACGTACCAATAACTTTCACCACCAACCATTGGTTCTCCGTCTGACTATTATTCCTCAGTAGGTATGGTGCAGCATGCTCATTAGATACCAGTATGTCTATATCCCCATCATTGTCATAATCACCAAATGCTGCCCCCCGACTGGCTTGTAAATCTTTGATGGTGTCATCATCAATAATTCTAGTAAAGCCACTATTACCATTATTGATTAGTAAATCGTTAGTTTGTGCATAAGTTGTTCCAGTTTCTAAATCGCTGATCAAATCTTCCAGATGCCCATTTGCTATAAATAGGTCCTTTAGTCCGTCATTATCCAAATCAAAAAAACCGACTCCCCAGCCTACATAAGGAAGTGAATATCCAAAACCGACAGCAAATGAAATATCTTCAAAAAAACCGTTTCCTTCGTTTCGATAAAGAACGTTTGGCTGATTTTGAAAGTTAGTCATAATCAAGTCAAAGTCACCATCATTATCATAGTCTGCCAAATCCAATCCCATACAACCCTGTAGTTCTCCACTGCTGTCCCCAGCAATTCCCGTCTCCCAAGCTATATTTTGAAAAGTTCCATTACCATTATTTTGGTATAGAAAATTTTCAGTTGCATCATTTGCAACGAACAGATCAATATCTCCATCGTCGTCATAATCAGACCACAACGGGCTCATACCTCTACCAATTGGGTTGTAAACTCCACTTTCTTCAGTGACATCTGAAAATGTACCGTCGCCATTATTCCGATAAAGGGTGTCTGCTGTCCCAGAAAACTGTTCTCCCGGACAGTAAACATGTTTCTTTTGGCCCAAAATATCAGTGACGTAACATTTTTGATGCTGATTGATTTTAAAATTACAGTAACTGGATACATATAAATCTAGATCTCCATCATTGTCGTAATCCCCGAATGAAGAACCTGAACTCCAGTCTGTCCGATCAACCATAGCTGATGTAGTGACATCAGAGAAAGTTCCATCACCATTATTTCGATAGAGAACGTTAGGGCCGAAATTGGTTAAGTATAAGTCAATGAATCCATCGTTGTTATAATCGCCAGCGGAAATTCCTGTACCATAGCCAGCATGATCAACCCCAGCAATATTACTCACGTCAAGAAATTTTCCATCACCATTGTTTTGATAAAGCGCATTAGTAGACTGTTTTTGACCTGTAGAATCTGACGAGGAACCTTCCATTGATGTGGCGTTTACTAAATAAATATCGAGATTGCCGTCGTTATTATAATCTACCCAAGCACATCCAGATCCAATCGTCTCAATAAAGTATCTTTCTTGTCCTCGACCATTTTCATGTTGAAAATTAATTCCGACTTCCAATGTCACATCTGTAAATTTGGCAAGTTCCGTTGTCGAACCAGTAGTGAGAAATGTTTCCCTGAGTATGATGAGCAACGAAAGAAATACGATTTTTTTGAATCTCAAACCCAGACTGATAGAAATGTTAGGCTTGTTGGCTAAAACCATAGTTATGTACGAAGATTTATCAATTTGAGAATCAAGGTTTATCATCTAAGAATCTATTTGGGAGAATCTAATTTCTCTTCTATCAATTTCAATATCTGCTGATATTCCGGTAGTGGATCCAATTCTATAGCCGCCTGAACTAATTGTAACGCAGTTGGCAAATCAGTTTCTGTTTTCAATAATAGTTTAGCCATAGAAATCTTGGGTGGTATAGCTTCTGGAGACAAAATTATTGCTTTTTGAAAGTCTAATTTTGCACCTTCAATTTCTTGGGTGCGTTGTTTGACTTTCCCTCTTTCCCAGTAACCGGGCGCCCAGTTTGGTACATTTAACAAGCCAATACTGAGTGTAGATTTAGCTTGATTTAGATTGCCAAGTTCAGCATGCACGTATGCTAATTCCTCAATTGCATTCAAAAACGTCGGATCTACTTCGACGGCAAGTTGAAGATTGCGACAGACTTCCTGCCAATTTTTTCTTTCAGCCCACTCATGAGCCTGACGCGAATGTTTTTCAGCTTTTAGGCGCCTTGCCTGTTTTAACTGTCGTTTCCCTTCCTCTGATTTCCCTTGACGCAGTAGGTTCTGGGCATAGGCATAGGTATACGATGATTTTCTTGGATTAAGTTGGATAGACGCACGGTAAAATTCTTCAGCCAACATAAAATCATGTTTTTTTGTTGCTACTTCACCTCGGCCAAATAACGCCGGATCAAAATCCGGATTTAATTCTACGGCTGCGTAGAAACACGCGTCCGCTTCATCAAGACGATTCTGTCTTAGTAAAATAATACCCAGATTATAGTAAGATGGAACTGACTGAGGATATAGCTGTACCGTAAGATTGTAAATTTGCCTGGCTCGTTCGGTATTACCTAGATCTGCTTCTATCGTACCTAGGTTTAGGTACCAAGATAGCTGTGCTCTGGAGGTAGATGAATCGATAGCGTTTTGATACCACTTAACTGCTTCCTTGGATTGTTTGTTTTTGAAATATGTACTGGCTAAGGCTGCTTGTATTTGAGGGTGATCTGGACTAATTTCGATAGCCCGTAAAAATGTCGAAATGGCTGATGGATATCTCCTTTTCTCAACGAGACAACTAGCCATCCCAAGTTGCGCGGCCAGATAATTTGGATCGACTGTAGCCAATTTTTTGTAAATCGAGAAAGCCGAATCCCAATTACCTCGTTGGAATTCGGATTCAGCCCGAAGTAATTGGGGGTTATTTTTTTTCTCCTGAGCAAAAGAGTAAAAAGATCCGAAGAAAAAGAGGATGACAAAGATATAGAAAAAGGGTAATTTCCAGTATAGCCTTAAGTGCATAATAGTGGGAATTTATTGGCTAAATTTTCCTCAAATATACGTTTACAAAAGATTCTGACATTATGTGTTTAGTATAAACGAACGAATAATGAGCTAAATCGAGATTATGTTCAACCAGTTGTTCATTCAATATTCCTAATTGAAATTAGGATATTTATAGATATTTTCTCTATCCTATTGCAAAAGTAAAGAAAAATGTTAGAATCAGCCATCATTACTCAATACTAGCTATCTATTATAGAATAAAAACCAAATTTCACTTGTATCAGAATAATAAAGATTGTTAGCAAATTGATCAATCTAGATGAAAATAAAATTGATGAAAACATCTAAACGGTATCGATTATTTTTTTTATTTCTAACTTTCTTTTTCCTAATTTTGGCTTTTAACGCTCAATCTCAGTCAGTTAAAGACGAGTCAGTTCGACCATACCCCAAAGAGGCTGAATCTCGCTTTCTGCGAGCAAACCAAGCCTTTAAAAGTAAGGAATGGGATCAGAGTTTATATATGTACGAGCAATTAGCAGAAGAGTTCCCCGCAATTACTTCAGCCCAAGTCGGAATTGGATTGTCTGCTGCCAAATTAGAAAATTTCCCATTAGCGTTAGAAGCATTTCATCAGGTTGTGGAATTGATGCCCAATGCTACTGGTGTGCAAGGAGAGCTTGCTGATGTTTATCGAAAAATACAAAGATTTGACCAAGCAGAAAAATGGTACCTGAAAGCAATTAAGGGTACCAAGTCGAAGGCTCCTGTAGCATGGTATATTGGACTTGGTTTATTAGAAACTGAACGAGGGAATCATGACAAAGCAGTACAACACTACATGATGGCTATAAATTTACACCCAACTTCCACGGTGGCTTATCACAATCTTGGTACGATTCTGATAAAGTTAAATCGATTTGATGAAGCAGATGATTATTTTGACGCTGCTTTGGAACTTGATTCTAATATAGCATCTGCACTTTTTGGAAAAGGAAAAGTTTGTTCCAAAAGACGAAACTTTGTTGCAGCAAGGGATTACTATCTTCGAGCGATTGAGTTATCACCGGAAATTCCAAACTTTCATCATTCACTGGCTCAAGTTTTTTTTCGACTCAATAACCACGAAGAAGGACAAAAACATTTGGCTGCTTATAAACGTAATAAAGCTAAGTTACATTTTAACGAAGGTCGTCAGATGATAATGAAATCGGATTGGAATGGGGCTTTAGTGCGTTTGCAAAAGGCAGAAGAAACTGATCCTACCTATACTGATACTAAACGATACCTTGCCTATGTAAAAATGAATCTTGGAGATTATGGATCAGCCAAAAAAGGATATGAGTATGTCCTTGGAATCGATCCGGGGGACTATTTATCTCTGTATTATCTTGGAATGACAGAAATCGCTTTAGGCCAATTAAAGTCAGCGGAGCAATCTTTTCTTAGAGTTATAAAACTGGTTCCTGAATACCAAGATTGCTACCTAGAATTGGGTGGTTTGCGCAGAAAAACTGGTGATCTGACCGGAGCAGAATCGGCCTACACCATGGGAATTTCTCAAAATGAATCTTGGGCACCTGGTTATCTGTGGCGAGGTCGACTTAGATACGAGAACGACGATTTGGAGGGAGCGGAAGAAGATTTTCGTGCCTCTATAAGACTTGCACCAACTATTGCCGCACCCCAATATTCTCTGGCTTGCCTATTAGTACGAAAAGGAGAAGATCTCAACCAAGCGCTGAAATGGTCTAAATCTGCTGTTAATCTTGAATCTGCGCCGGAATATCAATCTTTATTGGCTTCCATCTATTTTCGTCAGGGTAAGTTTCAGCTAGCCGCGGCCAAAATTGAGCATGCGTACCAGCAAGAGCCAGAAAATCCTGATATCGTGGCATGGCGAAATCGTATCTACCAACAACTAAATAAAAATAAATGATCAAGTTTTGATTCTGTCATCTAATCGCTTTTTTCATAGTCTATGCATCTTAATTATGACTTGTCCCTTTCTTATCACCAGCCCTTTATGGTCCTGGGTGGAATTTACTGATAATAGTAAAACTGCTGGTATAGATTTCCTTCACCGTAATGGTGCTACAGGAAAACGTCTGTTTCCTGAACCTAACGGTGCCGGTTGTGCTTTCTTGGATTATAATGCAGACGGATGGATGGATATTTATCTAGTGAATAGTGGAAATTTTCAGAATCCGAATGCACCAAATGCCTTGTACCGAAATAATGGTAATGATACATTCACGGATCTTACTCAAGAAGCAGGAGTTGGTAATACCGGCTTCGGTTCGGGTATATGTGTAGGTGATTATGATAACGATGGTTGGGAAGATATCTACATATGTAATTTTGGAAGAAATGTTCTCTATAGAAATCTCGGGGACGGAACTTTTTCTGATGTGACAGAAAAATCAGGCGTTGAAGAACACAGTTGGAGTACATCAGCGACATTCTTCGATGCTGATAGTGACGGAGATTTAGATCTATATGTTGCTAACTATCTGATATATTCAGTTGAGACTGATGGTTGCCAATTGGAAAGCTTAAGAGTCTATTGCGGACCTGATAATTACCCACCAGCAAATGATAGTTTCTACCGAAATAATGGTGACGGAACCTTCCAAAACGACTCAATATCAGCCGGTTTGGTTCATTCTGGCCGTGGTTTTGGGGTTATTACAGGAGACTATGATAATGATGGGGATCGGGACATTTTTGTTGCTAACGATTTAAGTCCAAATTTTCTTTATAGAAATAATGGAGATGGTCAATTCGAAGAAATTGGTTTTTTGGCTGGAGTGGCCTTGAGCGAGGACGGAACTGTTGGGAATGGGATGGGTATTGACCTGTCAGATTACAACAACGATGGTGGTTTGGATTTGGTCGTTACCAACTATCAAAGTCAGGTCAATACAGTTTACCGTAATGATCTAGATGGTTTTTTTACTGATGTTTCATTCGTATCAGGTACGGGGTTACCGAGTTTTCCTTTACTCAGCTGGGGATGCGGTTTTGTTGATGTGGATAACGATGGTTGGCGTGATCTATTTGTGGTAAATGGGCACATACACGACAATATTGACCAATTCGATGATATTGGTGATTACGCGCAACCTAAACAGCTATTTCGAAACTTGAGAACGGGTGCATTCTTAGATATGTCATCCAAAAGTGGCAAAGCATTAATCGAGCCACAGGTAAGCCGTGGTGCAGCATTTGGAGACTATGATAATGATGGAGATATAGACATTCTGATAAATAACCTAGAGGGATTGGCTACTCTTCTTCGAAATGATGGAGGAAACGATCGTAGCTGGATTAGAGTCTCTATTCGTCCTCCCGCACAATCGTTAATGGCACGTGTTTTTGTAGAAACGGACGACGGATTAAGTCAAATTGATGAGGGGCAGAGTGGTGGAAGTTATGTCTCACACAATGACACGAGGCTGCTTTTCGGTTTAGAAACTGCCGGCGTTGTCCGTGTTTGGGTCCAGTGGCAGGATGGAACCCATAGTGAAGTTATCAAGACCCCAACCCGTAAAGAAGTAGTTTTTTATCATCCTTCTTATTCCGACTAGCGTAGAAAGTCCAGTTTTTAATAATCTGAGGCTGTATCAGGTCCTGTCAGTTTTTTGGCTCAAATGCGCATTCTAAGTGTCCTGGTTTGGGACATTCTAGGCGGCACAAATGTGCCAAATTTCATCAATTTTCAGCACAAATGTGTCATTCTGGCTATCTTGAAACGGACAAAGAATAGCAAAAATTATCTTTTTTCAGACAGCTTGAGCTGAGGATTGAAGATATCTTTTGTCCAAAAGAATAAAGAGTTAGCACAGTTATAAAAGGGAGATTGATCGTCTAATATTGCGGATGCTCATTTCCCCACACCATGATCGTTGGGATCAATTTTTTTAATATTGTTAGCTTCGACTCGATAAAAACCAATACCATTAGTAGTTGTCTCCACTAATTAGTAAAAGTCACTGAATATCTGTTAAAAAACATCCCAGATATTTCAACAGCCTCTATGTTTTCATTCACTAACCATATGTTATATTCCCAAATTACCAATTAGAGGATGCAGTATGTCTTGGACTTATCAAGCCATTGAAAAAATTGAAGCGAATTTTCAGCGTTCGGCAGACACCCATATGATTAAAGTAGATATGCCAGCTACGCCCAATATTCACTTATATATGAAGGATGAGTCCACTCACCCAACGGGCAGTCTAAAACACAGACTTGCGCGTTCTCTATTTTTGTACGGCTTGTGTAACGGCAATATCAAACAAGTCACAACCATAGTTGAGGCGTCGTCGGGCAGCACGGCAGTGTCAGAAGCGTATTTTGCGCGTCTGTTAGGACTGCGGTTCATTGCTGTTGTTCCCAAAGCAACCAGCCAAGAAAAAATTGATAAAATTGAATTTTATGGCGGTGAATGTCACTTTGTGGATGCCCACGATATCTATCAGCAAGCCTCTTCAATCGCCACCGAACTGAACGGCTATTACATGGACCAATTTACTTACGCTGAGCGAGTAACCGACTGGCGCGGTAATAACAATATTGCCGAGTCAATATTTCAACAAATGAGTAAAGAGCCTCATCCTGTTCCAAAATGGGTGATTGTGAGTGCGGGAACTGGCGGCACATCAGCCACCATTGGACGCTATATCCGTTATACACAGCAAGCGTCACGACTCTGTGTACCCGATCCTGAACATTCTGTTTTTTATGATTATTACCAACAGCATGATGCTACAATTACGTCATCTCATGGCTCTCGCATTGAGGGTATTGGTCGTCCGAGGGTAGAGCCCTCGTTTGTAAGTCAGGTGGTTGACAGAATGGAGCGGGTCCCAGACAAGGCCTCCTTCGCTGCGATGCAACAGCTCTCCAATATATTGCAACGCAAAGTGGGTGGCTCTACTGGTACCAATTTCTATTGTGCATGTATGTTGATGGCGGAGATGGCTGCAAAAGGTGAAAGTGGCAGCGTGGTTTCCATGATTTGCGACAGTGGCGAACGCTATCAAGACACCTATCACAACTCCCAATGGTTAGTGCAACACGTTGGTGATATTAGTGAATATACAGAGCAACTTGCTACATTTTATCAGTTGGGAAAATGGCGATAGCCTTTTCCTCGCGTATTCGCTAGCATAATGTCAATGAGTGATATGAAAAGGACAGTTATCGTAATGTTTCGCTGGGGGTGGGTTGGTATCACATTTTTAAGTCTATCGTTGTTTGCTCAAACATAGTTTCTAACAATTGACATATCTAATTTTCCAGATTGGGTTTATATTGAAAAAATCTGAATGCTTCCTGTAACAAAAAGAAAAATTTTGTTAGAATTCATTCTAGTAGATTAGATCATTGTTCGTGTAACTATTGAGTATGAGATGTTCTTCGAACTATCAGGAACGATCTCAGAAATTCGAAAAGACTTTCAAAAAAGCAGACGTAGAGTTCAAGTCTTCTAAAAAAGAAAATAAATAGGACTTCCGAAGTCTGTGAAGATAGAAATTCAGGGTGTTATAGATTTACAATTGATCATAACAGTATGATGGTCAGCAAAATACCAATCGTGGATTTATTTCCGAAACGGCTAAAAGGTATAAAAATTTTAGCGTAAGAAATAGTGATTTCGATTTATTACACAACCATAGATGGTTTACTGAAATCAGTCATAAATTCTGTTCTGGAAAATTAGAAGTCAGGTTGGTATCAAAGATTCAAATATTACGAGAAAGAAATACATAATAAGGCGACGAGCGGAAAGAGAACGTCGTAAAAAATCTACCTGTCTCAAAGAACGTTAGGTTCAGCATTACTTTTTCAAATTATTGTCCGTACATATTAGAGAACAAAAAATGACAACCTGCTGAGGGAGAAAATTGATATGCCTATAGCCGATGCTATGCCTGAATTGAAAAGAAACATCCAATTTTTTGCTGTTGAAAATGATCAACCAAAAAGCTTGACGCCCCAACAAATTCAGCAATTCAACCAAAAAGGCTATATATTCCCGCTGGATGTATTTAGTGAGACTGAGATTGCTGCACACCGGGCATATTTCGATCAGTTAATAGAACAACAAATAAATGAAGGGAAAGACGCATATTCAATTAATGGATGGCACAGTAAACAACCAGAAATTTACGACTTAGTGACAGATAGTCGCATTTTAGATTATTTGGAAGATTTACTTGGTCCTGACCTAATCTGTTGGGGCACTCACTACTTTTGTAAATTACCGGGAGACACTAAACAGGTTAGCTGGCATCAAGATGCTTCCTACTGGCCAATTACACCCAGCAAAACAGTGACTGTCTGGTTAGCAATTGACGATGCAGACACTGAAAATGGAGCAATGAAGGTCATTCCCAAATCTCATTTACACGGACAGATTATTTTCGAACATAGTCGTAAAGAAGAGCAGAATGTATTGGGTCAGACTGTGAAAGACGCGGAAGACTATGGTTTGGCTCCGGTAGACTTCGAGATTAAAGCTGGACAGATCTCACTTCACTCTGACCTCCTACTTCATGGTTCGGCCCCTAACCAATCTGACCGACGTAGGTGTGGACTAACCATGCGGTTTGTCCCACCGGAAGTGAAGGCCTTAACAGGTTGGAACAAAAACTCTATCATTGCAAGAGGAACTGATGTGTCAGGTCACTGGACCAATCAGCCAAAACCCTTGATTAAATCTGATTTAGAATGACAATTTATCTGCTTACAATAGGAAAATTTAACAAGTGGTATTAGATGCAATGAAATTACCCAATCAGGTTTCGCAATGATATACCAACTCTCTATCAATTTATTTCTGCACTTAGAAGGAGATAAGCATGAAGATACGCGTCGGTAAACTATTTATAATTTCATTTTTTATACTTGGTTTTTTGGTCTTGACGACTTCGGAAGCGGGGATTAATCGCGGTTTAATTCTATATCTTCCTTTTGAGGAGGCTGGTAACCTAGTAGATCATTCCGAATCACCTGCTAAGCCAAGGAAAAATGGAAAATTAGAACATGTAAACGGAAAATTTGGCAAGGCTCTTCGATTCAACGGAAAAGGAAACAATGTAGTAGAAGTTCCATCTGTGGATAAACTTTCTGGGATGAAAGAATTAACAATCGCTGCTTGGGTTAAGCCTAATGGAATCAAAGGTGCAGACGGTATGTCAATTGTCTCTAAAAGATTCGCTCATCAGGATGGTGATTGCTACAACTTGTTTACCTGGACAGGACAGAAGGTATATGCTCGAGTGAATAGCGAAGGTGAAATAAGCTCTTCGACGGTCCTAGAAAATGGAAAATGGTACCACGTAGTTTATACTTTTGAGGGTGGCGGAAAAGCTAAACTTTTTATAAACGGAAAAATGGAAGCCGAAACCAATCACCCAGCAAAAGAGGTCTTAAAAGACGATAAATCTCCCGTTTGGGTTGGGGAACTTAATGACGGTCGTAATTTCGCATGGAATGGAATAATGGATGATGTTGCGATGTGGAATCGAGCATTGGACGAGAAAGAAATTATCTCAGTTATGAACTCCGGACTCCAGCTTCTTTTGTCCGTAGATCAGATAGATAAACTAGCAACGACCTGGGCCAAATTAAAAAAATGAATTAAGTAAACAACGATTATTCTGCCACTGTTCGATTCGACATTGAGTTTTTTACGTGATCAGAGAAGAAAACCTCTCGGTAGTGCAACAAAAATTTCCTTTGGTACTGTTAGATAGGTTCATCTTAGCTATAACTTACCTGACTCTAATATTTTAACTATTTACACTATCATTTAAACCAGAATTCCCCGATTTTCCTATGGTGTCCAGTGGCTCCATTCATCTGTTTTTTTCCATCGCTTGCATTCATTGCAAGCGCAGAAATAGCGCATTAACAGCCGTGGTGATTGATTAATATTCAGTGATCCATTATGGCCAAAAAGATGTTGGAAGAACAAAATATCGCCACGTTTGGGTAAAAGCTCTATCGGATCTCCTAGATCTAGTGCTGGAATATCTTTATTCAGATCATATAGATGTGCATACTTTTCAGGAGCGGATTCTGCCAATTGACGGATCTTATGATGGGAACCAGGCCAAACAATAGTTCCCCCCCCAAACTTTTCGACATCACTTAAGAAAACCAAACTGGCGATTCTATAGGGGCCTGGAAAAGTTAAATGCATATGTTCTTTGGGGATACCGTCTACATGTGCTGTTGGCCATTGCCATGTTTTTTTTACCGGAAACAGATTTTGCGTGTGTATGGCTTGAGGAGGATGAATGTCATTGATCGGGAGGTTGATCAACTCCGCTGTTGCTTGAATATACTCTGAGGTCGCGCAAGCCAAAAGTTCAGGCATTTGAATGCCATTGTAAATAACAATATTACGGCTTTTTTCATGGTTGGCTGATGTGGGAATATTACTCCATGTTTGAGGATTATCTGGGTCCATCTCCATCAGTTCCCACATCGATTTTTCTGCTTTTTCCGCAACTATATCAGAAATTAGACCTGAAGCCAAAAGATAGCCGTCGACCTCATACTGTGTCCGTTGCTGCTCGTTTAGAATATAATCAGTTGACACTTGCTCCGTATTCAACGATACCTCTCCTTACAGTCGTTCCATAACCAATCCGATGTTTTAATTTAATATGCATGTTGCGTGACTAAACTATACTAGTCCCCACTGCTTTCTCAATTCAGCCATTGGTGTGTATTTTGCTCCATGATTGTAAAAATTGCCTAGCCAGCTGCCGTTTGGTTGAAAAAAGAATCGGTCATCTTTTTCCTCTGCAGCCAATTGATACCGGGTATCAATGCTAATACGATAAGAGTCTGTCAGATTGGGTGCCGAACTGTGCATCATGTACATGCCAAAAATAATTACGTCTCCTGGTTGGAATCGTGCTGTCGCTAGCGTAAATCCAAATTTCTCAACCATTTCAGCTGGGTCAGTACTGAAGACAGCTTCGGTTAAATCACGATCCATGTCAGTGGCACCATAGGTTTCCCTCAATCGTTGGTGCTGGTGGGACCCTAGGCAGATTACTAAGGGACCGCCTGTTAGGTCAATAGCGGTAAAGGCAGACCACATAGTATATCGGTTAGGTGTACCACGACCAACATAGACTTGATCATAGTGAAAGTGATTGTTTCCGCCACGCGCCATGCAACGCAACCATCGTTTATCAAAGGTAATAACCGACTTTCCTCCTAGTAATCTTTCATAAAAAGAAAAAGTTGATTGACTGTCAACTACCGCCAGTACTTCAGACGCATGTGCAATATCAGTTTGGCGAAAAAAGGCGAAGCTCTGATTAGCTTTAGAGGCAATACCATCTTCGATAGGGGTGCCTTCTTTTAATCCACCTTTTTGTTCAATTGCTTTTAGAGTAAAGTTTCGCGCGATTTTTACTTTGTTGATTGGGTGAAACCCGCGCAAGAATAGATAACCATCTAGGTCTAACCTGTTTCTCAGTTGATCTGGGTGGTCGATTAAGTGAGACGAGTTTTTCAGTTCCACGATCGTATCGCCGAATCTGAAANTTTGATCGCCAAACTGAAAGGGTGTACCATCGGGTATTGGTGTAATGTCCATTTCTCTGATTCAAAATCCTCCGGTCTAGATAGCAAATCCAATTTAGCCGACAAAGAAGGTAATTTTCTATCCCGTATAGCTGATATGGGCCATCTTTCAAATGTTGAAATAGTAATTCTTAACAGTAAGAGAATAACAAAAACGTTTTCTTTTTTCTATTCAGCTGATACTGCCATTGTGTTAGCTATATAGAGCCCCTTAATGGCTCCCCAACGGGAAGACAGTTTATTTTTGGCTTCGACAGAAGCTACACTTTCCATTGCTTCTTTGATCTCATCCTTGGTTAAGGCCTTATTCCAGATAGCTACCTCATCTATCAATCCTACGTAGTGCTCTCTATCGCCTTCATTATTTCTACCAACAGAAACCGGAACATCATTGGTATCGATTTTTCCTGTAACTTTTTGCGATTCTTTGAGTGTACCGTTGTAATATATCTTTTGGACTTGCCCATCATAGGTGGCCGCTAAATGGGTCCATTCCCCCTCCTTGATGGGTGGACCGTGTGGGGATCTTTTTTCTTGTGCCTTATCGACTGATAAAATAAAACCAACTTTCCCATTCGTACCACCTTCTTGATAGAGTCCATATACCATCCAAGGTTCACCGTCACCAGCCCATGTCTTGACTAGCATCCGTAGCCATTCACCAGTGAATTGCGTGGGTTGTACCCAAAGCATCAAGGTAATTTCATCAGTGATGTCCAATGAAGGAGCATCAGGTACTTCTACCCATCCTCCTTTTTTTCCACTAAACTCAACGGCCATGCCATATTTGCCTTTAGCCCATTCGACGCTATGAAGTTGNCCGTTGTTTTTATGTTTAGTAGTATCTTTGGCTATATCACCTTTCCCCTCGTCAAATGGTAAATATAAAACTAGGTTTTCGTCTAGTACTGCGTAACTATCTAGAACCATAATTACGAGCAATGAAAACAAGAATAGTANGTTTTTTCGCATTTAGATACCTATAAATTAGTTTGGTTGAGATTATTTATTCGTTTTAGAACAGGCTTATCCATTTCTAATTCTGGGATACTCATTTTCCTNTGTAAAGCTATAAAAATAATTTACNTNCTTTGAACTCTTGACTTGATAAAGACTTAGTAATTTCGGGGTATTTTGCCGTCATTACCATTTTTAAAGTTTCTTACCAGCTGACAGTCGGGTTGTTGGCCCGGTAATGATTGGTCAGGACGAATATCGATATAAGATGATAGTTTTTTAGCTTGGCCTCGAACCAAGAAAAACGGAATCCTCCATTTTTCCGGCCTAAACTCAGTAGTATCCGCATTAGCGTAACGCATAGTATAAATTTTGCGCAGATCATCACTCTGGTTAGCATCACTACCGTGAACTACATAGGCATCATGTAACGAAAAACTNCCNNGCTGTAACTCAATNTCGACNGCTGTNTCAACTATTTCATTTGTTACTTCTACTTCTTTGGTAGTTATTGTTACCCCGTCGTCTTCTTTAGTTCGCACCTCACGTAGTAACGGTTGATTAGTCTTGGGCAGAATTCGCATACACCCGTTACTACGAGTAGCTGGATTAAAAGGCATCCAGACTGTTGTTAAATGGTCACCTCGTACTCCACTGAGCCAGTAGCTTTGGTCTTGATGCCANCCGACATACATATTGTCTTCTGTACCTTTAATAATGAAATGAGATAAAATTAATACAAGATTGGGGCCCAANACCGATTCAACAGCATCNAAAACTTTCGGATTACGGGCNANCCCTAGCCANGTNCGCCAGTGGCGACTACCAACGTGTGGTTCAAACATAAATTGGGGTTTTTCACCCGGTCNCATTCGGTCTATCATCCCGTCTAGTGTTTGNTGNTAGGNTTTCATTTCATCAATAGANAAANAATCNTAGAAAACACANTANCCTTCNTCTGCGTATTTACTAGGATCTTGGTTAGGTAGATTTTGTCTCATTTAGTCAATTCCTGTTNTANGGCTCGTATTAAAAATTAAATNCAAAANCACNCNATTAGTAGTGTTANCAGTGTGGTATATGATCTAGTCGATCAGAAGCTAAAAATGACTTGCCAACGTTGAATCAATATCATGCTTGACATCTATCAATTTGGCACGAGTAAATACTGCAAAACATCATTAGATTTACGCTGTCACTATTATCAAACTTCAAGGCTGTTCCATGTTTTCCTTCTATTCAGCTGACTATTCCTTCAATTTCCCCCTCAATTCTATGGGCGGAATCTTTGGTTGTTCCTCGTTTACCTTCATCAAATTTTCAATGTGCTACTAAATCATCTCTCAGATTAGCCTGAATAATTTGTGAAACAAACAAGCTAACTAAAAACAAAGGAATTTGGTGCAGAAACGAGACTGCAACATAGACTATCCCCTCAGTGTTGTGGATCCAAAACTCATTCCGAAATCGTTTGCAATTCCGGCTGGAGCCTATACCAAAACTATGAAAGTGTCAACTATTTCGAGACAACTCTGTTAAAATAATACAAAATAAGAGTAAGATAGTTTGGTATCATCTTGGACTTAGCTTCCATACTATTTTTGGCATTATTTGTTGTTTCCAGAACTGGTAAAATGCTCTCGTTCGTAGCAAAAATTAGCTAGGCCACGACACATTTCCATTATATTAGCAAGAAAGTAAATGGAAACAGATTTTCTTTTACCAGTTCTTAAAGGCATATGTTTTTATCCCAAGAGCAAGGCCTGATAGGCTCCATATACTGCCGATAACAAATTCACCTAGTATCATACCAATGAAGAATGGGATTGCTTTCCGATAGTTCTTAACTCCGCCATGTCTAAGAATCACCCATTTGATACAGGTCGAAGTAGCAAGAGATGCCCACATCCAATTCAAACTCCAATCCTCTATACCTGAAACAGCATATCCGGCCGCATGGAAAGGCCACCAGGCGAAACGTGTCCTCATGAAAATAAGAAAGAAGGTGAACGCAGCAGCAATAGCTGTAATCAACAGAGATGGGTAATCAGCCGGTTCAGAAACAGTCAGCCATTGCTGAAGCCGATCGAGAGGTGGAGATGCTATACCTGAATGGTCTTTGAGACCCACTTGATACATGATATGTAAGTATACCCACATAGATATCAAGGTACCGATCACTGAAGCGAGAACCAATGCATATACGGATTTTCTACTGGAGACCTCTAATCGATCTACCATTTTGAATGATTCTAACTGATGTGGCATGGGGTGAGCTCTGTGTGCTCTATTGAGGAACCAAGTAAGTGATAGCATGGTCAGATTTCCATGACCGAGCCGACGCGTGCCAATCATAGCAGGAATCAGGTAGTCAGGACCAATATAATGGAGATCATGAGCTGGGACTCCTGATTCCGCCCTCATACGAGTAATACCAATGGACATAGCGAGGTAAATAGAGAAAAAGAGAGCTGCAACCCACCATGACATCCCTGCTCGCACACAGAACGATATTAGAAATATAATACCGATTATTAATCCTAAGGTTGCGGTCCGATAAGAAATAGGTTCTTTAGAATCGTTAATATCACCGGAATTGTGGATGGCTTTGGTCAGTACGTTTAATATATGTCTTCGGCCCATCCAGAGGGCGAAGACGGCCAAGGCCAGATAGGCACCCAAAGATTGTTGTCGGTCATAAGGAAAACCCAAAGGGCTAGTAGTACTCCAAGGCAATCCACGGATACCAAACAGGCTCGCAAACACGCGCTGACATTTTCTAAAGAAGTAAAATATCCAGCAGGAGAAAGATAGTTCTAAGGGCATAAGGAATCCCATCCCAACCACAAAAGGTTGTATCACCAGAGGCGTCCAGCTGATGGCATTCCAAGGCTTACTGGTAAAAAGGTAACTGATGTCGTTCTGTCTAATCATGATTTTCGGAACGACCGGGTGCAGAAAGCTAATCCCATTGAGGAAAGTTATAAAACCCGTCAAAACAAAAGAAAGAAGAAACAGTCGATTCTTGAAGATACTTCCTATATCTCTTGTAATCTCAAATGGGACTTCAATGATAGGATAACTAAGTCTTTCTTTTTCTAGCCATTGCTTTCTCAGAATGACGTTTATACAAAGCATCACAAACAATAGAACAATAATGAAAGATGTCCAAGATAGAACAGGGATAATCCATGTCATCATATAATTTGCACTATAGAGACTGGACTCTCCATTGTAATAGGCATTCAGTACACGCATATCGCTGACGGTCAGCCACTCTGGTATGTACGACCAGAAGAGTTCAGCCCATTCATTTTCAGGTGTAGCAAACCAGAAGGCGTGACTCATCAGAGGCATTAGAACTTGCATATAGTCAAGTGCTGATATGGAGGTCGATATGCACATCATCATGTAGATAACTAGCAGTTCACCCTTAGATAAGGCTAGACGTGGAAGGTATTTTTTGAGGAGTAGGTTTAGCCCAGCGATCAATACTAAGAAAAAGACTACGTTAAAAAATAATGACATTGAGGTGGCAAATTGCATCCACCACATATTTTCTGAATAGAAAATCCAGTAGCAGTTTATGGGCATAAGAGCAACTGCAATGACAATAGATCTTAATGTTAGAATCTGGGTTTTCGAGTTCGCTTTAAATCTCATTTAGAGTGACAAAATATTGAAAACGTTAAGTTTTTATAGATGTTAGTGTAATGGAACTGGATTCTGAAAATTAACCGAGTAATTGGTGAGAATTATTTGAACTAATCATCAACTGGTTTATATAGAAAGAATGGGTTTTAATCACTTATATATAATAGAGATTGGGTCTAATCTATTCTGAGGGGATTAAAATTCTACTTATTGGATTGAGATCTGAGAAAAAACATCTTCGGCATAAAGAACCGAGGTTAAATGATCTTATCAATCGATGCATTAAGATCTNATGTCGATCAAGCAATTNTGTAGTAATTACAACTGTTTACGATAATCAAAAAGTTATTACTATTATTCCGATGCATTGATGATATAGAAATAGTCATCCGAATCGGGACGATTATGAATAAAATCTGTCTAACCATTTACAGAAAATATCTATGTCATGGAAGCTGATGAAAANCTGTGTTCACATGTAAATCTGTCAAANATTAGATCAAATAATCATTGTCTACAATTTCCGAAAACAGAATGACCTAACTGTCAGATCATCCAGTTATATTAGATAATCGAGAAATCTATGAGGGGTAACCGTTTCCACTTTATTTGGCCAAAATAACAGTCGTTAACTTTTCTGTCAAGTAGTAAAAATTATTTGTTTACTTTTTTGGCAGTTCATGAGACATATTCTTGGGTGATTTTGTATAGGGGATCATTGATGAATGTCTTAATTATTCTCTTCGATAGATATCCTTCTGGTATGACACGGGAAATTAGTTTGTAAACTTGATGCTGCTTAAATATAGAATATTGGTGACTCTTTTTCTAAATTCATCCATAGAATATACAAAATTTAATCTTGTAATTATCTACGATTGAGGAATACACATGCGACCTGTTACTTTTCTTGGCGACCGTGAAGTTAGTTTCCCAAGCCAATGTTTAGGGACCTTGAGAGATTGTAATGATTTATTACACAGCAATTCAGGCCTACATTCACGAATGGAAGAAGACGGTTATTTGCTAATTCGTGGTCTAATGAATCGACAGATTGTATCCAAAGCGAGGAAAACAATCTTGAGCTACGCACAAGAAAATGGTGAATTACCATTTAAGCCGGATACAGACTTGATCGATGCAGTGTACAACCCTGATGGTCGTCCCGTCCGAACAATGGGTGAACAAGAAATTACTCATCATCCGGATGTATTGAAAATTTTGGAAGGAAGAGAAATTATTAATTTTTTCGAGCATTTTTTTGCGCAACCTTGTCGAACTTTTGATTATAAGTGGTTGCGTATGATTCCACCAGGAAGGTCAGCTGGTCCTCACTTTGACGCAGTTTACATGGGAAGAGGATCTCCTCGTTTGCTTACCTGTTGGGTACCGTTTGGGGATGTTCCTGTGGAAAAAGGAACACTGACAATACTTGTAGGATCACATAATTTATCTAGCTTCAGCAAAATCCGCCAAACCTACGGCAAAACTGACGTTGATCGAGACCGGACACCAGGTCATTTTGGAGTTGACCCGCTATCAATTAGTGAAAAATTCGGTGGCAAATGGCAGACTACAGATTTTGAAGCTGGTGATGTCATTATTTTCACTATGCATACACTACACACATCGACACGTAATATGTCAGATCAGTGGAGGATTAGCTGTGATGTCCGTTTCCAGCCTAAGTCTGATTCGGTAGATAACAGATGGGTAGGAGAAAATCCAGTGGCCCACTCAGTCAAGGACAAATCGAAACAAGAAATTTGCTTTGAAAAAGCAAAGATAAACTGGGGAATATAGTCTTTAGTATAGAAAAATTGAGTGCTAATATTCCTTTCGAAGAAGTAGGTCAATTTATGCTTGCTTCGAATTTGTTTCCGGCCAAAAGAAATACTGGAGATTTTAAGACTACGACCTCTTTTTTAGACCAACCCGCCAATACTAGCACTCGAATCCACGAGCTATTGACTAGTTAGCTAATTAGTCAGCGTCTTATTTTCTGTAGTCTATCTATCAGTAATTTTCTAAGGTGGATAGCTACATTGATTCTGAATTTAATTGATCATTTAATTGTTTTAATCAGTGATTTTGGTTGAAATCGATGACCAGCTATCAATCTTGGTTGCGTCCTGCCAATTTAGTTAACAGAATCAAAATCTCAACATACAACCAAATCAAAGTTATCATCAAACTGAAGGCCGAATACCATTCCATATATTGTGGGGCTCCTCGCTGTTCTCCAGTTTTAATATTTTCAAAATCTAGTATCAAGTTCAATGCTGCTATAATTACCACGACAACACTAAAGCCAATTGACAGTAACCCATTACCACTGATCAGCGGATTACTAATGCCAAAAAAACCAATGACCCAAGATATCAAGTAAAAGATGGCAATGCCCCCAGTAGCGGCAGCAACACCAAGAACGAACTTTTCACTGGCTCGAATAATTCCTGAACGATACGCAACCATCATAGTAAAAAAGACACCAAAGGTAAGCACTACAGCCTGAATAGGCAATCCGGGATAAATGTAGTTGATCGACAATGAAATACCACCTAAGGCCAAACCTTTTAAGACCGAGTAGATGGGAGCCGTAATTCGAGCCCATTCGGGCTTGAATGTTGTAGCGATAGCCAAAATAAAGGCAGGTAGAGAAGCAACGAGGCCAATTCCAGAGAGTGAGGGAACAGCCCAAACAACTGAGGCAGAAATAACACTCAGTAGTAAAAGTAAAACACTTTTATTTACGGTTCCATATACAGTCATAGTCTGATCAACGTAACCAAAACCACTGAAAGTGTCGGAATTAAATGCAGGATTAGACGTTCTCATGTTGTATTAACAGGCTCCTTGAAATTGATATGGATAATTCGCATCAAGTTAATTATCATTTATTGGTCTAGCATTGCAAGTTTTTCTCTATCTGCTAATTCACATCCCGCCTAGCTCAGACTGTTCTTCTCGAATTAAGTTTAATCTTCTTACTTACACCTAAAAATTATTATCTTGACTTTAAAAATACAACTCGACAATTTCCCTTAATAGTTTATATGTGCGAGGCGTGGTAGGCTTTCGCCGGTAGTGCAGGATTGCCCCGTTTCCATCGAAAGTATGAATTTGGAAATAAGAGTAACTGTATTCGTCTAAGTACTTAGAATTAGAAAAGGAAGATCATAAAGTGTACGGAGAAGTTCAGGCTATTGAAAGATTGTCCCCTAGTATGATCCGGTTGGTGTTTGGCGGAGGTGATTTGGAAAACTTTGTTCCTACACCATTCACCGATCAATATATCAATGGGTATTTTGTACCCCCAGAGGCACCGTATAGTGTGCCATTTGATCCTGAAGAAGCGAAAATGACAGGTGACGATTTTCGCCCTCGACCGAGAAGATTCACCGTTAGGAAATGGGACGTAGAAAAAAAACAGCTCACGATTGACTTTGTCGCTCACGGTGATGAAGGTTATGCTGGAGCTTGGGCTCAACGCGCTAANATAGGAGATAGACTTCAATTTAAGGGNCCAGGTGGCGCATATCGCCCTGATCCTGAAGTCGATTGGCATCTTCTTGCTGGTGATGAGAGTGCATTGCCTGCAATCAGCGCATCTATTGAAGCTTTACCTGCTGCAAAACCTTGTCTAGCTTTTGTTGTAGTAGACGGACCAGAATATGAAATTATCATCCATTCGGATTCTGCGTTACAATTGATATGGTTACACAGATCGAAGGTTTCAGAACCTGAAAACGCTCTCCTTGACGCAATTAAGAACTTTGATTTTCCAGAAGGCGAATATGACGTTTTTGTCCATGGTGAAGCTGGAGAAGTGAGATCAATTAGAAAACACTTGATAGCTGACCGCGGTATAGATGAAAGTAAATCTTCTATTTCACCCTACTGGCGAAGAAACCATACCGATGAAGCTTGGCGAAGCATAAAGAGGCAATGGTTAGCTGACCAGCGTAATGACACCTAAATTTTAATCTCGATTGTACTTGAGTATAAGCCCAGATTCGCCAACAACCCAAGGGATTTTTCCTCTAGTAATCCACAGGCTATTGAGTGTTTTGTTAGTTGGGCTTTGCTCTCTTCTCCAAGTGTGTCCAGCATCGACTGAGCGAAGAATTACTCCTTTCCAACCCACAATCCATCCTTCTTTTTTAGAAGAAAACCAAATAGCATGTAGCGGATCATCGGTATTACTATCTTTACGTTCCCAATTTTTCCCTCCGTCCACCGTTTGTAGAATCAGTCCCGTATCGCCCACAATCCACCCTTCTTTCTCCGANACAAAACTGATGTCATCATAGCTGAANCCATCNTATCGGCTAATAATTTTTCGTTTCCAAGTTTGGCCAAAATCTTCAGTAAAAAGAAGAAGTCCCCCATCTCCGACGATCCAACCGACTCTTTTTGTTACAAAGAAAATACTATTTAGGCTACGATCCACAACGATTTGAGATTTCCAGGTTTTTCCACCATCAGTAGTCTGAAACAGTTGACCTTCTTGAAACCAACCACCGATAACCCATCCATTTTGATCATCAACGAAAACTAGATCATTCAAATAAGTTTCTACTTCATCAAACTGCAGTTCCCAAGTTTTTCCACCATCCGGAGTATGNAAGATAAACCCCTCATGTGTAAACTGGCCAACATTTTTACCTCCAACAATCCATCCCTTTTTCCTATCAACAAAATTTACAGCTTCAAGGTGGTAATCATCCACAAATACCCTTTTATTGTCAATCGAGTGTGTTTCCCAAGTTTTACCTGCATCCTGTGTATGAAGGATTAAACCACCATAGCCAACCGCCCAACCTTCAGTTAAATTTATGAACTGCATTTCTGTTAAGTCTTGGTTTTCTTCACTAGTAAGCATTTCCCAATTGGAACCATTATCATTTGTCCTGATAATTACACCATTTTCGCCAACCGCCCAACCTTGTACTGAACTAAGGAGATAAATGTCGCTGAGATGATTCATAGTATTAGCACTTTTTGACACCCAATTTTGTCCACCATCAGAGGTTTGATAAATATTTCCATACCATCCAGCAGCCCAGCCTTCGGTCGGACTGACAAANGACATCGTAGCTAGAGTGTCTCGNCTCTGGGGACCACGGCGTTTATTCCAAGTTTGTCCACCATCCTTAGTCTCAAATACGGCACCAACAGTTGTGACGGCCCAACCCGTTTCTAAATTGTTGAAAAAAGCTCCAATAATTTCATAACCAGTCGGGATTTTTGTTAAATTCCATATTTTTCCACCATTANTTGTGTGGAGAACCATTCCATAAACACCAGTAATCCATCCTCTTTTAGAATTGATAAAATGAACGGCACTCAGTTCATTATAAGTACCACTTGCTTGACGTTCCCATGTTTTGCCTCCATCAGAGGTATGCATAATCCAGCCTTCCATACCGACAATCCAGCCATAATTCGTGTCGACAAAATCGACGTCTACAAATGGGGCGTCTGTACCAGAAGTCTGCATATGCCAATTCACACCCCCATCTTTTGTATGTAGAATCACTCCATCTTCGCCGACTACCCAACCCTCTTTATTACTTATAAAGTCAGTACCAAAAAGGTAACGATTGGTAGATGAGTTTTGAATTGTCCACGTTTCTCCTCCATTAGAAGTATGAGCAATTGTGCCTTCACTACCAATTGCCCAACCTGAATTTGAATCAAAAAAGCAGATACCNTCAAAATTTGCATCCAATTCTGCTTTTCTGNCAGTTGTCCAACCTGAATATGACTCATTTGAATCAGGTTCTACTAAAAATGATCTTTCAACAAACCATATTAANCCAAGTAGCAAGATAAAAGNNGAGGTTACACGCTGAAACGTAACTTGCCACTTCAAATTTCTGATCACAACTAATATAGGNAAAAGAAGTGTGACAACACCAATCTGTCCAATTTCAACACCGATNTTGAACGAGAAAAGAGAAATCAATAATTTAGTTTCAGCTAGGCCAATATCTTTCAGAATACCTGCGAAACCAAAACCATGAATCAATCCAAAACCAAAGGCTACAATCCATCGTTTCTTGGGTCTTTGTTTGAGAACAAGATTTTCAACAGCAATATAAGCGATACTTAAGGCAATTAAAGACTCAATGGGACGCNCAGGTAGGGTAAAAATATCTAAGGCGGCAAGACCTAAAGTAAGACTGTGAGCTACGGTAAATGCTGTTACAACCTTTATGATATGCCCTACTTTTCTATCAANAATATGGAGGCCAATTAGAAAGAGTAAGTGATCATATCCAGTGAGAATATGCTGAATACCCAGCAGCGTAAATTCGTAGAACTCATTAATTGCACTTACTTTATTTGGTTGAAAGGGATGTGCCCATGCGCCAATTTCATTACTAATGGCAACTACGAATATTCCGATTCCAATGAACTTTGATCCCAAAAATCGTTGAACTTTTTTCAACATAAGATTAACTAAACTAAGATTTAATGTGATAAATTTTTCTTTTAAGACCATATTTCATTAGATTTATATCGATAGAGTATTTTCTTACAGGAAATCTGGCTCTGATCAAAAAAGAAATCCTTTTAAGCGAGGATGTTTTTACTATCGACCTGAGTGCCGGTATCCTCTTTTTGCTATCAGACAGTCTACGACGATGTTATTTTTTCATATGTGTACTGAGAAAAAAAATAATATTACTAACCAAAACATTAAAAAAATGACAAGAAAAGCTGACAATTTACTTCCATTCACATAGGAAAATACCTGCGTCTTCGGAGAGTAAATTTAAGTTAAATACATTACTGGTAAAAAAGAAGAATGGGTTAGGACCGTAGGGGTTTTCTATTAGGATTACTGTTGTGGTTATGGAAGNCTATCCAAGGCCAGTTAAGCGAAAACCCAGGACTTAATTGAATATGCGTGGAGGAGATGATTAATGAATTTTTGGTGAAAGACGGGGGCATTAATTCCCAATTACAATAGTCATTTTGAATAGGTTGAAAAACAGGGAAAAGAATTCCAAAACAGAGATAGATCTTAACATCAGAAAAAAGAGACTAAAAGTAGAACTGGTAATAATTTTAAATTGCTAGTAGGTTGAAGAGTACTGAATGAAGAATTACCCACCAAACACGGAAAGATATGTAGAGCGTCAAAAAATTATAAGACACTATTCCGAAAAATGGCAGGGGGGAAAATACGACGGCAGATAACTTAGAGTTACCTAAGATGAAAGGTTACTGACTTAGTAGAATAGGCCAAATTGCTTTTCATTCGCAGATTATAAATCCTCCGTGTGGGTATGATAAGAATGAAGCCTTCTAAATTTGATTTTATAATTATTGCGTTGACTAAGCCATTTTGATAGAATGAGGGACATAACAGCATCATTTAATGATTCCCCTTATAATTTTGATCGATCTAGAGGCGGACTTCGTATAAGCAAAATCGTTGCTGTCTCCGCATTCTTTCCTCAGTATGCCTACCGATAACTCATCCAACGGAATCACAACCAGAGCCATTTTAATCGGCTTGGTCTGTGCTGCCTTAGAATGTCTAATCGCTCCGTACAACGACTATGTAATCCGTAATATTTTTCTGGCCGGTGGCCACTTCCCAGTAGGGCCCTTTTTTGTAGTTACAGTTTTGGTGCTGTTAGTTAATACAGTTGTCAGGAAACTTCACCCGGCATCGGCTCTTGAAACATCTGAGATTATAATTATTTGGTGTATTATGATTGTGGCTGTCGGTATTCCTTCAACTGGTTTGATGCGGTACGCCTTGTCCCCGATGGTAGCTTATGAATATCGGGCCACAGTGGAAAATGATTGGGAACATCTATTTCACCAGTACATTCCAGAATGGAGGGTTGTCCAAAACCAAAAGGCAATTCGATCTTTTTATGAAGGATTAATACCAGGAGAATCAGTACCTTGGTTAGCTTGGTTAAAACCAGTCGTAATTTTTAGTGTTTATGTTCTAATCCTATATTTTGTTATGATCTGTCTATCCGTTCTGTTGCGCAAACAGTGGATAGAAAATGAAAAATGCACTTTTCCTTTGGTACGTCTACCGATCGAGATGTCGAACCAACCCAAAGGTTTAATTAGCTCATTTTTTAAAAATCCATTTTTATGGTTAGGTTTTTCCTTGCCAGTTCTTATACATACGATGAACGGAGCACATGCATTTTTTCCCAAAATGCCACATATCCCACGCGATTTCTGGCTGGACTCTTATTTGGTTGAGCGGCCATTTAACTTACTAAGGCCATTCCAAATTGTTATTTTTTGGTCGGTGGTAGGCTTCAGCTACCTACTAACTTTGGATGTTTCTTTTAGTCTGTGGTTCTTTTTCGTATTTTATAAATTGCAGTGTCTGGCTGGTGGAATTTTGGGAGCTCAGCTTGGTTCTGGTCCTGGTGTCCAGTGGACTAGTCGTTCGTTTAGTGCAGCTCAAGAAGCAGGAGCCTGTTTGGCTTTCGTCATTATCACACTGTTCAAATCGAGATATCACATTAAGAATATGTTTCAGCAAGCCTTCAATGAAACAAACTCAACTGATCAATCGATCCGAGACGATTCACCAACAGTTATAATTTCTGGTCTATTAACTGGTATTGTTGGACTAGTTTTTTTTAATCATCTGATGGGTATGACAATCGGATTCGCTTTGGCTTTTGTGGCACTTCTATTGGCAATGTATATTTCTATTACTTGGCAAATCATAAACGGTGGTATCCCTGTGGTTAATAGTTCCTTTTCACCGCAAAGTGTTTTTCTAACCACTCTGGGTACTGAGCGGATTAGTCGATTAAGTACGACCTCACTATTAATGCATCCTGTTTGCCTAACTAGTGATTTGAGGGAGTTGATGATGCCCAATATTATGAATAGCCTGAAAGCAGCAGATGAGATGAAAGTCAAACGCCATCAACTTCTGTTAGCATTAGGTCTATCAATGGTAATCGGATTATCCGTTTCTTACTACTCTGCTCTGACGATCAGTTACCAGCACGGTGCACCTTACACTGGTGGTAGCGGTTATTTAGATCAGTTGGAATCTTTATTATTAAACCCTAAGAAAGGTACAGATTGGATCAACACGGGTTTTATGTTTTTCGGCGGTCTATTTACACTGTGGCTAATGTGGATGCGGCAGGTCTTTCTTTGGTGGCCCTTCCATCCCATCGGCTACATGATGATGTCTAACTGGGCTTCGTTCAAGCTATGGTTTTCGATTTTATTAGGTTGGTCGATGAAATTTTCCATCATCAAATATGGTGGTCTTAAAGCCTATCGTAGTGCCCGTCCGTTTTTTTTGGGTCTAGTTTTGGGCGAAATGGTTTGTGCTGGACTGTGGGCGATTGTCGGCATGACAACTGGCATTAGTACAGGCTATCGAATCATGCCAGATTAGCCGAAAATATCATCTGCTGGAATTAATTTTCCAACAACAAAGTCAAATAAAGTGGTCGAATCTTTCAATAACAATCACTGGTGTTTGGTAAGTAGTTTCTACCCAAGATTAAATTAGATAAAGAGAAAATTAGAAAGTCAAAACCAAGATTGAGAAGTGCGACCTAAACTTTGTTAGCTAATAAGATTAGGATTGTTTAGTCTACAGCTGAAATATAGAGATCTTTGCAATACGAGAATTGATATAAAATTTGATTCCATTGCTCAATGAGATTAAGTTTTATATCAATTCTCGTATAGATGTCATACCCCGTGTGCAGATGAGATTGACCGATAGAAACCAGAGATGAAGAAGAATGGGGTTTTGTTTTAACAAGATAAGCGAACTCTGAGTTGGGTAAGTACTAGTTTTTCCGAAAATGAAGATACAGCCTAAATTTCATGATCGAAAGCCATTTTTTCAGGATAAAGAATATAGGAACCACTAATTACTAGGAGAGACGCAGATGATAAATTCCACGCCATCGTATTTTAATGATATTTATCCTTGGCCAAATGAAATTTTGAACAGTTTTAATCCAATGGAGATGGTTTTTTGTCACGATTCTGATCTAGAGGTTAGCGCTTTGTGGCCCTATTTCTCTGATAGTAACTTTCTGGCAAAATTAGCCGGATTTCCTAAACGAGAATATAATGAGATTGACGGTCAACTACATGGAAAAGACCCAAGAGGCCAATGGATAGAGGAATGGACTTGGACCGAAGGTGTCGGAGTACTACAAACTCATGATTTCTACAAGGGAGTGGTTCGATATTTTAGGAGTATTGTTCTGATAGAAAAAATAGAACCAACTGGGTCTCGAGTTCACCTATATCTTGGAATGGTTCCCAAAAATTTGATTAGCAAAATGATGCTCGGCATGCAGGGACGAAAAATTATGAAAATGGTGCCTCAATTGATGGGTAAAATGGAAGAATACGCTCGTGCGAAAAAATCTAAAAATTTCCTACAAGATCAGATTCGATTTACTGATGAGCAAAATCGTAGAATTCAACATCATATCTCTCAATTAAGAAGTATTGGTTTTGAAGGAAAAATCTTGGAAAAGTTCGAATCATACATTCGCGAAACAGACGACGACTTGTTGAGTAAGATCAGATTGCTACCCCTTATATCAAAGTGGGGAGCTAAAAAAAATGATGTTATAAGTCTTTTTCTGCATGCTGCTGATATAGGATTACTCGACTTACGCTGGGAAGCGATCTGCCCACATTGCCAAAATACCAGACAGAGTTTCAACCATCTATCGGAGCTACCTTTGACCAGTAGTTGTGCTCCCTGCCAGATAGACTTTAACCTAACTGGATCTAATGCTTTGGAAGTTGCTTTTCAAGTCAATCCTTCCATCCGATCATTAGATATACGTCCATTTTGCTCGTCCGCGCCAACTCATAGGCCTCATATTAAACTTAATCAAGAGGTAAATAATAATTCTACGAAGACAATCCCAACGCGTTTGGAAGTTGGCCGCTATCGAATGCGTATCAAAGGAGAGATGAATTTTAACTTGTTAGACATCGGACCTGAAGAATCTAGAAAAGAATTGGTCTGGAATTTGAAAAATACTGATACCAATTATCAAATTGGCAATTTCCCTTTAATTAAATTAGAAAATGAAACCGGTAGACCGGAAACGTTTATACTAGAATCAGTTATCGAAGACCAAAATGTTTTGAGACCTGTTGATTTATTTAATTTTCCAACTTTCCGAAGACTTTTTCCGTCCGAGTCAATTGCTGAAGGGATTCCATTAGAAATCGGTACTCAACATATTCTGTTTACCGATGTTGTTGGATCAACCAATTTTTATAAAAAAGTGGGAGACACAATTGCTTTTATTGAAATCCGTAAGCACTTTAATAAAATGTACGAACTAGTAGAAAACAATAACGGAATAGTAGTTAAAACAATAGGCGATGCAGTAATGGCATCTTTTCGATCACCTAAAGATGCCTTCTCTTGTGCTGAGAAAGTTCAGCTATACTTTTCCTCGAATAACGAAGAAACCAAATTAAGGCTGAGAGCAACTATCCATTCAGGACAGTGTATGGCAATTAATGGAGATAAGGGAATTGATTACTTCGGAACAACGGTCAACCTTGCAGCCAAAATTCAGTCGCTAGCAAACGCAGGTGAAATCGTTATTACCGAAGATGTTTCTAACGATCCTGTTCTAAGTGAGTATTTGAATGGTTTGCCATATGCGACGGAGGAGCTAGAATTTCCTTCTACAAAACAGGGTAGCACGCTAATTACCACAAAATATAAAATTTCATAGACACTCTTCATCCAACTTAAACTTTTCTATTTTTCGATTATACAAAATAAGGGGTACAGAGAGTATACGCTTTCTTCCACCAAAGGCTGGTTTCTAATATGGGCCCAATTATCTTTTCTGAGTGGTTACCATCTGTTTGAAAACATAAATCGTGTTCCGAAATATGCACTTGCGAAAAACAGAGAAAAGGAAAGAAAGATAACAGCAAGTATTATCAACCGATGCTTGATCGGTAATTGTTGAGACAACAAAAGCTTTACTTTTTGGTTCGGTAACAAAGTAAAACTAAGGTAAATAATCAAGCTGAATGTGAGTAGTACGTTGACTAATACCATTTTTTAACCGTCCTAACCTTTATAGCCAATTATTGTACCCGCTCAAACAAGTATTTACATTTTAATTAGAAAGCAGTCGAGAATACATGGTAGGTAGAAGTTATAAAAATAGAATTTTGAAAACCAAAAACACAAATAATCTACCCAGCATCCATCAATAGGTAGGTAAGACTATAACTTAGAAAATTGCCGAAGAATAAAATNCGGTGGATTANAATATCAGGACAAAGGTGAAGATCTAGTAGTAGCACACTCGAACTCACTTAATTACTGGTAGGCAAATTGATTTGAAATACTNTCTAAATCTATCGATATTTTTCCAATTCCTTAGCTCTTTTTATATCNCGTTCTTCTACNTCTTTCGTCACCTTTTTGCGAAACTCTTTCAGGAAATCCTCACGGATTTCCGTATACATCTTAAATGTGTCACCATTTTTGGAATCGAAACTTCTTAGAAATTCTAGTGCAGCTATACCGTATAATTTTACAGTATCATACATCTTCGGCTTTTTAGATGGGTTTTCTGACGATCTATTATCATCTTCGGTATTAAGAATATCAACCTGAACTTCAACACCACCAAAGCTACTTTCGTTAATAATAACTTTCTTGATACACTCACGACTGATAAACCGACAATGATTGGGTTTTGACTTTTGGCCTGCGAGTTCAAATATGTCGCTAGTCTTAGGTTCTAACGGGATAGGAAGCAGAACGAAATCTTCAATCTCTTTAGGCACTTAAATTACTTACTCTCAATTACGACTGGATGTTTGATTTTTCGAACCACTCAACGTTTCCATTGAAAAATCCGAACGAACTCTCAATCTTTGAGTTTACCATATTTACAATTAATAAACTCGAGGATAATATCTGTTGATTACAAGTTAGTAGTTGGATTTTCTCAAACCTAATCTGCAGTAATTTTTCAAACTATTTTTGGTTACCTGAAACAACTTCCTTCATAAAGTTATGAAAACTGTACTCATAGAAACACGGCGGTATTATTCTAAATGTGGTGGAACCGACCCAAGACTGAAAAAATAAGCCGTGTCTATTGAAATTTCAAGGGATTGGTCAAGATAGCAGGTAATATCAAATACCACAGAAGCAGTATCTGAAATGATTCAATCCTTAGGCGTTGAAAAATTTAATGAAAGTTATGATTCGATTGGTCTTTTCCACAGTGGATTACGTGGAGGGGAAAGAGATATTGATTTTTCAACAGACAAGAAGCCATCCCTTAAGGCAAGTTTATACTTGTTTGGTTATTCTCTGAAACTTACTAACGACTTCCTTTATTTGTTTGTCATTAAAATATAGATCGTTATGGATAACGACGATACTAACACAAACAGCCAGCAATAAATTACTATTGACCGTTTGTGTTAGTCAGAAATTTTACGAATCAATTAACTTATCCACCGGATTTTATCTTTGCCCATCTAGTGGTCAGTTTATTTCTTCTATCTACATTCAGTGCTCTTTCCATGGATTCAGTTACCTCATCAGCGGTAAAAGCAACGCTCCAAATCTTCAATTCGTCTATCGCTCCCTTGAAGAAGGTACCACCACCAGCATTTTCTGCTACAGACATTCCATGCTCAGGAAAATCTATTCTGACGTCATTACCAGCAGCCGTTTTTCCATCAATCTTACCATCAATGTACATAACGGCCTGCTTTTTAGTTTGGGTTGCAACAAAGTAATACCACTTTTCTTCAAATTGGATAACTTCACTTTTGATTTCTAACTCAGCACCTTGGGTCGCAAAGTAGTGCCCCATGGTAACACCGCCTCGACAAAAAGTTATATGTGGACGTCCTCCACCATTCTTTCGATATAATATGTCCATTCTATTCCCACACTTGACGCCTCCACTCGGCTTAAACCAAAACTCAATAGTCATTTCCTTGGGGACATCAAATTCTAGAGGGTCAAATTTAGCTGCACCGCCATTAAATTCTCTCGCCTTTCCCACGATCCCTGGAACTGATTTGGCTTTGCCGACTATTTCACCCTTAAATTTATTCGGCGAAACATCTTTCACTTCTTTTCCATCCCCCTCAAATGGAAGATGTATGATCAAGTCCTTGGGGCCAGCTGCGTCAACTACAAAAACCGCAAAAAACAGGAAAATCAGATTTAAACTGATAATATTTTTCATGTCTACCTCCGTTAATGATCGACAAGGCATCGTATCACCACGTGCTAAATAAGACAAGCAAAAGGAAAATAATTTTTGCCGGAAATTATTTTTTGGTTGAATTTGACAATTGAAATTTAACCAATTGTTGTTATCAACCTCTCCACACTGGATAAAGATAAAATCAAAATCAATAAATATATGCGGGAATCTGGCAAACTCAGATGACTTATCAACCTCAAATGCGCAGACATAAAGAAACAAAAAGGTGATCTCGATATGTTACTCATTGATGTTGAAACTATTCTAGTAAATCAAGAAACTGATATAAATACTGAGTCAAATTAGGAAAAAGTTTGCAGTAAANTGTAAGAAACAATAGAACCATTCCAGAATTTCACCCTAAACCAATAAACAGTTAAATTTTGGAATCAGGTAAAATACTATGGGAACTAAAANAATCANTACCGTTTTATGGAATTCCTAGATACATAAGNAAAAATGTAGGAGTTTAAATATTTAGAACTAAATTTAGATGCGTGTGTTGTTAGGGTTTCCAAGCNCCTTCAACCTATCCTCAATAACTTGATCAAGATATATAAGACTTATTTCAGATGGAGTAACAATAACTGCAAAACCCTGAATCAAGTCGTATCCTGATGCTCCAACTTCGATGAAGGTAATACTCCAACCATCAGAGATGTGTGGTTGGATCTCTTGGTAAATATCAAATTGAGTATCATTTATCTCACGATAGACTGGAACACGATTGTCAAATAAAAACCCATAGAGTTTTTCGCCATCATCGTCTTCTTCAATCAACTTTGTATCGGGTAGAGTTTTAACCCATTTTTTGAACATGTTTGGATCTCGAACTTTGGTTAAACTCGTACGTGAAGTTGCGGAATAATTTGTCATTATGAATTCTCTAATTCTATACGGTTTAGATATGAGAGAGTTAGCTGTCGGATGAATGGGGAATTTTCAGCATGCTGATCGTATCGATAGATACTTGCTCGTCTATAACATCTTAATCTCCTATGATTCTCTTTTGATTTTCATTTGTTAAACTAAGGATAGAACTGATAGGTTTCTATACCAAAAATTACACCGGTTAAACTCCAAAAGCTGCCCATTATATAATCTCCTAATATCAACCCTAAGAAAAAGGGAATGGTTGCTCGATAACTTCGGACACCACCATGTTGTAAAATTCCCCATTTTAAAACTAGGCAAATCAACAATGGTAGCCAAAGATCCGACATTTCCTGATTACCTGCCATTACGTAGCCTAGTGGATGTAGGGGAAGCCAGAAAAATTTTAGACGTAAGTACACCAATCCTATCATTGTACTGAAACCGGTGGTGACAAATAAGAGCGTTAACCAATCAGTTTCAGTAGGGTTAGTAATCCATCCACTCAATCGGCCAAAAAACTCACGACCATATCCGGTTGACCAACGTTCAAAGTAACCAGAAGATGCCCCGTGCTGATAGTAAAGGTGGAGTTGGACCCAGAAAGCGATTAAAGCACCGATTACGGTAGCAACCAAGATTACAGTAATCATTGACCAACGTTGTATTTGAGCTGTTTCTGCAATTTTGAATGCTTCCATCTGGTGAGGCATTTGTTGAGGTCGATAATCACGATTAAAAAAGCAAACTGACAAAGCTGTAAGGTTTCGTGGACCTAATCGACGAGTACCTAAAAGATCAATTAGAAAATAGCGCGGAGCTTGCCAATGATAGGCATGGACAAATATACCGGCCTCAGCCCGAATTCGAGTTGTAATAATCGGTGTAATTAATATAAGCAAAGTCAAAGATAGTGCTAGCCAAATCGACATGCCAGCTCGAAATAAAGCAAGAGAAAAAGCAAACGCTGTTACCAGTATCCCCCAAACAGCTAAGCGATAAGATAAAAATTCATTTTTATCTTCTTTTTTTTCTGTTACCCGATTAAAAGCAACGTCTAATACTTTTCTGAAGTGTGCTCGCCCAATCCAAATAAAAAATACACAAAGCCCGAAAAACGCACCCAAAGTCTGCTCATTTAAATATGGAAAGTTACCCGGTATACCAAATGCTCTGGCCGCAGCCGTCTGATTTCGATACAAGAAGTAAAATACTAAAGTAGAAAATAGAACGTCTAATGGCATTAAAAACATTATACCGATTGCAAATGGATACAGAGCAATTGTAACTGAGCCATAAAAGTTAAGTGGAGCTTCGACAAAGTGATAGGATCGACGTGTAATTGGTATCTCGGGTAAGGAAGGTACAAGAGTACTTATGCCATTCAGTAAACCAATGGCACTAGCGATACAAATCCCTAACCAAAGTTTTTTATTGGTAAAAATACTATCCTCAGTTTTTGCCATGGCCAGAGGAAGTTGAATAATGGGAAAAGTTAGCCGCTCAAGGTTGCTCCATTGGCGATACACAATAGTATTCAAACAAAGAAACATTAAAGATAATAAAAAGAATAATAAAATCCAATTTAAAACAACGGGCAACCAAGTTTGTAAGTGTAAAGGAATGTAAAGGCTTGATTCTCCCATATAGTAGCCTTTTAATACCGTCCGATTAGAAACTGTTAGCCAAGTTGGAAGGTGGTGCCCAAATAGTTCTGCCCATTCATTTTCATCAGTAGCAAACCAATTTCCATGGCCTAAAAGGGACAGTACTGCTTGTAAGACATCACACCCAGCAAGGGATGTTGCTAAACTGAGCATGACATATAACAACAATAATTCCTCGGTTTGCAAGAAATTACTAATTGGTAAATCGATAATCCGACAAAGATAGTTGAATACTTTGTTAATGATTAACAACAACAATAAAATGAAGATAACATTAGATAATGGAACTACCCATGTGGGAAAGGTATATCGCACCAATTCCATCTGAAACAGAAAATAGGAGCTGATAGGCGTGATTAAAAGAAAAACTATTACCAATCTGATGATTTGGGGTTTTTGAGATTGTTCGGATGATATCGGGAGAGATCGAGAACTTATCATAAGATCTAAGAATTGATATCCAAATTCAAAACTACTGTTTTTGATTTATCCAGTTAATTAGTATGAAACAAACGCATCTAGATTGAACTCATTTTTGTCATAGCTAGTTTTTTGACTGAAAGTCGGAATCTAATTTTGGGAACTCTCTACAATATACTTCCCGCTGAGCGTTTCGAACTTCAATTAGTGGAGATGGGCAATTATCAGCCCCTCGATGGTACTAATAATCTCCAAGCTCTATCCCTACTATCAATCAAATTTGCAGAGGCTGAGGCATAAAATCTAAATCTAAACTCATACTATTGCTCCTAAATCGATATCGGTTTAGATATATGTTGATTAGTTTCAATCGTAAGTTCGCTTAGATGTCGGACATTGAAAAATCATTATCTCGTAAGAAAAAGAGTAAAGCAGAAGTAGAACCAAAAGTCAATTAGTTGTCCTAAATCACGTTTGTACTTTAGTTTTAGTTTGTATTTCCATTAATTCAACTCCATCATAAAGGTAGACGAATAATTTAGAAAAATCTTTTTCCTCAAACTAATGATTTGTCGATTGTTTTTTGGGTATTATAAATTGCAACTTTACTATGAGCGACGCATGAAAGTAAGTGTTCTTCAGTCTTTACAAAACACGAAAACTATGACAGTATTAGTCGGTTCCGTGTTGGTGGAATAACGGTCTTTCAGCCTATTATCTTTGTGGTTTATTTCAGGTTATCAGACTGAATTAGATGCTCCTTATGACCGACATGGATCTGAGGGTTTATTTTTGGTCTACGAAATTGAAGAGATTGCAAGCCCTTATTAATATTTAGTAGAAAAATAAAATCGATTAATGAGGTTATTGAGGTTTTTCAATGGGATATTTATCATCTGGAAACAGTTGCCGACTTGCTCGGAGATTACTTTGTCTATGGATACTTTGCTTTGTTTCACTCAATCTGACAGCACAAAGTTCAAGTGAATTAATCGAATTACAGGAATCTGATAACCAGGCTGCACAAAACGACATAATTTGGGTTTTCACTTTAATTGATGGAACCGAAATCGTTGGACGTATTAGTAACCAAGATACTACTAACG
>PAYP01000052.1 GCA_002714785.1 Candidatus Poribacteria bacterium | reverse complement strand
TTAGGATTATAAAAAGCGAATTCGCTCCTACTATATAAGGAGCATAAGGGTTTTTGTGCTGATGGAGATACTGGATTTTCCCCAAGTTATGGTAATCTTGTTGTCGAGCTGGGCAATCAAGTCTTTTTCTAAGTTGTTTTTCATCAGTATTTGAATATCTATTTCGATCAAAACACTTTTGAAGATAAGAAACTCATCCATCATACCTTCAAATTTCCGTTGCTGATCCTAGCCACTAATATTCGGTCTTGTCAGGTATAGCCAGATTCCTATCCCAGTCATTTTTCACGTCGAATGTTACATCTATGCAGAAACCAATCTTCTTNTCNCTTGTGCTATAAATTGTCGTTATTATTCTTTTACTNGTGATTTTCTCTGTTGCGAATGTATCATTCCCCCGATGTTGGAATGGGTATAAAGCTGGATTTTCTTATCGGGATGAAGTAGGTAGCGAATACCATCTACTATCTATCATTGTCAGAAAACTTCCCACTGACCACCGCTTCCTGTTGAATTCACCCAATCGGTAAAACTAAACTCTTCAAACTGGACAACTTTTTTTATATATGTTTACCCTGCTACCCCGGTGACCTAAATCAGTCGCTTGACCAATTTTTCCGGTACGAACTGGCTCGGNTCAACATTTTTCGATTAACTTTACAATCACTTATACCTTTTTCGTTTTCTTCGAAGAGTAAGCCAAAATTAAAAGAGTCCATTGTTATTTCAGTTGTTGTCTCTGATCCAATTCAATTTAGAGAAATAATCATAATTGACGTGAAAGCCTAATTTTTCCGAGCGTGATCAAGATATTTTAATTTTTTCTATTTCTCCAGAGTGCGATCTCGCAATATAGCTTTTCAGTCTGACCGGCAAACACGCGTCATTCGAACTAATAGGCTAAGCAGTTGAAAAAGAAAAGTGTAATGATAACTCAATTATTGGCTGTATCCTTGTAATTCGGACAAGTACATCGTATGCTGCTTAACCACGAAAAGCAACAGAAAAGAAGAATATAACNGTAATGGCTCCTATTATAATTTATTCTTGGTGGGACTGAAAAATTAATGAAATGACCCAAAATGAAATAAGGCTGTCCTTCTACTCCACCAATTGATAAAATTGAAAGNACAACACTGAGCACGAAATGAACTTGNATAATCTTTTTCAGAACTGGGAAAAACAACTATCCATCTTAGATGGGGACGATTTGTTGAGGCGATTACCTGAAATTGAGTCAGTAGCAACAGGAAAAATAAAAATGAACGGTAGGGAGATTATCCAACTAGCCTCCAATAACTATCTCGGCTTGAACATTGAAACAACAGTCGTCGCTGCGGGGCAAAGAGCCTTATCAGAATATGGAACAGGGGCTAGCGGTTCTAGATTACTAAGTGGTAATCTGAACCTATACCAAAAGTTAGAAGATCAGATCTCTGGCTTGAAANAAACTGAAGCAACTCTGGTCTTTAGTACCGGATACCAAGCTAATTTGGGCTTAATATCNACACTTTGTCAGCCCGGAGACCTAATTCTAAGCGACGCTCTTAATCATGCTAGCATAATCGATGGTTGTCGATTGAGTAAAGCAAATCGTCAAATTTACCGTCACTGTGATTTAGATCACTTAAGCCATCAACTGTCTGAAACAACATCGAGTAGTCGACGCTGGATTATTACAGATGGTGTTTTTAGTATGGATGGAGATATCGCCCCTCTACCGGAGATTTTGGAGCTTGCACATCAGTGGAATGCTTATGTAATTGTTGATGATGCACATGGATTCGGTNTTTTGGGACCAGATGGTGGTGGTGTAACCTCTCACTTTGGCCTTGAAGACGATAGAATAATTCATGTAGGTACATTGAGCAAGGCTGTTGCAGGTTTAGGAGGGTATGTATCTGGAAAAAGAATAATGATTGATCTCCTAATTAATCGTTGCCGACCATTTATTTTCACTACAGGTTTACCTCCATCAGTGATAGCTGCGGCTACTGAAGCCATTGAGTTAATTATGACTCAGCCTGNACGTAGACAGCGTTTACTTGACCATGCTGACTATTTGCGTGTGCAATTAAGGCAGCTTGGATTTTCAGTACCATTCGGTGAGACACAGATTCTACCGGTAATAATCGGNAACTCATTTCAAACGAAGCAACTAGCTAATCAATTACTTGAGTTGGGGGTGTTTGCGCCAGCTATTCGGCCTCCAACNGTACCNCCGAATACGGCACGCCTACGCCTTTGTCCGATTGCAACGCATACTCAAAATGAAATACAATCGGTGNTNAGGGCTTTTGCTACTTGTCTTGAAAAATAACAAACTAATAAATAATCNAGGGTAGACAATACAGTGTCTGAAACTTCTTTCAAATCTGGATATGTTAGTATAATTGGTGAGCCCAATGTAGGAAAATCGACGCTGCTGAATGCGNTACTCGGTGAGAAACTGGCCATTGTAACACCAAANCCTCAGACAACACGTAACCAAATCCGGGGTATTCTTTCTGGAAAAAGCTACCAAATTGTTTTCTTGGATACACCTGGGATTTTGGCTCCCAAGTACGAATTACATGACTGGATGGTTAAAACAGCTTATGCAGCTATACAAGACGCAGATCTCGTCCTTTATTTAGCCGATGTAACAAAACCATTANCCAAAGCAGAAACAAGGATACTTGATCGAATCCATCAAGCTAATCAGCAAACAATCTTAGTACTAAATAAAATTGATCGAATTGATAAGCCACATCTCCTACCAATCATTGAAGATTACAACCAGCGTTTTGAATTCGTGGATGTTATACCTATTTCAGCTCTGAAAGAAGATGGAATAGACAGGTTAAAAAAGTCGGTTTTGGGCCTTATTCCCNATGGACCTGAATATTTCCCAGCCGACCAAATAAGCGACTTGCCACAACGATTTTTCATTGCCGAAACTATTCGAGAAAAAGTTTTTTTACAAACGAAGCAGGAAATACCATATTCCACTAGCGTTGTAGTTGAAGAGTTTATTGAAAGAAATAAAAGGAAGTGGTACATTCGTTCTATTATCTACGTCGAACGAGAATCCCAACGTCGGGTTCTGATTGGAAAAGGNGGACAAATGGTTCGAAAAATCGGTCAATTAGCAAGAACAGAAATAGAGCACTTCTTAGACCAATCGATCTTTTTAGAACTTCACGTGTTGGTAAAATCTGATTGGCGAAAAGACCCGAGAAAAATGCGCGATTTGGGTTATGCTTAGGACAGAAATCAGCTTTGGCCTGATCAGTAGGACGGNCAATAAGAAAAAGAAGAAAAAATNCTCTATCTTATTGTATGGCTTATCCGNACAAAAACCCNAGTTGTTATGGACTAATACAATAACAAATCACTCTGTATCAAGTTCCTGATACTGTTATTCGTCTCAGATCCATTTGTCATTACTTTAAATGNTTGGGTCCTGTACGTGGTAGAATTTGCTTTGAATAAACTCTACTACAACGGGTGGAACCATTTCAGTCAATCGTTTTTTATCAATTCTAGGATTAGACATTAATGCGACNTCCATAGCCAGTGTAGAACTGATATGCGTATGNGCCAAGTCNGACATCATGAATAGAGTATCTACTTCGGGAGCGATCTGTCGGTTCATGCGTGCCATCTGAAATTCTCGCTCGAAATCTGAAAACTCTCGCAAGCCACGAATGATCGTTTGGGCTCCGCAGTTANTTGCATATTGAGCAGTGAGCCCCTCATAAGGCTCAATGGAAACAATTGGGTAAGGTTGAATCACGGATTTAAGCATTTCGACTCGTTCTTCTAAGCTAAATCGAGCCTTCTTACCCGGATTAATACCTATAGCTACAATCAACTGATCGAACAAATTTAAACTACAAGCTCGATCTATCAAGTCTATATGACCATTAGTAATTGGNTCAAAACTACCAGGGAAAATGGCAATNTTCGATGATTCATGTCGTAACGGATCTTTGAACAAGTGGTGTACCNTTAACTGNTTCTGGTAAAGCTAGTAGATGCTATGAAATCAGATCCTAGCACATCTATCTAGTTTTAGGAAAGTTATTATATTCTCAAGAANTAATAGAAAAAAATGGCAAAAATAAAATCTATTAATTGTATTCGGACAAGACGAAGTGGTATGTGGACTATTGTCAAGGTTTTAACAGATCAACCAGGATTATACGGTATAGGATCAGCCAGCGATGTTAACCATCCAGAAACTGTTATTCAAGCGATTGAAACTATTAAACCAACGATAATCGGGCGAACCGTTGATCAAATTGAGGATATTTGGCAGTGCNTGCATACCAGTGGTTATTGGCGTAACGGCTCAATCCTAAATACAGCCTTAGGTGGTATTGACGTAGCTTTATGGGATATTAAGGGAAAAGTAGCAGGCTTGCCACTCTANCAACTATTAGGTGGAAAATGCCGCTCCGCGGTTCCTTGTTACGGGCACGCAGGTGGCTCAGAGTTGCCAGAACTAGAAGACGAGATTCGACGGTTTATAGAAGAAGGCTATCAGGTCATTAGGTGTCAGTTGGGCGGATATGGTGGAGGTGGTTTTTTGCCAGCAGATCAGTCTCCTCAACCTGAATCTCCTTGGTCTGTCGGACGAAATGTATTCGATGATGAAGCCTATTTGGAAAAAATTCCCCAAATGTTTGATTATCTGCGTCAGAAATTAGGATTTGGCGTTAAATTGACACATGATGTCCATGAGCATTTACGACCACAAAGTGCAGTCCAGTTATCGAAACTACTAGAACCGTATAGGCTTTTTTTCCTAGAGGATGTTTTACCACCTGAGCATATCCAATGGTTTCGTTTGATTCGAGACCAATGTACAACCCCGCAAGCTATGGGTGAGTTATTTACAAATCCCCATGAATGGATGCCATTAGTAACTGAGCGCCTGATTGATTTTGTTCGAGTTCGCATTTCAAAAGGTGCAGGTATCACCCAGTGTCGAAAGATTGCTGTGTTGTGTGAATGGTTCGGTGTACAAACAGCTTGGCAAGAAGGCGGTGACAATGATCCTGTTAATCAGATGGCAGCTTGTCATCTGGATTTATCCAGTCCAAGTTTTGGTATTCAAGAAGAAAATCATTTTAGCTCAGAGGAACTTGCAGCCTTCCCTGGTCANGGAACTATTAGGAATGGGTATCTATATGCTAATGATAAGCCTGGTCTTGGTATCGATATTGATGAAGACCAAGCCAAATCTTTACTAAATCCAGACGAATCTAATCACCCCCGCTATTTCATCCCAGATCGGCGACCTGATGGTACTGCTGTTCGACCATAGAAAGAATTCCACATAGAAAAAAGCACTTAAAAATATCACCTAAGAACGTAAATAACATGATGCAACCACGCCAAAAGTAGGCCACGTATTGAAAAAATCGCTAATGGTATAGACAAACGATCGAAATTAGACTAGCATGGCTAACCTATTTCTTAAAAGGATAAAATAGAATGTTTATGGCCAAATTCATTATTTTGAAAATCACTAAGTCCCACCATGATGAAAAATAGAGTCTACATAGCTGGAATTAAAAGTGTATTTCCTCAGGCTTACCCGTCAGATCAGGCTGTAGATTTACTTTATCCTGTTCATAAAGCTGGCAAAAGATTGAACCAATATGCAAAGAAGGTTGCCAAATTTATTGGTATAGAAAAACGNTTTTCAGTCCTCGACGAAGAAAGTTTTCCCACAAGAAAACTTTCTCATCCGACCTATCATCCCTTACATTGGGGTAAGAAGATCTTAGAAAAAATTTCAGATAGAATTGATCTAAAAGAAATTGGATTTGTTAGTGTTTCTTACAATATTACTTCACATATCAACGTACTACCCAATTTAGCTTGTCAGCTAACGTACCAAACTAACCTTGAACTTGATCAAATGCCAGAAGAAATTGCTTATTATGGTTGTGCTGGTGGATTATTTTCTCTGAAGTCAGCAGTTGAATATTGCGCACAAAACAGAAAAGCTGCTTATATCTATAACTTCGACCAGTGCTCGTGGATTGCAAACCCTATATTTGATCAAAAACACCCAGACTTTAAAGTTAACCTGATATCTTCTCTATTATTTTCAGATGCTGGTGTTGGAATTCTTGTCATACCAGAAAATATGAAACATCGTTTTCAACAACCATTAATGGAAATTGTTGATTATCAAACTGATTTTCAGTTAGGAACGGCTGTTGGCATGAGAGATGGGTATTTAACCCTAGGTGAAGAAATAAAAAATAACATGCCCGACATAATCTCTGAAAAACTTATCAAACCAATTCTAAAGAATAATAATTTGGCTGTAAATCAAGTTCAGGACTGGAGTTTACATCAAGGCGGGCTTCCGATTCTGCAGTCGTTTACTGACGAAAAAAATTTAAATCTTACTAATGAGCAAATAAAACGCTCCAAGCAGATGTTTCAAAAACACGGNAACCTCAGTTCGCCAAGTGCTTTCGTCGTTCTAGAATCGTTTTTTCAACAACCTAGCACGAACTCTTCTTATGGGATAATAGCTAGTTTTGGTGCTGGGTATTATCTGGGTACGTTTCTNTATCGGTGTTAATCNAGGTATCTATTCTTGANATGAGAAGATCAAAGAGATTATTCAAGTTTACGCTCTCGANAATTNTCAGGTACCTTGTTTTGGTATTTATCTCTTCCACGCTTCTANTGGATAAGTTGTTTGGTAAACCTTGGAAAGTTAGAAAACCAATTTTTATCGTTGGGCATTTACGAAGCGGTACAACTTTCCTTCATCGATTTATGTGTGATAATTGTGTAGATTTGAAGGGTATGAGACTCTTGGATATGCTTTGCCCATCGATTACTGCACAAAAGATGCTAGCACCACTAATTCCTCTTCTTAATAAAATATCGCTTGACCATGTTTACAATCCCAAAATACATAGAACCCAACTTTCATTACCCGAAACTGACGATATTGCTATTCACTTCAGATATGGTGAGGGGATTCTTTCTTGGGTTTATTTCAACTCATGGCAAAAATATACTTCAACAGAAGATTTACAAAATAGCGTGTTTCAATCAGCAAGTCAGGAAAAATTCATTCACTACCTCCACCTGATTCATCGTAATAGAATTCACGAATCTTCTCAAAGAATGATATCCAAATCTTTTTTCGCAATATTCAATATTGAAACAATCTTGAAAACCTTTCCAGAGGCCAAAATTGTTGTTTTATTACGAGATCCATTGCAAGCTGTGCCATCGCTAATGTCTCTAGAAAAAAATGTGCAAATAAAACTATACGATTTTGATAGCCAAGATGAAAACGACAAAGCTCGATTCTTTCAGAATTTGTATTCTATGTCTATTTTCTATTACCAGTATTTGGCCAAGATTATTTCTGATCATCAATACAGGAGCAACCTGACTTTAGTTACATATGATGATCTAAAAGATAATTTTAAAGATACTATACTTAGAATTATGGACCACTGCGACTTGGAAAGTGGACGTGGCGTATTACAAGCCATCGAAGCGCAAATGCATCAACAAGCTAGTTATACTACTGAACATAAATATCAATTGGCAGATTTTGGCCTAAATACAGAGCAACTCCAAAAAGATTTTGATTTTATTTATCCCTGGTTAGAGAGTGATGCTCATATAAATTCTTCATATTGACAGTTATATTTTATAAATAACACTGATGTTAATAATGGTGATACCGATAATATTTGGGATTAATATTGTATAATAGCCATTGATCTTAGAACAGAGATAATAATCTAGTTGAATTTGCCCGAATGGAGCGAGTTTGCTAGATTTCATTTCATGATGAACAAGGAAAATATAATGTCTGAGGACACAAAAATCGCTTTCGTAGCCGGAAGAGCTAGCCATGGTAGTGGAGCCCATGAACACCCTGGTGGATGTCAGTTTCTGGCTGATATGATAAATCGACATGTTGAAGGCGTTGAAGCCAAGGTTCATTTGTCTTGGCCAACTGACAAAACTACCTTTGACGACATCTCAGCTCTTGCAATCTACTCAGATGGTGGACAAGGTCATCCGATCTTGCCTCATTTAGAACAAGTCTCCGATCTGGCCAAAAGAGGAACAGGTCTGGTAATGATGCATTATGCTATTGAAGTACCCAAAGGAGACGCCGGTGATCACTTTGTTACATGGGTCGGTGGATACTTCGAGACACATTATTCGGTTAACCCACATTGGATAGCAGAGTTTACAGATTATCCGAACCATCCGATTGCCCATGGTTTAAAGCCATTTGAAATGGATGATGAGTGGTACTACCATATGCGCTTTAGCGATGATATGAAAGGTGTGACCCCCATCTTGAGTTCGATAGCACCAGAATCAACACTCACTCGTCCTGACGGACCACATAGTGGGAATCCACACGTCAGGTCATCCGTCGCTAAAGGTGAAGCCCAGCACTTGGGATGGTGTATCGAAAGGCCAGACGGAGGACGTGGGGTAGGTTTTACAGGCGGACACTACCACAAAAATTGGGGGCATGAACAGATGCGAAAGTTTATGCTCAACTCAATTCTTTGGGCCGCAAAAGTCGATATTCCAGTGGAAGGTATTGAAACTCCTGAACCGACAGCTGAAGAGCTCGACACCTATATCTAAAAATCTATGCGAAACTACTAGCCCCACATTGCAAAAACTGTGTATTGTGGGACCAGTAGTTTCGCCTCATATTACTTACTTAAGATCATTCTGAATTAGTCTTTGGTAGTCCTGAGGCGTATCCATATCCTTCAAAATGCTATCGGTGTCGACCGGCAAATAATGAATTTGATCAAAATATTTCTCTAAGATTTCTTTCATACCACGGCCATCCCACTTCAGCGCTAACACTTCATCTATTAACATAGAGTCAAAAATTGCAGGGTGTCCTCTCTGGCCATGGTAACTTGGTATGGTAATTGGCTGAGGGGTAGACTGATGAGTATCAATTAATAAATCTATCGTGTTAGTGGCAATTAGTGGTTGATCTACAAGAGTAAGAGCAAATTCGGTACTACTAGATGATATTTGTTTAAGGGCTGCTTGAACAGAAGTCAGCATTCCAAGTCGATAATCTGGATTATTGATAATTCGTAATTTTTTGTTACCTAACGCTGCTTCAATCTTTTGGTAAATCAGTTCGTGCTTATGCCCTAAGACCACCAGAACTTCATCCAAAGACGAAGCAAGTAGTGTAGAAATAACGGTTTCAATTACCGTCTCATTTTTAAAAGGTAATAGCTGCTTGGGCCGTCCCATTCGTGTTGACATGCCAGCAGCCAGCAGTATACCAGTAATTCTCATAACCTAGTAGTCTAAAAATAATCTATGGGATACACCCGTTAAGATTAGCTGACGGCTCAGATTCTTTTTTCACTGTTCTCCTTGATAGGTCTTTTGTTAATAAATATGTACTCAGAATCTATACTAATTCAGTTATGATAATTCCGGGAGAAACTTTCACTGCTGATCAATAGATCGATCGAACGCATATGGGATCCTATATAAACTGAGATGTCGGTATGTTAAGCAAAAGTGAAAAAAATCTTTCAATGCTTGTGACATCTAACCAATCTTCTGCACTAAACGGTGTAGTCAAGAACTAACACATCTTCTACCAACGGGCGTAGGAACTCGGTTGCTACCAAAAGGTGTTCAGGATGAGGCAAGTAGGTGTCTCGGGCCTTCTCATCCTTAAAACGGACAATAAAGCCATAACTGAACCCTTGACTTTTGCCTTCAGGGCTATTATTTACTCCCTGAGTTACCTCAAAAATACCAGGTATCTTATCTTTCATAGAGGATAGTGCCGAAGATAAATCAGCCAACTGTTGGTCGGTTGTATCAGCCTTGAGTTTGAGTAAAACAATGTGCTCAACCATAGTAAAGAACTCCTTGGTATCGGTTACTTATTCCCGACATATCTTAATTTAGAAGTACAAAAGTGATAAACTGTTCAAACAAGATTGAGCTTTAAGTCTGACGCTCAATACCTTTTGACACGTTCCTATTCCATTGACTTAGTTCAGCTTCTAAGTCTTCAGCACGTGCCGGATATTGATTAACAATATCAGTCGATTCTGCTAGGTCATCAGCAAGGTTGAACAGTTGTCCATCGTCGATAAATTTCCAGTCCCCCTGACGAATACAACTTTGGTTCTTGAATCGCCAGAATAGTGACCGGTCGGGCAAGGCTGATCCCCCAACCATCAATGGCCAGAGGTTAATACCATCGAGTTCAACTGAAACTTCAGCTTGTGCCAAGTGAGAAAATGTTGGGAATAGATCTAGGGTTGTGGCAGTCTGACTTGTTACACAACCGGATGGAATTATAGAAGGACAACACGCAATAGCCGGAACACGGTGTCCTCCCTCCCAAATGGTTCCTTTCTGCCCTCTGAGTCCACCAGTAAGACCTGGGCTAACTGGCCCATTATCAGAACAGAAAAAAAACACAGTTTGACTGGCTAAACCCAGTTCCTTCACTTTGGCTACAATGGCGCCTACACCTTCATCCATTGCTTCCATCATTTCTTTGTATGCCTCTTTTTTGTTTTGTCGGCGACCATGTATTGGATAGGGATTACCAATGCTTCTATCCGCTGGGTCTTTACGCCCTTGATAAGGATAGTGTGGACATTCATGAGCTAAATAAAGAAAAAATGGGGTGTCAACGTTATTTTCAATAAAATATAACCCGTACTGAGTAATCAGGTCGGTAGTGTAACCGAGCTCAGATTTTAGGTTCCGGTTTGACCACCAATCAGCTTCTCCAACCTGATCAATATGAGAATGATAATCAATGTTCCCAGAAACAAAACCACGAAACTCGTCAAAGCCAAAATTACATGGGTTATATCGAGGATGGTAACCTAAATGCCATTTACCATAGATAGCAGTGGCATAACCAACCTGCTTCAAGATTTGAGCGATTGTGGTCTGGTCTTTTCCTAACCCACGATTTCTGTGACTTTTGGCTGTAATTACCCCTTCAATCCCAGAACGTTGTTGATATCGACCTGTCATTACAGCTGCACGTGTAGGACTACAAACAGGCGCATTTGAGTGAAAATCAGTGAACTTCAAACCTCCATCTGCTAGTGCGTCGATGTTAGGAGTCTCGAGATCTAACCCACCATAGCAGCCGAGATCACCATAACCAAGGTCATCGGCCAAAATCAGGATAATATTGAGAGATGTGTGTGATTTTTTCAAATCTCTCTTCCTGTGATCTTTACAATACTTGTCATTTTTTATGGTTAGTGATTAAATACTCCGGTCCTCGATTATACCAGAATACTTCCAAAATAAAATATCTCAGGTCAAATTATGTACTATGTGTACTTTTTTTGCAAAACATCCAGGAGTTTGACATTTGAAACAAGATGATCCCTCGAAAAATCATAAAATTGACGACTTTTCGCAGTTAGCCACCCAAAGTATCCATTCTGGTGAAAATCTAAGTACTTCAGCTCCACCAATTTATCAAGCCGTCACTGTCGATGGCGTTTACTTACGTTCAGGCAATCCAACTATTGACGCTCTGGAGACTCGCATTACCGCACTGGAAGGGGGCACTTCATCCATAGCCACGTCAAGTGGTACATCTGCTATTAGCCAAACGCTAACAGCTCTACTTTCAGCAGGAGACCGTATAGTTTGCCACAAGACCATTTATGCTTGGACTAAGGTGATTTTGGATTCTTACCTAGCTAAGTTTGGAGTGGAAGTTACCTATATAGATATGCGTGATTTAGACCAGTTACGCTTGGCTTTGGAAATGCCAACCCGATTAGTCTATTTTGAGCCAATCACTAATCCAACAGTAGATGTTATCGATACCGAGGCTGTAGCCCGAATCACTAAAAGAAGTGAGGCGATAGTTGTTGTAGATAACACTTACCTTACACCGTATCACTTAAAGCCATTTAACTGGGGTATCGATATCGTTATCCACAGCGCAACCAAATATTTATGCGGACACGGCGATGCATTAGCGGGTCTGATTGTTTGCCGAACATCTGAATTTGCCGAAAGAATAGCTCATGTACGCAATGCTTACGGTGGAGTTCTAAGCCCTCAAAACGCTTTTTTAACTCTCAGAGGTATTAAGACCCTCCCATTAAGGATGAAACAACATGCAGCCAATGCCCAACAAGTGGCAGAGTACTTAGAAAAGCACCCAAAAGTTTCTCAAGTCAACTACCCAGGCTTAAAGTCCAACTTAGGATACAAAGTAGCCAAGAGAATGATAATAAACGGATTTGGAGGTATGATCAACTTTGGTTTGATCAATCCGGCAGAACAAGAGCGTTTTCTCAAGCGAGTTCAACTTTGTAAACCTTGGGTCAGCCTAGGGGACACACAATCACTCGTAACCGCCGGGAATTTAGGCGGTTTGATACCTGGAGGATATGATCGGATTCGGATGTCAGTTGGTTTAGAATCAATCGATGATATCATCGCTGATCTAAAACTTGCCTTAGGCAACTAATTTAGTTGATTGAGCTAGTGACTGGTAATAGCAAGCGTTTCCTCGGTATTTGAATGTTGACACTTCCGTTAAGTTCAATGAAAGTATTACTATTTAAATTTAGGAGTAGCAGATGAAGATTCGACAAGTCGTCGTTACAGATCAATTAGAAGTGGAATTACAAACTAGCGAAATAAATACACAAGAACTTGGTCCTGATGAAGCTATTATTACTACGGAATATACCTACATTAGTACTGGAACCGAAATAGCTAATTATTCAGGCCATGAACCCAAAGTATTCCAAGCTGATCAATGGTGTACATACCCATGGAAGTCAGGTTATGCAAATGTTGGATATGTAGAGGAAATTGGGGCAAACGTTAAGCGGATATCAGTGGGGGACAGGGTGTTCACTTATGGTAACCATTCATCTGTTCATCGCTATAATACCCAAAGGTTAGCAGTTACGGTCCCTGAAGGGATCGAATCTGGAATTGCTGCTGCATCTCGTATGGCTGGTGTTGCTATGACTGCACCAATTATCAGTGAAATCGTTAACGATCCGTGGGTAATTGTTTTTGGTTTAGGTATGGTTGGTAATTTAGCGGCTCAAGCTTATAATATCTTAGGGTGTCGCGTAATTGGTGTTGATCCAGTCCAGAAACGACGTTCAGTAGCGGAAAAATGTGGAATTTCATACACAGTAGGTGGAGAACCTGATGAAGTACAAGCAAAAATCGAAAATATAACTAACGGTGAACTCGGTAATATTACAGTCGATGCTGTCGGTCATAGTTCTGTCGTAATGCAGTCATTGAAAGCGACAGCTACATATGGTCAATTAGTAATTCTGGGAACACCACGTGTCTCGGTAGAAGGCAATTTGACCGATCTGCTGTCGGAAACTCATTTACGTTGGATTACTATTAAAGGAGCACTAGAATGGTGTCTACCCATGTATCCAACCACTCGAAATGCTGAATCTCAATTCAGTAAGCAAAATACAATCTTTAGTTGGTTGGCAACTAACCAACTCCAACTTGCGCCACTTATCTCACATTGCCTAAAACCTGAGCATATCAAGCAAGCTTATGATGGTCTACTTTACCAACCCGATATTTATACTGGTGTCTTACTAGAGTGGAGCTAAATAAAAGAGTGCAAGCTAACATATTCAATACTTGATTTCTTCTAGTATTTATGAAAAACACAGAAATATATCAAGTCGATAAAGAAATCAACTCACTTTTCCATTCATGACGTCAAATTGTCATAGATAATAGGCCGAAACTAGAGCACAAAATCAAATAGTAATTGTTCTGCTTTATAAATTCAGCTGACTAAACTAACAGTTTGGCCAACAGGATATGTTGAAAATGAAGGTACTTGTCGTAGAGTAGAATTAATCACGCCCAAATTCTGGTTTTTCGTTTCTAGGATTATCTACCGGGCCAAAAGCTTGCCAAGCATTATTAAAGTAGCTTTTTTGATCTTTACTCATAAAAGAAAAAGATCGGTCTGAGGGACGACGAATTTCTTGGCAGTGATAAATAGCTGATCTGTCATTATACTTGTAAAACAAGCCGTATCGAGGTTCATTATTCTGCCAAGTATTTGCACCATGTGCTAAGGTTTCGGTAAAAATGATTGCTGATCCTTTGGGTGATGCTATATTTTGTACAAGCGGGCCGTCTACTTTGAACAATTCATCTCGGTCATCTTCAGGCACACTAAAATCAGATTTATGCGAGCCAGGGATACAAGCAAAGCCACCATCCTGTTCATCGATATCCTGCAAGGTAAAAGATATCACCGTCAATCCAGTGAAAATTCGACTACCCTTCACGTAATAGCGGAAATTTACGCTTCCACCAGCGTGTCCACCATGCATTTCGAAGGGGGGGCACCCTTTAGTTCTTACAAAGCTGTAAGCGCTCTCCAGGCGTAATTTAGGAGAAATGATTTCCTTTAAGACCGATACCGTTTTGGGATGATCTATTAAACTTGTAAATGGGTTCCCAACATCTAGTAATGCACCAGCTGAAAACCATGTTCCATTGCTATCGTAACCATCTGGAGTTTTATCCATGGGCTTCATGCGCTCTTTAATTTTTTCGACTGCCAAGTCACACTCTTCCATAGTTAAAACGTTTTCGACTACCACAAACCCTTGCAAATCGAAAAGATACTTCTGGCGTTCTGTCATTTTTGGCTCAGTTGGCATAATCTTTTTTCCTTCATGTATTAATAAGCGATTTGGCACTCAAACAAATTGAATTGGCTTGGTCTCAGAGAGGAGACCTTATAATACTAAGGAGTAACCTTTTTGTAATTTCTCAAACTACAGAAAATTAGGCCGTAATCCCTAGAATTAAATAACAATTAGTGGTCTTTGTATGATTGAACTAATTTTTGCTGAGTCCCGATTCAGATTAGTTTTGAAATGGTAAAATTTCAGTGATTATAAATCAAAACTAGTTTTCTCGATACTACTAATATGCTCTAACAAGACTGGGGCCAATTTGACAGCAAAGCTAACTCTTGTAAATTAAAACGAACGTTATCTTTGTAAAATTTGGAAAGGATTCTTCTTCGTTCGGTGACTATAAAAAGCGCCCTACCTATGGGTAAGGCGCTCCGATCGATTATATCAACGCTGTATCAGATTGTTGGCTTTGTTTGCTAGGAAACCTGAATTTCGATTTCTTTTGGTTTAACTGCTTCAGCTTTAGGAATAACTACGCTAAGTAAACCATTAGTGAAGCCGGCTCGGGCCAAATCGGTTTGTAGGTTTGGTGGTAGTGAGATAGCTCGCTGAAAATTACCAAAACGGCGTTCCTTTCGATGAAATGTGGACTCTGAAACTTCTGTTTCGACCTTTTCACCTTTGATTACTAAAACATTATCGGTAATCGTTAGCTTAACTTGGTCCTCTGGCATGCCCGCAACTTCTATGGCAATCTCGAATTGGTCATCATTCTCGATAATATCAAGTGCCGGCAACCAATCACTTTTTCCGTTATCTTGTTTAAAAGAGCCGAAGACTAGTGGACTTTGAACGAAGAGATTATCGAATAAGCGATCTATGTCGGTTGTTTTCCAAAGGCTAAGTGTTTTCATTATATTTAATTGCTCCTACTGGTGGTATTTTTTGTAAGATCCGTTAACTGGACCACGCTATATCTACAAGCAGGAGGCATGCCAAGCTTTTTGGCCCGATTTATATTAAAAAATGGCTTTTTCTTATGTAATTCGCGCTTAGATGGGATTGTAACCTGTCAGCTTATACCAAAAAGGAAAAAGATGACTGCCAAAATGGCAGTCATCAAGGCTAATTTCTAAACTCATGAACTTAAAAAATAAAATCTTATTGAAACAGCCTTCCACAGGGAACTAAGGTTTTTATCGGTTTTCATGATTTGAAAACTCAGTTATCAAAAATTCTTCTTTTCTCTTTGGTAAAAACATCCTTACTCAACCGAAAATCAGCGTTTTTTCGATAGTAACTCACAAAATGTCGAATCAGGTTAGTAGCCATTTGTTCGAAAAACGACTCCTGTTTAAATGATTCGATTACATAGAATATATCTAAACATTTGGCAAAAAACAAATGTTACCAGTATCGAAATCTGGAGTTAGTGAATCACATGTCGTTGTCTAAAATCTGATATCGTAACCTAATTACTTCAGTATTCCGAATTGAAATCAAAAATTATTCGGTCAATAGTTAAAAATCCAGTTGGCTTCGGGTTTCGATGATTAATCCTGATATTGCTTTCTGGGTAGATTCTTCTTGCCAAAGGTGTAGACTTTTGATAAAATGAGCGGCGTGGTGTAGTAGTCCTTAGTTGGAACATCGGGTGTGTTTTTCATAGTCAGTGTTAAATCGCCTGACACGAAAACGAGATAGTCGGTTGTAGAGGAGTCGGTAGATGTCAGAAACAGTGCTTTGGGGAATTACAGGTGTGAGCCTAGGTATTGCAGGTACCGTTGGTGTTTTTGTCTTAGTTATGTCGGCTCAGTTGGCTAAAATGGGTCTTAGAATTCGCAATGAGGAAAAAGATCGAAAAAGATTAGTCCAAAATATGCAGGAAGCCACTCGGATTGGTGCGGCCTACGATGCTACCGTTGCAATTCGAAAGTTCATCGAAGAAGAACAAAAAAAACTACCAGAGTTTTTCATCGAAACAGGAGATCCTGATGAGCCCTATATGGAATATGATTTAAATCTGGCACGCAGATGGATGAAACCAATTCGTATCCTACTNGAACTAGANTTGGCTCATGGCCAGCATGTAGTTAGTGAATCTTCGGAATCAGATGGTGGGCCCNCTCAGGATGATTCCGCAGACGAGGGAACAACTGACGACGATAGCTAGAGTGAAAAATGTCGGTTGCGACCGATAATGTCGTTAGTGAACAGTGGGTCAAGCCCATTCTTGGCCTACTAACGTCCGTCCCTGATCAAACTGAGTCAGTCTATGCCGAAATCATAGCCGAACTTGGTCCCGTTGATTTCCAAACTGATTGGATCCCTTTTGAGAGTACGACTTACTACCAAGAAGAAATGGGGTCGAAACTGCAGCGTCAGTTTATTAGCTTTTCCAATTTGATTGACCCTAGTCAGTTGGCAGATATCAAGTGCGTGACAAATCGTCTGGAGAAACATTTTTCTCAGAACAACAAAAGGATTTTTAATCTAGACCCTGGCTATCTAACTTCAGCTAAACTAGTCCTCGCAACAACCAAAAATTTTGCTCATCGAATCTATCTTCACTCGGGTATTTTTGCAGAAATTACGCTTACTTATCGCGGCCGTGGATTCCATGCCTTGGAATGGACCTACCCAGATTATCGAACACCTGTTTATTTGCAGATTTTTGAAAAAATTCGGCAAAAATATCTTAATCAGCTAAGTCAAATTTCCTCTCTGGATTCGGCCAATCATAACTATAGTAACAGACGGTTGAATTTAACAGAAAACACTCCTAAATATGCCATAGGTCTAATGTCAGGGACTTCGGCTGATGGTGTCGACGCGGCTCTGGTTTCAATTAAAGGAAATGGAAAATCGACTCAGGCTGAGTTGATTTGTTCTGTTTGCTATCCCTATCCATTAGAATTACGCCAACGTATTTTCAATTTATTCCAAACTGAACAAAGTCACGTAGACGAGTTATGCCAAGTGAATTTCTTAGTTGGTCAAATATTTGCTGAAGCCGCAACCAGAGTAGTAGAGATAGCTAATTTTGATCTGAAAAATATTGACTTTATCGGGTCGCATGGGCAAACCATTTACCATCTACCACCTACGGAAATAGGTACCCCCTCTACTTTACAGATTGGTGAATCAGCCGTCATTGCTAATCAGACTAACCGGCCTGTAGTATCCGACTTTCGTGTGGCAGATATTGCTCTAGGTGGCCATGGAGCTCCAGTGGTACCTTATGTTGACTTTTTGATTCACCATCAAGACGAAAAGTCAGTTGCATTACAAAATATAGGTGGCATCTCGAATGTAACATTCATTCCAAAGAATGCTAGACCAGAAGACATCATTGCGTTCGATTCAGGTCCAGGTAATATGATTATCGATGCTACTATTGAAATAGTCACCAATGGTCAGAAGAAGTACGATGAAGATGGAGTAATGGCTGCTCAAGGTCAAGTCAATAAAGGACTTTTGGATATACTCTCAAAGCATCCTTACCTAAAGTTGCCCCCTCCTAAATCAACAGGCCGAGAGTCCTTTGGTTGGGCTTTTGCCCAAAAAACTGTTGAGAATGCTAAAAAACTAGGAGTTTCTGATTGTGATCTTTTGGCAACAGTAACATTCTTTACAACCCAAACGATTGTTAACCATTATCAAGATCATATCCCCTTTGTGATTGACGAAATCCGAGTTAGTGGTGGTGGCGCTCATAACCGAACATTAATGAAAAACTTATCCACATTAGCAGAAGCTACGTTTAAATCAGTATCAGTGATAGTTGATGAACAATCGGACGCGAAAGAGGCCATTGCTTTTGCCATTTTAGCCAATGAAACTTTAGTTGGACACTGCACTAATCTGCCAAATGTCACTGGTTCGATTCGTCCAACTATCTTGGGCAAAATTACCCCCGTACCCCACAAAATTCTATAAGGTTGAAGAAAACAAACATAAATCAAGCTATTCAGGATTTCTTAAGCGTTTTCTTATAGCTTGAAAACGTATCGAGTCAACTGAAGCATATGAAGCAACTGGTAATTTCTGGATTTGCCGATTGACTCTAGTAATTCTTTCTCTAGTTCCTGGATGAGTGGAAAGTAACTTTCCAATTTTGGTGGATTGACGTTTTTCAGTGCCCAATAACTTTTCAAAGAAGGTCATTATCCCATTTGGATCTATGCCAGATGAGTGCATCTGTTGAACAGCTAACGTATCTGCTTCACGCTCAGCCTCACGTCCATACTGGAGCAATACACCAGAAGTTACAACTTTTGTCGCCAATGTTTCTAGCTGACTTTTATCCTTTCCCAACAGCAATTGAGCCAATGCTGCAAACCCATACTGTTTAGTCAATTGCTTCATCCCGTGTCTACCGACTATGTGCCCAACCTCGTGTGAGATAACACCCGCAAGTTCAGCTTCGGTATGTGAAAATCGAATTAGCCCTAAATTGACATATATGTAACCACCAGGAACAGCAAAGGCGTTGATTGAGTCATCTTGGACTACTTTGAAATGATAAGTGATATTCGGACGGTCAGAATTCCTTGCTAATATTTGTCCCAACTGATTGATGTAATCTGAAATATGGGGGTCCGCATAAATTTTCAACTCTTCTTCAATCTTAGCCGAGAATTCACCACCGAGTTTAATTTCTTCGGCATCACTGAAAATATTGATGTTAGCTAACTGATTGGCTAACTGCCCACCACATCCCAAAATTGGAACTAAGCTGACCCACAAAAGCAAAGATAATGGAGACCAATTTAAACTTGATCTAGATATCACGCAAGACAGCACTATCTAAAATTTTGGAAATCAACCGGTCATAGGAGATTCCTGCAGCTGCAGCCTGAGCGGGCAAATCGCTAAGTTCGGTAAGTCCGGGGAGAGTATTGACTTCCGTTACAAAAGGTTGGCCTAACCGATCTACGATCATATCAACTCGAGAGTAACCATGACATCCAAGTGCTTGATGCGCACGAAGCGCAATTGACTGTGCTACATGACTCACCTCATCCGATAATCGAGCAGGAATCACGAACTCAGTCAAGCCAGCGGTATACTTAGCTTGGTAGTCGTAGAACTCACGTTTTGGTATTAATTCTAAAATTGGCAAAGCTTGAAGATCATCCCCTACACCAATTAATCCGACCGTAATCTCTTGGCCCTGCACATACTTTTCAAAAAGATTATCCTTGAATATGCGATTTTTTTCTATTGCATGATATATTTCATCAGGTTCATGAATAATCGAAACTCCTAAACTTGATCCTTCCGAAGCAGGCTTGACTACCAGCGGTAAACCAAGCTGCTCAATGGCATTTTGAGTTTGCACCTTCAAGTCCTCTTCTAGATGAATTTTCAAATAGTCAGGCGTTGGGATCTGCATTGTACTAAAAATTTGCTTTGACATTATCTTGTTCATACCCAAAGCACTCGCCAAGATACCGGACCCAGTATACGGAAGACCAAAATGACTGAGAATTGCTTGTATCGTACCATCCTCATATCCTTTACCATGTAGGGCTAGGAAAACAGCATCCACCTCTTCACTTATCAGCTGAGTAAGCCAGTCGTCCTTGACGAGATCTATGTCGATTACCTCATAATCTTGCCGTCGTAATGAAGTAGAAACCCTTTGCCCAGAAAGAAGTGAAACTGAACGTTCCCCCGAACTACCACCTAGTAGAACACCCAACTTATTAAACAGGCGCATTTTCTTCTAGTCCCAATACTGAGAATTGATTAAAAATCATCATCGACTAAAAAATCATCGAAATTGTAGTCAGCTAACTCATCAAAATCACCGTCCACACCGTCCTCATGTAATAGGTGGCCTGGGGGTAGTTCCAATTCAGGAACATCAATTTGTTTTGCTTCGCTCCATAAGCGTTCAAGATTGTAGAATTGGCGCACATCTTCTAAAAAAACNTGNACCACGAAATCTACGTAATCGATCAAAATCCAATCACTTTTCTTGTCGCCCTCTCGTCGCCATGGCTTCGTTCCCCAACTTTCTCTCAAGTCTTCTACAATTTTTTCTGAAATGCTTTCTACTTGCCTGTCTGAGTTGCCACTGCAGATAAGGAAAAAATTGGTAAAAGCATCCAACTGGCGTAAGTCTAAAATACGAGTATTTTCGGCTCGACGTTCTTGGGCAGAAACAGCTGCGGATTTTACTATTTCAAGTGAATCTTCGGTATTAGTCTGTTCAATCTTTTTTTGCATTTTTTCTTTGGCTGATTGCGTAAAATTGGGCCGACATACTCTATTTTTTGGTCAGTATCCAAGAATATTGAATCAATTCTTAGATGATCCATTCACAGAGGGTGAATATCTACAAAACTGCTGTTTTGAATAAAACTTTTTNGGCCGGCACATCCTACCAGAAAATCTCTGCTACCGTCAAGTTTGTCTCAGATTTTCTAGGTGCCTATTTTATAAANTGATTCGTGCAATCCTTTAATATAACCAAGGGNAAAATGTCGACCAATTGAANAANAACNTGNCTTGTCGTTGTCGTCGCCAGCCATAGTTAGTACATGATCGGGTNGCAGAGTACCNTCGAAGCNTATGTCTCGTTAGGCTTCCAAGCAGGCATGCATATCAGTTTTTCCGGCGCCGTGAAAAGTCTCTTGAAACTTTTCTGTTTGTCCAATGACATCTCGTAGATGAACAAAAAATATTTTTTTTTGATTTCCAAAGTGCCGAATTACTGTGGGTAAATCATCAGTCATTAAAGTTAAATTGCCCTGACAGAGTATAATACCATTTACAGTATGGCACTATATCCAACAAATGTTGAAAATTATCCACACTCCGCATAATACGACCTCAACTACCAATTGGAGATAAAGGAGGATCATCCGGGTGCATTGCGAGTTTGATATTTGCTTCTTCAGCCACTGTAACTACTTGCTCCAGAAAGTAAGTCAGGCGATCCCATAATTCATCCTCAGTAATACTTCCATGTTCTGTAAGAGGCGCACCAATCATTTTCCTATGATCATAACCTGTGACCAGAGCTCCCCCATGAGAAACAAAGGCTTTATCTGCACGAACCCAGTTCAAGACAGCCACCCATTCATAGCACCAAACCGGAATACCTAACTGACCCATATTTCGAATTAGCTGGCAAACTGATTCAATCTTCTCTTCTAGGTTTACCTAATTTAGCACGATGGAGTGGCGGTCTACTTTCTAAAACAGCGAACTCAAACCCACCATCTTCGTAAGACCGTTTCAATCTTTCCAAAGACGAATAGGACCCAAGGTAAATCATCAGGGTGCCACTTGGCTGATTCCCAAAATCCATTATCCCAACCACGTGATCAACACCACATTGTTTAACCATATCCCAAAGCCGATTTCGTTTCGGTGGCAAGATCTCCGCTATTTGGATCATCAATTTCACCTCAAAATTTCGATTAGTCTTAGTTCATTTTATTGAATATGATCATTCCAAAGATTTTTGTATTACCACGTTGAAAAAGGCTTTCAATTTGTGGCAAAATATGTCTTCTGATCAGTTAGGAGAACAAATTTTAGATCGATGGAAAAAATCACCACTACAACCAAACCCAATGGCTATGGGCGTAACTGGTTAGAGTTAGGCCATTTCGTCGACGATGAGTTTGGCCACTCTAATTGGATTAAAAAGGGTGATCCTAATCAGGATCGACAATTGACAGTCAACCGTCTACACAGCGATGGAGGGACTACACTAGATTGGATAATTTTGATCCCCGAAAACTATCAGTGGACAATAGTCAAAATTAACTACGATCGCTTGAACCCACGCACCTATCAAATCTTGTGGCAGCCAGCAGAACCTAAAACAGATCAATTGACCAAACCTGAGAAAATTAAGCGGATATATCAATTAGCTGCTGGAAACCAAGAACTTACTAATTTGCTCCACCAATTGCTCCCTCAATTACCAGAGTAAATTCTCCCTTGGGTTTTTTAGTTTGATCAAACTTATCGATGGCTTTCTGTAAGTCTCCACGGAATATCTCTTCGAATTTTTTGGTTAATTCACGCGCAACGCAAATTCTCCGATCACCCAAAATCTCAAATGCATCTCGCAAAAATTTCACTATTCGATGGGGTGATTCATAAAAAATTAATGTTCGCTCCTCGTTGACTAGTTCAGTAAGCCTGCGGCGTCTTCGCCCCGCTTTAGGCGATAGAAACCCCTCAAAAACAAAATTATGCAAAGGAAGACCTGCGACCGAAGCAGCAACAATACAAGCTGAAACACCCGGAATAGGAACAATGGGGGCATCAACTGCTAAAGCTGAAACAACCAATCGGTAACCAGGGTCTGAAATTGTCGGGGTTCCCGCATCTGATACTAAAGCCAATGATTGTCCCCCTCGTAAATGCTCAACAAGCCTACTTGACTTAGCGCTTTCATTATCTCTGTAGAAACTAGTTAAGGGGGTCGTTATCTGGTAGTGGTTCAATAGACGTTTAGTATATCTTGTATCTTCTGCTGCAATCAGTTCTACCTCAGATAAGATGCGCACCGCACGAAAAGTAATGTCCTCCAAATTACCAATTGGAGTGCTAACAATGTAGAGGGTTCCCATCTGTACGTGAGACATAAAATTTTCTCTAAAAGTTAAAACGTTTGTATTGTCAATTTCGGGAAAGATCAGGAAGATGATAAGAAAAAGACAATAGGCAGACTACCATAGCTAATTCCAATCTGTCAATTAGTATCACTTAGTCAGTTCAGTCTAACCATGCTATAATCTTACTGAATCATATCAGCAAAAATTTTCAGGTGAAACACTGGCAATTATAAAGAATTTCCAAATAACTAAGAATTTGGTTTATAAACGGACCACCTCGTTATCGCTAGAGCTTGACTTATATTGGATTAAGCCACCTGACACTAATCCTAAAGGACAATCAGTCCCCCTAGTTATCTGGATTCATGGTGGTGGTTGGCGAGAAGGTTCTCGAAAAGATTGCCATCATGCACTCAGTTTGATTGAGATTGGTTTTGCTGTAGCAAGTATTAGCTATCGATTGAGTCATCAAGCTACTTACCCTGCCCAAATCGAAGATTGTCGAGCTGCAGTCCGCTGGCTGAGAGCTAATGGCGAATACTATAATCTCGATACTAGTCGGTTTGGTGCTTGGGGNGTATCGGCTGGCGGGCACCTTGCAGCTTTACTTGGTACAACTAGTGGCCAAGACCGTTGGCAAGTTGGTGATCATCCAGATCAGAGTAGTGATGTGCAAGCTGTTTGTGACTGGTTTGGTCCAACCGATTTCTTTCGTATGAATGATATTACAGGTACTATTGATCACGAATCGGCCGATTCCCCTGAATCTATGCTGATTGGTGGTCCTATTCGTAGGCACCGAGCAAAAGTAATTGCCGCTAATCCAATTACTTATATTAGCAATACAACTCCACCATTTTTGATCATGCACGGACAAGATGACAAAACTGTTCTCCCTAACCAAAGTGAGTTGCTACATAAGGCATTGAAACGAGCTGGCATCAATTCAGAGTTGATTTTACTGAATAATTTCGGTCATGGATTTAGCTCTGAACAAACTGAAGTTGTTAAAAGCTTCTTTAATGAGCATCTAGGGAAAGGTTAATAAGATGAAAAAAAAATTCAAAGTAGCAATCGTTGGATGTGGAGGAATCTCGAAGGTACATGCTAATGCTTGGCGTGATTCGGATCAAATTGATCTGGTTGCTGCTTGCGATGATAATGTCCAAGCACTAAAAAGCTTTGTTGATCAGTTTGAAGTACCTAACAGCTATCTAGACCTGAGAACTTTATTAGAAAGTCAAAAACTAGATGTATTAGTAATTACTACTTGGCCGTCATCTCATCTCAAAAATGTGTTGGAAGCTGTAAGAGCAAAGGTCAAAAAAGTTTTATGTGAAAAACCTTTAGCAATCAATACTAAGCAAGTTGAGCAGATGATCCAGGTAGTAAGGAAACTNCAAACCAACAACACACCGGTGTTNTTGACGGAAGCTTTTATGTACCGGCATCACCCTCTAACTCAAGAGGTCAGATCAAAAATCTGTGATGGAAAAATTGGAGAATTAAGGTCAATTAACCTNGTTTTCAATACTGGACTTACTGANCAAACCAATTGGCGATTACGGGGTGATCTTGGTGGTGGTACAATGATGGATTTAGGCTGTTATTGTATCGATCTAATTAACTATCTAATTGATCAATCACCGAGGTCNGTTTATGCGACTGGGAATTATTCATACGGTACTAATGCTTGGGAAACGATGTATGCTATTATTCGTTACAATGATCGTCTNGTTGCACAGATAGATACTGGATTTGGCATGTGCTGGCGAGAGTATTATGAAATAGTTGGTAGTGAAGGAGTAATCAGAGTAAATCCCGCTTGGGGGAACAATGTCGGTGAATGTCAATTTTGGCTTAATGATCAACCTGTAGTTGTTGAAGGATTGAACCCTTATTTAGCTGAAATACTCAATCTCTGTCACGCAGAAAGTCAGTCTGATTTAATAATGCCACTCACAGATTCTTTGCGCAATATGAAATTGATTGATGCNGTTCATGAATCCGCTCATGCGGGGCAGGTAGTTCAATTCATTGATTAATTTAGAGAATGCCATTATCAATATAAGCCTAATATTAGAAACTACTTCTTTTTTTGATTCAGCCTATGGTCGGAATTGATTTTTCTGGTTTTTAGTTTAATCTAATCTTAACTCGTTAAGTGAATTNCTTAACTNAAAGTCTGTAGATTTATCACTTTTTTCACCTTAAGAACTCGAGTAAACCGATAGGCTCTCTTAGACTCGACCATATAAAAATAGGGATAAATAACATATGAATAAGAAAAGTGGCCCAATTTCCCACCGAATCATGATTTACTTCTTTTCTGCTGTTTTAACATTATTACTGATTTGGTCAATAGACTATCTTTTGTCAGATATTGGAAATATCCCAGGACCTAGTAGGAAAGAAATTGAGATGCGTTTTGTAGGAAATGACCTGATAAAAGAACAGAAAAACTTAAAAAGTGAAAAAAAGAAAATTACTACCCAAATCAAAAACGAAACTGAGAATCAAAAATTATTGNAAATCGGCATGAGTGGTTCAAAAGACACAATGACTCAACTGCTTGATCTTCACCGTTTGGCCTTGNAAAAAAACGTTCGGCCTACCCTTGACCAACAAAATGCATTGGCTGAAAGCCAAACACTTTACTTATCGAACCAGAAAGAGTTTCAAACGGCTAATGCTCAGATTTCTAATCTAACCAAACAGCAACAAGATTTAGAGCAACAAATNAATCTCATAAATCAACAAGTTACTGAACGTCTCACTCAATCTGAAACTGAATTTAATAATTTATTACAAGCTCACCGATGGAAAATGGCTGGCCTAAAATTACTGGTTATTCTCCCACTTTTAGTAGGCTCAACTTGGTTNGTAATAAAGAAAAGAAAAAGCGANTTTTCACCACTCATATTTTCATTTTTGATCGCGACTTTCTTCGAAACGGGAACTGTGATGCACCAATACTTTCCNGCTAAATTTTTTCGATACATTGTTATTGGTGTCGCAATTACTGCAACCTTAATAATTCTCAGACATTTGATACGATTGGCTGTTTCACCACAAATGGACTGGTTATTAAAACAATATCGAGAAGCCTATAAAAGATGGCGATGCCCGACATGCAACTTTCCTATCCGTCGAGGTATACGGAAAGAAATTGATTGGGGATCATCTAACTTACGTGGCGCAATTCCAATTCAACCAGAGTCTATTGATAAGGAGGAAAAGCCGTACACTTGTCCGTCTTGTGGACAGCATTTATTCGAGGTATGCCTAGAATGTCAACAAATGCGACATACTTTACTTCCGTTCTGCCAGACTTGCAGTCACCAAAAAGAAATAAGTGTTGGTTAATCCAGATGAAACATTTAGTTAAATACATATTGCAATTTATCATTCTCGTTTGCTCAGTTTTGTTGGGGGNATTTTATCCCCAATCGGCTCATGCTGAGCTTAAAAAAGTCCACTTTCTAATTCCTGGTGGGGCCGGTGGCGGTTGGGATAGTACTGCTCGTGGGGTAGGCCAAGCTCTGGCCAATTCTAAATTAGTCAAACGAGTATCTTACCAAAACATGTCGGGCGGTGGTGGTGGAAGAGCAATCGCGAATTTGATAAATACTGCCCGACGACATCAGAATACGCTGATGATTAATTCGACGCCATTTATTATNCGTTCACTACAAAAAATCTTCACATACACTTTTCAAGACCTAACACCAATTGCAGCTGTGATCTCTGACTATGGAGTGCTTGCAGTGAGTAGAAACTCGAAACTAGTAAGTTGGTCGGATACCTTAGATCAGTTCCACAAAGATCCTACTCAGTTAGCCATNGGTGGTGGTTCCGGTAGAGGAAGTTTGGACCATCTAGTAGTGGCACAAATTTTTCAAATGGCAGGAGCTGACCCAAAGGAAATTCGTTATATTCCCTACGATGCCGGTGGAAAGGCTATGGCAGGTCTTCTTTCAGGGGAGACACAAGTTTTGTCTACTGGTCTAGGTGAAGCTTTAGAACAACATCGAGCTGGACAAATTCGCATTCTAGCGATTACTTCCGAGAAACGGTCACCAGCTATCCCGAATGTACCCACTTTCACAGAANTGGGGNATCCTGCTGTTTTCCTTAATTGGCGAGGGTTTTTCGGTCCACCGAATNTATCTGAAAAAAAAGTTAACATGTATAATCAAATCTTAGAAAAAATGTTCAAAACAGCTGAATGGGAATCCATCAGAAAAAGAAACGGTTGGCAGAATCAACACATCGCAGGACAGAAATTCCAAGAATTTCTAAAACAACAAGAGATACAAGTCGCTCAGTTAATGCGAAGTCTTGATTTCTTGAAATAATTAATACATTCGCCTGATTTGTTTAATGTCCCAAAATAAAATTGGTGCTTTAATATTTCTGGNGTTATCTATTTTCTATGGTTACCTTGCTTCCCAGATACCGGATGCTACAGGCTTGGAAGGCCCAGTAAAGCCTNCAACCTTACCACTTTTGCTGAGTATTTCTGGTGTCGCAGTTAGTATCCTCATTCTTCTGCTCCCATCTCAAGAAGTGAAAGTTAACTTAGTATTAGATCGAAATAATCTGTTTCGCGTAGTCGGACTGCTAGTATCGATGGTTATCTACGGCTTAACTCTCAGTATTTTGGGCTTTTTTTTGGCCACGGTTCTATTTTTAATAACTGGTTTTTGGGTAATGGGTATACGCGAACAAAAAGTTCTTTTTTCTCTACCGGTCATTGTTGCAACCTTTTTTTGGTTAGTTTTGACAAAAATACTTGGTATACATCTTGATTCCGGTTGGGTCAGTTGGCTACTGAGTAAATTTAGCAATTAATCTAATGTTAGAAGGCATTTTGACGGGATTTTCCACAGCGTTCTCGGTCACCAATATTTTCATGGTTTGTGCTGGTGTTTTGGCGGGCACATTAATTGGTATGCTACCAGGACTTGGCCCAATATCGGCAATAGCTTTGATGATTCCAATTACGTACAGTTTCGATTCATCTTCAGGTCTAATTCTAATGGCTGGTGTTTACTATGGTGCGGTTTTCGGTGGCTCGACCTCCTCAATTTTAGTCAATGCTCCCGGAGTAGCAGGAACTGTAGCTACAACCTTTGATGGATATCCNCTTGCAAAAAGAGGGNAAGCNGGAAAAGCTCTAGCCGTAGCTGCTTANGCATCGTTTTCAGGTGGTACCGTCGGTGCTATTTTTTTATTACTAGGTGCTCCTTCCCTTGCTGTAATATCGATTAGTTTCCAATCAGCTGATTATTTTGCTTTGATGTTAATGGGATTATTGGCGGTTTCAGCCTTCACACCTAAAGGTCAGTTCCTCAAATCCATTCTTATGACTATCTTTGGGTTAATGCTTTCAACTGTCGGTACTGACAATGTCACTGGTCTTCAGCGATTTACCTTTGGACAACTCAACTTGGTTGATGGAATTAGTTTTTTATTATTGGCAATGGCAACTTTTGCTTTATCAGAGGCTTTGATGATGGTNTTGAGCCACAGGGCAACAACAGTTTCAGCTAATAAGACCCCTCTCAAACCGGAACAATTGAAACTATCTATAGCGGAGTTAAAAACAATTGGCCCAACTATTGGGAGATCATCCATATTGGGTTTTTTAGTAGGAGTTCTTCCAGGTGCTGGGGCCACTATTGCCTCTTTTTTAGCCTACGGTATGGAACAAGCTATAGACTCGGGTAGTAATTCGTCTGTGAAATTCGGACAGGGTAATCTGAAGGGGTTAGCTGCTCCTGAAACTGCCAATAATGCAGCTTCTACTGGTTCCTTCGTACCACTACTAACTCTTGGCATTCCAGGGTCCGGAACAACAGCGATAATGCTTGGAGCTTTGATTTCTTATGGAATACAACCTGGGCCACGGCTATATGCTGAGAATCCAGAANTTTTTTGGTCCGTTATTATTTCTATGTATTTGGGTAATGTAGTCTTACTGATTCTCAATTTACCTTTAATTCCTTACATTGCTCGGTTAATCTCTATCCCTAGACAATTCTTAATTCCCCTAATTCTGTTCTTTTCATTGATCGGTGTTTACTTAGTCACTTTCAATGCCTTTGATTTATATTTAATGGTTGGGTTTGCGATATTAGCCGCCTTTTTGCGTTTTTTGAATTATCCTCTAGCTCCAATTTTATTGGGCTTTGTGTTAGGTGATTTGCTAGAGGATAACTTGCGTCGGGCATTATTAATTAACGATGGCCAGTTATCTTTTTTATGGAACAGACCAATTACTAGAACCATTTTAATCTTTACATTCTTGGTGCTGCTACTCCCTTTAGGCCGACAATTAATCCGACATAATAGAGGTNATTAACAATATAGATTTTCACCACNGGACCTGATCTTTACTCCTCCCAATTTGGCAACCAATATCATCATTTAACAGAAGTTTATAAGAAAAATTTAGGACTTAACTTATCTNTAGTCGGATTTACTAGGGNGTATATAAGTATTCTTGGNTTATTATAACGGGCCGTGTGCATCANTGCTTTGATATTGTCTTGCTTGTTGTATTCCCCAGTGATAGTTATATTTTTCGATCATAACACAGGTGAAATCGTCAGGAATAAAAATTACTTCGAAAATATTTCTAATTTTATCCGTAATGTTTCAACCACTTGTGCGCCAAATCTAGGAAGGAAACATCTCCGGCTTCCATTACCTATCAGATTATAGAATATTTGGAACAAGGGCTAGTTCCAGTATTATCTGTCGCCATTGATTAATTTGGGCTAAAGTCTACTTTCTGTGTTTTTTTGAATACGTTATTCAACGCTTCCAATAGAATTCCATACAAAATTCTTTTGCTTTCAGCCCAGCTCTTGGTACTTCCTTATTTGTTAATAAGTATAGAAATACCCCATCAATTAACATTTTACTGTCGAATCAACTNCCANATACAAATATAGCAACAAAGGAAAAGGAAACACTATCCTTTGCCGACTAGCTCAGACTGTTCATCAGTTAAAATAGAAACTTGTATGTTGGAACTCCTAAGAAAGCACCACGTATCATCCACAAACTACCGATGATGAATTCTCCCAAAATAACACCAATAAAGAATGGAATTGCCCGCTGATGGAATTTTACGCCACCGAACTTTAGTGTAATTGATTTTATACACCAGCTGATAAAGATCGAAAACCAAAATAAGTTGATAGACCAACTACTTGAAACTGCGTAACCTGCAGGGTGAAAAGGCCACCAAAACAAGTTCATTCGCAAAATAGCTAGTAGAAGTGTAAANGAAAATCCGAATATTATTCCGACACATGCACCATAGTCGACAGAAGAAGGCGCAGTAAGCCATCGTTGAAGTTGACCAAAGGATTCCGTGACCCTNCCACTACCGAAAGCCCCAAATTGATAGGAAGCGTCTAGAGCCGCCCAAAAAGAGGTCAAACTACCAATAATAATGGAAACTAAAATAGCCAAGAATAACCTGTTTAGCTGCATTCGACTACGCTCTGCTAGCTTAAATCCTTCCAGCTGGTGTGGCATTATATGTCCTCGATANGCGCGATTAAAGAATTGATAAAATGAAAACATTGCCAAATTACCAGGCGAAAACGTACGAGAGCCAATGGTATTAACCATCGTGTAATGTGTTCCAGCCCAATGCAGATCATGAACAGGTGAACCCAATTCAGCTCGCATTCGAGTAATACCAATTGATAAAGCAAAGTAAATTGTGAAAAAGAGAGTCGCAGTCCATAATGACATTCCCGCAAGAATAGAAAAAGCAATCAACAAAATGTATCCGAGGCAAGCTCCAACAAATGCCCAGACTTCTATACTTNTTGTTGCGCTAATGTTATTCTTTTTTTTCGCTAGTATTGGTGAGAAGATTTGTTTCAAATGCCGTCTCGTTGACCAGAATGCCAATAGACATAGACCAATATAGGAACCAAAGGTTTGAGCCTCGATGTAGGGGAAATTTGGTAAATTTCGTAACCCTAGGAAACTACTTATAATGAGTTGTACTTTCCAAAATAGATAAAAAAACCAACAGGCAAAAGAAAGCTCTAAAGGCATAAAAAAAGCTAAACCAACTGCATAGGGAAATATTGGAATCGGTGTCCAACCAATGGCATTCCAAGGTGANGTAGTAAAAAATGGATGTAAATCGTAGAGCTGACCTCCAAAGCTTGGGACCGAAGGATAAAGAAAGTGAAGTCCATTTACCAAATCAATACCACCAGATAGTATGAAGCCAGTCCACATAATCTTATTTGTTAAAAAAGTATTTGATTGGATAGTGAGATGTAAGGGTAACTGAATAATTGGATAGCTTAACTTTTCATGTTCAATCCACTGTTTTCGGACAACTACTGATAGNCATAACATCACAAAAGCTAGAAGCGTAATAAAACCTGACCAAAAAATTACTGACGTCAACCAGGCTAGAATATTAGATTTTAGATATATACTGGAATCTCCCTCGTGGAATCCTGCCAAAACGTCTAGATCATTCACAATCAACCATTTAGGAATATGGTGAAAGAATAGGTCTTTCCACTCNTTTTCTGGGTTAGCCATCCACGTGATCCCACCCACATAAGTAATTAATTGCTGCATCATATCTAATCCACAAATCGCCGAAGCCACCGATAGCATTGTATAGATCAACAGTAGTTCCGAAGGATTAAGACCTGAGATTTGAAATGTANGCTGCATCAGAANATTCAGAACTGTAATTAAGAAAAGAAAGAAAATGACATTGAAAAACAGNGANAGAGTGGTCGGATAACCTGCCCCCCAGATGGCTGNACGCATCAACCACAGATTGTTGACCGGGATCAAAAAGATACCAATCAGAATGGGGAAAAAATGGGTCCTTTTTNGGGGGTAAGAAGTGTTAGTCAAAGCTTTAGGTGATTGACATTTTGGGTTCAATCCTACAGATTATTTTTTAGCATTTAGTAATTTTTGTTTTACAAAGGTCTCATATTGGAATATATCACTAACTTTTTGCCACTGGAAGTTTCATTTTTTAAGACTTATCAACACTGATTGAGTAATGGGTAATTATAAATCATGGTATAGAAAAATGATGAATTAGCATAAGAAAAGACAAACGCAGGATTATAGAGCCTAACACTGAATTTCAATAGAAGTAATTAATCAGTAGATTTTTTATGATTGCCTGAGAAAAAAANTATAACTGTTGGTTATCATGTTTTAATTGAAGAAAAGNAAAAAGGTGGATTTAGTAAATTTAACCCATCTTTCAAAAAAGAGACTATGTAAATGCTCTGACTATTTCAAAANTTTCAGGCCAGAAGTCTTGATTTTGGCCCAATGAATAGCCTTATTACTAGCAGCCTCAATGTATAACCAATTTTAAAGTCCTCTATCTANAATTTTCTTAATTTNTTCAGCCGAAAGAGCACCATCAAAAATTGCNACATCGTCAATCATTCCCTGNAAAAAATTGTTTGGAATCGGATGTGCGCCAATGAGGTTATCTTTTGCACCAGCGAGTTTACCATTTTTATAAAACATGAGAGCCTTACCGCCAAAGGTTCTAGCCACATGGTACCAAATTTTAGGTTTGAGTTTTCCCGGGCTAATGGCGTGCCTCCCAGCGCTATCCGTCCAGTGTAGCATTGCCTCACCTTTATTCCGACCGGACCTTTCATCACCTCTAATTAAGGACTACGTCTTCGTAGGTTTGGCTTCCACACCAAAGTTCTGTTCGCTAACGTCCCAATCCAGACTACTATTGACCCATAGCACAGTAGAAAACTCTTTCAAGTTCAGGCCTGGAGAGATTTTTATTCCAGTACTTTCACATCGAGCTCTAAAGCCTTACCGAGCTTACCGTCTACCCATTGAGCTTTTCCGATAATTTCCCCATGATTCTTTCCTCCCGAGGAATCTTCGACTTTTTTATCATTATCATCATCAAGTAACCACTGACCTAGTAGTTCAGCTGGATACGCGGAAGAATGTGTGAGAAAAATACAGATAAAAACCTAAAATTTGACTTAAAAAAAATTTCACTTTTTGCACCTCACTATTTCTGTGGTTTGAAGTTAATTTGAGAATCTGATTCTAGGCCATTGAATTGGCAGTTTTCTAATAGGATCAACAACTATAGATTTCGTTGAAAGCTCCATTTCAGTAATCTTTTTTATTTCATCTTCCGACGAAGGGTGGTTACATATGAAGATACCATCGATCATTTCCTAAAAAAGTTGGTTAGAACGGTACGAGAATCAATAACGCTATCGTCCTCGCTAGCACCTATCTTAGAATCTTCTTGCCCAACTAGTCTGACGTCTAAGAAAAACTTAAGGTTTGTAACGTCAAAAGTCCCAGCTGATTGTTGGTATCATCTGTCTTGATTGAGTATCTCTGATTCTATAGGGAACGGCCTACCCTCGCTATTAGTCCAGTTACGCATGGCTTCTTCTTTGTACGAATTGCTCTTGTTATCTACTCCGATCAAAACAGCATCACCATATTTGGGGGATCTGTCATAGTTCCATCCGGCTCATGTACCACTTCTTAGCACATTGACACAGAAAACCATCATAAACAGTTCAAATGAAAGATTTCGTGCAATCTTTAGAGCTATACCACTTTCATCTAGTAATGATGCTTCACCGAATTTTCCAGCAACCGAGCCAACCTTACCGATTATCTCACCATCGTTATTATTGCCAGATGTATCTTTAGTATTTTCGTTCAAACGCTATGGACCCAGCAGGTTTCCTGAAACTGACATCTAAAATAATAGAAGAAGTAGAGAAACCAGTATGTGACTAATATGTTTTAGACATTTAGCTGTAGTAATTTAATTTTTCACATTGAAATTTTCGTCTATCGACATAATAATGGAATTCGCAAAAAAAAAGCAAAACCCCGTTCTATCATATTTATTTCAGTAATTGCTACATCGGGTAAATTGAGACTGGTAAAAAATGATCGGTTAACATTATTTACAATTTTATAAAAGATTAGGTTAAAATTCTAAATTGATTTGTTAGTTCGATCAATCAATTCTGTGTCTTTTTAGATTGTCAGAGTTTTCAAAGACCAAAGTTTATATTTTGATGGACTTGATAAAAACAAGAAATGTATTCGTGAAAAACAATTTTCGCATGAATCAGATAATCTGATCCTTTTAGTTTTGCAGTTACCAAGCTAAATAACCTGAAAAATATAGTCTATGAATAATGGCAGTTACCTGATATTTACAATAATGGTAATTAATTGAATGTTAAAGGGTTTATTCTCAAAATGAAACTAACTACCGAACAAAAGTCTTACTGGATCAAAAATGGTTTTCTTAAACTAAAGAATGTTTTTGGCCAAGATGACCTATGTCAAGTTAAAGCCTGGATTACAAAAATTGAAACGAGTCCTGCTGATTCTGAAGGAGGAATTTTACATTATTACGAGATAATAAATGGTGAAAAGATCATTACTCGTAGCGAGCGATACTTGAATTTTTCCAAAGAGTTGACGGATTTTATAACTCAAGGAATCGTCGTGAGAATATTAGAACAGCTAATGGGATCTGAAGTAGTTCTATTTAAGGAAAAAATTAACTATAAATACCCNATGGGAGGGGGGTATGCACCTCACCAAGATGCAGCCGCCTACAAGTATATATCACACCATGTTACTTGCCTTGTAGCTCCAGAATCTACCACTAGTGAAAATGGTTGTTTATGGCTAGCTGCTGGCCATCACCAAAAACATTTAATCGCTTTAAATAGTGATGGGTGCATCGATAAAAAAGTTGCCGAACAATTACCTTGGCGTGAATTAACAACTAACCCTGGAGATTTAATTTTTTTTGATTCCTACACGCCACATTTCAGTTCGCCTAACTTAAGCACTAGGGCGAGAAAAACCTTGTATCTTACCTATAACGAATCTAAATATGGTGAATTTAGAGAGCTGTATTACAAAGATCGTTCCCAACAACTCGAAAATTCTAAAAATAGAAAAAAGAAGCAGATTAGTACTATTCGGCATTTCCAAGGAGAAGCAGAAAATTAATTATGGATAATCTTATTGATCCAAACTTAGCTAATTCATTTAAAAATAAATCTCCGGAAAGAAAAGCTATTCTTTTAACGGATTACATGGTTAAAAATGGAATCACTTATTACGACGAATCGGTTACTCAATTAGAACATGCTCTACAAGCTGGTAATTTAGCAAGAAATGCTGGGGCAGACGCTTTTTTAACATCGGCAGCACTGCTCCATGATATTGGACATTTTTTACTGGACGAGCATGATGCACAACAGATTTTTTTGGAAGAAGATTTAAATCATGAAGTCGTTGGAGCTAATTATCTATCACCATTTCTTCCTGAGAAAGTAATCATCCCGATACGTTTTCATGTACCAGCCAAGCGATACCTTTGTACTACTGATAATAGTTATCATGAAACCCTTTCAGATGCTTCAAAAAAAAGCTTCCAACTACAAGGAGGAAAAATGTCAAGCGATGAAATTAAAAAATTTGAAAGAATTCCTGATTTTGAAACTGCCTTACAAGTGCGTAGATGGGATGATCTGGCTAAAGATACAGGTCTAGTAAGTAATAATATATCAGACTTTATTGGGGACTTAACTTTAGTTTTTGAGGCAGCAATAAACATGTAATTGCAAACAGTTCGATAATGAATGGAATTTGAAATTTGCCCCTTTTCTCGGGTTGTGCTACGATGAACGTATCGGCAGGAAAGACTAAGTGAGTAATATTCAATGAGCAACAAACCGATTTTGGTACGTTTTCGTTTATCACTGATGATGTTCCTACAGTATGCAGTCTGGGGCGCCTGGTTTCCACTAGCTGCCCGTTATTTATCAGCTAGTGTTGAAAACGGTGGACTTGGTTTCAGCTCACAACAAATTGGTATGATTTTGGGGCTAGCAGGTTCAATCGGAGCTGTTTCTGCCCCATTTATAGCAGGCCAAATTGCTGATCGATATTTCAGCACCGAGCGAGTTTTGGCATTTTTGATCCTAGTAGGTGGATTAGTGAAGTGGTATACGGCAATACAAACTACTTACAAATCGTGGCTGTTGTTATCTATTCTGTACAGTGTACTTTATATGCCAACCCTAGCATTATCAAACTCAATTACTTTTTCACATCTGANTGACCGAGACCGAGATTTTCCTAAAATACGAGTCTGGGGCACAATAGGTTGGATTGTGGCGAGCTGGGTTTTTGCCATGTTCTGGTTACAAAAGCAACTTGGATGGCAATGGATGCCTCCCTTTTTGGTTGGCCCTGAAGTTGAGGGTGTCACGAGTCGATTGGCTGATGCCTTGGCTTTCGCTGGCATATTATCGATTATCTACGCTGGATTCTGTCTGTTTTTACCAAATACCCCACCGAAAAAAAACGCGACNGAAAAACTAGCTTTTAAAAAAGCGTTTGCATTATTACAAAAACCGAATTTTGCGGTTTTAGTCCTTGCGAGCTTAATTGTCAGCGTAATTCACCAAATTTACTTTTTGCAAGCCGGTCCTTTTTTATCTCACATTGGTTTGAAAGATAGCCAGATTGGTCCAGCAACAACGATTGGTCAGTTTGCTGAGATTTTAACTATGGCTTTTCTCGGGTACTTCATAAAGAGGCTTGGGTTCCGAAGAGTTATTACCATTGGGACCTTTGCTTATTTNGCCCGTTATGTAGTTTTTGGTATGACTAATTTGCCTNTNTGGTTAATAGTAATTAGTCAAGCATTCCACGGTTTTTGTTACGCTTTCTTTTTCGCCGCAGCTTTTATTTATGTTGATAAAGTTGCTGATGAGGACGTACGCCATTCTGCACAAACNGTCTTTGGTATCATCATTTTNGGCGGTGGACCAGTTTTGAGTGGTTTCTTATCCGGTGCGTTGAAAAATATTTATACGCCAGAAGGTGGCGATTTTAATTTTTCTCAATTTTGGTATACGCTAGCTATTATTGGTCTGGTTGCAACANTATTTTTTGNCTNCTTTTTTCGGCCNGAAGCCGAACNCAATTCAACTGAGGCCTAACAATAAGGNTAAGNATAAACTATGAAAAAAGTATTATTAGTTGTTAATAATCAGCAGCCACCATATAGTGATTTNACTCAAATGTTTGCTNAAATCACTCTCGACTCAGGTCAATTTGAGTTAGATGTTAGTGAGAATCGTGATAGTTTTACTAAACTTGATGGGTTTGATGCGGTTGCTCTCTATATTGGTGGAGGTGAACTAACCTCTGATCAAGAAGAGGGCTTAGCTAATTTTGTCAGAAATGGTGGCGGGCTGCTAGCTGTACATGCTTCTAACGCCGGATTGGGTCATTACGGNACCTACATTGATTTAATCGGTTCAGAATTCATCGAGCANGACCCTTTNGCTCCCTTCGAGATCCATGTGGAAAACAATGTTGACGANATTCTTCCAAGATTGAGTAGAACTTTTCAAGTTACCGATGAATGTTATCAAATGANAATTCGCACATCAGCCGAGCTTCGCTATTTTCAGTATGGTAGCTGGCGTATGGAACGGTACCCTCTAGGTTACGTTTATGATTATGGGTTAGGTAGAGTCTGCTATAATGCACTTGGGCATGATAAAAGAACCTTTGAACATACTGACTTCCAGGATCAGTTAATTAAAGGGCTTAGATATGTATGTCAATCGAATGATCGATTAGAATCAATACGAATCGGTCTCGTCGGTTATGGCCCACAGTTTGGGATGGGTAAACATCACTCAGAAAACATTGACCGAACATATGGCTTCGAGTTGGCTGCAGTATGTGACCAAGATTCGTCTCGATTGGAAGCAGCACGATCAGAACAAGGAGATGGAATTTCTGTTTTCACTTCGGTCGAAGAAATGGCTCAGAGTGGATTAATTGACATGGGTTTGGTAATCGTTCCTCATGCATTCCACGCGCCAGTGGCTAGAGTTCTACTGGAAGCGGGTTTGCATACCATCACTGAAAAACCATTTGTTTTAAAAGTTTCAGATGCTAACGAATTAATCGCTATCGCCAATGAAAAAGGGGTTATGTTGTCCACTTATCATAACCGGCACTGGGACCCCGACATCTTAACCGCTAAGGCTGTAATCAATTCAGGCCTAGTTGGTCAGATTTTTTCTATCGAATGTAATATGGGTGGATATGGAATGCCAGGTCAGCAGTGGCGCTCTCATAAATCGATTTCTGGTGGTATGCTTTATGATATGGGGGCACACCAATTTGAGAAAATTCTNCAATTGGTACCACAAAATGACGAAAAAGGGAATCGAATCAACAAGAAAGCCACTCTCTACGGACACTTTATTAAACCCAAGTGGCACGCCAGTACTAATGAAGATTATTGTCGTTCCTACATTCGGTTCGATAGTGGTTTGGAAGCTCAATTAGTACAATCTAATCTAAGTGCGACCAATAAACCACTATGGACAATTTTGGGTACTCAAGGTGCAATTACCATCGAAAATTTTGATGGACAGACCACCGTTACTTCGATCTTGGACGATGGCCGCCAAATGAAAATTGATTACCCTAGAATTACAGCTGGTGGATGGCAAACCTACTATAAAAATGTGGCTGACCATCTACTATCGGACCTACCCCTAGTTATCACAAAGGAATGGGCTAAAGCCACCATTCAGTGTATCGAAGGTTGCGAAACCGCAGCACGTGAAAACCGATTAGTAGAAATTGAGTTCGATTTCTAAACTCAGTTGTTAATAGTCATCTAATTCAAATATCGACTTATTTACTTTTAAACTGATGGCGTACTAACTTGGACCAATTGTTTCCCCAGGTTTTGGCTATTTAGCAATCGCAAAAAAGCGCTCGGCATACTATGAATATCTTGTATAATGTCATATTCACAGTTCAGTAAACCNCTTTGGTACCANTTAGCTAGGCATTTCCAAGCNTCTTGATGTCTATTTTGGTAATCGTCTACTATAAATCCTTGAACGCGTGCCCTAGCAACTAAAATTCGTCTCAAAAATCGTTCACCTATGTCGGGTTCATCAAACCGGTCAGCCAGACTAACTGTACCACAGACGACGATACGAGCAAAAGTTGCNAGGTTTTGCATGACCGCATCNTGGATTNGTCCTGCGGTATTATCAAAATATAAATCAACTCCATTCGGGCAAACTNTAGTAATCGCATCAACTAAATTGGGTTCAGTCTTGTAGTTAATTCCGTCATCGTAGCCGATTTTCTGACACCAAGCCAATTTTTCCTCCGAGCTAGTAATAGCGATTNCCCTACATCCAGAGAGCTTGGCAATCTGGCCNGCNATTTGCCCAACTGACCCAGCTGCAGCTGATATTACAACCGTATCACCTACTTTCATAGAGCCTACTTCAATTAGACCAAAATAGGCTGTTATACCGTTTGTACCCATAAAGTCAAACCAGCACGGCAATGGGGCTATTTCAGTATCAACCTTTCTCATCTCATTTGGTTTCAGGGCNGCATATTCCTGCCAGCCGAAATTNCCAGTTACAATCAGTTGTCCAACCGGATAGTCCACTACGTTAGAGTTAACCACTTGACCAATAGCTCCACCAACCATCAGGTCGCCCAGACCTACACCAGAAGTGTAGTTTTTTTGTGGGCTAATCCTACCTCTCATGTACGGTGCAACATCAAGATAAATGGCTTCGGCTACAACCTCATTTTCTCCGGGCTCAGGTATTGATGATTTGGACATAATCCAATTATCTTCGGTCGGCATACCATCNGGATAATTGGCCAGTCGCCACTGGCGATTTGCTTTATTCATTCAGAAATCCTTCTATCATTTGGATCTATCGATATGTTTGAAAATTATAAACAGAGCTAGTTCACTCTTAAGGACTTAAGATTATATTACGGTACCATTAATAAAAAAATAATTGCGCCCAGATCTATAAAACCATTGATTTCTCTCCAGTTTGATTTAGATCAAGAACCGAATCACTTCTATCGTGNCCAGGATCCANCTACTACTTCTAGCTTAATTCTTGCTAGGTTGCCTATCGAACTTTTATTCTATGATATTCAGATTAATTTAAGGCAAGAGGAACAAGCAGCCAACTCCTGATTCAAGTCTCGACAGCCACAATGTCCTATGATAACATTGTTCCTCTCGCTACCCAATTAAAGGAAAGACTCATGCCTGATTATAACCGAACTGCAGTTTTAAACCGATTACATTCGATTATAGCCAACAAACAGCCTCTATTGGCGGTTGGTGCTGGGACTGGAATTACAGCNAAAATGGCCGAAAAAGGGGGTGCCGACCTAATTGTAATTTATAATTCAGGTCGTTATCGAATGTCCGGTTTTGGTTCCTGTGCTGGACTTTTGGCCTATGGTGATGCTAATGCTATCGTTATGGAAATGGGGGAACGGGAGGTTCTGCCAGTAGTCGTAGACGTACCTGTTATAGCAGGTGTTAATGGAACTGATCCTACACGAAGGATGAGTAATTTTCTAAAACAAGTAAAAGGAATTGGTTTTGATGGTATCAATAATTTCCCAACAGTTGGTGTAATTGATGGTAAATTTCGTCGTACATTAGAAGAAACCGGTATGGGATTTTATAAAGAAGTAGAAATGATTCAGGAAGCGCACCAAATGGATTTGTTCACGATGGTTTACGTTTTTAACCCTAATGAATCAGAGGCTATGGCTACAGCAGGTGCGGACGTAGTCATAGCCCACATGAATACCACTGTTGGTGGAACGATTGGTGCAGATAGTGCCTTCGGTTTAGACGAAGCCGTGCCATTAGTTCAAGATATTTGTGATGCTGCTACGAGTGTCAACCCAAACGTTATNTGCTTGTCTCACGGNGGCCCAATTGCCACAGCGAAAGAAGCNCACTACATTACCCAAAGAACCGGTTGCGTTGGTTTTGTTGGTGCATCTTCAATTGAGAGATTTGCTTGTGAAGCTAGTATGCCAAGTATAACTCGTTCTTTTAAAGATCCTAACTATACAGTNACCAGCTAAATTAGATTAGCCGGACCGATGGAATATTCCTTTCAGCCAGTTCCATCTCATGCAGGGAGAGACTGGGATCAATTAATCAGCAAGTGTGAAAATACAACTGCTTTTCAAGCTTGGAATTGGCGGACCTCTCTATCTGANGCCTTCAATCANCTTCAACCTCNCTANTTTTGGATTCTCGATTCAAAANAGGNTGTGATTGGAGGTTGGCCAACTTTTATTTTTCGACCTCTGCCCACCGTTAAAATTTTATTTTCGCTTCCCTGGAATCTGTTTGGTGGGTATTTTCTAATCCCTGAATTCCAAGGTAATTATCATCAGTTGTGTAGGGATTTGGTGCAGCAGTTAACAATAATTACCAAGAAAGAGAAAGTATGCCAGACAAGTTTCACACTGGACTGGAATCAATCACTATTTGGAGATTACTTGCTCGAGAAGGGCTTTAAATCAGATAGACGTCATTTCACCCACAGGTTAAAAATCGGACCAGACTATGACCAAATCTGGAATTCTTACAACAAGCGAGTGAGGGGAGCCGTTCGAAAATCTCAGAAAAAAGGCGTTGAAGTCTATGAAACTGATAATTCAAACCAACTAGACCAGTTTTACCAAATTTATCTGCAAACCCAGCAGAGGCTCGGTGGTACACCAAAGCCATTTTCACTAATGACTCAGTTGTTTGAAAGTAATTTAGCAAAATTGGTTGTTGCTAGGCAGGAAGGAAAAACAATCGCAGGTCTGTTATATTTTTATTTTAATAAAACCGTTACTCTTTGGGCTGGAGCTTCAGACCCGGATTGGTGGTCATTTCGACCTAACAACGCGATTTTCGATCATATCATTCGTTGGTCTTGTAACTCGGGCTATGAGTGGGTTGATTTTGGTGCTTCTCCACCAGATAATACCGGGTTAATAAAACATAAAGAAGAATATCGGGCAGTTCCTCATTACTTTCAAACCTATACCAAAGCCAACTTACCACTACAATTGAAGCTCTGGCAGACCTCAGAGCCCGCGATTCGTAAAGTGTATGCCTTTCTCCAACAAATCGGACATTAATTAGTAATAAATCAAATAGGATTTAGAGCGTGATTTCACGAGTCTAACTGAATATGAAAAAGTTAAATAAAAATAAGAGGAAAAGTATTGGTATTGGGGTTATCGGCATGGGTTGGATGGGGATGGCTCATAGTCGTTCCTACCGTAATGTGGTAGAACGATTCCCTGATTTAGAAGTTGATCCCAAATTAGTAGCTTGTGCAGATGAAGTAGTCGAACGTGGCCAATCTGCACAAGATCGTTTTGGGTTCATGTATTCGACCCAAAACTGGCAAAGATTGATCAGTGATGATGAAATTGATGTAATAACCGTCGCAACCCCCAATAGTAGGCACCTAGAAATTGTCACTTCAGCGGTTCGAGCAGGAAAGCACGTGTTTTGTGAGAAACCCGTCGGTCGAACGCCAATCGAAACTCAACACATGGCAGATTTGTCCAGTCACGCAGGGATTATCTCTGGCGTAGGATATAACTACCGTTGGTCTCCAATGGTTCAACATGCTCACCAACTTATAAAAGAAGGTAAATTAGGAAAAGTAACTCACTATCGAGGTCGCTTCTTTTCTAGTTATGCTAGCAATCCTAATTCGGTTTTATCTTGGCGGTTCCAGAAGGAAAAAGCTGGTAGTGGAACACTCGGCGATCTGATGTCACATGTTATCGACATGGCTCATTTTTTAGTCGGTTCAATAGATAGTTTAGTCGCACACAGGGAAACATTCATTCGAGAACGTCCACTCGCTGTACCAGGAGTTGGTACTCACTTCACTGTTCGAGATGATGGTCCAAAAGGTGATGTTACTAATGAAGATTACGTTAGTACACTGGTCCAATTTGAAAATGGAGCACAAGGCACACTAGAAGGTTGTCGAGCAATTGTAGGACCAAAGTGCGAAATGGCCTTTGAAGTCAACGGAACTAAAGGTGCAATTCGTTGGAATTTCGAGAAAATGAATGAGCTAGAAATCTATTTGCCTGAAGAGTCGTCTTTTCATGATGGTTATGTGCGATTGATTTCGGACGCGAGCTATCCATTTCATGCAGCATTCAATCCTGCAGCCGCAACGGGGCTTGGATATGATGATCTCAAGCTAATAGAAGCCTATCACTTCCTAAAAGCTATTCAAACAGGCCAACCTAATAACCCCAGTTTTCGTCAAGCGGTTACGGTAGCTCAAGTACAGTCTGCTATTCAATCATCTTGGGACAACAACAGCTGGCAGTCAGTTGCCAAGATCAATTGATCATCTAATTTAAAACTTTATTTGGGTTAGTCTTGAAACCAGAAACAATTATGTTGTTATAGGCGGTAGAGGGATCGTAATTTACAGGTCGCATAGTTGTACTATGGTAGCCAAATCGGACCGATTTTCTCCATTTGTCTGTTCTGTTGCAGTCTGACCAATGAATGGTACAGTAGCTGAAAAAGATGACGTCACCAGCTTGNGCGGGNATTTTAATGGTTTCGACAAAGTCAGGATGNAATTGATTTGTCGGTAAGTGAGGTGCGGTATCTGCACCNGTTACATGTTCTAGTGGNCCTTGATGGTGGCTACCTGGTACTACTATCTAGACAGCCGCTTTCAAGAGGCGTATCATCCAAATGAAGTAGACAATCGACAAAATCCAATCCATCATGTGGGTAGAAAGGATAATCTTGATGCATTGGAAAGGGAGTACCAAGTNCAGGTGGTTTAGCATGTAGGACCGTATGGTGCCATTGAACATTATTNCTTATCAGATCTTGAACTGATCCAACTAACTTTTGATTGAANATNACNCGCCCCCAAGCAGAAGAATAGAAATGGGGNTTATGCATGAAGACAGCCTTGGTATTNAGCCGTTCCTCTTGATCTAGGTAATGNTCCCGCCAAGGCCCTTGCCAACCGATAGTTTCATTGCCCCAATTTTCAATTACCTGTACCATATCANAACTTAATTCGTGCACTTCTGACTCACTAAACAGAGCCTCGNCCTTTAGATAGCCATGTTGCTGATAAAATTCAATTTGTTCTTGATTCAACATATTTCATTCACCCAAGCATTAANTTTGATCCTAACTTAAGATCATCATTGTTTTAAAACAAGATTCACTAAAATAACAATGTTATAATAGAGAGATGTTATCAATTAGTAATTGTCCTCATTGCCAATTTTCGATTTCGCCTGAATTCCAACTTGAGGACTGGTCGTTGGAGATACAATCAGCGAATAAGCCTACAGAGGAGTTCATCGAATATAAACACTTCTCATCCGGTGATTGCCCACGTTGCAAAAGATGGTTAGTGGTAGCCAAATGCCAAGACTGTGGTAACCANTACTTAAACATTAACGAGTCTCCAACCGCTCCAATTTGTCATTTATGTGAAGGTATATTATCCCCAACACCATTTACAACACAAACATCGGATGAATTACNTAACCGTGAGGCGAAGTTGCGGATCATTTTTGGTAGACTTTGCGCAGGCATAATGCTGACAGCAGTATTACTACAACTAATTTTGGCTCTAACGATTGTATCGTGAATATAAGCCCAAAAAGCTANATTANCCAATANCAACATATTTTTGAGCNAGAAACTAGAGAATATAATTTGGGCANAACCAATATTAGACGATACACAGATAATACTCTGAGGCCAAAAGACTTCCCCAAAGCAAACTAACCGGAAAGAAATTCAGAGGACCTAGTAGGATTAACANTGTTATTGACCGAAGCCTTTTGCTTCAGGAAATAGCAAACAATATAGCATTTCATTCTACACTTACCTGCCGTCTATCGTATTATCGTTTGATCTATTCTAGAAGATAAACTCCGATCTTTGCAAATCTGATAATTCGGTCGTCCAGACAAAAGAAATAATTTTGTATCGTCAGAATTATAATCAAACCTTCTTGTCATACAATTTTCCAAATCAATCTTGCTTTNAAGCCANATGACCCGTTATGATAAGCNCGCCTAGATTCGGGTGCTGGNCAAGATTTGNCCAGATAATAGGGAAGACGGTGTAAATCCGNCACAGCCCCGCTACTGTGATCGACGCAAGCATGTATCGATACCACTGTTCTAGAAAAGAATGGGAAGGTGATACTTTGTGGATTTTATCCAAATCCCGTCGTCAGTCAGGAGACCTGCCTTTTAGAATCTTGCAGTTTTCAACTTTCGCGGGAAAGTTGCGCTGTCTTTTCAAGTCTCAGGCTACAACAACAAATGGCAATCAATCTGACTATTGCCATTGACTAATGTCATTTAGAGCTCAATGTTATCGTTTTGAGTCTAATGTTATAAACGTCATATAGTTGTATGGCTGTAGGTNTCTNAGGCTGGTAGCTTCTCAGCTCAGGTTGAATTTCATGATTTAATCTAACTCTTTATCAACAGGAGCTATCTTGATGTCAAAAAATTATAACCAATCACTATTACAAACTAGTTTCCTCTCCGTCTCTTGTTTCCTATTATTTTCTCTATATTTAGCAAGTCTATTTATCATTTCTCCGGTGGTAGCACAACAGCAGAGAATAGCCGTGGTAGTCAACGGGCTAAGCAAATTTGAAACTCTATCGGTTGTAAATTTAGATCATCCTGATCCGAAAAAAGCCGTTTCTGCCGATATTGCTCAACTAGGAGTTGCTCCCAACGATGTTCAAGTTATTGGGAACTTTGCCTATATCGTTAACACATATAGCGACAACGTACAGGCAATCAATCTTAAAACTGGTGACAGCTTAGGAGTAATCTCAACAGGAATTGGCAGTTTGCCAGAAAAAATAGCCCTGTTAAATGATGATCGAGCTTATGTTACATGTAATGGGACCGACGAAGTGGTTCTGATAGACCTGAAAGGTAAGATGGTTTTGCAACGAATACAAACTGGGTCAAAGCCTTGGGGGCTGACTATTCTAAATAAAAAGGTATATGTTGCAAACACTGCTGCTGTCTGGACTGGTCAGGAAATGAAATACGGGCAAAGTAGTGTTTCCGTCATTTCAACCGAGACAAATCAATTGATCAAAACAATTGAAGTGCCAACTAATGCAACCTCAGTTACTTCAGACGCTAACAATACTGTTTTAGTAAAATCAACTGGCGATTATAGTCAAGTACTTGGTGAGTTAACCTTGATCGACAGTGACAAAGATAATATCAAAAAGCAAATAAGCCTAAAATCTACACCAGGAGCTATTACGGTCAATAGAAACAAACAACAAGCCTATATTTTGACGCCAAGTGGAGCTATTGTCGTTGATCTGATAAAACAGAGGTTGGTGGTCAAGCCATCATCAGCGTTACAGGGTTTCAAAGGTGGCTTCAGTATGACCTTTGATCACCAACGCGAGCTTTTTTTATTAGTAGTCGCAGACTGGACAGGTGGAGGTCAAGATCAATTGTTAATACTTGATTCAAACGGTAAAGAACTCAACCGTTACAATACAGGCACCAAAAATGGAAAAGGTTCTTCCTTTGTGGCTTTAGCTGATATAAATGACAATAACGATGTCAGTGTCCAATTACAACCAAACCAGTCAATCATCTTCTGGGGGCAAGTGAAACAGTACTAATCAGATTTTGTCCCTTTGTGATGCACCGCCCGACTTGATTGACTCTACATAGTCCATCGTTTATAATGGTAGCCGTTCCTCAATTTAACCAATGGTTAGAGTAATAACTATCGTGAACCTTTCTTTCTGTTCGAAATTCAGTCTGGTGTTCTGGGCTATATTCGGGCTAATCACAAACCTACCAGTTGGTAGCCAAATCTTCTATCAGCAAAATTTTGATCAACTCCAGAATAGTGACTTGGCTGGTCAAGATGGTTGGTCAAAAACTTGGAGCGATGGTATGGCTGACTTCCCTGAAGATATTAGTCATGCTGGAAGTTGTAGGGTTCAAGAAGAAATCAAGTTTGGTCAGGGTGGGAAGAGCATCTGCATTACAGACCAAACAATGACTTTGCGACGATTCGTTGGAGATTACGACGGTATACAATACTTAACGTTTCGTTTTCTGTATCAATCTGGAAATGCGCCACTTTCTCTATATGCTGGTGGTAGTTTGGTTAAGTGGTGGGCTGCTGCCAGCATGAATGTACTGCCAACGGGTCAAATCTCAGTCTATAATGGAGATATAACTCAAAACGTAGGCTGGTTACAACCTCAGATCTGGCACCAGATACATCTCATCCTCGATTTTGATCAACGTACTTTTAGCTGTTACCTCAACGATCATCTAGTTGCACAAAATTTTAGATTTAGAGGAGAAAATACAAGGCTAGTTCGTAATGTTAGTAACCCACGCTTAGCCTGGTTCCATTTTGGTAGGCACAAAAAAGATGAAAAATTAACTGCTTACTTAGATGAGCTCGAAATCGGTTCAGGTCCAGGAGGTGTCTATATAGCCGAGAGTCAACTAGAAGGAAAACTACGACAAGTTTTGCAGAAAGGTTCCTTCGATTTAATTTCTAAAAAAGACTTGGAGCAAATCGAAACGCTGGACTTATCTGTTTTGGGTTTGACTGACTTAACTGGCTTGGAGAACTGTATTGGTTTGAAAACGCTCTCACTCAAAGGCAATCAGCTAAGTGATATTTCCCAGCTATCGGTTATGACAAACCTAACTGAACTTGATTTAACTAACAATCAACTAGCTAGCTTGACACCCTGTCAAAATATGAACCAGCTAGAACAGATTTGGGTTAGTCAAAACCAAGTCCAGGATATTTTGCCGTTGGCCAATTTAACTGAACTAAAGGGTATCGACCTCTCTCGAAATCAGGTTAATGACATCAGTCCTCTGGAAAAATTAGTTAACTTAGAATCCCTAAATCTTATCCAAAACCAAGTTCAAGACCTGATTTGGCTCAAGAATCTTTCTAAGTTAAAACAATTAAAAATTAACCAAAATCAGATTAAAGACCTAGCAGCTTTAACCGCTTTAGCTGAATTAGAAGTGCTCGAAGCCTCAGAAAACCAGATCAACGAGGTTGAGTCTCTTGAAAGTTTAGTTAGTCTAGGCCAACTCAATTTGAGCGACAATAAGATCAAAGCTCTAGATGGACTGTCGAGCCTGAGGAAATTGACAAATTTATTTTTGGATCATAATCAAATTCAGGACATTTTACCACTGGAACGTTTGTCTAATTTGAGAACTCTTCACCTAAATGACAATGTGATTGAGTCGGTGGAGCCATTAACTCCATTAGCAAACCTGAAAGATTTAAGATTAGAAAGTAATAAGATTCATGATCTCGAGCCGTTGGTTAAAAATTTGGGCATTTCCGGTCGAATCTCAGTAGAAGAAAATGAATTATCTAACAGTTCTTCGACTACTTACATCCCGATTCTAAAGTCTCGTCAAATCACAGTTACCCATGACCTCTTTCTACCAACTATGGTTACATTCGTGGATTCTCGACTAGAAGTCGCTGTAAGAACAGCTATTGGAGCAAAAACTAAGCCCCTAGATTTACAGGTATTATCGAAGTTAGAAGAATTTGATTTGAGTGAAGTTGAATTAGTTGACCCCAATGGTATCGAAGGAAAAATTCGGAACTTGAGAGGATTGGAATTCTGTCGAAACATAAGATTTTTGAATCTGAATGGAAAACTATCTCCTCCAGAAGGCAAGATACATTTTGACATCTCGCCGCTAAAAGGATTAAGCCGTTTGGAATATGTTGATTTAAGTCAGAATCGGATTCAAGACTTACGTCCTCTCAAAAATCTGTCGAACTTGTCAACACTCATCTTGGAGCAAAATCATATAACGGACCTCGAAGCACTGGCAGATCTAAATCAATTGAGACATCTAAATTTGAATCAGAACGGTATTCATGATCCACTGCCTGGGAAAGAGTCGATATTATCTAAAATAACTAGTTTGGAACTTCTCCTTCTGAGTAAAAATCCGATTTCTGACTTAGAGTTTCTATCCAATCTAGCGAATCTCCGTGAGTTAGACGTGAGTTACTGTCAGTTATCTGATATTGAGCCACTGAGAAAGTTGACAAATTTAGTCGTACTGAACTTTTCTTATAATCAAGTTCGTGATTTACATGCCATGTCTAATTTGAATAACCTAGAGTATTTGGATGGTACAGCCAATCAAATTGACAATCTAGAGGCCATCGAAACAATAGAAAAATTAATAACTATATCCTTTGCAAATAACCATATTAGGAATATTTATCCTTTGGTAAGTAGACTCGATCTTTTGGAAACTCCATCAGGCCAAATCGATTTACGCCAAAACCCGCTAAATAACACAGGCATTACTAGCCATATTCCTAATTTAAAAAAGAGTAAAATCCAAGTCGAATTTGACAGTCCAATACTTGAGCCAGTCACACTGGCTGACGATAATCTGGAAAATGCTATCCGTAAAGAGTTAAAGATCCCATCGCGTATATTGACAGCTGAAGATCTATTAGAATTAAATGAACTAAAACTGGACACCTCCAATACGGAGATTACTAGCATTGTTGGGCTGGATCAAGCTACAAATTTGCAGCATCTGGAGATTCAGGGTTGGAAAAATAATCCATTTTCTGATTTGTCACCACTAAGTGAACTCGAGAATTTAACTCAATTAACCCTTTGGGGACAGCAAATCACCGATCTAAACCCATTAGAAAAATTAGTGTCACTAACTAAGTTAGATTTGGGGCCTAATGGTTTGGATGGTGCAACGGACCTGTCGATACTGAGCAACTTAGTAAACCTGACCGAACTTGCCATTCGGCACAACGATATTGTAGATTTGTCGTTCTTACAATCACTCAGTATGTTAGATTCCTTGAACTTAGAACAAAATGAAATTGATGATATTTCAGTTTTAGCAAATCTAAGTATACTGAAACGTTTAGACCTGAGTGATAATCAGATCAGAGACATTTGGGCACTTAAAGAATTGCCTGAATTAGAGTGGTTAGAATTACAAAACAACAAAATTACTGATATTACACCACTAGTTGAAAATCCGTGGAAAGGCCACCTTAAAATTCATGGTAACCCGATAGACAACACTGCCCAACTCACCCATGTTCCAACCCTTTTAGAACGAGGTGTTTCTGTTATCTACGACCCTCCAACGGTAGAAGCGGTTGTCTTCAAGGAGGCACAGCTTGAGAATGCAATTCGAGGAACACTTCAAATTCCAATTAACCCTCTAACAAAAACTGATCTACTCAATTTAACCGAACTCGATGTTAATGCTTTAGATATCAGGGATTTGACAGGGTTGGAACAATGTCTTAATTTGACAAAATTAAAGATGAGCTGGAATTTTGATCTAGTAGATATCTCCAACTTGGAACAGTTAAAAAAATTGCGATACCTTAGTCTTCACTATAACCGTATCTCAAATCTAGAACCCATTAGCAACTTGACAAAATTGACTTACTTAGGCTTGGATGGTAACCCTATATTCGATTTGTCTCCTATCCAAAATTTGAAACAATTGCGACGGCTAGATTTCAATAATAGCGATCGGTTAGTTGACCTTTCACCATTGGCAAACTTATCTAATTTGCATGTTTTGACAATGGACAATCAACAATTAACAGATTTACTTCCCTTAAGTCGATTATCAGGATTGCAAGTCTTAAGATTGGGTAATAATTGGATTCATGACTTGACTCCGATACTTGAGACGGTAGAGAATGGAGCCGAACTTGAACTACAAAAAAACCCATTGAACAATGTTGCCTATAATGTGTATATTCCGCAATTACGAAGCAGAGAAATACAAGTCAAGTTTGATCCACCGCCTGAAGATATAATACCAATTACGGATTCAAAAATTGAAGCACTTATACGAGACACTTTACAAGTGGACTTCAACCAGCAACCACTTGGAGCACTAACGATTTCTTTGGCTGAACCAATAGAAAAATTGATTGCCAGAGACCTTAACCTGCAGGAAATCGACGTATCGGCATTAAAAGCTTTGCCAAATCTTATTTCTATTGACCTAACCAATAATCCACTCAATCAAAAAGCGCTGGTTGAACAGATACCCAACCTAGAAACCTATGGAATTGCGGTCATTCTAGATGGAATGGAAACCGAAAAGGTATCAATTTCATCGTTAGCTCAAAACAATCAAATACCGATGATTTCCAGCGCACGAACGCTGATTACTCTGAATTTAACTAATTCTGATGGGTTACCAGTCAACCATGAAACAGTTACATTAGATGCAAGTTATGGTCAAATTCAGTCTCCAGCAGTAAATCAAGGGGATGGTACTTACACGGCTACCTATTACCTGGGTGCTGTCAACCAGAATCAGATAAAGCAGGTTGAAATTTCGGCTGTAACTCAAAATAAAAAGATAGGCCAATTAAACTTATCGGTCGTTGATCAGTTAACGATCTTGGGCGATATAAACTATGACCAACAAGTTAACATTCAAGATTTGGTGTGGGTCGCTAATCATTTTGGGCAATCGGGTAAGCATCTTGTAGGCGATATCAATGATGATCAGAGAATTGACTTATTCGACCTAACTTTAGTAGCCCAAAACTTTGCTCCTTTAGCAGCACCAATAACATTATTGGAAGAAAAAGTAGAAAAGTTAATCCTTCATCAAAACTATCCCAATCCATTTAATCCTGAGACATGGATACCGTTCCAATTAGGTAGTGAGTCAGTTGTTCAATTCGAGATACATAATGTATCTGGCCAGTTAGTTCGAAGACTTTCACTAGGCCAATTACCTGCCGGAAAATACTTGGATCGACCATCGTCTGCTTACTGGGATGGTCGATCCAAGTCTGGTGAACTAGTTGGTAGTGGTGTCTATTTTTACACTATTTTCACTGACCGGAAGCGACTTACTAGACAGATGATGATTTTGAAATAATAAGCTAAGGAGAAGAAAATGGCCAAATATCGTTTAGGTCTAATCGGTTTTGCTCATATGCATATCAACAATGTAGGAGGACAGTTCGCTCAGCACCAGGACATTGAACCAGTTGCAGTAGCAGATACCGTACCTCTTACCCCAGAACTTCGAGATGCCCCATACACAAGAGGTTGGAACCTGCAGCACGCCCTTGAGAATCTTGGATTTAAAAAATCTTACGAAGATTATCGAGAAATGTTGGATAAGGAAAATTTGGATATTGTTGTGTGCTGTTCCGAAAATGCTCAACATGCTGAAGTCGTGGAAGCATGTGCAGAAGCTGGTGTTCACGTTTGTGTTGAAAAGCCAATGGCTGAATCCTTATCGGGTGCATTGCGAATGGTCAGAGCGAGCCAAGCCCACAATACGAAATTAGTTATTAATTGGCCAATGACCTGGTCGGCAGGTGCTCGAAAAATTAAGGAACTGATTGACGAAGGCGAAATTGGGCGTGTTTTGGAAATCAAGTGGCGAGGTGGCCATACAGGCCCACTTGGGCCTGGAGCTATGCACTCCGGTGTCAGTGAGACTGCCGACCAAATGACTGGTTCTGAACGTGGTGCAACTTGGTGGCATCAATCAGACACAGGTGGTGGCGCCATGCTTGACTACTGCTGTTATGGATCAATGGTATCTCGTTGGTACATTGGAGAGCAAGCACTTTCAGCAATTGGCATGAAGGCTAACCTAGACAGTCATTGGGGTGATGCGGAAGATAACGCGGCTGTTATTGTCCGATTTCCAAGTGCTATGGCTTTATTCGAAGGCTCTTGGACTACCTGGGATCATGGTGTAGCAACAGGACCCATCATATATGGCACTAAAGGAACAATAGTACTCGATTCTGATGGTATCCGTCGTGAACAAGGTGGTGGAAATACTACTAACTACAAAGCTGATCCATTGCCTGAAAACCGAAGTAAAATTGCGGATGAGTTTATTCATCATCTTAGGACTGATCAACCACTTCACCAAACACTAGAAGCCAAATTTAACTTAGAAGTAATGGCTATATTAGATGCGGGTATTCGTTCTGCTGGTAGTGGAAGGTTAGAATCGGTTAATAACGGTACTTGGCAAATTGGTTAATTTGATAGGATCTATTCCGCGAGTTACATGCCAAAATTATAAGTTATGAAAGATATCACAAAAGGCTTCATCGCAGGCGTTTTCGCCACAGGATTGTCGGTGGGGCCTTTATTATACTGGATTTTTACAGTTCGGGCGCAGTTTCCTTGTCCGAACGATGAGTGCCTAATTCGTCGTCAAAAACCGCAGAAGGACTTCAAAGGAGAAATGCTAATCCCGTCTACTGATGTTAAGAGAAAACCTAAGATTTCACCAGAGATAGCATAGACAGGGTTATTTAAGTGGACCAGTGTGTTTTTTTGTCGTAGTTTTTAGTAACCGAATTATAAGATACCGAATAAAAGGTCAAAGACAGGTCTCTTGTCAGTTTGATGTCTCAAGCGAAACCGGTGACGAATTGTTTTTCCCATGTGAGTTTGACAGGACAATTGTATCTTAATCTCAGTGCCGGGTATTATTTGGTCTAAGGCAAAAACCTCATAAAAATCCTGACGCTCACCCGGCGCAATTGTAGCGGGCAGACTATTGCGAAGAAGACTGGGAAAAATATTAGCTTGTGGTACTTGGTATAATTCTGCACTATGCCAACGACGACCAATTTTGGCTTTGAAACTACTACTATCAATTGTGACTGGTTGCGTTTCTAACAGGTGATCACTATCATTATAAACTCGTAGGGACACCAAAAATAACAAATATCCACTACGAGTAATAAAACAGTTAGTTCGNCCTGCGAGTAATCCCAAATGGATGTTTGCGTTACTAGATTTCGGCCTCCATAACCGGAGCAAGTCAAAAAAATAACGACCTAAGCTAAGTACTAGTGCTATTAGACTAATTATGAGAGCAAGCGTAGAGCGGTCCAAAAGGAACTCCAGTTTTCTGATAATGGTTGAACCAAGTCATATAGATGACTATGATAGCCTTAGACTTGAGTCTCGATTAAGGTAATACTTATTTTGTCAAGTTTGAAGTAGTTTGGGATTTCATAACGGTTGCCATCGATGTCTTTAATTAACAACCGTCTCTCCTCGAACTGGGTAATGGCTGATCGAGAACTTAGATCAAACGTAACGGGTCCTCGATTTGTTTCNACTTCCCATTCCGTGACACCAAATCGACGATTGATCGATAATAAGCGTGTAATGATTGGCATAAAGTAAGCTTTGTCTAAGGCCTTTTCTAAAANTTTACGGTTCTTTTCATTGAGCTGTTCGACATCCTCAATTAGGCAAACTTCCTGAGGGGACCGACCGTCGGTTTGTATGGTAATGTAACGATTGACATCACTCAAAGGGAAAGACCTGATTGGTACGACTGGACAGTGAACTGTGCTATCTGGCATTTGGATGGACAAATTTCCAAATGAGTCGAATGTTAACTGAATTTTTTCGACATCTGCAAGTTTTAGTTCCTCTGCGATATTAATTGGTTGCATGAGTATTATGCCTTTTCTGAACAATTCATTGGNTTTTGTGACAGATCCATTTCGGGACAGGATACAAAAAGTAGTAACAGATGAATAAAAAGACGTTTGCCATTCTATTTTNCACCATGTTTATGATTATGCTGGGGGTTGGTATTATCATTCCCCACCTAAATTACTATGCTCAAGAAATGGGAGCGACNTCATTCCAAATTGGTTTGTTGATCGCCACATACCCGATAGTNCANTTTTTCGTTTCTCCCTTTTTTGGGCGGTGGTCAGATCGAATTGGGCGACGACCAGTTATTTTGTTTGGATTAGTATGTAATACTCTGGCGTTGTTGGGATTCGGCCTCTCTCAGACTTTATGGCAACTGTTTATAGCCCGTGCAATTTGGGGACTAGCTTCAGCAATTAGTGTAACCATCACTGCTTATGTGGCAGACACAACTGACGAGGAACATCGAGGAACAGGTATGGGGCTTATCGGAGCCGCCGTGGGTTTAGGCTTTATCCTTGGGCCTGCCCTAGGCGCTGTTTTTGGAAGCTCTCATCACCTGCCCTTCATTATATCATCATGCTTGTCAGGTTTGAATACCGTATTTGTGGTATTACTGTTAGCCGAGCCAGGGAATAGAATATCCACAGATGAACCATACAATAGCTTTTCTTTAAAAGCCTTACTAACACACCGGCTAACCCCACTTTTTTTGGTAGCTTTTATTGCTAGCTTTGCCTTCGCGGGCATCGAAACAATTTTCCCACAGTTTATCAAGGATCGATGGGGCTACGACACTAGAGAACTTGTATACATTCTAGTAGTTTCTGGCTTGATTGCCGTTGGCTTACAAGGAGGCCTGATCGGGCGGCTGATCAATCGGTTCGGCGAGTTTTGGCTGATAGTCACTGGTTTATTAGCGATGGCTGTTGGGTTAGCTATTCTACCATGGGCCGCTAACTTTCCAACCTTATTAGCTTACTTTTGTTTAATCGCCATTGGGAGTAATACAATTCGTCCAACTAATAGTGCATGGATCTCTAGATACGCTACAGCGGAACAAGGGACAGCCATTGGGTTTATGAATTCCTATATCAGCTTAGGCCGAATCCTTGGTCCTATTACTTCTGGACTGTTTTACACTGACTCACAAAAAAGAGGTGTCGTTTCTGGATTTTTAGTGAATCAATTTACACCCTTGGAAAGTAAAGAACCACCAGTCTGGCTCCAATGGGTTAGTTCGGCTTTCGATTTGCCCTATTTACTATTATCNGTAGTTTCAGTATTGGCTCTTTTATTTCTACTTCGACCTCTGATGAAATTACGAAAATCGCTAACTGCCAGCTAGCTTGCACCAAGACTTTACCGGCTAGGTATCCACTCTCCACCATCCACCCTTAGGTTAGCCCCAGTAATGTGGTCGGCAGCAGCTGAGCATAAAAAAGCGGTAGTCTTCCCGATGTCAGAGATGTCCGCGGCTTTCCCCAAAGGTAAACTTTTCCAAGCAGCTTGTAGTTGATCTTCNTTCATGAATTGGCGTTCCCCTGGTGTATCAGTCCAACCAGGCTCAATAACGTTAACATTAATACGGTGCTCGGCCAGTTCCCCTGCAATAGTATAAGCCATATTATTAATGGCTGATTTGGACATGTTATAAGCTACCGCTCCAGCAAAGGGACGGAACGAATGAACTGAACTAATAATCACAATTTTCCCCCCTTGTGCTCGATTCGCTTGATGCTTAGCAACTAAATGTGTAACATGAAATACACCCCACATACAAACATCTATCGTTTTCTCTATATCCTCAATATTTGCTTCTAAGAAAGGCTTTCGTATACTCATGGCTGCATTGGCGACCAAAATGTCGATTTTACCAAATGCCTCGATACCTTGATTAACCATGGCTTCTACTGCATTGCGGTCGGAGACATCTGCACCAATAACGATCGCCGATCGCCCTAAATCTCTAACAGCTTTTGCTGTATCTTCACCTTCAGCGTGGTGGCTACGATAGTTTACGATTACATCTGCGCCAGCTTTAGCAAGTTCAATNGCACAGCCACGACCGATACCACGAGACGATCCTGTTATTAAGGCCACCTTTCCAGTCAAATCTANCATTTTACTGCCCCTTTAATTAGCAACCTTAAGATAACATCTTTAGGTTAGCTTCTAGTTTTTCTTGTTCATTTTTAAAGTCCGCCAACAATTGACGTTTCTGNTCTACTACTTCCNCTGGAGCACGAGAGACAAAATTTTCGTTATCTAACTGTTTTCTGACGCCTTGAACTTGTTGGTTGACTTTTGCTAGTCGTTTCTGCAACCGTTTTTTTTCTTTCTCTAGATCAATTATACCTTCTAAAGGTACATATATAGTTAGTTCGTTGACCACAGCCGTNGCTGCGGCTGTTGGCTTTTCTTGATGTTGAGAAATTGAAATTTGCGAGAACTTAGTAAAGGACGATAAATACTGGCTTAGGTGCTTTTGTAAGGTCTGTCTTGTTGCTAGTTTCGGTGCCTGAATCAGTATTTCAACNTGGCTAGAAGGTGGAACGTTCATTTCACCTCTTAAACTACGAATTGCGTCAATAGTATCCATGATCACCTTCATTTCTCTTGTTGCTGATGAATTCTCCAAGTCAGGGTCAAACCTGGGATAAGTATCAATCATAATACTAGAACATGAACGTTNCATCGGTAAATTTTGCCAAATTTCTTCAGTAATAAAAGGCATAATTGGATGAAGAAGTCGCGTAACCCCATCTAGGATTTCAACTGCCACTGACTGGGCCGTNCGCTTAGCAACTATGTCATCAGCGTAGTAGAGTCGTTGCTTAATCATCTCCACATACCAATCACAAAATTCATGCCAGATGAACTCATACAAAACATGAGCCGCATCACTGAATCGGAATTGATCCAAGGCTCTTAGTGTGTCTGAAGTTGTTTGATTGAACCGACTACGAATCCAATGATCAGCTAACTGCAAATCACGCTCTTTTTCAGGTAGTAAATGCTCATCGTCTATATTCATTAATAAAAAGCGAGATGCATTCCAGATTTTGTTGGTGAATCGCTTGCCGGCTTCTATTTGATATTCAGGTAGAGGCATGTAAGGGCTAGGAATAGTACAATATACAATTGCAAATCGGAAGGCGTCAGCCCCATAACGATCGATTGTTTCGACTGGATCAATAGTATTACCCTTAGATTTACTCATTTTTTGACCAGTTTCATCAGCAACCAAACCATGTAAATAGACATGTTGGAATGGAACTTTATCTGTACACTCCAGTCCCAGCATAATCATCCGTGACACCCAGAAAAAGAGTATATCCCAACCTGTTACCAAAACCGATGTTGGGTAGCAACTGGCGAGTAAGTCAGTTTGCTCTGGCCAACCCATAGTAGAAANTGGCCATAATCCGGAGCTAAACCAAGTATCNAAGACGTCGGTATCACGATGTATATTTGAAGAACCACAGCCAGAACAAACTGCAGGGTCTTCTAACTCACATGTCAATGCTTCGCAATCGTCACAATACCAAATTGGAATTTGATGACCCCACCATCGTTGCCTAGAAATAGCCCAAGGCTGAATGTTTTCCATCCATTGATGGAATCGCTTGGTTTCACGATCAGGAATGAAAATAATATCACCATTTTTAGAAGCAGATAACGCTCGTTCAGCTAATGGCTTCACATTGACGTACCACTGTGGGGACAAGTATGGCTCGACTATATTACCACATCGATCGTGATGCCCAACAGCATGTCGGTGTGGTTCTACTTTGATCAGTTGCCCCATTTCTTGAAGCCTGTCGACAAGTTTTCTCCGGGCTACAAACCTATCCATGCCTTGGTAGTCGTCACCTGCATTTTGGTTCAGAGTCCCATCATTATTTAAAATATTAATCTGATCTAGTTCATGCCGTTTGCCAATTTCATAGTCGTTAGGGTCGTGAGCCGGAGTTACCTTCAAGGCACCAGTCCCAGTTTCTAAATCAACATAATTATCGGCAATAATCGGGATTTCCCGTCCTAATACCGGTAGAATAACCGTTTGGCCAATTAGATCTTTATATCGATTATCAGATGGATTGACAGCTACTGCGGTATCTCCTAACATAGTTTCGGGTCGAGTGGTAGCAATTTCCAGTACTTTGTCACTGTCTTTAATCGGGTAAAGTAGGTGGTAAAAGTGTCCATCAATTTCATGCGCCTCAACTTCTAAGTCAGAGACAGCAGTCTGGCAATGAGGACACCAATTCACCATATAGTCTCCACGAAATATTAACCCCTTCTTGAACAATTTCACGAAGGCTGATCGAACTGCTTGAGACAGTCCATCATCCAAAGTAAAACGTTCACGTTCCCAGTCACAAGAGCAACCAATCTGTTGTAATTGATCGATGATTCGACCTCTAGATTCATTTTTCCATTCCCACATTCGTTGGATAAAATTCTCGCGGCCTAATTCTTGTCTACTGGTACCTTCATCCAGAAGTTTTTGTTCCATGATCAACTCTGTAACAATACCAGCATGATCAGTTCCTGGCATCCAGAGCGTATTGAATCCCTGCATTCTTTTCCAGCGAATCAGTGTATCTTGCAGTGTATTGTCTAGGGCGTGCCCAGTATGTAGGCTACCTGTAATATTAGGTGGTGGAATCACGATAGAAAATGACGGTTGGTCAGACTGACTTTTAGCTTGAAAATATTTTTTATCTAACCAAGTTTGGTACCATTTCTTTTCGATCGCCTTAGGAGTATAAGTTTTGGCAATTTCTGTTTTGCTATTTTCTGGCATAGTAACCCCGTTCGCCTTCTATGTTATTTATCTGAACTGTTATCATTTGGTTTGTTTATGAAAATTAACTCAACTCACTATTGACGCCGGGTAAAGACAATAATTTACAAAATTGAGCTAGAAAAAATGGGTGNTGAAGCTTAGGTTAGTAAACGACCATTTTTTACCGCTTGCTGGATCATTAGTTCAGCTTGCTGCCAAAGTAAAGCTGATCCATCTTCGATTGGCCGGCAACGTATCATCACTTGCTCTTTACTAATTTTGTGTTCTTGCCAACGTGAACCACCAGCGATAGTGTGTTGTAACAACGGTAAAAATCGGTCTAAAGCGTTAGCGAACTGTGCTTCAGGTGTTTCTCTATCCTCAAACTCTTTCCACAGAGTATAGTAATCTTGGCCTTGTTCTGCTGGTAGCAGGCCNAATATACGATCAGCCGCTTTGGCCTCACGCTCAGCTTTATCTTGATTAGCAAAGGCATCGTGACAATAAGTATCCCCAGCATCAATTTCTACAAGATCATGAACTAGCAACATCTGTATTGTTCTAGCTAAGTCTATTGACTCATTAGCATACTCNACAAGGGTAACAGCCATCAATGCTAAGTGCCAACTNTGTTCTGCGGTGTTTTCCAACCGATTACCACTACAGAGTGAGTTCTGGCGAATAATCTCCTTTAGCTGGTCAATTTCACTTATAAAATCTATCTGCTGTTTTAATCGAAATAATTGGTCAGCTGGTTTGATGATTTTCGCCCTCCGTATTTTGTAGATTGACTTCAACTAATTGTTGGATATCACTACGATAAACCCAAGTACCTTGGCCGACATAATGAATTGCAAAAGCTCGCCGATACTTACTTNGTGATAAGTTAGCATAAGAACCGTGGATCGTTAGCCCAGTAAAAAAAACGCCCCCGCCTGCTGGTACCGATAAATGTTTTATTTCCATTTGCTCTAAGTCATCCATTTCAAAGGAATATAGTTCTNCAGACCATTTTCTACCATCAGGAGAACTCATGTCGTAAGTTTGTACCCAACTGACGTGTTCATCAGTATTCTGATTATGATGTGCTTTTTGTAACCCACTTTGATGACTATTGGCGACTATACAAAGTCCACCATTCTCGGAACTNGTATCATCCAGAGCCAGCCAGCAGGCCATTAATGTGTTTGGCTCATTGGGGATATAAAGCGTATCTTGGTGAAGAGCAACACCAGGAGAGGGTAAGTCTAATTCACCACGAGGAGCCTTAGGAAGGTACATAGTTTGTACGATCATAGGCTTAGCTTCCAAAAGTTGACCAGCATAGGTAGCAACTTTAGGATGATGTGCTAAATAAGCCCATTGTGAATCGACAACNTGTGTCCTTAAGCCTAAGCGCTTCTTGTTTGGGTTTTCTTCGTGTTGTAAGAATGCGTTGATCTCAGTCGAAGTCAACAGATCAGGAACAACTAAATAGCCCATATCCTTATANGATTGAACTTGTTCATTGCTAAGCTTCTGGTTGAGCTTTGTCATTTTGATTAAATTTAGCTTTTGATTAGAACCGTCAAGTATTCGTAGGCNTGCCTGACATACAAAGGTAGATTTTCATGGTCAATTACTTCCAGTTCTAATGCCAACGCCCCTTGATAGTTGATCGACCGAAGCTCATCAATTAGGCCAGGTATATCAACATCACCTTCTCCGANCGGTACTGATTGAGACCCTACNGTATCTTTTAGATGAACATTATAGATTCTATCTGCATACCGACCAATCAGAGCCTTCCAATTCACACCAGCGGCATGAAAATGGCCTGTGTCAACGGTTATGCCAATCTGGGGGGAGTTTATTTCAGAAAAAATGAAATCAAAATCTTCAGCGTCTTGAAACTGAGAATTGAGATGAGGNTCCAAACCAATCCTAATCGGTTTGTTTTCNATCAAATGNCTCAATTTTTTTAATCCAGCAACAGAAGCATCTAGTCCATTTTCAACGCGTTTCCCACCCGAAAAAACTAACAGGGGGCAACTCAACTCGATAGCGGCAGCAACATTGAGCATCAAATCATCAATAGCTTCTTCAGCAGCCTCAGTAGAATCAGTGGGAATACCAAAAGCATACAACTCAGTGATATGAGTTAACCCAACCGAATTAGCTCGTTTGAGCAAATCTNGAATATCCATTTGCTTGATAGCTTTTCGAGTCCAAGTCAGTGGTCCAGCAATNCCCCAATGAGTAAAACCAACNTTTGGAGCATGTTCCAACGTTTCCAAAATTTCATCTTTACCTGGTTGTCTCAGGGCACAAGTAGTACAAGATAGAATCACACCAAACCTCAATTTACTTCGACCATGATTATAAAGAGGCTATANCTCATTGTCAAGCNACGAGACAGTTGAAAGTTACNTCACAAAAAAGAAACATTCGATTGTAAANCAGGGGAATNGTATTTAGNATTCTGGAGAACCNAATTCAATTATTTTCACNNTTCTGAGTTAATTAGATAGAAATATTTATTGGGCTTATTTCGGTTTAATAAAAAAGNGGATTAAGAGGATGTACATATGCGGAAAATTGAACAAGTAAATGGCCAATTTCCCAATAATTTGGTATCAACGAGGTGAACAATAGTCTAGAAGTTAAGAAAGGTTCGTGGACAATAACATCAGTAGAGGCTGAATAGTGAACATAAGAAATTTTAAGAACAGATAATTTGGGAACTATTTAGATTTAATAGTAAATGGCAATACACTACACTCAAAACTAAGANCGGTAGAGTCTAGGTGGGACTAGGTAAATTAACAGAAAATACAGATAAATCTGATTACTAATTTTTTAGTAAATTAGCATCAGTTTCAACCCCAAAATTGAAATTATAAGCATCTAGTTCAAAATCAATGTTTTTTGCTTCTACCCAAGAGGGATAAAGGTTAACCAAGCNCATACGATTGAACTTGAATTAGTTCTTNTTAAAAGTAAATAACCTAGTGGGGATTAATTGTTAGGTTGCCAAGATTTAGAATTCAATTCCTTAAAAAATCTTTGACTAAGCCGAGANNGACGTTGNCAAAAGAAGAGCTATTTAACTCACCCTGTCAGCTTTCTTTTTGCCAACATCCACTGGTTGCCATTAAAAAGTTTTCTAACTTGAAGTGTAAAGTCTATGTTNTTACCAGAATAGAGTTACAACTAATAGATATTTCAACTTAACTTCCAACCGCCAATAATCGACACCTGTCTATGATATGAAATTTGGTAAAAAGGTTAGATTTTCGAAACGAAGTTAGTTGATTTTCACTGGTAAAAATTCATGTGATTTCACGTCTGCCTTAAGCGGAAAAACCTACTTTTCAGCTTCCGGGTAATACGTAGCTAAGGCTTCGATACTCTGTTTCAAAGCTATTGCATGCTCTTTATCAGCGTTTTGCTTAGCTTTCATAGCAGCCAAGATAACCTTATGATGCTTAACAAGTCGTTCGGTATAGTCTTCCTGAGTAGGCTTAACTCTCTGAGTCATAAAATAGTCAGATATGGTAGAGATAATATTCTGACTATGAGNTTCTTTATTCATTACCCAACGAGAGATTTGATTTAGCGATTGAGCATCAGAATGACCAGATAATTCTTCAATAGATTTAGTAGATTTAATTATAGTNTCAGNATCTTCCAACATTGATTGAACTCGTGAATAATCATCGTAAATTCCACAGGGAATTTGGCAATGAGCATGAACCACCTGGTAGATCCCTTGAGGTAAACCTAATCCTAGACTTACTAAGATACAAGTAATAAATAACATCACATATCGATAGTTTTTCATATTTAATCTCCGTCGTTTGCTTTTTTTAAATTTATTTTGTTAAGTACGCTTTTTTCAAAACAGTTTATCCTAAGATTATGACTGGTTAGCGAACTAGACACTTGAATAAGTCTACAGATAAAACCTAGTTAGAGCACCTGAATTATAACACAGCACTTAGAGTTTTTTACCTCAATCTGGAAAATTGATGTAGACTTACAGAGTACCAAAGNATTAGATTAAATGTAGGTGTCNCTAGTCAGGNAAATTTCAGGTGGTTACAGTTGGAGTATTTAATCTAGTTNGTGAATATTGANAATAAANTTGAGACTTCAGAAACGGAAAAAACGGTGAAAAAGAATTAAGGANCACAATATTCCGAAATTTGGAGTCGAATATTNCGGNTAGCCAAGGTTTCGTTAATCAGAACAGACGTTAGCTACGCNTGTAAATTGTTCTTCATTGATCTGTAGGTTTATCCTTTGCTATTGACAGGTAATAATGGCTTTGATAAAATTCTTCTCTAGCATATCCCATACTATCTTGTTAAACACAAAGTGACACAACAGAATTAACTGACTGAAGGAATGTTATGTACCAAGAATATACAGTTCGAATACAAGAAATCGTTGATCTGTTAAGAGGTAGAAACCCCTTGCCCCGCTTAGAAACTGACTCAGTTTGGGATCAACAGATTATTGNCCTAATCCAGAATGTTTCTCTAAGCGATTTATTTGAAGGGCTCTCTGTTAGCAACAATGATTTTGGCAAATGTGTTCAGAGTGGTTTACTACTCTGGGCCGACGCGCTAGATGCATCACATGATATTTCTCAGCATATCGAAACCCGGACTGGTAGTTACTGGCATGCTATCATGCATAGAAGAGAACCCGACTATAGTAATTCTAAATACTGGTTCGGTCGAGTAGGCGATCATCCAATTTTTCCTCAGTTGCGGCAAGAAGCTATCGACACATTAGCCGAATTTGATGATAAACCTGNTGTACTGTCCGAAATNGAGTATACAATCAAAAACACAAGTGATTGGGATCCTTTTAAATTTGTGGATTGGTGTCAGGTAGCGAANAATTCAGATGAACAGGAGACCCCATCTACTCTAGTTAATTGGTTACAAAAACTACAAGTTGTAGAGTTTAGTAATCTNCTAGAGTATTCTTTTCAGCAATCACTTACATAGGTTANTCATGATAAAAGTAGANTGGTTTTATCGGCGGAGTGGCTGAACATCATGTAAAAAGGCTCAGGCGGCGCTTGAGCAAGTGGAAATTGTTTCTTATGGAAANGCNAACAAAGAAAAGTTGGANCAGGAAGAAGTCGAGAGATTATTGGTTCAAGTGAAGAAAGTCAAAGTTGCAAAAGGTAAAAAGATATTAACCTTCGACAATCTACGCAACGAACATAAGCAAATACTGGATAGTATTTTAGGAAGAAGTGGGACANTAAGATCGCCAACACTGCAAATCGGAGANCAACTGATCGTTGGTTACAACGAAGAACTATACCAGAACCTTCAANAATAGTTAACTAGAATAAATATGAACAAAAAACGCTATTGGNCGTNTTTTTTATTGCTGTAGGCTTTTAGCTGGATTGTTCTACAGGNTCAGGCNAGNAGAANGCCAGGGGAATATGGTAAGTCTTGATACCTGCTTAGTTATAGACTGTGGGCGCTTGTGGCCACAGTCATGCCCCCTCGTATTAGTTCGGAACCTGACNCTACCCGTCATCTGTCAGGACACCCATCTGATACTCTATCTCAATAATACGATAATAGTTTATTGCGGCGTGGNNTCTTTTCATGGTNATAGCTCCATCAATGACGACTTATGCCCTACCGTTTGGTACAGTTTACGCTTCAAATTTAACACCCGATGTATAAACTGGTATGAGTACTTGGAGCGATACTATTTTTATCGAAGCTATGCAAAAGGAGATTATCTAGGAGATACTAGGAACCGCCAGGTTCTCCCACCTATGTATGCCCGTTATTACAGAAATCTGAGTAAACTGATTTGAAAGCCATTTAGGCTTACCTGTAAACTGTCAAACCCGTGAAAAATGAAGTCCTACCTCCGCTTAATTCCGGTGGTTGCCCTTACGAAAGACATCCTTTCCTGCACCATTAGGCGACAACAGGTAAACTAGACCGAGGGTAATTGCGTTTCGTGCCAAGTTGATTTACGAGTTAGTTTGTCCTTGTGTCTTGATCGAATTTTGAATTTTTTTTCTGATGACTAATCAGAAATGGCCGAATCGTGGCCGTAGGAGACGTACAGTTGTATGATGGACTTTTTTGTTTTTTTTCGTTCAACTAAGTTGCTATTCACTCTGACTCTTGTCTTATCAGTATTGGGGCCTGCAACAGAAGTAGTACAAGCTGGTGCGGGCCGGACTGGAGCACAAATCCTCAATTTAGGGGGTGGTACTCGTGCAGCCTCTTTAGGAGATGCATTTTCCGCCATAAATGGGGACGTAACTGCACCTCTGTGGAATCCAAGTGGGCTAAACGGTATATCGAAATTACAAACTACACTGTCTTATAAAGATTACAGTCAGCTTTTTGGAGATGCTAGTGAGGGGCTATACTACGCTTTTTTTGCTGGTGCGACTCATCTCGATGGTCTTGGGACTGTCGCAGGCACATTGCAAGTACAGGGGCAGGGGAAAATTGCTGTTACTACTAACTCACCAGAGGTCATTAGAGAAGAAGATCTTGGTACCAACTGGGTTTTAACAGCATCCTATGCCGATAAATTAACCAAAAATTTAGCGGCAGGTATCAGTGGAAAAGTTATTCGCCAACGACTCGCTCAGTATGGTGGAAGAGCTTACGCCGTTGATTTTGGCATACAATACGATATTCGAGAATTATTCGTTCCTGTCAGATTTGGAGTAGCTTTACAAAATTGGGGTACACGAATAAAGTTTAAAGATGAAAATCAAAGTGATCCATTACCCCGGGCCTTGCGTATTGGAACTTTAGTTACTTTATTAGATGTGAAGCACCATTACGTTAGTTTAGTTACAGATCTAACTGCTGCTATTGACAAAATACAGGAAGATGACGAAGAGGGTGTTAAGGTCTATTTGGAAAACAACCCGGATATGACACGCGACCAGTTGATGGCCGATCGTGGAGTTGGCCTGCACGCCTTTCGTTGGAAGCATTTACAAAAAAGCATTGGTCTCGAATATACGCTAGGTAAAATTCTCTACCTACGAGCAGGTTACAAAAAAGACCCTGGGATGCCTACATTTCCCGAGTTTACGGACTATCTAACTTATGGTTTTGGTGCTAGGGTCTACTTCGGCCAATTAGATTTCGCTCAAGTACCAGGCGGAGGACCCAACAATAAGAGGCTTAACGTGTTTGCCTTGAGACTAATCTTCGACTAGGATCATAATTCAATCTTATGAAATACATACTCCTACTACTGTTCTGGCTGGCAACGATCGTCTCTACTGAATCCGCTGAACCAATCTCACCTTTTTTAGTACGAAATTCATTATCTCCGACTCCATCAATACAGCTCGTTAATTTCCAACAAGCTTCCCCGGAAGACAAAGACGTTAATCGAGCATTTATACAATCTTTAATTTTGCCAGGCATGGGACAGGTGTATACTGAATCTAAGCGTGGTTATGCCTGGCTAGGAGCAGAAGTCGCGTTGTTGGTATCGTATGTGATCATTCATCGTCAAGCTCGACAATTGAAATCTGATTATGTTCAAGGTGTTAAGGATGGAGTCGCGTTCGATGGTCCGACTAAATTTGATCAGTGGAACATGGAAGATTTTGAACATGCTACCATGTATGATAATTGGTACAACGTCTACAATGAATCAAATGGTGAGCCTTCACACCCCCGAATTGGCAAATGGTACTGGAAAGATCGAAAAGAGTTTAAAACCCAAAACCGAAAAGATAAGGCTGATTCGCCAACTAGAGTAATTACTCTTCAGGCACGAAAAGATTCCAATTTCACATATGAAAGAGCCAGAACCGTCTTAGGTTTACTGATATTGAACCATGTTGCGAGTGCAATTGACGCGAGAATCTCCGCTAAAATATTCAACAAAAAATATCAACTAGGACACCATATCAGGACGGGAATTTCACCCAAACTAGCGACTGAAAAACCTCAGATCGAAATCACAAAACGCGTTGTATTCCGGTTTTGATCCTATTCGTTTAGAGCTATACCGAAACTTGCTGTCTTCTATTTCTGAAGAGATGGGAGGAGCCCTCTGCCGGTCTGCATTTTCATCAAATATAAAAGAACGTAGAGACTTCTCTTGTGCTGTTTTCGATAGCAATGGAAATATGGTAGCTCAAGCGGCACATATTCCTGTCCATTTAGGAGCAATGCCTCTTTCTGTTCAAAGTGCTATTGAACACTTTGAAATAGCAGAAGGTGACTCTATTTTAATCAATGATCCATACGCAGGTGGGACACACCTTCCTGATTTCACATTAGTTTCACCCGTATACATTGGTGATAGTTTATCCTTTTTCGTTGCTAACCGAGCACATCACTCTGACGTGGGAGGTATGACCCCAGGTTCAATGCCTATTTCTCGTCATATTGTACAAGAAGGAATTCGTATTCCACCAGTTAAGCTGATTGATTCAGGTAATGTGAATACCGATATATTATCTATGATTTTAGCTAATGTTAGGACACCAGTAGAACGAAAAGGTGATTTAGATGCTCAAATAGCGGCTAACCACATTGGTCAAAAAAGATTAACAGAAATGACCATTAAGTACGGCCTAAAAGATGTTAACCAATATATGTCTAAACTACAGGATTATAGTGAAAGGGTTATGAGGCAAAGGTTAATAGAGATTCCCAATGGTCATTATGTAGCGACTGACTTTTTGGACAATGACGGTCTTTCTGATACTCCAGTACCAATTCAGGCTGCGATTACTATTACCGATGACTCAGCAACAGTAGATTTTTCTGGTAGTTCTCCGCAGGTAGAAGGCAGTGTAAATGCGGTTTATTCTATAACTTTATCAGCCATTTTTTATGTTTTTAGGTCTTTGATTACAGATGAAATTCCTACCAATTCAGGTTGTCTAAGGCCTATTAAAATCATTGTTCCAACTAGGAGTGTAGTCAACGCTCAATTTCCAGCAGCTGTTGCTGGTGGAAATGTCGAGACTTCACAAAGGATAGTGGACGTATTACTACGTGCTCTTTCTGAGGCTAGTCCTCAAACAATTCCAGCCGCAAGTTCAGGAACAATGAATAACTTGACGATTGGTGGACTTAAAAATGAAAAAGATTTTGCCTATTATGAGACAATCGGTGGGGGAATGGGAGCTCGCTACTATAAAGATGGTATCTCAGCTATTCAAACTCATATGACTAATACTCTAAACACACCAGTTGAAGCCATAGAAACAACGTATCCTTTTCAGATTGATAAGTATGCTATTCGTAGAGGTAGTGGAGGAACTGGTAGAAAATGCGGTGGCGATGGGATCATCCGCGTATTCCGTTTATTGACAACCGCTGAAGTAACAATGTTATCTGAACGACGCGAAACTGCACCATATGGTTTACAGGGCGGTACCGCCGGTAAAATTGGAAAAAATACATTGATTCGTTCAGATCAAAAAATCAGCTTGGGAGGTAAATTCAGCTTGATAGCAAGACCTAATGATATCTTCCAAATCGAGACTCCCGGGGGTGGAGGACACGGTAAACCAGATGAACTAAATTCATAATTTAATTGCAAAATTTGTCCATACTGTTTCGAATCGATACATTACACAAGTCATGGACTAAATCAAGTAAGATTTAATTATTTTTTAATAACGCACTAAAAACAGTTTTGACAAGCTCTTATCGGTCTGAACAAATGTCAAATAAAGCGAAAAATTGGAGAATGAAGAAGAAGCTGTGTTCATATTTGAAGTATCCAAAGAATAGATTC
>PAYP01000051.1 GCA_002714785.1 Candidatus Poribacteria bacterium | reverse complement strand
GGTTATCAGTATTATCGTTAATCACCGTGGTGATACAGGGGATCTTGGGGCCCCAAGATCCCCTGTATCACCACGGTGATTAACGATAATACTGATAACCATCTCAGTAAACCCTGCTGATTGGACAACCAAACTGAAACTAACGTAGCAATTGCCAATAGTCCAACCAATGAACCCAACAATCGGTGAGAATGTTCTAGCAGGACACCATGCACATAAACTCCCAACTGTCCGTCTTGACTAAGAATAGTATAAGACCGGTGTGTTTGGCTATCCGTAATTTTCCAAACTTCACCCGGTTTGACTACACGAATTTTGGCCATTTCAGACAAGTGATTTTCATCAACAGAAACTGAGTTCTGAACGGCTTCAGTCATAACCCCCCTATCCAAATCATTAGCTAAATGATTTGGTATTGAGACCAGAAGTCCACTCACCATCCGATCTATAGGGTATAAGAACATGTTTTCTCCGAATGTAGTGGGCCAATCGGGAACAGACATACCGGCATCCGTACCAGTTACCATACCCCCAACCAACACCAGAATGAGCATGGTTAAGAGCGTGCAAACAGCTAAGACATAATTCCGTGAGTAATAGTTTTTTTTCATCGGTAGGTTACTGAAGCTCGCGTAGGTCTATATTATACCACTGCTGAGAAAACGAATACAAGAATAGTTGAATTGAATGTAGGCCCATGCTATACTTCGGCTGTTTATTTTCAATTTGATAGGGGTTCGACATGAATGCTGATAGCAGCTTAGTAGACAAGAAAATTGAAGAACTTGGAATTCAATTGCAGAAGCCAGTTAAGCCCGTTGCTAACTATGTGACAACGGTTCAAACTGGAAATTTAGTCTTTACTTCAGGGCATGGACCGATTGGAGATGATGGTCAACTAATCCTTGGCCAACTCGGAACTGATATGGATATTGAAGGTGGTTATCAGGCTGCACGCGCTGTCGGTATTGGACTTCTTAGTACTCTTAAGGCAACACTTGGCAACTTAGATCGAATTAAGAAAATAGTGAAGTTAGTCGGCTTCGTTAACTCTTCAGCTGACTTTAAAGACCAGCCAGCAGTGGTAAATGGGGCTTCAGACCTTTTTGTCGAAATTTTCGGTGATAAGGGAAGGCATGCTCGATCGGCCGTAGGAATGGTACAGCTGCCTGGTGGTATTGCGGTTGAAGTTGAGATGATTGTTGAAGTTGAGTAGCTAGATGGCCAAACAAGTAGTACACCCAAAGATTCGTGGTTTCATCTGTACTAATGCCCACCCAGTGGGTTGTGCCAAGAATGTAGAAACACAGGCAAATTATGTTCGCCAAGCCGTACCTTCACGTCAAACAGGCCTAAATGCTTTGATCATTGGTGCTTCAACTGGATATGGGTTAGCATCTCGGGTTGCGCTGGCAACAAGCTACGGGGCAAACACAATTGGTGTGTTTTTTGAGAAGCCACCGGTCGGGAAGAAAACTGGCACTGCGGGTTACTATAACTCCTTTGCTTTCCATAAACATGCTGATAGACAAGGAGTGAAAGCGCTCAGCATTAATGGTGATGCATTCTCAGATAAGATCAAATTTGAAACGATCGATTCGATCAAGAAGGAACTTGGCCAAGTCGACCTGATAGTTTACAGCTTAGCCTCACCCAGACGGATACATCCTCGGACAGGTGAGGATTACCGTTCAGTATTGAAACCAATAGGAAAACCCTATAGCGACAAGACAATTGATCTCGTTAAGGAAGAAGTCGTCAACATTTCGGTTGAAACAGCCACAAAAAAAGAAATTTCGGATACAATCGCAGTAATGGGCGGTGAAGATTTGACTTTTTGGGTCGATTATCTTCTGGAACATGATTGCTTGAAACCGGGAGCACAAGTTGTGGCATACTCCTACATTGGTCCAGAAATAACTCACCAAATTTACACAAGTGGGACTATTGGTCAGGCAAAAGACGATCTACAACAACATGTCGATAATATTGATAAAAAGCTTAGTCAAGAAATTGGTGGGAACGCTTTTGTATCGGTAAACAAAGCTGTAATTACTCAGGCCTCGGCGGCGATTCCAGTAATACCACTCTACATTAGTATCCTTTACAAAATCATGGATTCAAAAGGAATCAATGAGAACCCAATCGCTCAAATCACTCGCCTTTTTACAGAACATCTCTTTTCCGAAAATGGCCCTGAGCTCGATGACCAAAGACGCATTCGACTAGATGACAGGGAACTTTCAATTGAGGTCACTGACCAAGTCAAACAGGTTTGGTCGCAAATTACCACCGAAAACCTGCATCACTTAGCCGATTACAATCGATATAAAACCGGTTTTAGAAATTTGTTCGGATTTGACGTTGAAAACGTAACATACGATCAAGAAGTCGAGACCGATTTATTCCTACCCTAGCTGACTTTGTCCATTCAGTCTTTGTATGCAAATACGTTTATCTCAACTTTCGATACAACTCAAAATTGCCATAAGTTCTTTTTTGCTGTCGATGGGATATGCTTATCTGTTTGCCCAAATCAACTTGCAGTTAAATACTAGGCCCGCCGATGGAGATGCTTCGGGTTTAGCGACAGTCCAAGATATTGTCGTAACCTACCATGGGGACCGGAGCCAAACCCTTCTAGGACAAAAGATTAATGGGAGTATGAGACAATATTTACCAGATGAAGAAGATAAAATTGCGATCGAGCAGTGGATTAATAATGGACGAACTGAAGAAGAATATACTGAAGTCGTTCAACCATTGATGGACGCCTATTGTGTCAGTTGCCACCCTTATGGCGACCAGCCTGATTACCCTTTAGAAACCTATGAACAGGTGTTTGCGTCGGCCGAACCAGACAGTGGTCCATCTATTGGTAAATTAGCTCGTTTTACACACTATCATGCATTTGGCATGGGGATTTTTGCTTTTTTACTGAGTTTCACTTTTGCTTTCACAACTTTCTCTTCACCTTTCCGTACTTTCGGAGTAGCTCTACCTTTCCTATCGATATTTTTAGATATTACTTGCTGGTGGTTAACTCGCTTGATTAGCCCTGCTTTTGCATATCTTGTCTACTTCGCAGGTTTGATGACCGGTGTATCTTTTGCTATTACCATTTTTGGATCTCTTTATGACATCTGGTTTCGGAAAGTAGAAGAATAAACCCGTTCTTTATGGTCAATCATTTTTGATAACAATAGCCTCAGTTTCCAAGTAACTACCTGCTTGAAAAACCACAAGATAAATGTCACTGACTAACCTTTCATTGAATTGGTCACGCCCATCCCACCAAAATGTATTTCGACCGGCATCCACAACGTTTCGGTCAATTAATAAGCGCTTTCTTCGCTCACTAGTATCGTAGATCGAAATTGTAACTGGTATTGATTGACTTACTAAGAATGAGATTGCCATTGATTTTTGGTGGTCTGGTGAAAATATACGTGGCTGGCAGGTAATGTCACGCAGTTCTAACGTGCTTCCTTCGACCACTTTTCTCGGGGCCAATCTATAACGTCCTAATTTCTGAATTGGGACTGATATCCTGATTTCAGATTGATAAGGCTCTGTGGTTCCACCGATGTATTTCCAATAGGTTCCTGACCAATGAAAGACTCCTGAATTCATAGATTTTGATAGCTGAAAAGACAAAATGGCTGGTTTATGGGCTGGAAAACTTAAGCTACTGGGTTCAATAAGGTATTCGTTATCTAACAATGTAGAGTTAATAGTGATATGAGTTGGAGCTTTTAAGGAATTTGGCGCAACAATTATACGAACCTTCTGATCTTGGCTGTTGATTGTTTTTGTTTCTTGGCTGTCTAATCGGGGAACAAAGACAACTTCTACTTGATCTTGGCTTTGATGTCCCGCATGATCTACTACCTGAATACGNATAGTNTGTACCCCTNCCAGATTNGTGGGTGTTNGCCATTCGCTNAGCAAGCCGATTTGCTCAACAGGAATCGAGNAAGGNTGCTTAGAAACGGGGAACCAAATTGGGNTAGATTCTTCATTTGACTGATTTTCATCAGCGGCATATTCGATTTTGTATAGTTTAAAGTTTTTGTCGAAAGCTAACCCTCTAATGTTAACTATTTGTCCAATTTGTTGNCTGAAAGTTGGAGTGGAAATTTGAGCTTTAGGCTTTTTATTGTCAACTTTCACCAGAGTCTTATGAATTGATGAATTTCCACTTTGATCTATTGCCTCAAGAATAATTTCAAAATCAGACTCAACTTCTGGTGTCTGCCATTCGACCAATGTTCCGATATCTATAGATTGACTGCTTTCTTGAATCCGAAGCGAACTAGTTGANTGAGTACTAATCGCTTTAACTTTCAGTTCAAATTTTTCCAAATTTTGGTCAATTACTCTTCCCTGAATTGCTATCTTTCCCGATACAAACTGNCCGNAATTTGGTGAAGTAATTTCCACTNTCGGAGCCAAATTATCGATGGTTACATAAACGTTTTGAGTTGTAGTATGACCAATTTGGTCTTCCGCGTATAGTTGTATTTGGTAGGAGCCATCAACAACAGGCAATTTCCATATACTTAACAACTGTGCTTTTCTAGGGAAACTAGGATTAACCACCGGGATAGGGCGCCAATTTTCGACCGCNAAATTTGATTGGAATCGAAGTTGAAAACTCGAAAGGTAGGCATCATCTACAGTTCCAGTAATCCGAATTTCATCACTAATAATTTGCCCTGAGTCTGGGTTCAANATTTTAACTATTGGTGGTATATTATCGACAAAAACTCGTCGAGTTATAGTCTGAGATTTATTGGACCAATCGGTAACCATTAATCTAATTTGATAGGTTCCTTCCGAGATAGGAGTTGACCACTTGGCTAGCAAACTATCAACCCGAGAGATAGTTGGTTCTTCAACAAAAATCGATTCCCACTTTATGCCATTGACTTCTCTGAATGACAATTGAAAATCTCTTAGATTTTCATCGCTGGCTGTACCAATGATTTCGATGGTCCCATTAACCATTTGGTTGGTTTCAGGTGAGGTCATTTGCGCGATGACTTCTGTACTATCAATTATTACATNTACTACTATTTGAGATGACAAACCGGCAAAGTCATTGGCTTCAATTCGTAACTGGTACAGTCCACCCACTAGGTTAGTGGTATCCCACTGAGCCAAAGTATTTTGGTTTGTCACTTCCAGTGAACTTGTCCAGAAATCTTCCCAACCCACCTTAGGTTGATTTAGACGATATGATAAAGTATANCTCTCAAGGTTTNTATCTTTCACACTACCTATGATTTGGTTATTTTGTTGGCTAACCACTTGCAAGTTTGAGGGCTTTTGCAGTGAGATTAGGGGGGGTTGGTTGTCAACAGTAATAGTTTGCTGGCGAATCGTTTGATATCGATGGTTGTCAGTAACAANTAGCTCTATATTGTAGGTTCCATCAGTGAGTGTAGCAGTATCCCAAGTCGCAATTTTTTTCTGCTTAATTTCACCCAAACTAAACCAAAGTGTTTGCCAATTTGATTGATCGGTCTGTTTCAGTCGAAGCCAAGAAGACTGGATTTCTGATTCAGGAGCTGCTCCAACCTTGATACTTGCATGCACGCTGACTAATCCTGATACAATTTTCTTAATTGGCTCCAATTGCACTTGAGGCCCAGCCGTTTTATTNTTTAGTTGTAAAGCGACCATATCGGATTGACCGATGTTACCAGCTTTATCTCTTACCTGAATTTGTATGTCTATTAACCCATCTACACTTTCAGTTTCCCAAAAATAATTGTATAAATCGTTGAAACCTGAAGCTTTCAAGTTGCTTGCCCATTCAGACCAAATCCACTCTTTTGATGTATGTCTTTGGTAACCAAGCCTTACACTTGCAGGATTTAATTCTTGAATAAAATATCGGATATTTAGNCTTCCACTAGCTTGTTCTTTTACAAGTGGTAATTCAAGGGATACAATAGGCACGGTGTTATCAACTACAACATCTGTTTGAGCTTGACTGTGGTGTTGTAAGTCAAACTGTCCATTCACCATATCTGTAACATTCAGTTGTATCGTATACGGACCATCTGAAAAATCTCTTGTTTGCCATNAAAATAGAGTTGAACTCTCTACAGGNTCAACTGATCGATNGATNATCTTTCTTGCACCTGANTGAGAAAAAATTTGCATGGTATACTCTAGAAANTCNCTATTGTCATTAGCTATGCCTTGGATTTCAAATAGACCACTTACCATTGTTTCCTGGTTGGGTAATAGAAAGATTTTGGCAATTGGAGGTAGTGAATCGACTATAAAATTGGCGTATGACCCAATATTATCAACATTATTTTCTTGATCAATCGATTGAACAATGAATTGATGAAGACCTTGAGTTAAACCNGACAACACAANTCGATTTTCTTGCCCTGAATCACCTGTTAAACGAAAAGCGTTCTGGTCAATTTTGTACTGATACCGAAAGGTCTGACTACTTGCGTCTCCGCCTATAAACTTGAAAGTTACGGTAGTCTCGCCAACAATAGAATAGTCAGTTGGACCTTCTAGTATTCGAGTAACTGGAGGTGTTTGTTCTTGTTTAAGGGAGCTGAGACCTTCTTCAGTTCCAAAGAGAATTTCACCACTATCAGTCTCTGTAATTGCAAATACGTTACTACTACTCAAACCATCCGAAGCCGTCAGCTGCTTTACCACTTCACCCTCTTTAAGAATACTAACTCCATCTGACGTACCAACCCAAACTTGGCCACCGGTATCCTTGAATAGGATCTGCACATTGTTATCAATTAAACCGTCATTAGTGGTATAGTGTTCGGCTAATCCTGGTGCACTACTCAAGGATAAAACATAGATGCCTTGGTTGGTACCGACCCACATATTGCCATCCATTTCTAGAATAGTTTGTATTTGCCCGAACCGCTGCTGAGAGATTTCGACCATTTGGTTCCTAGGTAATTCATTCGGTTTATAAATCCACAGATCACTCGGTAATTGTTGATTGCCTGCAGTTGCAAGCCAAACATAACCTCTATAATCAACTGATAAGACTTTGACCGCTCTTCGAATCTGATTCTGTACTGCTCTTAATGTGACTACCTCTGGCTTTTCTGCTTCTAGTTCTACTCTAATTAAGGTAGGTAAAAATCCGTTTGCGTCGTTGGGCAACAGCAAAGCGGTCGAAGCCCAAACCCGGCTATCATTGTCAACGATCAGAGCTTGTGTGTTTCCGGTGCCGTTAGGCAAGGGTAATTTCTGCCATTTTCGACCATCAAAAAATAATATGCCAGCTTCTGTCCCAGCCCATATTGTTCCATCTTTCGTATAAGCTAAAGACCGCACAGAAAAGTTATTTGAAATTGGAATAGGGATGTTTGTCATTCGAGATAGTCGACTGTTTGAGTTTCGACTAAAGATTCGACCAATTCCACTATCAGTCCCTACCCAGATACTATTCCCTGAATCCTTGGTAAAGCACGTTACTCGATTATTCACTTGTTGTGGAACTTGAAAGGTTTGCCAAGATAAATCCGAAAAGCTAATTCCGTTATCACGAGTCCCAACCCAGATTTCGCCAGAAGATGCCTNACTCAGAGCTGTNATATNGTTACTAGTTAGACCACTGGATTTATCTAAAAGCTCAGGTGAAGATTGACTCCCAGCATTAACATTTACCAAGAGAATCCCCTGATCGGTACCAATCCATAGATTTTTCNNTTGGTCCAGATGTAANGCTTGAATGTTAGCCTCTACGACTTCTGGCCACTTGAAGATTTTTTGCCATGTCTGATTTTCGTAGACAAAAAGTCCTTTTGTTGTACCCACCCACAGCCTACCTGGTTCGCCAGTAAGAGATTGAACACCACCTTGAGGTAACCCGTTTTGATTACTAAACACCTTCCAATTCTCATTACTTTCACTGATTAATGTTAGAAGAGCTTGGTTTTGGATAATTGGATCAGATGGTTGATATACTAGCCAAATTTGGCCTGAAAAATCCTCGTATATATCAGTTATTTGTTCAGTCCTTGCATGGTGCCAGTTGTTGTCTTCTGGTTTTTTCCAACTCACGCCGGCAGAAGTCCCAACCCAAATTTCACCATTGTTTCGCTCTAGAACCGATGAGATGTAATTAGATTGAATTCCAATTTCTTGGTCATACAAGGTGTGCCAAAATATTTCTGAAACATCACTTTGCCATCTCCCAACAAGCAAACCAGAGTTGGTCGCAACCATTAAATCTCCATTACTAGAAAATGATAAATCCTGTATGGACACATTAGAAAGGCGTTCTGTTGTTTTCGGATTAGTTAGAACGATATTATGCCAAAAACCATCAAATCGAAGTAATCCTAGATCTGTACCCACCCAGACTTGATTCGTTGGACCAGTTATGATTTTTCGAATTTCATTGCTAGCTAGCTGGTCCTTGAATCGAGTGAAATTTCGCCATTGATAATTGTAACCAGAAAAAACGGGCAGAGTAAAAAATAGTAGGATTGTAAGGAAAGAAAAGATGTAATGTGCGGTTAATTTTGAGCAGGTTACTCTTCTCAATGAATCACAACCATCTTTTTCGTTTGTGAGTATATTTTCTCTGTGGGCCAGCCGTTAGTAGTGAGTGTATAGAAATAGATACCTGATGGAACTAATTCTCCCTCCGAATTTCTTCTATCCCAATGCGCAGCCCCGCGTTTATCGATATAATGACCGGAAGATATTTGCCCTAAACTCAAGTTACGAACTAATTGGCCAGTTGAAGAATAGACTTGGATATGAACATTAGCAGGATTAGCTAATTGAAAAGGTATCCAAGTCTCTATACTAAATGGATTGGGATAGTTATTTTCTAGTGTTGTCCTTGACAAGTCTGGCCGGGACGGTGCAAATGATTCAGCCCAGAAATTTGTGCTCTGGTAAGACTGTCCGAAGTGACTCGAAATCAACACCAAATCAAACAAATCGACTTCACTGTCCCGATTAACATCAGGATTATAGTCCCAGGGAACTTTCTTTCCATAGTAAAGGGCTACGATACTCAAGTCGAATATGTCCACAATATTGTCTAAATTTACATCCCAATTTTGAAACCCTTCACCTACTATTACCTCTGCAGGGTTAATCTCCACTGCAATTTCATTCAATGATTGGGTTAAAAATGAAAAATTCTCAATCGAAAATTGGTAAGTTCCTTTCTTCTTAGCGCGACATAAAATCTGAATCAGGCGGCCAGTAGTTTTTGCAGCATATTTACTATCTTTGATAGCAACAATGTTTTTGTAAACGCCTTTCTGGCGGTCTATTTGAAAAAATGGCTCATCTCTTAAAGGTTCATTATCTTGTTGCAACTGAAAACGCTTAGTATCAATGATTACAGCATCTTTTGGAAAAACTTCGTTGAATCGTGTTGTGGTAATGAAATGTATCGCCTCTGGTTCAGTCCATTGAATATCAAATTGAAAACTATTTAAGTCATCCACCGATTCTATCCATACAGCTAGGGTAAAATCTTCACCTGACTCTACAGCTTGCCTACTAGGGGAAATTCTTACTCTGCCAGCCAATGGTGAGCTTACACGAAATTGTTGTGCTTGGGACCATTCGCTAAAACGATTGAAATTTCCACTTTTTACTCTCCACCAATAAATCGATGACGGATCTATAAATATTTCGTTGGGCAGCAGTTGCAATGTTTTCCCATCAGTTCCAATCTGCAGGTTCAAGTTTGAATCGACAACTGATGATGTCACTGAATTAGAGAAAATTCGGTCCCTTCCAACTTGAACGACAGAATAAAGATTATCAACATCCCAAGATAAGCTTATATCTTCAGGTGAATTGAACCTTTGGCCATCTAATGGTTGCGACAACAACGGCATCGAATTTTCTGCAGACCACCATGCAATGCTACCATCCTGATCTCCAGCAGCTAGGAAATACTTTCCATCTTGTGTTATAGCAATATCGTGGGCATTTTGCTGGTGAAATGACAATATTTCTTTTTGGAAATGATAGCCTACCAGTCGAGTCGTTGGAGTCAACTGGTTTTTGCCGTATCCTGAAGTAGTTCCAATCGTAAGTAAACTCCCACTTGGGTTAAATTTAACTTTTAGAATTGGCCTATTGTAGGAGATACTTTCTTGTTTGCTTTCAGATGATGGTTGCCAAAAATTAACGGTTCCTGACCAGTCCCCAGACACAATAGTTTGGTCTATTGGGTGAAAATTAGTAGACCAGACACGAGAGGTATGTAGGGTACTAGTTTTGATAATATTTCGTAAATTTAAGTCCCAAAGGATAACTCTCCCATCCTCAGTTCCAATCGCTATATGCTTTGCACCAGAACTAAACGCTACGGACCAAATAATAGTTGGGTGGATCTCAAAGTCACCAATATGGTGTCGCTTAAGCAAGTCGAATAAGCGGATTATTCCATTATCCATACCTGTTACTAAAAATCGTTCTTGTATGTCAGCGCTCATGGTGTTTGTGTTTTTTAAACCAATCCACTGAAAAAGTATTTCACCACTTTCAATACTCCAAACGATGATATGGCCACTTTGGTCAATGGAACACAAACGGTTACCGGAAAGAAAAGCAACTTTTACGACTCTGACTAGATGACCTTTAAATCTGTATAAAATAGTTTTTGTTTCAAAATCCCAAACGAATACTTCTTGATCGTCTCCAGCGGAGGCGATGAGTGAATGGTCTTCGTTAATGGCCAAAGATAGTATACGACCTCTATGCCCATATGATATGTACTCAGGACGCATTGCAAAGGCTGTCGCCAAACATATGGAGAGCGTGATTGCCATGGCCAACTTCAAGTTTTGATGATACTGCATTATCTGACTTTTCAGTTTTGTGGCATACTAATTGCTATCTCAACACGGGAAAGATAGTGAATAGAGTTTGTCTGTTGCATGAAATTTAATCTAGAACTGCTGCTCTACTACTTCTCAGTGTGTGGATTGATATATTATTCGTGAATTTTAACTGAGCCTAAGTGTCATCTACAAGTCCAGTTGAATGTAGTTTCGATCTGTTGTATAATCCAAAACCACGAGCCCATTAATGTCTAATAAAATATACAGCTAGTGAATAAAACTTACTTACTTAGAGCACTCCAAAGTGCTGTGGATAATCAAAAATTTATGATGAGTTTCCCCAGAAAGAATATGACGAAAAGAGGTCACTTAGAAATGAAGAGCACTGACAGATGGTTCGCCAAATTTTCCCTAAGTCTTTTCCTGTTTACCTTTTGCTCTCAGCTACTGCTGGCAGAAGATCTTTTTTGGACCGGGGCTAACAACGGTGAGTGGAACGAACTAGGGAACTGGATTAATGCTGATGGTGTGGCTGGACAAGAAGTCCCTCAAGCAGGAGATACAGCCACATTTGATTTGCCTACGGCACAGTCCCCAACGACTGTACCAGAAGGTGTTGATATTAGGATTAGTTCTAAACCAGATGCGGCAGAAGCTACTATTGTTGAGTTACCGGAGTCAATTATTAATGACCTCATTTTGGAACCAGGTGCTCAGGACGTCCAACTTACGTTCACAGGCCCGGTAGTAGTTACTGGTGATCTAACTGTTACTGGAGCCAGTGGTACAGTCAGCACAATTCAACTTAACGATAACACCTTGGAATGCGCAGATGGAACAATTCGGCTGACTATTCCTGACAACGCTCAAGATAGTGTCATTGTTTTGGGTGGTGGAAGTGCTGCAATGATCAAGTCAAATAAGTTGGAATTGATTACCTCAGCAGATACTAGTGGCAGTCGAGTCGATGTTATCGGCCCTAGCCTAGAGGTAACTGGGAACTTTGACGTCAATACAAACACTGGAGATGCAACGATTGAACCTCAAGGGTTACTCGTTGCTGGCGACCTCACTGTTTCTTCGATTGGTGATGGTGTTGCCTCTCTTTTGATGAGTGCCAATAACTTAGATGTTGATGGAAGCTTAAAAATTACTAAGACTGGTGGAGATTTGGATGCTGTAGAATCTTGGCCCCAATTTTCATCCTCTGGCCAATCAAATGTTGCTGGCAATGTCGAACTCAAAAAAGTACGATTTGATGCTGACAAAGTCGCTTTTGATGGAACAGATAATCAGTCAGTGGATTTTAACGGGGCCGACCTAGCAGATGAGACTATCACTGTACAGAATGAATCTGGAACGGTCAAACTAGAAAGCGACCAATCCCTACTTGTGAAAATCCTGAAAGTCTATTCCAATACAACATTTAGCGATATAACGAGCTTGGTAGTAACCGAAACAATGCAAGTAATTGCGGATAACTCTAAGGATGTACTACTAGACGCGGCGGGAGGTAGTTTCACTGATGTTAAATTACTAGAAGTAAAAGCCGGTTCTGGAAGTGGTAGTGCCACAGTTTCGGCGATTGGACCTAACATAAGCATCGAAGAATTAAGAGTTACATCAGAAGGGACAAATACGGGGACTCCCACTCTAGATATTGGCGATAATGGAATGACTGTCAGGAATATTACCCTGAAAGATGATGGGTCAGAATCCAGTACACCAACATTTAAAGCTGGATCCGGTACAATTGTGGTTACTGGTAATATAGTGGTCTCTGGCTCCGCTGATAGCCCTACTGTATCATTTTCGCCAGCTAATGACTCTGAAATCCCTTGTGAAGTTATACTTGCCGGAGATACTAGCCAAGCTATTTCCCTTGATAAGGGTGTCAACTTCCAAAATGTCATCCTAAATGTACAGAATATTTCAAGTGATGGTGCAGAACTAAAAACCTCTGCTATAGTTCGGGGTTTAGTTATTAGTCATGATCAGCCAGGTAATATTCGACACCCAGTCGAAACAGTGAGTGGGAAACCTTTCCAATTTAAGATTACGGAAACCTCAGGGTCTTTGAGGTTCGTTCAGCCGGATGGTGCTACTAGCGCTTTTAGGCAATTAGCAGAAAGCGATAATGATGCTGCGATTAGTGTTGTAGCGGGGGATGATGCTGGCGAAAACGCTGTGCTTCAACTCAACAACAATGATCTGTTAGGAAATAGTGATGATGCCAGCCTATCAGCAGACTTAGTTATGAGTGTAAAAACTGGGGCCAGTGGAGGAAATGCTCAAATTCTCCAAGGTAACGGTGTTATGCAATTCCGCGATGTCAGCTTAACGGGCGTGGGAACGGGCGAGGTTGTTCTAGCACCAGGGGGAGAATTGACTGCTCGCTCAGTTCACCTAACATCCACCGGGGACGAAGATGTAGTACTCACTGCTGGAGGGGATATAGTTACTGAAACCTTAATCTTGGAAGGGACCTCGGGGGCTGGAGTTCCAAAAGTTGACATCGAAAATTACAGCCTACAAGTTTCTACCATTCAGGATTTGGGATTACTAGAATTCCGACATACTGGAGGTGGTTCCCCAGTGATTGAGACAAAAGCTGATTCAGTTGGAATCATATCAGTTGACAGGTTTGTGCTCAAGCAGGCCGATCTCACAATGCCCTCTTTTACTGTAAAAAATCTGAGTATCACCGACACAGGTACAGATGGTGGAAGTCGGAAGCTAACCATGTTAGGTTCTCTTTCCGTTACAGGTAGTGCAAGTATTAACAGTGTCTCAAACCCGGCCGAACTAAACCTGAATGGAAATCCCTTAACAGGTGGAGGTTCCATCTCAATAACTAGCGGAAGCCATCCGAGTAAGGTTCTTGCTGTAGGCTCAATCGAAATAGGTAATTTAACGATTGATTCTGCGGCAGGACAGTTGGCAGCTTTGACTCAGACAGCTGGGGATAAGTTTGAAGCTGGCACTGTAAATGTCATTACTCGAAGNAGTGGTTCAGCAGAACTGGAAACGTCTTCGACCTTGGCCGGTGGAGAATTATCCGTTTCCATGAAACTTAGCGCCTTGGAGCTGAGGTCNATAGCTGGTTCTGGAAGCCCAAAACTCAATACNAATAATGTATCTGTTGAAATCGATGGCGACCTAAGATTGATCAAGGAGGGTGGTAACCCACTNTTAACCGTTGGTTCTGGTAATATAGATGTGGCAGGTCATCTAGAACTGACTGGTAATGGTACCTCTTTACAACTTCAATCTGGTAGTGAGTTAGTTTTGGATGGGATTCAAGATCAAAGCGTGGATTTAACTAATGTTGATTTACAAGCTAGCGATGTTCGCCTTCGTATCAGCAACAATGAAACCGAATCCGGTCAAGCTTTAGCCACAATAATTTTGCCTGACAATTTTGAAATTGGTGGTGGCCTGACCGTAGATAGGTTTGCCAAAGCTATGTTGATGTCCAAAGAGAACGAATCTAATTCCCAATTCACCTTGGCCGTCAGTAAAGCCGTCAATATTAACGGACANCTAACAACTGCCGAGACTAGTATCGATTTCCTTGACAACAATGACGATGGTGTACTGATTGGNCCATTGGGAGAATTAGCTGTAACTTCCANTGCGACCATTAAATTACCAAAGGGGCAGCTANATAACAGCGCTGGTGGAATTGTTGCATTATCNACTATGTCAATTCTTGAAATCGCTCAAGATTCAGATTTTAAAACTAATGATAACCATGTTATTTCAACGACGTTGGGTAAGGTCGTTGGGAATTATAACCGCCAGTTTACTGGTAGTGGTAGCGTTCAGCTNTTACAAGGNTTAAAGGATAATTTCCCGACTATACCATTAGTACCCGTCTCGATCGTCTCGGGTGATACCGTCGAAATGATTTTCGGTGAAGACAGTTTAATTAGCACCGAGCATGCTAACGTTAACTTGAATGGTCAGGTAACGGTGGGTAAGAATACGGATGTTGAGCTTTGGGCNGGTCGGCCAATTACCTTTGGTAGCTTATCAACAGAGGGTAATGGTGATGTTAACATTTACGGCAAAGGTGACCCAGATGATGGTGGGTCAATTCTGAGAATCAATGGTGATGTGGATTTAGGTACGGACATAAACGTCGGTAACGGTGAGGCAGTTAATGGTGNAAACATTCATATACAATTCGCCAATGAATCCAGAATAATCAATAATGGAACCTTCAAGATCGAAGGTTTTCCTGGAAGCAATGATGGTACTGATAGAAGCAANAGGTTGCTTNTCTCTGCACAAAGNATTAATCAACAATTGACGATGGAGAACCATGGTAGGCTTGACTGGGAATGGGCTGCTGTTCGTGGCATGATCTATGATTCAGTTAGTACTGGGAGTGTTGAATTTGGTTNTAGCGATAGCGTAGTNAATGCGACCGGAAATGTGGGGTGGCCTGATGAAAAATTTGCTACCCCTGTTGATCAAGGATCGTCAGCTATTACAGATTTTTCTACAAAGCCAATTTCGACAGATAACAAAAAAGATAGTCAGCTTTATAACTTCTATGCTACTAGTAAATCTGATCTGAATGAATCTATAGATTTATTTGAAAGTGGTAGCACTAAAGATGGCGTTTATGTATTTGCCCAAAACCTAGATGGTAACAGCTCTTTAGCTAAGTGGGACGAAACTGATCCACAAGCACTAAGTGAAGTGGCTATGGGCCGATATTACGTGTATTTAGANCCNCTCGGAGCCGACGCAAACAGTTATATAATTGTTTCTGATCACACTGTGAANATCAGTAAAATTGTTTTTCTGCCAGGTGGAAACGATCAACCAACNTCGGGTAGNGATGTTGCNTATACCTCCTTNAGAGTTGATTGGACNGACGATGGNAATGNTAANGCTACGGTCGAATTGCGTTATGCTAATGGCTTACCTAGCTTACAAAACTTGTCNGCAGTAAACGATCANACTACTCTAATTACAAAAGTCTCCTCAGCTAAGGATGGAACTGATGGTTCGTATGTTTGGGACACTTCAGGTTTAGCTACCAATGATGGTGCAACATATTACATTTATGGGATTTACTATGAATCTTCTAAGGCATCCTATTCGGTTAGTAAGGGGGTAAAGCTAAAAAATGTCCATTTTAAAGACTTACCAGCTGGCATTAAAACAGAAGTTGACACTGCGAGTAATACGGATGTCATTGACCATAAAAACTACTTAATCAACTGGTCAGACTGGAATGCTAGTGTTGGTACAATGGATATTTATGTGTCGCAGCAGTCGTTCAAAAGTGTAGCTGAGATTCGATCTGCCTCAACAGCAGAATCTAGTACTAATGATCTGACACGTGCCGTGGTTATTGCATCTGATCTAGACCCCGCAGGCCCAGATCAGGTTAGTTGGAATCTGACTTCCGGATTTGGCATTTCTAATTCTCTAGCTGTTCCTGAAGGTGATTACTACGTCTATGCTGTTGCAGAAGATATAAATGACGATACCAAATATAGCAAATTAGTGACAGCCGAAGGACAAATTAAGGTCAAGCATAACCCCTTCTTTTACCCCACAGAAGTTAAGGTTACTAGCAAAGTTAATTCAGGGCCAGCAGAAGGGCCAGAGTCAATTAGTGTTTCTTGGAAAGGTGGAGACTGGGATGACACCAAAACATCAAAAGTTGGTATTTTCTATGCCTTAAAATCAGCAGTTGATGCATCTCCAACCAATTTCTCAGACGCTGAATTACTCCGAGCCAATGCTACAGAGGCTGTAGCATTAGATCCTGATGGAGTTGCTGTTCCAACCAGTCAACTAACAGGCCTAAATCTTGACCAGCAGTACGGATTTAGAGAATGGGATTATTATGCACCCGAAGTCGTAGCTAGTTTAGCTGAAGGTGAATACGTCGTTTGGGTAGTTTTGGAAGATGCTGACGGCGACTCGGTTTCCAAACGAAGCGCAAATACGGTGACAATTTCTCACAAGAGCTCGATTCGGATTGACGACCCGATTCCAGTCTCAATTACGAGAACTCCAAATCCTTATTACACAATCATGTGGACTGATGTAGATAATGATCAATCGGCTTTGGTGGATCTATACTATAGTAATGTTGATTTGAGAGGTCAAAATGGTGTTGGAGGAGAGCTCACACTACAACAAAGTTTCGATGTTGCGACGTCTTTCACCAAGATTAATAATAACCCACTTGCAGAAGATAAGGATGGTGATGGAGACCGTTATCTCTTTCACTTGGTAGGTCGTTCAGGTGCCCCAATTTACGATAGTCAAACTTACTACATTTATGCCTTGATTGATGCTGATGGTGATCAACAACCAGAAGCTGGGTACCAGTCTGGTGGCTTAATTCCGGAAAGGCAGTCTTCTATTCTCGTGACTCAACCTTCTGGAGTTGATGAGGCTTCTTCCCAATATATGGTTGAGTGGATGGAATCTTGGACTGATCCATTGATAGATGTGAATGTTGATCTCTATTTTAGTTCTAAGAAAACACTTTCTTTAAGTGAACTAGAGCTTAGTCTTGAGAACGAGTCTGCAGCCACAGGGATTATTGCTCGAGATCTCCCGTTGAATCAAACCTCTGACGGCTTAATGGCCGGACAGAATAGTGCCATTTGGGATGACCTGGTGATTCAAATGGGACGCCCTACCGGTGAAGGATCATCAACTAACCTAACTGATAGTAATTTGCCACCCAAGGAAAAAGGTTATTACACTAATAGACGGCTAGTTTTTACTTCTGGAACAATAACTTCAGCTCACAAGATTGTTGGCTATAATCCACAGACAAGTACACTGACGTTTACCCCTCCAGCCGCAGCTGAGGTTAAACCGGAAACGGTTACCGGATACAAAATAGTTGTTCCGGACGGTACTTACTATGTTTATGCTGTAATGGATTCAGCAGCCGGAAGTAACCTTGTGGATCGATCGGAGGCAATCGATGAAAATGGTGTAGAAATTGGTACTCCTTACCATCCTGGCCGTGGTGTGAATAACATCTATAATAGTGGTATCAGCCGTCATGTAAACCCAATGCTAACGGGAACAGCAACCTTGGGTTCAAAAAATGGCAGTTTGACAGAAGGTACCCCCACCAAGATTGTTGATCCAGATTTGACGGATGAGGCTGATCTATATCTGGGAGCTAGAGTGATTATGACTGCAGGTGACTTTGCTGGCCAAAGCCGAACTATCTTAGGATATGATTCTGGTACTGGTACTCTGACTCTAGATCACCCTTTCGATCCAGAAGGTGGTAGTTTGTACTATCCTGTGGAAGATACTGATGGAAACACTATTACTAAGGCAGGAATAGATGGTCGATTCCGTATTGATTCCTTAGAAATTTTTGCACGTAGTGTAGGTGCAATTACAATCACCAATCATGAAGTCGACATCGAATTCCCCAAGGACCGTCGTGGCTTAGGAGATTACTTTGACGTTGGTGTCAAACTTGATACTAATGGTCAACCAATCGCTGGTGTTGAAGTTTATCTTACCTATGATGCAACCACTTTAGAAATCGCCGACCCAACTGCACCATTCAATGTGCTTGTAAAGACTGGTTACACCACAAAAGACTCCCCGAGTTCTGGTGTACTCATTTCTAGTGATTTAGAAAACATCGATTATGACGGTTTTTCGGTGATCATAACTAGTGGAAAAGGACGTGGTTCGCGCAGCATAATCAAAAACTTTGACAAGGCGGCTAAAGCTTTAACTGTCGACCCACCGTTTTTAAGCTCTGATGGAACACCAGTCAAGTTAGGGAAAGGTGTTTTCTTCCGCATCGATAGAGAAATTAAGACCGGTGTTGAAATAGGAGATTGGAGTCCAACAGTCAATGCCAATGACAGTATAGCTGCTGGCGAGCTGAGCTTCTCGGCTATTTCAACAGGTCAGGCTGCTGAGGCCTTTTCTGCCAATCAGCCATTTTTATTTGCTACATTCAAGACAATTGCTGTTGGCAATGCTAATATCAATTTCTCTTTTGCCGAAGGAAGTCAGACAGTGGTAATAGATGCTGAAGGGGAAAAACACATTCCGCATGGCCCATCCACTGTTTTGATTGAGACTGTCAAAAAGGAAACCACTAGTTTGTCAGGTATAGTTCGATTGCAAGGACGTAAAGCCGATCACAGTGATACTGTGACAATTGAGTTACGAAAGCCTGGTAGTATGGGACACTATCCAGGATACCCAGTACCTGATTCTCCCGCCGCAGGTATTGACACCGACCCTATTGCACCGGGAATTCAGTTGGTAACTAATGCTGACGGACAGTTCACTCTGACAGACCTACCGAGTGGTAGATTCTTCTTGACTGCAAAAACCAGCCATCACTTAAGAGGGCAAAATGGACAACCAGAAAAGATCGGTGGTCGAGATATTGTCGTTAGTAAACCGATTGAAATCCGCCCTGGCCAGTTTATTTCAGGGGTCCGTATATACGGATTCCGAGATTTAAATGGTGATGCGAAGTTCGATGGTATTGGTGAATTCGAAAGTGAGCTTTACGCAGGTGAAGCTGGCAAAGAAGATAACAAAATTGACCTGAATGATGTAATTGCTTTCGCTAAGTTCTACCGAACTGCTGATGCCACGGCTGATATTGATGGAAATGGTCAAGTTGATATTGACGATTTCAAATTCATTGCTAAGAACTTTGGTTCTGTTACTATGGCTCCGCTTGGTCCTGCCGGTGTGGCTTATGGTGATGATGGGGACTACCAAGCCGGAGAAGTAGCCGAGGTTCCAGCAGAAGGTGAAGCGCCAGTAGAAGGTGAAGAACCTGCAGAAGGTGAAGCGCCAGTAGAAGGTGAAGAACCTGCAGCTGCGCCTTTAGTAGATTCAACTCCTGGTGTCTTGGAAGATCTTATTGGCTTCTCGTATTTACCATCTAGGATAGAATTCGGTCAGACAGTGAAGATTGCTATTTCTATCGACGAAGACGTAATTGGATATGGGTTTGATTTGACTTACAACTCTACACAATTGTTGGTGGAGGTTGATGAAAACGACCAAGACGGATTCCTGATTAATAAGATCGGTACTAGTGGTAAAGACTTAAAAAAGTTGATGATTGCTCAAGCAAATTCGGAACCAATGAAGCAGGGAGTGATTCTTTCTCTGACCCCTCTACAGATTGGTTCATTTACACTTGAGTGGACCAATGGACAGTTGGTTAAAAGTGATGATGATCTAGCACGTCATCGTTCTAGTAGTAATTACCTCTTAGANGTTACNAACCCTGAGTTGATTGTAGCATCAGCCTTGTTCCAGAATTATCCTAACCCGTTCAATCCTGAAACTTGGATTCCATTCACATTGAAGGATTCAGCTGATGTAAAAATTCAGATTTTTGATTCACTTGGGCAAATGGTAAAAGTTTTAGACCTCGGTCTTCAAGAATCGGGAAGACACATTTCAGCTGACAAAGCGGCATACTGGGACGGCAAAAATGCGANAGGTGAAGATGTAGCTAGTGGAGTCTATTTCTATCGTATTGATGCTGGTCAATTCAGCGAAACTCGGAAGATGGTTATTCTAAAATAAATTACCTTAACACTCTTAGCGGTACAACGAATAAAGGGAGAAAGGCTTTGGTCTTTCTCCCTTTACTTTAACTTTATCACAAGTGATTTTACCTTTTTTTCTGAAAAGTAAGAATAACCNTTGGCAAGAGAATTGGGTTGAAATTCATCGTACAGATGATAACTGGAAGGTCGAATTAATTAAAACTCTTTTGTCGAGGAACGAAATCGTCTGTCGGCNAGATCATGGCTCACAAATTAGGATTTATGTTGAGCCTAATGATGAAGAATTAGCCAGAGAAATCATTAGCCAAGTTGATGTAGCTTTTGCGGAACACAATTTATTAGAAAAATCTACTCCGTTTCAAGAAAGAAACGATTCTGTTTTAGAAAACTTTTCAGTTGATATTGGTTATGTAAANTTGGCGGAAAATCATGAAATTGGGAGAATAGTTCAATATTCTGANCAAAAGATTGAATTGCAAGTTGGCCCCGAACCTCATCATGTTTTTAGTGAAAAGGAGTGGGAAGAATTTACGGACTTTAGTGCTCAAAGGCAGGAATTTTTGATCTTGCTTCGTCATGAGTATCCTGACCTGTTAAAGTGGCTTAAATCCCAGAAACTTCTTGCGCAATTCATACGACTAGTTCAGAGCTCTTATCAGAACTCATAGCTTTATCTAAAACGGCTTGACATGGTTGCAAACGCGTAAGTATAATTGGCGGCAATATTCGGATGTATCCCCATCGGGGGATACTGGCTCCCCAAGCCAATAAACACCTTTTGTGTTTAACCATCCGTTTGTCAGTTAGAACCTCAGCCTGCCTGATGGTTTTTATTTTATAAGGCTCCTACCATCTTATGTCAGAACAAGATCCGATTTTAGATCAGGAAGTTGTTCAGGACCAATTCACAACGACTGTCCTACAAGCTTTTGGATTTATCCGCAGGCACTCAAGAANTGTAACTATCCTAATTTTTTGTGTAGTAGCAGGTAGTGCACTTTTCGTCGGTTGGAAGCAAAATCAGGACCAAAAGTATTCTAAAGCTGCTGCCCGTTATCGTGAATTGGTAGAACAATATAATGTAGCTGAAACAGAATGGTTATCNGCGGAAAAATCCGAAGATACCAAAGAATCATCACAACCATTTGATCAGGTCTCTGNTGACCTGAAAGCTTTTTTTGAAAACGCAAATTTTGCTCAGACGCCGTTTGTTGATCGAGCTAGATATAACTTCGCCAAAATTCAATTTTATCAAGGTAAGTTAGATGCTTCGCTGAGCATTTACCGTGAGCTTGCTCAAAATGTTCCACCGAACAATCCACTAATTGCGGCCTATTCTCATCAAGCTATTGGTAATTGCTATGAGCAGAAGGGAGATTACGNAGAGGCCATTAAGGCTTACGAAAAGTTGAGAGCACTAAATTTAGATGGGGTGGATTCATTGTGGGTGCAGCATCTCAATCAAGCTGCGCTTTTAAGAATAGCTTGGTGTTATGAACAACAGGAAAAACTACAAAATGCCAACAACGTTTACACAGAAATACTGGAACGTGTAGATCGAAATATTCTTCAAGCTATTGATGAAAAAAGCCGCGAATTGATCAAAAAGTCGAATAATATTTTGGCTGAATTAGAATTACCCGAGGCTTCTCAGGCTGCTTCGTCTATTAGTGATTCCTACGAATCATTCGAATTCAACCGATCCAAAATCCATGAATACAAAATCCAGAAAGACATTGAAGGTGGATTAGATAAAGAAATCCGGTTAAAAATTAAAGAATTTGAAGCTGATGCTGCCGGTTTTTCTGACAATCTTGAAAAAGCTCGTGATTATCAACGAAAAGATAGGTTAACTAATGCTTGGCGATACTATCGAATGGCTCTTGGGATTGACGGGTATGATCCAGAATATGGCCGCCAGTCAGTGTTTGATTTTGCACCTAACAGAAAAGTCTATGAAACAGCTCTTTTTCATCAACGAAGAACTACTACCGAATAGTTACTTTGGATTCTAAAATCCTTAACTGAATTTGATGTATTACGAAGCTCTTGAATACGAAAAGTTAAAGGAAATCCTCAAGCGTTATACGCTGTCGTCTTTAGGAAATCGTCGTGTCGATCAGTTGCAGCCCAGTTGTGATTTTGATGCCGTTCAATATCAACAACGTTTGTGTAGTGAAATAACGACATATCAGGAATTGGTTGGGGATTTTTCTTTGCGAGGCATCCGAGACATCTCCACGATTTTGGATAGTGTATCTCGTAGAGGGTCAGTCTTACATATCGAGCAGCTACTTAGTGTTTCTGATTTTTTGAGCGTAGCGAAAAGAGTTAGGGCAGAAACGAAGAAACTTGAAATCGAAGATTATCCTATTCTCGTACAATTGACAGAAGAATTTCCAGTTTTTCCTGAATTGTCGCGTAGGATCAATCGTTGTCTGNCTCCCGAGGGTAAGATACTGGACAGTGCGTCCCAAGAACTTCGTTCGATTCGTCGAAAACAGATGGGATTGCACGAGAATATCCATAATCAATTGGGTTCAATCCTTCGTTCCTCAAGCTATCAAAAATCCATTCAAGAAAATATAATTACAAGTCGCAATCACCGATTTGTGATACCTGTGAAGCATGATCATAAGTCAGGCTTAAGTGGAATCGTGCAGGGGCAGTCAGCCAGCGGGGCTACCGTTTTTTTTGAACCAATTGAGATTGTTGAAAAAAATAATCAGTTGTTACAGTTATCCGATGCTGAACAAGAGGAAATTCGTCGAATTTTTAGAGACTTGAGTGCTTCTGTTTATGAGAAGGTGTTTGAGTTAAGGCTAGCCCAAGAAATTTTAGGTGAGCTTGAATTTCAATCAGCAAAAGCCAAACTAAGTCGAAGGCTTAATTGTGTGGAGCCAATAATCAACACTTCTGGCTATTTAGAGTTAACTGCAGCGAGGCATCCTCTATTAGAAATCAACTTGCATGAAAATTCGAGTGAAAGATCTCCTCATGAAATTGTACCAACGAGTGTACATCTGGGGGGCCAATTTAACACGATTTTGATTACTGGACCAAACACTGGTGGGAAAACAGTAGTTTTGAAGACCGTTGGTCTTTTATCATTGATGGCTCAGTCTGGATTACATATCCCCGCTGAAAAAGGCAGTCAATTGCCAATATTTGAGCATGTGTTTGCTGATATTGGTGATGAGCAAAGTATTGACCAGAATCTAAGTACATTTTCATCGCACATGACTAAGATTATTGCAATGCAGGAAAAGGCCAACCAAAACACATTAGTCTTGCTAGATGAAATTGGGGCAGGTACTGATCCTACAGAGGGAACGGCATTGGGAATTGCTATTATTGATCACTTCTCAAAAATTGGATCGAAAACGATACTTACGACACACTATAATGCATTGAAGGCTTTTGCTCATGATCATCCAGATATGGCCAATGCTTCAATGGAGTTTGATTTACAAACTCTAAACCCAACCTATCGATTACAAATGGGCGTGCCCGGTAGTAGCAATGCNATAAAAATTGCCGAGCGTCTCGGAATGAAAGTGGAGATTCTCAGTGTAGCCAAAAACCAAATTGGATCTCAACCGATAGCAGTAGAGGAACTACTTACCAGCATTCAGCAATCTCAACANCGTCTTGACCAACAGTTAAATCTAGTAGACCAAGAATTAATCAAGGCGAGTGCAAATAAGGAAAAATATCAGAGAAAATTAGATGATTTCGAGGCTGATTGCGACTTGTTGAAGCGCAAGGCAGAGAGAGAATCNGCTGAGATTTTGAAGCAATCNCGNAAGCTAGTTGAGGAAACAATCGCTCAAATNCGACAGAAAGATGCATCAAGAGAAAGTGTCCGCTCAGCCCTTGATTCTATAGAAAGAGAGCAAGAATTACTGAAACAGAAAGAAGTCTGCAGAATAGAAAAGAAGAATCAGCCTCCTCCAGACTTTTCGGTTTCCGTGGGAGACAAAGTTCTGATCAAAGACTTGAATCAGTTCGGTGAGGTTATTTCTATATCAAAAAAAAGTAGAAAACCGCTCTGTATCCAGGTAGGTTCAGTCAAAATGACATTATCTTACCAAGAAGTCTCTTTGCCACCCGAGGAAACAAAAAGTAGAGAATTAAGTTCTTCGATCTTGACTATCCAACACCGAAAGTCATCTTCGGTTGAATCTGAACTGAATTTGATTGGACAGAAAGTTGCTCCTGCATTAAACGTTTTGGATAAATACTTAGATGATGCCTATTTAGCAGGCCTTTTAGAAGTTCGATTGATTCACGGGAAAGGAACAGGATCATTGGGAACTGCTGTTCATGAATACTTAAGGGATCATTGGCTAGTTACTAATTTTGCATTTGCCGAAGCGAGTTTAGGTGGAACGGGGGCAACGGTCGTTGCCATAAAAGGAACGTGATTTTTACATGGTTTTTTTGAGTCAATGAATCAACCACTACGTATTCCCGAAGAACTAGTTGTACAAATTAGAGAGCAGAATGACGTCGTCGAAGTTATCAGTGAACTTGGAGTTCACCTTAGAGCTGCAGGCCAAGATTTCAAGGGGCTTTGTCCCTTTCATAATGAAAAAACTCCTTCTTTTACAGTTTCTCGTAACCGTCAAATGTTTTATTGCTTTGGTTGTCAAGAAGGTGGAAATGTTATCACTTTTATTCGAAAATTAGAGGGGAAGACTTTTCCAGAAACCTTAGAGTTTTTGGCCGAGAGGGTAGGTATCGAATTGCCTTCAGTTGATGAAGAAACAGAGCATGCCCAAAGGGAAAAACGACAATTACATAACCTAAATCAATTGGCAATTGATTTCTTTCGTCAAAACTTGACCGAACCACGTATCGGTGGCCATGCTATGTCTTACCTGAAAAAAAGGGGAATATCAGAAAATACAATCAACGACTTCCAACTTGGTTTTGTTCCTTCAGGATTTCGCCAACTAGCCCAATATGCTTTCCGAAAAGGTTTTACACAAAAGCAATTAGTCGAAGCTGGTTTGGTTAAAGAAGATTATCGAGGTATTACCGATCGGTTCCGAAATCGGGTTATCTTCCCTATTCTAGATGAGCGGAATCGACCAGTTGCTTTTGGAGGTCGGGGGATCGTTGAAAAAGTACGTCCGAAATATCTTAATTCAGCTAATACGACTATTTATGACAAAAGTAAAATTTTGTATAATTTGCAAAATGCAAGAAAGTCAATTCACCTTACAGGTAAAGTTCTTCTGGTAGAAGGNTATTTTGACGTTATTACACTTCATGATGCAGGCTTAACCAATGTCGTGGCATCTCTTGGTACATCCTTTAGTCAAAGGCATGCCCTCTTGCTAAAACGTTTTACNAAAGAAGTACTGATTATCTATGANGGAGACAGTGCTGGAATGAGAGCAGCCACCCGAGGTTTAAATACACTAGTAAAGGAAGGGCTACAGGTCAAAGTAGCTTTGCTTCCAAATGGTGAAGATCCAGACAGCCTAGTGCGGAATGGTGGTAGTGAGGCGATTAAGACTTATCTCGATCGAAGTCTCAACTTGATTGAATTTCAGATACAACGAGCTGTCGAGCAGGGGGCAATTCAAAAAATAGAAGTAAAATCTAAAGCAGTTCAGGATATTGCAGCAACCTTGGCTAGTTTGGACAGCCCTCTNGAACTAAATGCATATGTAGATCAAGTCAGTCGAGAGCTAGAGTTGGAACGAGCTGTTGTTTTCCAAGAACTCGAAAGGCTAGGTGTAAAGCAATCTCCTCAAAGGAGATCAGNAAAGAGACAGNCTAANACTGCTGTTACAAGTAAATTGTCTGCTCGTGAATCTATTGAACGGCAATTTTTNGAGTCGCTAATTTTGGCTCCNAATTTAATATCAAAAGCAAAAGAACTATTTNANGTCCAAGACTTACAAAATCCAGCTTATGCTAAACTAGGGCAAATTTTGTATACATCAACTTCCTTAGAAGTTAGTGAAATGATAGAAAATTGTGACCCCAAAAGTAGAAGCTTGATTTCACAAGTATTATTAAACAATCAAAAGCCACCGAATGTGGAAGCCAGAATAATGGGTTGTATAAAACGGTTAAATCAATTTATGTTATTGGATTTAGAGAAACAAGTACGTTCTAATGCGTTAGGACAAGGAAAAGATAATACCGATATTTTAGATGAGTTAGTACAACTTTCTAACCGTCGTCGTGCTGTAAGCAAGTAAACATAAATCATAGGCTAGCAAAAATCTTTCTAATATTTATAAATAAGTTTAGCGATGAGTTCGTAACATAATATGGGGGCAATTATAATGATGTTTTTGGCAATTGGGAGTTACAAACAGGTATGAGCCACCGCATCACCCAAAGTGAGGGGCAGTCAGGGTTAACAAACCCTGCNGATTTTGCAGAGGTTCCGAATCAGAATGGGAGTTCTGGTGCTGAACCAGACGTGGTCGATGTCGGAATTTATCAAATTGGGCTAGAGGAACTCAATTTGACAAATGGTACAGATTTAGGAGTAGTTCGAAACATTGATGACAGGGGGTATGTAGATATGGGGTTAAGCAATATCCAGTATACAGAAGTCAANGTCGATGAAAACTCCGACGGTGTAGGAGTGGAGTTAGTTGTAGATGAANCAGAAAGAAGCGATGATCCAGTTAAAGTTTACCTAAGAGAAATGGGTAAAGTACCGCTACTATCAAAAGACGATGAAGTTAANCTNTCCAAAAAGATGCAAAGTGGATTTTGGATGGTCCAGCGGGTTCTTTTTGAGATTCCTTTTGTGTTGGCGGAATTTCGGCAGATGCTGGATCATGTGTTAGCGGGCAAACGAAAACCTTGGGAAATATTTGAAATTAGGGGGTTTGACCATCTTAATTCAGATAAGGAGACCGTNTACCTAGAAAAAACTAAAACTATATTGGCCGATATACAAAGACATGAGTTGGTGATTAGAGATCTAGAATGTCAATTAGCTAAAAAGTCCGAAAACGTAGAAGCTACTAAAGANAAACTGGCTCTTGCATATGAAGATGTTTTTTCTGTAATTAAGCAGGTGAAACTTGATACGAATGAAATCAAGCAGATGTGCTCGAAGATCCGGCAGATTTTTCAGCGTATGGATTCCTATCAAAAGACAGTTCAACATTTTGAAGCCAAATTAGGATTAGATAGCAAACGATTACTATCGGCTATAGAGAATTCAGAGTCACTAAACGGTTACTCTTTGGAGGAATTAACAGAGGCTAATACTAAGTTGGTTCAAGCACAAAGATCAGTGTTGAAATTGACGCGAACAACAGACCGAACAATCGACCAGATGCGTCACATTATAGAACGNATTAAGATGGGAGAAGATGTTGCTCGAGAAGCTAAGATGGAGATTGTTGAATCCAATTTAAGGCTAGTTGTTAGCATCGCCAAAAAGTATAGAAATCGTACCAGCGGACTTGTTTTTTTGGATCTGATCCAAGAGGGTAATATTGGTTTAATGAAAGCNGTTGATAAATTTGATTATGAACGAGGTTATAAGTTCAGTACTTATGCAACCTGGTGGATTCGACAAGGTATTACNCGTGCCATTGCNGACCAAGGCCGGACCATTCGCATTCCTGTTCATATGATTGAGACTATCAATAAACTGATCCGAACCTCACGAGAAGTTGTACAGGATGTAGGTCGTGAGCCGACACCGGAAGAAATTGCCAGTCAGATGGATATTTCAGTCGATAAAGTCAGGCAAGTTTTAGCGGTGGCCCAGGAGCCAATCTCTTTGGAAACACCTATTGGAGATGAAGAAGATAGCTATTTAGGTGATTTNATTGAAGATAAGAAGACGAAGTCGCCAGTAGCTGAAACAGATATTATACTCTTGAAAGAACGGGTGGAAGATTTACTCGAGACACTAACAGATAGAGAAAAAAAGGTAATTGAATTGAGATTTGGTATTGGGGATGGGTGCCCAAGAACTTTGGAAGAGGTTGGAACTGAGTTTGATGTAACACGAGAACGAATCCGCCAAATCGAAGCCAAAGCATTACGCAANCTAAGACACCCAATACGAAGTCAACACTTGAGAGGATTTATAGAGTAAATTCATGATTACCCTTTTATAGCTTAGTATTTTCTATGATAGCCTCAATCCTGTTNTGAGATCCTAATTTTCGTTGAGGTTTCTGTTTGCTAAACTGTCTTTGTTGGGTTATAATTTTGCCGTCGGGGAAATTACTGAGAATGATTCGTCTTTCGTTTGGGCCCATAGCTCAGTGGTTAGAGCAATCGGCTCATAACCGATTGGTCCTAGGTTCGAATCCTAGTGGGCCCATCATGTTCTTTGGGGCGTTAGCTCAGGGGTAGAGCGCTACCTTCACACGGTAGAAGTCACCGGTTCAAATCCAGTACGCCCCATGTTCAGTTATGAAAGNATCAATCATGTTCAAAAGCGACTAATCGCTTTTTCGGCCATAACACGGCGTTACCAAATATTTATTACTAACGAAGGAAATCCGAATTCCATTGGACCGCCTAAACCTCGAAACACCTTTAGCTGAATCAGCAGAAGATCAGTCTGAATCTGACGAAGTTACTGTTAACATTCACTCCTTTTTTCTTTTGCCCTTCCTCATCTTGGTTGGCATCGGTATTCTGTTTGGCGTCTATATTNTGGGGATTACGCTGCTGACCCAAGAAAGCCGGGANGTCTATGATTTGTTGGAAACGATTAAGTCTGGACGGAATCACGACCGTTGGCGCGCTGCATTTGAATTATCGTCTGTTCTAACAAGAGATCCCAAAATTGGGTTGGATAGTCAATTTGTCAACAAAATGGCCAATTTGTTTGAGGACCCGAGTGTACGTCAAATGACTACCCAAAATGGTGTCAGCCTAAAAGCATACTTGGCACAGGCAATGGGCGCTACTAAGAATCCTGCTTTCACCACTCTTTTGTTAGATGCTATAGAGCCAAATCAATCTGATACAGTTTTTGTCGTTTCTGCAATAGGCATGATTGGTGACTCAACCGCAGTTGAGGGGATTTTACCTCTGCTTCAAGACCCATCGGATACCANTCGTTTGGCCTCAGTGATTGCGCTTGGAGAAATTGGTGATGTTACAGCTATACCTGCATTGCAAGAAGCACTTAAAGATGAAGAGCCCAATGTAAGGTGGGACGCAGCGGTTGCTCTGACTAAACTTAATAGTACTTCAGGAAAAGCTATCCTGCTAGATCTTTTACGACCAGATTATCTAGCTGAATTCGAATCGGTTGATATCAACGAGCGAAATCGAATCCTCGCAGTGGCAGTACANTCTGCTGGCANCCTAAACGATTCGGAGCTCAATGAAGCGATNGACCGCTTAATAGATGACAAAAATGTAAANATAGAGGTATTAAAAACAGCCTTAGAGGTAAGAGATGAGCGACGATAATAATATTGAAGAAATGTCTCCAGCTCGACGCAAAATGCTAGCTAAGCTAGGTAAGTTGCCTGCAGATGAAGCCTCAGAACCTGTGGCAGAAACTACCGAGGCTACAGAAGTGGATGATATTGAAGAAATGTCTCCNGCTCGGCGNAAAATGCTAGCTAAGCTAGGTAAGTTGCCTGCAGCTGGTGCCCCAGAACCTGCACCTGCCGTAGAATCTGCACCTGCCGCAGCCACAGAGGTGAGTAGTGTTGAAGAGATGTCTCCCGCTCGGCGCAAAATTCTAGCTAAATTCGGTCGACTGCCTAGCGCTACTACCCCAGCTGCATCAACAGCTACGAAACCGGCACCAGCAGCGGCAAAACCCGCGCCAACCAGAAAAGCTGCAGCTCGTTCGACAACTACCGGTGAAGATCACCCCTTTGTGACTGGGAAAATCAAGCGCAGTGTTAAACCGATCCTGGATTTTAAAATAGAACGACGCGGTTGGCTATCGATGGGGTTGGGTTGGGGAGCCTTTCTTTTAGGAGCAGTTCCCGCAGCAGCGACTATGTTCCTGAGATATCTTTTCCCCAATGTGTTATTTGAACCACCTCAATCCTTCAAGGCTGGCTATCCTGATGAGTACACTATTGGGGCTATCAATGAAACCTTTAAAGAAAAATATGGAGTCTGGATTGGGCGAACGAACGATTACGTCTACGCATTATCCACTGTTTGTACGCATTTAGGCTGTACGCCAAATTGGTTGGCAGGGGAAAGCAAATTTAAATGCCCTTGTCACGGTAGCGGTTTCAGAAAAAACGGAGTACACTTTGAGGGGCCAGCCCCTCGTCCTCTAGAAAGATATTGGATTGGCCTTGCTTCAGATGGTCAAATTTTGATTGATAAAAATATTAAATTCCAAAAGGAAAAAGGTCAGTGGGAAAACGCAAATGCTTATCTTCCATGGGCTTAGAACGGGAAAGGTAATTTAATAATGAGAAATGGACAAGCGAAAAAGCCCGGTTTATTTGATCAAATCGGCGAAACTATTGGCAACAATGTGATAATACGGTCGATCTTCAGGACTGGCGGTTTACCTGCTAACTGGGATCGGCGCCAAAGGATGATGGGAGTCTTGAATAATGTATTCTTGCACCTCCACCCAGTCCGGCTCCCTAAACATGCTGTGAAGGTAAAATATACTTGGTGTATGGGGGGGCTTTCATTTTTCACATTTCTAGTTTTAACTATTACCGGCATTTTATTGATGTTCTATTATCGACCAACAGCAGAGCATGCATACATGGATATGATTGATATTGGGGAGCAGGTACCACTCGGGATTATGCGAGAAATTCACCGCTGGGGTGCTCACTTGATGGTTCTGGCTGTTTGGCTACATATGTTCCGTGTTTTTATGACTGGCTCTTATAAACCACCAAGAGAGTTTAATTGGGTGGTTGGGGTGATACTGCTAACACTAACTTTATTGCTTAGTTTTACAGGCTACCTACTTCCTTGGGATCAACTAGCCATTTGGGCAATTACAGTCGGTGCTAATATGGGAGGCGCTTCTCCGTTCCTAGGGGTTGAAGGCCCAGGCGCTTCGCTAATGCAAATTGGAGATGTCAAGCTTGTCCACAAAGCGGCAGATGCAGCTTTTGTGTTGAAAGCTGGCCGATTTGTAGGGGAAGCAACTCTTTTGAGATTCTATGTCTTGCATTGTATAGGTTTGCCCTTCGTAATTATGATTTTCATGGCCGTTCATTTTTGGCGAGTTCGTAAAGATGGTGGAATTTCAGGCCCAACATAGACGAATAAGAAATAATAGTAGAGTTAGCAATGATTCAAGCGATAAAAGATGTAGTCAACACACTTACTGACCCAGTAATCTCCTTTAGTATTTTATTCGTAGCCTTTTTCTTCATATTTCCACCAAACAACTGGTTTATGAAGCTAAATAAAAAATTACGTATTGAAAAACTATGGACAGCTAAGGGCGGGATCGTTTTCTTCGGCCTCTTAACCGGTGTTTTGTTATTCGGCATAAGATTTGATGAAACTTTTAGATCAGTCATAACAAAACCTGACAATATACCGATTGTTTTACTGCTCTACGTTATGCCTTTCTTAACGGGTTTGGCTATGCATCAAGCAGTAGAGAATGACAAGCGACTAGCCAATAATGAGAAGCCTGACGAGTATTCGGATCCTAATGATTTAGATAGTCAAGTCCTGGTGTGGCCAGACTTGATTTATGTCGAGTTAATCAGCTTAATTATCTGTTCTGTTGGTTTAATTATCTGGGGAATAGTTTTAAAGGCGCCTTTGGAAGAACCAGCTAACATAGCTGATTCACCAAACCCCGCCAAGGCTCCTTGGTATTTCTTAGGTTTGCAAGAGATGCTGGTTTATTTTGACCCTTGGTTGGCGGGGGTAATGTTTCCAACACTGATTATTGTAGGACTAATGGCAATCCCCTATATCGATCTGAACAAGAAAGGTAACGGCTATTATTCTTACACAGAGCGAAAAGCTGAGCTGTCCATATTCTTATTTGGGTGGTGGGTGCTTTGGATCTATATGGTCATACTCGGTACTTTTTTGCGCGGGCCCAACTGGAATTTCTTCGGGCCTTTCGAAAAGTGGGATGAACACAAGGTTCTTGTTTTAAATAGCATCAATCTATCTGAGTTAATCTGGGTCAAATTTTTAAATAAGCCTCTACCGCCGCACTTCGCTCTACGGGAGATTTTTGGCCTGCTTGGCGTAGCCTTCTATTTAGTTGCTGTACCAGGGATTTTAGCTAAGACTTTTCTCAAATCTTATGTTGAAAAGCTTGGCTTAATACGTTACAGCGTGTTCGTCATCCTGTTATTATCAATGGCCGGTCTGCCAATTAAAATGTACTTGCGATGGACTCTAAATCTCCAGTACATAATATCAATACCAGAGTTTTTCTTGAACATATAGATGATAGTAGGTTGATCTCTTAGGTTTCATATTAGACGAAACAGTTTATATCTTGATTCGCAAAATAGTGTAATCCTTGGCTAGGAAAGGCTGTTTTCAAGTTTTAGGTTAGGAGGCTTTTGTTCGTATGGGTAATTGCTTTATGAAAGATCTAAAAATTGAATTCAACATAGTGGAGTCATTCATCAATCGAGATTCGATTCATAGTTATATGGGGACAGTAAAAAGTGAAGATGGTAGGGCCCATACACAAAGGATGGAGACAACTAAATCGACCGATGATACAAAGCCAAAAATACCTTGGACACAAAATCTATATAGGCAACACGGTAGGAATAAGAAGTGCTAACAAATAAAGACCAAAAATACTATAAATCTATCACGCTAAACCGGATTTTCGCTGTTACTAGCGTTGTACTGCTTGTTTCGCTAGTATGGATGTTCGCTGACGACTATGAA
>PAYP01000050.1 GCA_002714785.1 Candidatus Poribacteria bacterium | reverse complement strand
TGTTTGTTCTACAGCCTCGAAGATAATAGTTTGGCCGTCTGGAGAAAAAGAAGGAGATCTTTCTACAGCTAAGTTATTAGTTAACCGTCGTCGATTTTGTCCGTCAAGATTCATGATCGAGATTGTAGCGTTACTGGGTGTTGACCCACTCAGCTGTACGGTAAGTCTTGCTTGGCTCGATACTTTGCGTTCAGTAACAAAGGCAATTTGTTGACCGTTAGGAGAAAAAACCGGCATGTATTCATTAATCTGTGGCGTTTGTGTTAGCTGAGTAATTTGCCCAGAAACTATGTCCAGTAGAAACAATTCAGCGTTCTTAAGCCGATAAGAGGAAAAAATAATCTGCTTGCCATCAGGCGAAACAGCAGAACTGTAATCGTCAGCGTTCTCCGAACTAATTTTTGGTGCAGTGGGCAAAATTGTTCCGTCGGAAGAAAACACCTGGTGTTCTTCAACAACATTAGTTGTTGGTGGATTTTCGGTTGGTAGGCGATTGATACTAAAGGACGTACCAGTGTACGTAGCAATTGTTTGTCGTTGTCGCTCGTTACAATTATCGAGAATGGATCGAAAATAGCCAGCGGCTGTTGGTTGGCGGTTATTTTGCCAATGAAGTTGACCCAGCTGGAACTGAATATCGGTCTCCTGATTAGCAGAAAAGGTTTCGGGTTTGCTCTCCCTTACTAACTCCAGAGCTAATTCAAGGTGGTGGATAGAATCATTGGGCTGAACTAAATACTCGTAAGCTTGAGCAAGCATCAGATGGGCCTGAAGTAGAACATCCGGTTGCTTAATAGTGTTAACGGAAACAGACAAATGATCGATAGCAAGCTGATATTGCTCTGATTGGATCAATTTTTTGCCAGTTTGTATCGCCAATCGTTCAGATGACTTTGCTTGGTAACGGCACTGAATAAAAACAAAACTAGCGAGAAAGGATATTAAAAGTAGGAAGAACCCGGTTGAATCAATCGATTTTGTTCTAATCATGAACTGATTAGCGGTGTTGACCTTCGGTAATTATTGTTTTTTTATTGATGGGTATATTGTTGTAACGATGAACCTGACCATTAGGCCAAGTTACTTCAACCCAACTGACGCTGGTATCATCCCCCAAGCCAAACGAGGCAGTCAAGCTGTTAAAAGACAAATAACTGGATCCTGCCTGAATTTCTTTCAATTGCAAACGTCCGTTAGAACCAGATTGAACTCTGACTTTAGCTCCAATTGCACTTCGATTGGAAGAAGTACCAATTAATTTAATCTGCAACCAATTGTGTCGATTTCCGATCTCATTGCGCATTAAAAAAGGGCGACCGTCGTTATTACAAACAAGTATATCAATGTCCCCGTCATTATCGTAGTCGCCAAAGCCCGCGCCACGACCTACCTGCAACGGCAGCTGCGGTAAATAATGACTAATTTCGTTAAAAAGGCGATTGCCAACATTCTCGAATAGTTGATCTTGTTGAGCGATCAAAATCTCGGGCCGACTTAACTCCTGAAATGTGCTACCGTTAGCAACAAAAATATCGAGATCACCGTCATTATCAAAATCAAACAAGTCTGTTCCCCAACCAATGTATTTAACGCTTTCTTCTGCTAAGGAAGCACCATAAGATTCGTCTACCAATCGAATCGGGATTTCAGAGTCAGTTATCTCTGACTCAATCAGTGAGCCATCATCTTTTACAAGATTGTTATAAAGAGCATTTTCCTCATCAATCCAATGACTAATGAACAGATCGAGGTCGTTATCGTTATCGTAATCACCAGCAGCCAATCCCATGGAACCACGAAAGTCTGCAGCCCATGACTCTTCGCTAACATCACCAAAAGTACCGTCTCCGTTATTTTGATAAAGAAAGTTTGCTGAAGTGTCGTTGGCAATATAGAGGTCTAAATCATTATCCAGGTCAAAATCAGTAAAGATGGCTTGTAAGCTACGACCTCCTTTGGCGTACACCCCTAGTTTAGATGTGACATCAAGGAAAGTTCCGTCGCCATTATTCCGATACATAACGTTATTCTGAGGCTCAAAAACATGAGGATTCAAAGCGCTTGGGATTGGCTGACCAGCTCGTTTTGAATCCTTCTGCATTTGGTCAAGTGATTGTAAATCATAGACCACATAGTTAGGAACATATAGGTCTAAAAAACCATCTTGGTCATAGTCCCCAAAGGCGGCACCTGTTCCCCATCGATCATCGCCAACACCAGCCTGTTTCGTAACATCAGTGAAAGTGCCGTCTCCATTGTTTCGATAAAGTACATTAGGACCATAGTTAGTCACATACAAATCGATATCACCATCATTGTCATAATCGCCACCTACACAACCAATGCCAAAACCCTGATGGCCAACACCAGCTTGTTTCGTAACATCAGTGAAAGTACCATCTCCATTGTTTCGATACATAACGTTTCCGGGCGAATCAGAGGTGATTTCATTCTGGAGAGGACCGGGCAAATTGACTAAATAAAAATCTAGGTCGTGGTCATTATCATAATCAATCAATGCTACACCTGATCCCATATCTTCAACTAACAGAGATGATCGGGCACCTTGAGAGTAAGTGAAGTCTATACCCGACGTGATGCCGACCTCCCGAAATAAAATTGGCTGAGACCAGACAAACGGAGACAGGACTGTAATCGCACATAGAAAACCTACAGTCAATTTTCTTGAAAAAAAACCTGATTTTATCAGTTGAAGGAACACGAGGGAATAGAAGACAATTTCGTTCTGTTTAAGCTGGGGTGGCTTTTGGATTTCTATAAGCCGGCTTGGCTAATTTAGGTATCTGCTTACCAAAGCGCTCGTTGGTGAAGTCAATAGCGCGAATCTTCCACTTTCCTTTTTGATTCTGAAATGCAGCAATTAAATCCCCATTTTGATTTCCCCACTTGTATTTACCATAAACGATTGCATTTCTAGCACGGGAGTCAATTTCCAAGCGGGAGACTTGGACTGACATTTCACCAGCATGTAATTTAAAAATACCAACCCATCCGTTTTTGACAGCTTTCCATCCTTCGTTTTTCTCAAATGCACCTGCCCAAAAAGTCCAAGCAGAGAAAACTTCTTTGTCCTCACTTTTGACCCAATGCACCATAATATCATCTAATTCCTTTGTACTGATTGCCTCATTTTGGTTAGCTAGGACTGCATTAATGGACTGGTCTTCAGTGGCAAAGTCTATTTCAACTGAGGCCACAGTTGGTTCGTCCTGTACAGCAGTAGTTAACTTTGGCTTAGTTACTGGATCTTCACTGTTTCCACAGGCGACTAGAAAACCGACAAAAATCAGAGAGAATCTAAAAAGGCCATTTCTCTTTTCCATTTAAACTCCTTGTATCAACAGACAAACAAAGGGTTGGCTCACAAATTGACATCGCACAAATACATTTACAAGTATCAAACTTATCTATAATCAGCCACCATATTATGCGCGAAGACATTCAAATCGACAAGAAAATTATTCCTGATCAATAATCTACCTCTAGATTCTCCGTCGAATCCGGGTTGCATATCTATCGAACTGTGATAGAATAAACGAAAATTGGTTTTTGAATCACCAGAACTGTGTCAATATCGAAATACCATTCTCATCTACTAGTTGTTCTGCTTGTCTTGTTAGTGTCCACATGGAGCTGTCAGCCACCATCAGAACAGCACTTGATTAACCTAAACATTGAAAATGGGCTACCCATAGTCCGGCGGCATCTTCCCATCCGTATTCCACTGGACCAGTTGAAATCTATTAGTCCTGATTTCACATTTTCAGCTTTCGCTTTGGCTATGGGGGACCCAACCGATCGACAAAATCCACCCAAACGCATTCCTTACCAAGCGGATGATCTTAATTACGATGGTGAAAAGGATGAACTAGTTTTCTTGCTTGATTTTCAAGCAAATCAAGCTCAGACTGCTGTTATTCAATATGCTCCTAGTCAGGCGCCGAAAGAAGACGGAGACCCTATTGCTATTGAACTTATTTTTCAACGTAAATCACAAGCTGGAATCTTTCCCAGCTTAGCTGTTCCAGTTGCTTTAGAATCAAATCTAAGTTTGTTTTTATTGCAAACAAACGGTGCGGTCTCCGCTTTTTCCAAGGATGAGAGCAGCTTGCATTTGCAGCAAGTCGCTCAGAACAAGACTATTTCAGAATTAGAGGGGTTAATCCAAGTCGGTGAAAGTCAAGAACGAGATCGATTTGGGGTGGGTGGTTTTGCTATTTGGGATAATCAAGAGAGAAAATTCATATCGATCCGTAGTGATAGTGATTATGTTAGAGTCCCAGTGAGTGGAGGCTTAAGAGCAACTACGGAGAGGATTTGGCCGAAATTGATAGTTGATAAACAAACAAGTATTTCTCTTCTGCATCGATCTACTGTTTACGCTGACAATTCGATACTCCAACAGCAGGTTCTTATTGATGGCCTGAATAATCGTTTATCTGTAGTTGTAGGTTTAACAGAAGGTGAAGTAATAGAAAAAAGTTTACTAAAATGGGAAGATAGATCAGTATCAGCTATTGTTCTACCTCTTTCAAATGTGTTAGCTACAGGTGACTCGACTCTTCTGTTCGATTCAAAGGCTGAATGGAAAACATATCTTTTCCATTCAGCCGACCAGCCTATACAGTCGATGGAAGAATTAGAAAAAATTGCCAAACTTCTAGTAGCTTCTCTTAATTCACCGCCGAGCTTGACATTATCCTTGCCCAAAAAAAATAAAAAGGAAAATAAATCACCTCCTAATTCTAAAACCAAAATAGATGATTCAGAAAATGAAGAAAATAAAACAAAGTAAGCTAAGTCCAAACGATCGCGATTTTTACGATGAAAATGGATATCTTGTAAAAAAAGGCTTGATCAATGCCGAACAGTTGAACCAAGTCAAGGTTGAAATCGAAGGGCTGCATCAGCGGATGGCCAACCAAGTTCCTGATGGAGTGGGTATTTCCTGGGAAGAGCATGTACACGGAGAACCTGACAAACCGAAATATATTCGCCAACTTATGAATAGCGAAGTTATTAGTGAGGGACTTAATGAAATTTTGAGATCTAATGAAGTCTTAGATGTAGTTGGATCTTTGATAGGACCAAACATCTCACTTTTTCACAGCAAGTTACTGATGAAAGCAGCGAAGCGTGGTACAATTACACCTTGGCATCAGGACTACTCCTACTGGAGAAACCCGGATAATCAGCCCCTCATGATTAATTGTATGCTGTCAATAGATGAAGCCAATTCAGAAAACGGATGTATTCGCTTTGTTCCCGGCAGTCATAAGGGTGAGTTGTTGGTACATGATCAAGCTCAAACTTCGTTTGGGCTATTTCTTCCTGGATTTTTTGAAGCTAGAGATGATGCAGTAGTTGTGGAAACAGAACCGGGAGATTGTGTATTCTTTGGACCATTGATCATACACGGTTCATCTGCAAATCAATCACTCAATCACCGCCGGGCAAATACGTTTGCTTACAACGTAACAGAAAATGGAATACAGCGCCCCCGGGAAGTGTTAAGAACGAAATTTGATACAGTTAAAGAGCTCAAGTAGTGATTACGATATAACATGTTGAATGTGAGGTGTTTTAGATGTTTTTATTAAATCGTCTGGGATTTAAGTTTTCTTTGTTTTTTTTGATTTTCATATCAGTTTTTTGCGGAATTGTGCCGCTTACGCAAGCCAGTCAATTCAAGGTCGCATTACTTACGCCAGGCGCAATTAGTGATGCTGGCTGGAATGCTCTGGCATACGATGGGCTTAAAGCAATTGAAAAAGAATTGGCAGCAAAAGTTAGCCATGTTGAGAGTAAAACGCCAGCCCAGTGGGAAGAGCATTTTCGTTTTTTTGCTAGTAACGGTTATGACCTTATTTTCGGGCATGGTTTTGAATATCAGGATGCGGCGAAAACTGTTGGCGAAGAGTTTTCGGATACCATTTTTATTACTACTTCAGGTAACACGGTAGAAAAAAACGTGGCATCGGTCGTTTTTGAATTGGAAGAAGCTACCTATTTGTTGGGAATAATTGCTGCTTCAATGTCCAAAACTGGGAAAATTGGCGCGATAGGTGGTATGAATATCCCACCTATAAACAGTACATTTCATGCTTTCATCCAAGGTGCCAAGTCAGTAAACTCGAAAATTCAGATTTCTAAATCTTATGTAGGTAATTGGGAAGATGTTGGAAAGGCTAAAGAGTTGGCTTTGTCACAAATTGCTGAGGGCGTAGATTTAATTTTTCATAATGCAGACGCCGCTGGTGTTGGTGTATTTGAAGCCGTTTCCAACAGTCGAAAAGAAGGTAAATCGGTCTTTGCTTTTGGTTCAAATCGGAACCAAAACGATGTCGCACCAGATGCAGTTCTAGCTAGTGCGGTGATCGATACATCAGCTTTCGTCCGTATTGCTAAGATCGTCAAAGAAGGAAAATTTGAAGCTAAAGTAATGATGACAGGTATGGCACAAAATGAAGCGATTAAACTAGTTTACAATCCTAACTTAAAATCATATGTGCCAAAATCCGTACAAGAGAATGTCGAAAAAGTCAGGCAGCAAATAATTGATGGTAGTTTCAAAGCTCCACGGCCTCAATTTCTGGAAAATTAACCACTAATCGATCGTTGAGACGAGAGAGGTTTAACTTGCAATGAGTTTGAAGAATAATTTGCGATGGTATTTTCCCATTTTATCCATTTTCCTATTATGCTTCCTAGTCGAGACAGCCAGAGGGATTGAATCAGATCCTATTGTGGCTGATACTCTATCAGTTGAATTACCCTCTGTTCAAGCGCTGAAATTGACCCCAAGCAAGCTTTCTTTGAAAAATGCCAGTGATGTTCGGCGTATCTTAATTTCTGCTCTGACTCAGTCAGGAGAATGGATAGATGTGACGAGCCAAGCAAAATTATCTAATGTAGGCCCCGAAGTTAGTATAGGCCAGCAGAATTCGATTCATCCTGCAGAAAAGGGGTCAGGGCAGGTCACAGTTGTTTATGCTGACCTAACCTCCAAACTCCCAGTTACAGTAGAAAGCATGGAGCAGCAACCAGTTAGTTTTGTTCGTCAAGTAGCGCCCACACTCAGTCGCTTAGGTTGTAATTCTGGTACTTGTCACGGTGCGGCCAAAGGTAAAAACGGTTTTAAACTCTCATTACGTGGGTATGACCTAGACTTTGATTATCAAGCATTGGTTAAAGACTTGTCCGGTCGACGATTCAATCGGACAGTACCAGAAAAGAGCTTGATGCTCCTAAAACCGACACAAGGTGTACCACACGAGGGTGGATTTGTACTCGACCCAAAATCAAAGCACTACCAGTTATTGATAAAATGGATCGAAGAAGGGGTTAACTCTGACGTATCGAAAAAAAATAAAGTAGAAACACTAGAGGTCATACCTGAGCAAGCTACCATTCAGTTCCCTGGTATGAAGCAGCAAGTTCTAGTTATCGCTCACTATGATGATGGATCCTCAAGGGACGTTACTGACATGGCTATTTATTCATCTAGCCTGCAAGACGTCGTAGCAGTATCCAAAAAAGGGTTGGTTACTGCTGCTCGTCGTGGTGAAGCCTCTGTGTTGGTACGTTATGAAGGTCTATACGAAACCAGCCAGATCACAGTTATGGGAGATCGATCTGATTTTCGTTGGATAGAAACTGACACCTATAACTACATTGACGNNNTTCNGATCTTTACGAGAAGCTCAAACAGTTTAAAATCTTACCGGCACCTATTTCGACTGATACAGAGTTTGTCCGTCGAATTTATCTAGATTTGACAGGTCTACCACCAACACCTAATCAAGTTCGAACATTTTTTAATGACCAAAATNCTTCTCACAAAAAACGTAGTTTACTAATTGACCAACTGCTAGATAGCCCCGAGTTTGTCGATCATTGGACCCATAAGTGGGCAGATTTATTGCAGTGTAACCGGAAGTTCTTGGGCGATCGAGGTGTTTGGCTGTTTCGTAACTGGATCCGAAATGCTGTAAAAACGAACAAACCTTATGATCAAATGGTGAAAGATTTGCTGTTAGCTAGCGGTAGTACCTATAAAAATCCTGCCGCAAATTATTATCGGGTATCGAGTGGACCGGTTAAAGAAGGAAATCGAAATATTGGATTAGAAGTCAAAACTGATGCTGCGACTGAAAGTGCAACACAGTTGTTCCTAGGCGTACGATTTTCCTGTAATAAGTGCCACGATCACCCTTTTGAAAAATGGACACAGAATCAGTATTACGAATTTTCGTCATTTTTCAGTGAAGTTGGNGTAAAGAGAGGGAGATTGCCAGACGAGCAGATCATNTATACTAAATACAAGCCAGTTGGGGGTGTTGAGCACCCAAAGACTGGACAAATTGTAAAGGCTAACGTGCCTTTTGGTCAATTAGACCCACTAAAATCAGACCCACGTTTGGCTTTGGTTAACTGGTTAACTGCCAAAGATAATCCATTGTTTGCACGGTCCATGGCAAACAGAATGTGGAGTTATTTTTTAGGACGCGGAATTATCGAACCTGTGGATGATATTCGCTCTAGTAACCCNCCAAGTAATCCAAAACTACTAGACTTATTGACGAAAGATTTTATTGATCATCANTTTGATTTGAAACACCTGATGCGAACCATTGTTCATTCGCGTGTCTATCAGCATAGCATAGATACTAATAGTTGGAACGAAACCGATACTGTAAACTTTTCTCGGTCCATCCCCCGGCGNCTAACAGCAGAACAACTCCTCGACTCTATCATGGCTGCTACGGGNAGCCGTACTAGTTTTGGTGATATGCCATCTGGAATCAGAACTACACAGTTACCAGACAGTAATTTAGACGATCATGGTTTTCTAAAACTATTTGGACGGCCAGAACGTGAATCAGTTTGTGAATGTGAGAGAGTCAGTGAAGTGAGCCTCTCACATGCCTTGACACTAATCAACGGTCCGACTATAGCTGAAGCNATCAGGGATAAGAAAGGCCGAATTGCGCAATTAACAGAAAAAGACATTGAAGATTCAGATTTAATCGAAGAAATATATTTGGCTACTTTGTCTCGCTTGCCAGATACCAGTGAAAAAACTAGTGCATTAGACTATATTAGCTCCGCTCAAAATAAAATTGAAGGAGCTCAAGATTTAATGTGGGCATTGATTAATAGTCCTGCATTTTTGTTTAATCACTAACTTCAAGGAGGATGCGGACATGTTATCTATTCCAGGAAAACAGAGTCGTTTGTGTGACGGTTTAAGTAGACGAGAATTTATTAGGGTCGGTGGTTCAGCAATGCTTGGTATTAGCTTACCACAAATTTTGGCCTTAGAAGCTAAAGCGAGTAATAATGTTGATTTGACTAAATCTAGAAACGGGTTTAGTCGAGCCAAGTCAGTCATCTTAATTTTTCTTCAGGGTGGCCCCAGCCATATTGACATTTGGGATCCAAAGCCAGAAGCACCATCTAATGTTCGAGGTGAATTTAAGCCAATAAAAACTAAAGTTCCCGGGATTTGGCTGTCAGAGACTATGCCCAAGCTCGCTCAGCAAATGGATAAGGCTACGCTAATTCGGTCAGTTAGTTATACCCCAGTTGGTCTATTCAACCATACTGCTGCTATGTATCAAATGCTGACAGGTGAGACACCCGACAAAGTAGCCCCATCAGGACAATTGGATCCGCCTACACCTGCAGATCATCCAAACGTTGCTTCGCATGTTTCTAAGCTGAAACCACTCGAGCAGCCAATGCTATCTGCAGTTCAATTACCTCGACCACTACAAGAAAGTAATATAATTGGTAAAGGAGGAACAGCTGGTTTCCTTGGTCGAGCTTATGACCCATACTACCTTTTTCAAGATCCGAACGGACAGATCAAGTTTGACGAGCTTGAACTTAGAGAAGAAATTCCAGCTTCAAGACTTCAACGCAGAGCTAGCTTATTGAAAACTATCAACGAAAGCATGCCCGAATTGGAACAAGCAGCAAGTGACTATGCCTTGAACGAATANTACGCTNAAGCTTANGACTTAATTTTATCCCAGAGGGCTAGAAATGCGTTTGATTTACGCCAAGAAACCGATCAGGTGCGAGATAAATATGGACGGAATACCTTTGGGCAGAGCGTTTTNCTGGCACGCCGATTGATNGAGTCAGGTACTCGATTTGTACAGGTCAACTGGCCATCGGTAGCTAACGGTAATCCACTAACAACGGCTTGGGATACGCATGCGGCTAATTTCGGCCCCCTAAAAGACTTNCACTGTCCCAAATTAGATAGTGCTCTATCTTCNCTGTTAGAAGAATTAGACGAACGTGGATTACTAGACGAAACTCTTGTTTTAGCGATTGGTGAGTTCGGTCGCTCACCTCGTTTAGGAGTCAGTACTTCTGGTAACAGTAATGCTCCCGATGGTAGAGACCATTGGCCATACTGTTATACTGGTCTGATGGCTGGTGCAGGTATTGGCCGAGGTCAAGTCTATGGCAAGTCGGATGCTACTGGGTCTACGCCCTTGGAAAAACCNGTCCATCCTAAGGAGATTTTAGCTACAGTTTATCACGCCCTTGGTATTGATCCAATGACTACAGTCTTCAATCACTTGGATCAACCCCGTGAGTTGGTTCAAGCAGAACCAGTTTATAAATTATTTGGTTGATTGCCTTGAATTTCGCAAATATCGATATGGTACATGCTAACCGGTAGTTGGCTCCAGACTTTGGCAAACAGTAGGTACAGTTTGTCATCAAACAGAACTGTGATTTTTCCTGTTCCGTTTCCTTGGCACTATTTTAGGCTTGGTTGTTTTCTATTTATCCTTGGTTTGTCTACAACTAGAATAAGTGCACAAGAAAGTCCTCAATTAATCTCAGTTNTNCCTCTNGCTGGTCAGAGAGACACGGAAATTGTTATTCGATTGTCAGGCAAATTTCTGCGNGATNCAACTCAAATTTTGACTAGCTCAGAACAGATCGTAGCTACCATTGAGAAAGTCAAGAGGAATCCTACAGTCTCATTTAGTGGCCAAGGTTTGGTGGCAGAGATTCCAAATCAGGACGAATTAACAGTAAACTTATTAATTGATGCTAACTCTCCTGNTGGCACCCATACGTTAAGAGTTGTAACACCAAGTGGTGTCTCAAACGCTCTTCAGTTTATTGTTAGCGACCTACCGGAGTTCACAGAAATAGAACCTAATCTTGAAATAGACTCAGCTAATTCAATTAGCTTGCCAGCTACGATTAACGGAATAATCGAGGCTCCCGGTGATGTTGACTCCTTCAAATTTTGGGCAAAAAAAGACCAACACCTAATTTTTGATTTGTCAGCTATAAGTATCGGTTCGAAATTAGATTCGATCTTAACCATCTACAGTGAAAAAGGCGAAGTTTTAGGCCAAAATGATACTAGTGCTAGCCTCGATGCAAATATTGAGTTTAAAATTGTAGCCGACGGTAATTATGTCTTGCAGGTGAAAGACTTACGTTATAGAGGTGGGAAACAGTTNTTTTACCGCTTAAGCATAGGTGAATTACCTCGAGTGGATGNGATTTTCCCACTAGGAGGGAAAGTAGGTTCCGAAAATACGATTGCCTTAACTGGTCGTAACCTGAAAGGTGTGAATTCGATGCAGTTGTCGATTTCACCTTCTGCTCCAATCGGCATCCAACAGTTCCGAGTTACGACATCTGACGATTTGTCAAGTAATGAATTTCCTTTTTCGATTAATGCTTACAACGAAATTCTTGAAACAGAGCCGAATAATGTATCAGCCACAAGTAATTCTCTTCTACCATCGCAAATAGTAAATGGCTTAATTGATCCAGCCCAGGATCTGGACTATTACAAAATTGAAGTTAAATCTAAGGAACGCCTATTAATTGAACTCACTGCAGATCGCCTCAATTCACAATTAGATGCGGTCGTACAAATTTTTGATCCTAAAGGTGATTTAGTTGTTGANAATGACGATGCTATTGGGTCTGATGCCATAATTGATCACACATTCTCAACAAGTGGTGAATACGTGATTGAGATACGGGACATTAATGGACGTGGAGGTAAAACCTACGGTTATCGACTACAAGCTAGGCCTTTAACCCCTGACTTCCTTGTTAGTGTAGATACTGATACACTAAGAGTTAATCGTCGTAGTTGTACCATATTACCAGTGAGTTTGATGCGNATTGATGGTTTCGATCAGGCNGTACAACTATCGGTTTTAAATTTGCCTCCTGGAATTACGGCTAGCAAAATTATCATTGAGCCAAGTCAAAACAGGGCTTTATTGTCATTATCAGCTGATAAGACAGCTGAGCTAAACTGGACTACGGTTATCCTGTCGGCGACTAGTAATTTAGCCGGCGATCGTATGGTGAGAAAATCTAGGCCGATTTACTTAACGGTAATCGANACGGCTCCATTTCGCTTAACATTGGCAGAGTTAAGTGTTAATCTGCTCCAAACTAAATCAGCTAAACTTCATCTGAAACTAGAGCGACAATCGAATTTTACTGGACCGGTTAAATTATCTGTGATTGGTCTACCAACCAACGTGATCTCATCTGATCCGACCATTACTTCTGGACTCAATCAGGCGGTGATTTCATTGAGAGGTATCAACTTCGTTGCACGAGAATTATTTCCGGTAGTACCTGCAAAAGGTCGGTATACTATATCGGTCAGTGGAAGTACGACCATCGATAATCAACCCGTCACCCAATCTTCTACTGTTATTGTACTAGCCATAGATGAGGCGCCATTCACGCTTACAGCTACACCTGTCATTCAAAGTTTCGTGTTACCAATCAAAGATGAAAGTCAACCAGAACAAATAGAAGGACTTGAAGAAGTTGAGCAAATTACGACACAAACAGAACCGGTTGGGACTGCTATTATCGAGATTAGTGCTACTCGTCAAGGTAACTTTACTGGTACCATAGATCTGTCTCCGGTAAATTTTCCTGATGGATTAAGCGTCTCAAACGTCGATATTCAAGACCAAGAGGATAAAGCTTCGTTAANTTTTTCTGCTTACTCACAATTAGAAACAAAAACTTATAAGGTGAAAATATCCGGTCATGCGATGGTTAATGGTCAACCTTTCATTCAAGAATCACCTGAAATTACCATCAAAATTATTCGATAAATATACTTAAATTGTAGAGGTTAAACTATGTTGCAAAAATCTAGAGTTGGATTGGCACAAACAGGAGATCGAAAAGAGAATGTGCGTCAATCCTTAGAGTTGGTGAAAGAAAACCTGATACCAAAGCTTGCCGACCAAGTTTTGTTAAAACCCAATTTCCTTTCCAGTACAAACCAGTTGGCCTCAACTCATCCTGACGCCATCCGCGGAGTCATAGATTTTTTGCTCTCAACTGACACACCACCCAAAGAGATTTTGATCGCTGAAGGAGCAAATGAGGCTTTTTCCGGTGAGGCTTACGATAATTTTGGATACACTAAGTTGCTTGAGGAATACGATGTGCCAATTCACCTTATCGACCTACACCAAGAAAATAGTTGGCAGGAAGAGGTTATTTATTTAGCTGACTGGCAAACCTATCAGGTTAGGATGCCTAAAATAGTATTGGATTGTCCTTGTACCATTTCTGTGGCAGTTGCAAAAACGCATGATGTTGATGTAGTGACATTAGCACTAAAAAACATGATTATGGGAACATTACACAAAGATGATCGTGTTAAGATGCACGGCTACCCCAGCCACGGTGAGCGGAAACGACCAAGAGAAGCACAGATTCTGAATATGAATTTGACTCGGATTGCTCACCATCTTTCACCGCATATAGGCGTCATAGATGGCACAATTGGTTTACAAGGAGATGGGCCAGGTGGAACAGATACAGTTGATCTCGACATCGCAGTCTCGGGGGCAGACGTCTTTGCGGCTGATGCGGTTGTGACTAAAGCCATGGGATTTGACCCTTGGGATATTGGGTTATTTCAGTATGCTACCGACATTGGTCTTGGGATNGCTGACTTAGAACGAATTGAGGTTGTCGGNAAGCCAATAGATGANGTNGCNATANCGTTTAAGCCNCACCAGTGGATTGAACAACAATATCAATGGCAAGACCCTGAAGCTCTTCATCATATTCGTCTTTAAAATTTCAGGATATACCTAGCGGAGAATCAAATGAAAAAAAAACAACTCATCTTTCACATTTTGGGCTGGATTTTATCACTTGGGGTTGGGTTTCCCTTGTTGAGCTATTCTGCGAACGTCTTGGTTGTCAAAGGAGAAATCCAAAATCAGGACAACCAAATCTCTATTAAAGATTTACAAATCACAATAGCCAACAAGAAACGAAAAATCAGCCAGAGAGGTTTGGTGGACGGCCAGTTTTTTCAAGCTACCTTCTTGGATTTCACGGGTAGCGTGGCCGAANTTGGAGAGACATTCGAAGTTAATGCCAAATTAGCTTCTGGAGAATCCGTTAGCAATGTAAGCCATATTTTGACCGAAGGTGATATTATAGCGGCGGTTGCTGAAATCAACTTGACAATTTATCCTAAGCCAAAAATTAACGATATTGCACCAGCCAAAGGCGTAACTAAGGGTAACACACCAATCAAAATTACCGGGGCCAATTTTCGGGATGGAGCCTCATTGATAATTGGCGAAAATGTCGCAGTGGCAACTACAATCAATAGTGAAAATGAAATAACCGCTCTAACTCCAGTAGGTGTGGTTGGACCAATGGATCTAACGGTTACCAATAGTGATGGTCGATCAGACACATTATCTCAAGCATTCACGTACATTCAGTTACCNCCAACAATTTTGACAGTTACACCCTTGGCTGCGGATATCGCTGGTGGTGAGATCATAACTATTACAGGCGAAAACTTCGATAGCCAAGCCACAATTCAATTTGGCGAAGAAGCGGGAATTGAGCCTGTCATTGAAAAAGAAAAAGTTACAGTTACAGTCCCTAAATCTAACATAGTGGGTGATGTGACACTAATAGTAATTAACCCTGATGGGCAGAGAGTTGAGACCAATTTCTCATATGTTGAGGTTTTTCCTTGGGATGTCAACGGAAATGGTACGGTAGACATTTTTGATTTGGTCACGGTAGCATCGGAATTTGGGCAAACAGAAGCTGGATTATCTGGTGATGTGAATAGGGATGGTTCAGTTGATATCTTTGATTTGGTGGCGGTAGCATCCCACTTTGGTGAAACCGCTTCTACTATTTCTGCACCAACCATTCTTAGTGACCAAATTGACCAATTAAAATTAGCGTTAGTGCAACTTGAATCATCGAAACATTCACTGGCTGCTCAATTGCTACGTCAGTGGATGACCGCTAACGGTCATTTGCCAAAAGAGAGTCAGCTACTGGCCAATTTNCCCAACCCTTTTAATCCGGAAACTTGGATTCCATATCAGCTGACTAATTCGGCTAGTGTTAGTCTGATAATATACGATGTCAACGGACAAGTGGTTCGAAAAATAGAGGTTGGACATCGGTTAATGGGATTGTATACCACGACCGATCAAGCCGTCTACTGGGATGGTCGGGACGATTTAGGAGAGATTGTTACTAGTGGAGTTTATTTTTATACATTGATAGCTGATGATTTTCACCAAACAAAAAAGATGATTTTATTAAAATAAATTGTGAAAATTATCTCATTACACACTCAATCTGCAACTAAATAATTGACTAGACACCCAAGGTCGGAAATGCTATTTTTGACTATTCAGATACTAAAGCCTTGCTTAGCTCGACGGTCTGTAGCTTGGATCTTATTTCTTACAGTGTGTGCTTCAGTTTTATTGATAGTTAAAAATGGTATTTCTCAGGTAAATTCAGAAAGTACAGATTCTATGTATAAAGTGGTGCGAGTTTCAATAGCTCCTGTTATTGATGGTTATTTAGATGATCCAGCTTGGAAGAAGGCCAAGCTGGAAAGACTACAGTGGGACTGCGAAAAGAAACAAATATGGAATCAGAAAGATAACTTTGAAGGNTTNTTTGCCAGTGTTTGGCATAATGATGCTCTTTACTTAGCTGTTAGACTGCAAGATAACTACTTCACCACCAANCAGAAGGACATTCTAAAACAAGATCGATTAGAAATNCATTTTGATTTCGACAAAATTGGCAAGAAAAACGAGAAAAGTCAATACCTAGTGGCTGTTGGCAGTGATGATATGAAACAAAATTCAACACTCAACACACTATTTTCTTGGAACAAGACTGCTAATAAATCTTTTGAATTTCGATTGAGTTTGAAGGCCAAGCCCAATAAAGGAGACCAAGCCTATTTTNCTATTTTTTATCACGATGTGGATGGAGATGCAGTTCAGCAAAAAGTCGGATGGTCCAGAAAGTCGGCTGATCAATTGGGGCAATTAACCTTCACTAAAACTATGAATATTAACGCCGCACACACACCGGTCCAATGGGGACGTATCAAAAGTTTATATTGATAGATCAAAAAATTGATATCTTCTGGTCGTAATATAAAATTAACCATAGCCTACGATGGTACCAACTATCATGGTTGGCAAATCCAGCCCAGTCGACCTACTGTTCAAGCTAAAATTAATAATGCTATTACTAAAATAATTGGCCATCCTGTTTCGGTTATNGGNGCCGGCCGAACTGATAAGGGGGTTCATGCTACAGGGCAGGTCGCTAANTTTGTAAGTCATACTGATATGCCTACCGACATCATTCAACGTGCTATCAATGCGAACCTATCTGACGATATTGTTATTTCAGAAGTGTCGGAGGTCGAAGGTAGATTTCACGCTCGTTTCTCGGCCACCCGTAGGTGTTACCAATATACTATTCTGAACCGGCCTTATCCTTGTCCTTTTCAACGTAAGAATACCTTTTTCATTTCCAGGTATATATGCCTAGAACAGGCAGAGNCGATTTGTCAAACTTTAGTTGGCAGAAACAATTATGCTGCTTTCCAAAAAAAAGGGAGCGAAAGACTTAACCCAGTCTGTAATGTTTTTCAAGCCAATCTGACAAGAACGGATGATTTAGTAATCTTTACTATTCAGGCCGACGCTTTTTTGCGTGGTATGGTCAGGGCGATTATAGGTACCATCCTGAAAATCCTGCAACGCCAGAATGCTGCGAAAGAAATGGAACGAATTATTGCGAATCAAGACCGTTCAGTAGCTGGCACATCAGCTCCAGCTAAAGGTTTAACCTTAACTGCTGTCAAATATGACTAAAGGTCTGATTCTTCTTCCAACTTGATTCGTCAAAAAGTAGTGGTTGTGATAAAATCGTCTGAGTTTATGGAGGAAAGAATTGAAAATAGTTGGTCGGTTAGTTGATTCAGCTGAGAATGTCGAGCTGGAAATTAAAAATGGTCAGATTTATTCGATTGTTCCTCAACCCGCTACAAAACCGAGTCGTACCTGGATTTCTCGACCACTCATAGATATTCAAATCAATGGTTTTGGTGGATACGATCTTAATGCTGAAAATACCACTGCACATGATGTATCTCAGATGGTTGAATCAGTTCATGAGACGGGAACTGGCTATCTCTATCCGACAATTATTACAGGTGCTTCTCAACAAATGGCACAGGCGATTTCTGCGATCCATCAAGCCAGCCAAGATCAAAGTATTGGACGAGCAATTTTGGGTATTCATATCGAAGGCCCGTATATTTCTTCTATCGATGGTCCGCGAGGAGCTCACCCTAAACGACATGTACGAACTCCGAATTGGGATGAATTTCGACGTTGGCAAGACATAGCTCATGGAAAAATTAAGATCTGTACGCTAGCCCCAGAAGTTGAGGGTGCTTTACCTTTTATCGAAAAGCTAGTGGCTAGTGATGTGATTGTTGGGATTGGCCATACTAACGCTACGACAGAGCAGATTCAAAATGCCATTTCTGTCGGAGCTGAGTTATCAACTCATTTAGGTAATGCTGCTCATGCTCTGATTCGTCGGCATCCAAACTATATTTGGGATCAACTTGCTGAAGACAGTCTCTTTGCTAGCCTAATCGTCGATGGACACCATTTGCCTGCTAACGTCGTCAAATCAATGATTCGCGCCAAAGGACTCAGGAAGACAATTCTAATTAGTGACGCTGTTCATCTAGCTGGTATGAAGCCCGGTCGTTACAGATTCACCAATCATGAGGTTGAGCTAACAACTGATAAATGTGTTAAGCTCTACGGAACTAATTATCTTGCGGGATCGGCTCTAACACTAATCAAAGGCATCGAAAATACAGTTCGTTTCTGTCAAATTGAACTCCCCCAAGCTGTTTCTCTAGCTACCCAAATCCCAGCGGAACTCTTGGATCTGAAAGATAAAATGGGAAAAATCAAAGTCGGTCAGGCTGCAAACTTGCTGACTTTTGAGTGGGATGAATTATCACAGCTCATATCTGAACCTAAGCTGCATCTGATCAATTAGAGCGAATAGATATTTTGAATATTCAACAAATTGAAACCTATACTAAAACGAATGTTAGTTTGGTACGTATAACCACTGATAGCGGTGCAAGTGGTTGGGGACAGATATCGCCTTACAATTCAGATATTAGCGCTGCTGTTCTTCACAGGCAGATCGCCCCCCACGCTCTAGGCAAACAAGCTTTCGATATCTCATCTTTGGTTGATCATGTGATGGAGGCTACTTACAAGTTTNCCGNTNGCTANGTCTGTCGAGCTTTAACAGGACTGGAAACCGCACTTTGGGATTTACGAGGTAAAATANAAGAACAAAGCGTTTGTGAGATATTGGGTGGAAAACATCGATGTTTTCCTGTTTACGACTCAAGTATGCGCCGTGATATTACGCCTGATGAAGAAGCAAAACGTTTATACCAACTCAAGGATCATTTTGGCTATACTGCTTTCAAAATTCGTATCGNCAGTGTTTTTGGNNACGATCAAGATTATTGGGAAGGGCGAACGGAGGCCATAGTCCCCACTGTCCGAGAAGCTATCGGAGAAGAAACAGCCCTACNAGTCGATGCTAACAGTTGTTATTCACCGCAAAAAGCTATTGAGGTGGGGCGAATGCTAGAAGATAACGGTGTCTGTCATTTTGAAGAACCTTGTCCTTATTGGGAATTAGACTGGACAGCTGAAGTCACCGCTGCACTCGAATTGGACGTGACCGGTGGTGAACAAGATTGCTGGCTTCCGACTTGGAGGCGAATGATAGAGATAGATGCAGTCGATATTGTTCAACCTGACATCTGTTACATTGGAGGAATAGAACGGACATTACGAGTCGTCGAAATGGCTAGAGCAAAAGGCAAACTATGCATACCACATTCAGCTAACTTATCTTTGGTAACTATTTTCTCATTACATCTGATGGGGGCAATTCAGAACGCCGGTAACTACATCGAATTTTCCATTGAACCAACTACTTGGACACAAGAATTGTTTCATCCAAATTTAACTGTTGTAGACGGAAAAGTTCAGATNCCATCTGGCCCCGGCTGGGGTATAAACATTAACCCTAAATGGTTGCAGTCGTCTCACTATCAGCAATCTAGCATTTAAAAAAATCAAAGGATGAGAATTAGGCGGTTTGTGTTACCTCTTTGGAAAAAGATTGATCGTTTCTAGTAGCTCCTGCCTGATACCTTATCGATTTTGGTATTGTACCGGTCTCTTTGTATGTGCANACATATCTACTGGCTGATTAAGACAGCGACTTAAGTAAAGTTGATCAACCTGCTAATTACAGCCTAAAATTCATGAAATATCAGGTCGAGATTCAAACTATATTGGGGGTTGGTTAACGTCGCAAATTATAGCAACAAGATTTACATGGACTTTATCTACCAAGTTGATGAAAAACATTTTACATACTAAAGGAGTGAAAAATGGCTGTTTGCTTAGTCGGCACGTTCGACACCAAAGGTGCTGAATTTCAGTACGTCAAAAACCAAATTGAATCCAATGGGTTANNAACTATTTGTGTTAATACTGGTATTATTGGAGAACCGACGTTCCAGCCAGATATTACATCCGAGGAAGTCGCCCGAGCTGCAGGAATGGGGTTGTCNGNTTTGCGCCAGGAAGCAGACAGAGGTCATAGTGTAACTGCTATGGCAAAAGGAGCAGGAGCGATAGTCTCCAACCTATTCCAACATGGAAAAATTAATGGTATCCTCTCACTTGGTGGATCAGCAGGTACTACTATCGGTACCNCAGCCATGCAGGCACTACCCGTTGGTATTCCNAAAGTAATGGTTTCCACTTTAGCTTCTGGCGATACTAGTCCTTATGTGCAAACCAAAGATATTACTATGGTCTATTCTGTAGTTGATATTGCTGGTATTAACTCCATTACCCGCCAAATTTTAACGAATGCCGCTGGAGCAATTTCTGGAATGGTTCAGGCCGTCTCTGAACCTGTCAAGGAAAAACCATTGATCGCAGCCACGATGTTCGGTGTAACTACACCTTGTGTTACTAAAGCNAGAAAAATACTGGAAGCTGCAGGCTATGAGGTTTTAGTTTTTCACGCAACAGGCTCAGGTGGTAAAGCTATGGAAGATCTGATTGGAGGCGGTTTCATCACCGGAGTATTAGATGTTACCACCACGGAACTAGCTGACGAATTAGTAGGTGGTGTGTTGAGTGCAGGCCCAGATCGGCTAGAAGCAGCTGGTAGCAATTCTATTCCACAAGTGATAGCNCCAGGTGCCCTAGATATGGTGAATTTNGGCCCACGGGANACCATTCCAGAACGATTCAAGAATCGACAATTTTATCAACACAATGCTAATGTCACACTAATGCGAACTACGGCTGAAGAAAATGCTCAACTAGGCCAGATCATGGCACAAAAGCTACTTCTTGCCCAAGGGCCAACACGAGTTCTAATTCCCAAAAATGGAGTTTCTGCTATCGACAAAACAGACCAACCATTTTATTCTCCAGAAGCAGAAACNGCTTGGATAGACAGCCTAAAGTCAGGTCTAGATGGGTCAGATGTTGAAGTCATCGAAATGGATAATCACATAAATGATGAGGCATTTGGCGAAAAGTTGGCCCAGACTTTACTAAATTTACTACCAGATCAAGGTTGATGATTAGTATTTATAGGAGGCTCTTCGTTATCCACAAACCGTTCTATTGTGTTATGAGTGGCGGGCTGAGTACGGAAATCGGCGATCCAAGGTTGTCTAAAATAAGCTTGTTTCTGACGGGATAGACCTGAGAGAACAGTTGGTGAAATTTTTAACCTGTGCCAATGAGTTGCCAAGTGCGAATAGGCGTTCAAAATTGCAANACGTGGTGTATTCCTTTTCCAGATAGGTCCGGCGTGGCATAAATTTTCGGTAAAAAAAATGGCACTACCCGCTGGGCAATCGTAGCTGTNTAAAAATTCACTTTGTTGTCCATCTTCTAAGCTTAGATGATTAGAGTGAATCGGAAAATTTGCCTTATGACTACCTAACAGAAAACAGGTAGCACCATCACCTTTGGATATATCCGTAAGCTCAAATATNACTCGTACCATCCCTGCCCGAATTTTTCCNTTNTGTGATNGATAACCAAAAATCTGGTCGATCTGGTTGGGGCCTCCACCGTGGAGTCCTCCATGTTGCTGACCTTTTGTTCGCCAGATAGAGGAAGTACTCTCCATTCGAATATCTGGACCAATGATTTCATGGAGGACTTCAATCACTTTCGGATGGTCGATAGTAACACTTGATGGCCCACCTGGAACTTCCCGGTGTTCTGGAGAGAGTGAGTCAGGATTGTGTTTAATTCGGTCGATTTGGTCAATAATATTACCTATCTGATCCGAGCTTAGGATAGCAGGNCGAAGCAAAAAACCCGTCAAATCAAACCGAAATCGTTCTTCTTCTGTCATCGCCATTTTGCCTTCNTTGTAAGGNTNGAAAACTTTNGTCCTGCGTTAACCATCAATTTGTAACTCTTTGATGAGACGAGAAAGATAAGTTCGTTGAATATCGAGGACTTTGGCCGCGCGTGAACGGTTTCCTTCCGTTTGTTGTAAAACATGAGTTACGTANTGTCGCTTGAAAGCTCTCTGAGCAATATCAAGTGTTGCTGACTGATAGCGAGCGACTTCGTCCGGATCAGTATTACTAAAACGAGCTGGTAGGTCTTCTACTTGCACTTCGACGTCCTTACCTAGAACGACAGCGTGCTCTACTACATTCTGCAATTCTCGTACATTTCCTGGCCATGAATAAGTCAATATTGCTTCTAGTGCAGNCGTTGAGAAACATTTTTTTGGTCGTTTCATTTCTTGGCCGAATCGTTGTAAAAAGAAATCAGCTAAGCTAGGAATATCCTCAATACGCTCTCGAAGTGGAGGTAGGAAGACTTCAATTACATTGAGGCGATAGTACAAATCTTCACGAAAAGTTCCATCCTGTATTTTTGCTTCTAAATCTTGGTTGGTTGCTGCAATCAGGCGTACATCACACTGAATTGGCTTGGTACCACCCACACGNTAGAATTCTTGGTCTTGAAGCACTCGCAAGAGTTTTGCTTGGACTTCGTAATTCATATCGCCGATCTCATCNANGAACAACGTTCCATTATTTGCTAGCTCAAATCGACCTTCTTTCAACGAATCCGCCCCGGTGAAAGCTCCTTTCTCATGCCCAAAAAGTTCAGCTTCTAACAATGTATCGGGTAAAGCAGCACAATTCACAGGAATAAAAGGTTGTCTCTCTCTAGGGCTGGCATTATGGATAGCATGAGCGACCAATTCTTTTCCGGTACCNCTTTCACCTCTCAACAGAGTGGTAGTCGGGGTTCCAGCTACCCTGGCTGATAGTTCAATGGAATGCTTCATGTTAGGACTAACGGCGATAATATCTCGAAATTGAATATGCTGACTACCTAAGCTTCGCCTAAGTTCTCGATTTTCGACTTGAACCGTCAAGTGNAGATCAGCGTTATAGAGAGCAATACCTGTGGCGTCAGCCACCATACGAGTTAAAAATAAGTCCTTTTGTGAAAAACCGCGATCCTTAAATTTGTTAAGAGCCTGGATGGCACCAATTACTTGATCTCGATATGTAATTGGAACACACATCATTGTCAGTACCTCAAAATCGAGTTGATCGGCAATGTCTTTTGCGTGTTGNCGATCTTGGCTAACGTCATCGACTATAGTGGATTGGCCATTCTTAACTACTCGGCCAACAATACCTTGCCCAATTTCTACATGTATATCTTTTATCTGTTCACTTTTTTCACCTGTTGCTGCNGCGACGTAGAGATATTCATCAACTGTTGACTTCGGGCATGCCAAATGAGAAGAAAGCCAAATGGTNCTCGCAGAAGCTTCTATAACTGTTGATAGTTGCTGTAGGGTCGAATTGAGTATTTGTTGAATATCTAGAGTAGAATTAATGGTGTGGCTGATTTCGAGCAAGGCGAGACACTCAGCGGAAGAAAGGGAATCAATAGCGACCTCGGGCATGTTCACCAAAATAGCTCCTACCTATATTTGTTATGAGGTATAAAATATGAGCCAAAATACACAAATCACCTGCTACCGATAGAACGATNTAGACTCCTAAACAGTTACAAACGGGAATAAATATAGGTCAAATCCTAGNAATATCTTTATTCAACCAATTAGGATATTCGGGTGCCATTGTTGATAGCTTGNTCCACAGTCAGTAATGATAATTCCTTTTTTCGAACTGCAGCTAATAGCATTCCCTGNGATTCGACACCTCGAATTTNGGTTGATTGAAGGTTTGCTACCAAGATGACCTGTTTTCCGATTACCGATTCTGNCGTATAGATTGGTGCAATACCGGCTACAACTTGCCTCTTTTCTTTCCCCAAATCAACTTGCAATTTAAGTAACCGATCAGAGTTAGCGACCTGTTCTGCCGATACAACCTGACAGACCCTTAATTCCAGATTTTTAACTTGTTCAATTGTAATCAGATTATCAGTCGATTTTTGTATAGTTCCTTTGACTGGTACAGAGCCNTTTTCTGTTGGTNCTGATTNCTTTGATTCCTTCCGAGGAAATAAAGAAGCGGTTTTAGCAATTGGNAGACCACTGGGNAACCCTCCCCACTTCTCTACTGATTTTAGATTTTGCAGATTAGGATCAACGCCAATCTGGGTCTGGATTTTAGCTGCGATCTGTGGCATGAAAGGTGTTAGATAAACCGAAATTACNCGCAATGCCTCCATCGCGTTATACAAGATTGTACCCATACGNACCTTTTGATCTTTAAGAGACCAAGCTTTTGTTTCTTGGATGTACTTGTTAATNCGACGAACAAACTCCCAAATTGTTTCTAGGGCCATATCCAAAGAAATCTGGTCCATTAGGTGGTCTAGGCGTTCAGTGGTCATTTTAGCCATTTGTTTAATTTCATCATCAATCATTTCCGCTTGGCCACTAGGCTCAGGAAGTGTATCAAAATGTTTATTTAGTAGTCCCAACACTCGACTTAGTAGATTTCCCAAATCGTTCGCTAAATCAGAATTATAACGAGTAACTAGACGTTGATATGTATAGTCTCCGTCATTACCAAAGCTGAACTCCCGCATAAAAAAATAACGAAACGGGTCTAGTCCAAATTCCTCGATTAAACTNTCCATATCAATAACATTACCCGTAGTTTTACTGATTTTTTCTCCATCTTTGGTTAACCAACCATGAGCAAAAATCTGCTTTGGCAGAGGCAATCCCACAGCCATTAACATCGCAGGCCAAATGATAACATGAAACCGAGTTATTTCTTTTGCCATCATATGAACACTCGCGGGCCAAAACTGTTGGAATTTGGCTCCATCGCAATGATAATCAAGTGCTGTAATGTAATTAGCCAGAGCTTCGGCCCACACGTAGATATTTTGTTCTGAATCAAACGGAAGGGGGATTCCCCAATCAACTGAAGAGCGAGAGATACTCACATCTTGTAATCCGCTTTTCAAAACCTCCATAATCTCGTTACGACGACTAGCAGGCTCAATAAAAGAAGGATTTGATTCAATGAAGTCGATTAGTTGATCTTGGTATTTAGTTAAGGCAAAAAAATAATTTTCTTCAACTACTTTATCAACAGGTTTTCGATGGATAGGACAGAGTTCATTCTCACCCAATTCTTTTTCCGTGAAAAAACGTTCACAGTGTTGACAGTACAATCCTTCGTATTTTCCTTGATAGACATCTCCTGACTGATAAAGCTGAGTGAAAAATTTGGCTACACCTGATTTGTGTAGATCGCTCGTTGTTCGAATAAAAGCGTCATTAGATATGTTGAGTTTCTGCCAAAGTTGGGTGAAGGTTGGAGCTATTTGGTTGCAGTAATCTTGTGGTGAAACCCCTTTCTGGTCTGCTACTTTCTGAATATTGATTCCATGTTCATCAACGCCCGTCAAAAAATAGACAGAATTACCCTTCAACCGTTGATAGCGAGCTAACACATCTGATGCAATTGTGGTATAAGCATGACCAATGTGGGGTTCGGCATTTACATAGTAAATGGGGGTCGTAATGTAGAAGCTAGACATAACGTGGATCTATCCTTTAGTTCAGATCAATTGAAGCTGCACAGCGAAAACCAATACTATTACCGGCTTCACTCGGCGGTTGATACGATCGATTTGTACAAGTCACTTCTTTGACAGAACTATACCATGATCCACCACGTAAGACTCTATCTACCGAGTTAGAAAGGTCTGAGGTATTAACTGGGTTTTTGCTACTAGGGGCTAAGCTATAGAAATCAGCATCGTAAGCATCAACCACCCACTCCCAGACATTCCCACTCATGTTATATAAACCAAATGGACTGCGACCTTTTGGATACTGATAGACCTTGTCGGTGTTGCCTAAATTTCCTTGATAATTGGTATATTGGTAAGTTATTTCCACATTCCCCCAGGGGTAGATACGTCCATCGTAGCCACGGGCGGCATATTCCCATTCAGCCTCCGTGGGTAGCCGCTTACCAGCCCATTTAGCGTAGGCTGTAGCTCCGTACCAAGTTACTTCTGTAACTGGATGATCAGCAAAAACGGTAGATGCCCGAAATTGACCATCAATTTTTAGTAAACGAACATCGGGGTCAGTTAAGTCAACTAGCATATTTCCGTCTTCGTCTTCATTCTTGCCGTTTGCATTTAAAAATTGAGCAAACTGCTGATTGGTTACTTCGTATTTGTCAATTAAGAAAGTGTCAACACTGACTTCCCGGGCTGGTTGCTCATTCAGTAACCCTTGGTTATTACCCATTATAAAAGTACCACCTGGGACGAGTACCATTCCATCAACTTGTTCAGTAGCTATAATTTGGACTCGATAGCCGGAGCTATTGATATTCGGCTGATCCGCTAAGGCGTTCCATAAAATCTTTTTCCCATCACCAGGCTTTACATTGTCTCCAACATCACCCGTCAGACTACTTAGCTGAACTGGTATTTTGTAAGATACACCACTATCATTCGAGACTCGAACTGTTACGGCTAACGGGCTTTTGGCCTCCACATCGTAGGCGATTTCCACAAGACCATCTTCTCGGGGTCGCACCTTGACTCGAGTTACGGCCGGGCGGCTATCAACTTGGTCGACAAAAAGAAATAAAGCCGCCCAAATAGACAGCCAGAGGAAAGGTGTCTGATTTTTCATTCCACAATTATCCTGCGCAGTTGTTGTTATTTTTTCTCACGAAGCCCTAAATAATTATTCTATCATAGTCTAATAACAGTTTCAATTACACGATTCTTCTATTCCTAGGACTCACACTTTATTTTGGCTTGACAAGTGATTGAATTCTTTTGTAGGATTGGATTCAATGAATTTTAAGATTAGAGTTTTTGAATCCACAGACCAGCCACACCTAGACCGAATCCGGCGCTTACAGCTCACGGCGAGTATTCCTCGTCAAAGATTAGCTGAACTAACTCAAAGTCAACAGATCGAGCGTATGGAAAATTGGTATAATGAGAAGGTTGTTTTTTTACAAAATGTTCCCATCTCTAGGACTTACGTCGCCGTGGACGAGCAAGATCAGCCAATCGGTTATGTAATAGTAATTGCTGAAGCCAAGGATGATTTTCGGCCGGAGCGACAAGGTTTTTTATGTGATTTAGCAGTTGAGGAAGACTACTGGGGGGAGGCCGTGGCTACAGCCCTGATTCAGGCTGCCGAAGACTACGTTAAAAGAATGGGGCATGAATTCATGATGCTAAATGTCAGCTCTTACAACCAACGAGCGATCAATTTTTACCATAAGCTTGGTTATTCCAACGAATGGATAATGATGGGTAAACGTTTGCCTTTGGAAAATACACTGAAAAACCTCGATGAAGAATTAAATTAGATGGCTGTTTTAGGCTGTAACACACAACTTTTTGTTGGTCATTCACTAGACGAAATTTTACCTCTTATCGTGGAAGCTGGTTATGAAACTATTGATCTTTTTTCACAACCGGTAGTACCTTTGAACGACCCATTTATTCAACTAGGACGACTTTCATCCTACTATACTGACCTAAAAAGAAAAATTTCGCTTTTTGGTCTAAATGTTGGATCTTTGAGTGGGTCTTTCGGGATCGAAATTGGTAGTCCTGAGTTCGATAGAGTAGTTGAAGTTTGTCACATGATGGGTTTGCCAGCAATCGCTATTGAATCAGCTGGGTTGTCTGATAATGATGAAGCGTTTAGTTGGATGCTGAACGCAGTAAATCGTAGTTCTCTTCTGGCAGCCCAAGCTGAAATCAAAATCATGATCAAGCCTTATTTTGGTAAGTCAGTGTATTCATTGGAAACAACAACCAAGTTTACACAGTCGGTTGATTCAGATTGGGTTGGTATCAACTTCGATGCAAGCCAGCTATGGTCCGCAGAACCTGAACTCGATCCTATTGAGAGCTTAGATCGATTGAAGGATTTTGTTTGTTGTTTTAGCCTCCGAGATTGCCGGCGAGGACAAATGCCAACGTTGGATGATCAACAAATCCCTGGACAAGGAGATATTGAGTTTGAATCTCTAGCCGAATTTGCATCTGATATTAGTAACATCTCAATGGCGATGTTAGATTTACATTCAACTCCACACCGCTCGCTGGATGATTTGCGTAAATGGTTGGATCAGTCAATTCAATATTTGCAGCCGATTTTTGATCAAAGTTAGCCTTCGAAGTTTAACATGTACGCCAAACAAAGTTACAAGAAAAGTCTCGGTGTACTTGTTGTGTAACCGAAGCTGAAAAAGATAATTAAAATTGTGAATGATGGATTAGTTAAATCTCGACAAGAGCTATTAAATATTCCTTATGAGTGTATCTTCCTGATCTAGTCTTTCGGTCTCCGAAATTTGCAGGTTAGATTCTTTATTATGTCTTATTCTCAGTACAATTAGGAACAAGAACTCTTGTTTTGAGAACTGTAGTGGTTTGTTGGGTTTTTTGTATGTCCCCCCTATCTTATGCTAAGATCACTTGGCCTATTTAACATATTTCTTATCTCACCAAATACTCTAGTTGAATTTGACATACATTCGGAATACTTAAAATGTGTGTCAATAAAGAAAGAACCCAGACCAAGAAGGGTTTTTAACTGTATATTCTCTAACCGGATCTAGTTTTATTTGAATGGTAATTTGGTATAGGATTTATGATTTTTCGAAGTGGATCTCCTGAATCGTTTTCAAAAAACAGGCATTTTGAGCCATATTTTGGTTTCATATACTTGAGTAATTTTAATGTTCTATACTGATGTGACAAATGGTGTACTGTGTTACTCAATGCATTTTCCATCTCTGATATTTCTGAAAAAATAAAAATCGTATTGAAGCGAGGCAAATTTTTTCGTGAGTCTGCCTAAAAAACTTTTAGCCCAACTAAGTCGACTAAAATTACAACCCAGATATTGTTTTAGTAGTAAGTTTAAAGGAGAACATCAAAGTACCAAGCATGGCGCTGGTTTAGAATTTGCTGATTATCGAGCGTATCAACTAGGGGACGAGCTTAGCCACGTTGATTGGAATCTGTATGCTCGTTCAAGACGCAGTTTTGTCAAGGTTTTTCAATTTGAATCAGACCTGACAGTTTCTCTGTTAATTGACGGTAGTATTTCAATGGACTTTGGCATGCCCAAAAAAATTGACTTAGCCAGAAATATTGCTCTTGCACTTAGCTACGTAGTATTAAACAGTAACAACCGTGTTCAGTTATATGCCTGCCAAGAGAATTTGATCCCTATTTCCCCTTCCACTTTCGGGTTACCTGAGTTTTTTCATCTATCAACCGCAATGGAAGGCTTCTCAAACTTGGGTTCTTTAGACTTAGCCACATGCCTACGGCAGTTTACTGAACTAAACCAACCAGGTTTAGTAATTCTAATTTCTGATTTTTTTGATCACACAACGTACCAAGATATGCTCACTTTACTAGTTAAACAGAAATTCGAAGTAGTACTAATCCAGATTTTGTCCCTAGAGGAACTAGACCCAGACCTTTCTGGAGAGGCTCAATTGGTTGATGTCGAAACGCAGAAAAGTAAAGATGTATCAGTTACAAAAAGATCCTTGTCTACCTATAAGAAAAATTTGGAACATTTCCTCGACCAGATACAGAACTTCTGTCAGCAACATAGTATTACTTATTTGCAAACTAATAACCAAAACTCATTGGAGCAAATTATCCTAGAAAATCTCCGAAAAGTTGGGTTAATTGGTACTATTTAAAATTTTTTATCGATTAATTAATTTTACTCATATGAGAGTACAGGAAAACTGAGGTGAAACCGATCATGCTTACTTGTCTGCGATCTACAGATTGGCTAATTAATAACCAATCTTTCAAAGCCTCGGTGGATCATGTTGGTTCACGACTATTTTTGACTAATGGTTTGATTAGTAGGGGATGGAAATTAAAGCCAAATTTGGCTTGTATATCTTTTGATAACCTCATGACTGGTGAGCCACTTCTGAGAGCAGTCAAACCGGAAGCTGAAGTAACAATCGACGGTGAAAACTATCAGGTCGGTGGTCTGGCGGGCCAATCTGACTTGGCTTACTTAACTGAATCAGTCATTGAAGAATTGGTTGTCGATCCATCTGCACTAAGACTATCTAGCTGGGATGTTGGCCGACCAATCGCTCGATTCGTTTGGCCCAAAAATCGTCATCACGCACCAAATTCTGATTGGCCTCCCAAAGGTATTAGATTATCCTTCGAATTCTTATCTCATGATCCATATTTTAAATTAACCGTTCATTATGAACTTTACGATGGTATACCAGCTTTATCTAAATGGCTAACGATAGAAAACCATGGTACACGGCCTTTTGTGATTGACCAGTTCGTGTCAGAGATATTAGCCTTAACCCCCTACGAAGATCCAGTTGAGTGGAGGGAAGTACCGATTACCCCTCCGAATATACATGTAGAAACAGATTACGCATTTGGTGGTTTTTCACATAAGAATAGTAGCCGGCACAGCATACACTGGCTAACGGATACTGATTTTAAGACACAGGTCAACTATGATTTACAGAATCCTTGCCTCCTACATGTAAAACCACCATTAGGTCCAAATCAGGATCTACCCGTAGGCCAAACGTGGGAATCTTTTCGTACCTTTGAATTAGTTTATGACAGCACTGATCGAGAGCGATGCGGGCTAGCTTTGAAAAAACTATATCGGACTATTGCTCCTTGGGTAACGGAAAATCCACTTATCCTACACGTTGTAAGTACTGATCCGGAAACGGTTTATCGAGCTATTGATCAAGCAAGTGAATGCGGATTTGAGATGCTAAGCCTCAGTTTTGGTAGTGGTATAAATATGGAAGACAATTCCGATATAAATTACCAAAAACACCGAGCATTCGTTGATTATGCGACGGATAAAGGTATTGCTATAGGAGGATATTCTCTACTGTCAAGTCGGCGGATACAACCAGATAGAGATAATATTGTGAATCCAAAAACAGGTGAAACGGGAGGTCAGACACACGGTTATTGTCCAGCCTTAGCGTCAAATTGGGGACAAACTTACTTTCGTCTCTTACGAACCTTCTTCGAAAATACTGGTTTCCTCCAATTCACACACGACGGATCGTATCCTGGAGATATTGATGCTGCAGAACGGTTGCCCCTTCAAAAAGGTTCTACAGACTCACAGTGGGTTCAATGGCAAATCATCACTGATTTTTATAAGTCTCAACGAGAAAAAGGGATCTATATTCGTGTGCCGGACTACTACTACCTAAGTGGGGCTAACGAGGCTGGGATGGGTTATAGAGAAGTTAATTGGTCTCTGCCACGGATACAACAGCAGATTCATACTCGCCAAAATATCTTTGATGGTACATGGCAAAAAACCCCTAGCATGGGATGGATGTTTGTGCCGCTGACGCAGTACCATGGTGGAGGAACTGATGCTACTATTGAACCGTTAGAGGATCATCTGGATCACTATGAGGTCATGTTAGCTAGTAACCTTCTACAAGGTGTGCAAGCGGTGTACCGCGGGTTACGGCTATACGATACAGAACAAACGAGAGATATGGTTAAACGTTTAGTAGACCTTTACAAAAAATATAGGCACATTTTGGAATCCGACTTAATTCACTTACGTCGAGCAAACGGCCGGACTCTTGACTACATGCTACACGTAAATTCGACCCTAGCTGAAAAAGGATTTTTATCAGTCTTTAATCCAACTCCTAATCCTATTGAGCAAGAGATCCACTTACCACTTTATTACACAGGCTTAACTGATTCGGCTGAGGTAAGCTGTCAAGACCAGCCACCAGTTATTCATCGACTTGACCGTCATTTTTTTATTGAGTTGCTAGTGGAGGTACCAGCAAATTCCTATACGTGGTTTGTTATTAGATAAAAACAGCAATTTTAAATTTGTTACAGATTAATTCTGACCTTACTAGTTACAAGTGAATCACAATTTCTATATCCATAAAATCAATCCCGGCAACTATTTAGAATGATAGTGGTCTGGAATTAGTTCACAAGTCTAGGGATAAGCAATAACAAGGTTGTCTTGTCGTTGGATTTCGATCAGAGTCCGACCTGGAGATTTCAAAGGGAATAGTTCAGGTGGTAAAGTCGCCCAACCAATGATTTTAGTATTGGGTTCCTTAAATAAGTGCCTCATCAAGTTTTGCTTACTAATAATCCGAGCATACTTTACTTGTCGGTCAGTAAGCGTACTTGTGATTGATGTCCTATAAAACTCATCTTGGAATTGACGATATGGAATAACATTTTTCTCAGCTTCTCCACTTTGAATCAAGGTCGCCTTTTTGTCCAAAATTTGCCATCCATCGGATAGATCTTTCAATAATATTTTTTGATCGCCCCTTTTCAAGTCCAAAAACCCCTCTGCTTCTATGACCTTCATCTGCCATGGATCACAAGCCACTTGAATTGAAGACTTATCCCCAATTTGAGTAAGTGGAGCCTCAGATCCTTGACTCTGACTTCGAATTGCCGAATACTTGGGTAGTTTTAAGCGTACCTCAGTGTTCTTCTTACTAATCAGCCCCAGGTAAGTTTTTAGATGTATACGCTCTGTTTGTCTGTATACAGTCGCCATAGAAAATTGGCTGACACTAATTTGATCCGGCGTAAACGGAAAGATTAGAATCAATATGAATAAGAACGGAATCAGAATCGATAAGATTAAATATTTTCGATATGTTTGACGATGAACCCACCATATCAGTAAGCAATAAAATGAAACAACAATGACTAAGTTTCGTATTAGCGACGAAGAGCTAGGTTTGAAAGATTTTAAATACTGATGAATTTGTTCTTGATGTCGACGGAAAGGCTCGTATTGAACTTCTGAATTTCTAGGTGAAATCGAATAATCTAAAAAAAAACTGTTCCCAAACTCGAGTAGCATGTCTTCAAAGTCATATGGAAGAACACCCAAACGACCATGGCCTATAGAATATAGTTCAACCTTTGATGATTTTAGAAAGGGTTTCGTCTTGATAAAAGGCGAAAGAAAGTGGGACTTTTGATCATTATCGAGTGATAATAATAAAGTTCCTCCACGGCAGATCCAATCCAAGATGGCCGATTGCCTAGCAGGTGGAAAGTAACGGTCGTTCAACCGAACTTGGTGCAAAACCATCAGATCAACGCTTTCATAAGCGATCCAGTACGTCGGTAGATCATTTGGCGCAATAAATTCGAATACAGTTCCACCAGATGGCTTATCCACATAATTATCAATTGGAGAAACAATCAGAATAACTGTAGAATCAAGCGGTTTAGCGGCAGGTACATCTAATGTCTTTACTAGGCGCAATTCTCCTAAATAGCTGATTAATCGAAGTTTTATTTCTACCGAATAGTCTGGTATATAAACTGGGAGTGATAAGCGCCTTCGATCAACTGACTGCAAAACTAGCGGGCGAGAATAGCTTTGGTCTTCTTGTCCACTTATGACTTCATTCACCTGCAACCCGATTTTTCCTTCAAAGGACTCATACTGACTAGCAACAGTTACCTCTACGATTGCCCATCTGTTTGGTTTGTAACACTGTTTTAATCCAAATTCAATCTCGGAGAATTCGATTTTAGCTGTGGCTAACTGTTCAACTAGTAAAATTAGAAAAAACAGAAAAATTACCACTTGAAACTAAAAGCTACTTAACCCTTTGGGTATTTGGTTGCGATAAATAGGGTCAACACGTGGTGAGTAACCTTCAGGGAAGTCATCGTAGACAGACCGGCCATCTTGGAAAAGTTGCCAAGCATCGGGAGTTTGAGGAACTGGATCTGGTTGTGGAAACTGACGCCAGTTTTTATCATCTAACGGTTCATCATATCCGTCTTTTCGAAAACGATTAATCAAGTATTCACGATGATTGATGAGTTGGGTTTGGAACGCTGGATTGCCTGCTAAATTTCGGTCTTCAAGCTGTTGAGCTAGTCGACGGAATAGCCACTCCTTCCGATCAGCTGCGGAATAGATATACTTGAAATCAGAACTAATTAAAGCGTAGAGACCTCGATCACCTTGACTATATTGGCCGATAACGGGCTCACGTTTCATCTTGTTACTTCCTACTCCCGCAAGATCGAAGCCTGCATGTCTTGGCTCAGTTGATAGGCCCGCTGCATTCAGGCAGGTTGGCAGTATATCAACTAAACTAACCGGTTGCTCACACTCAATACCTACAGGAAATCGTTCTGGATAACGAACCAAGAGTGGAATACGACTTGCGGAGTCCAAAAATGACCTTTTGCCGTAACTATTGAAGTCGCCTAATAGTTCCCCATGATCAGAAGTGAACAAAATTAGTGTATCATCTAGAATTCCATCTATAGTTAATTGATCCAAGATACGACCCACTTGGTAGTCGATTTGGGAAATGGTTGCGTAGTAAGCCGCCTTGGTTAATCGCAAAAGATTCATGTCACACCCCTGATCTCGATACTTGTACCTATTCTGAAAATGATTCCAGTAGGTCAAAAAATCGCCACTTTCGGGTGGAAGATGTGGCGGAGACATCTCAATCATTCGGTACAAACGGCTCCAAGGTACTGGAGCTTCAAACGGAGGATGTGGTTTAATAAAACTTGTCCAACAGAAAAAAGGTCGGTCTGTATCTCGCTGATTGAGGAATTCTAGCGTTTTATCACCTAACCAAGTGGTGTGGTGTAACCGCTCCGGTAACTGCGATGGCTGTGGTACATAGTAGTATTCACTCCTCTCACCTTGGGGAGCAACAACGTGATTATAACCATTTTGGTTCAGGTATTGACGAAAATCGTCTTCACCTCCGCCTTCTTCAGAAAAAATACGTGTCTCATATCCCCAAAGTTTTCGGTTATCAGGTGAGAAGTGCATCTTACCTATCCCGTGCGTTTGATATCCATCCTGATTTAGGTACATCATGAGGGAGGTTCGGTCTTGGGGCATAGGGGAATTAGAGGTCGATCCTGTCTTGTGGGGATATTCACCTAACAAAAAGCTACAACGAGAAGCCACACATACCGGAGACGCACAATACGCAGAAGTGAAACTTGTACCTTCTCGCACCAGTCTATCCAAAGCAGGAGTTTGGATAATAGGGTTACCTAGAGCAGAAATAGTATCAAACCGTTGTTGGTCGGTCATAATAGCTAATATGTTAGGCTTCTTCATTTAACGATCTCCAATTGAAGAAAAGATGGGTTTTAACACATTAATCAATGAGTCAAAAGGTGAGTGAGTTTCTAAGATTGGTAATAGTATTTGATATACATCAACTCAAATTTCAGATTGATTATTTTGAGTTCGGTATAGAATAATTTACTTTTAAATGTAAAAGACAGCTTTTTGCCTTTTGTAGATCTAGCATCGGTTATGCGAAAAATTGTCATTTTTGGGTGCTAATCTAAAACTAGATTAGAAATGAATTTAAAGATAATAAAAATTTCAGACCTTAACTTCCTGCAGATCGGCTTTATCTAAATCACTAGTGCCGAGTTCAGCTCTTTCAGCAGAACGAATGTACTTAGCTAAAGATCGAACAGGCTCCAGATTTTTGGTGCGTCGTTTTTCATCAAGAGATTCCAGCATTATTTGATCTAAAATTACTGGGTCAGCGCTAGCCATAATCCTTCCAGCTTTCCAAACCGAGTTTGGATCGTATACCGGGCCACCATTATAACTAGCATAAAGCCCATCAACAACATTTAATACTAATTTGTTTTTGATGACGGTATGAGCAAAAATTTCGCTGATAGCAGGGTCGCAATTTAACGGATTAGAATGAAAACGGCTAGTGTTATTGACACTACCAAAAGCTAGGTTTTTAAGGCAACCACTGAGGCCAGTAATACCGTTGTGTTTGAAAACAGGAACATTAATAATCACTGTCGCCATTTGAGTAATGATTCGACTATAAAATGACTTCAACAGCCCTTTCTCTCGGCGATTAAAAATATCTTCTTCAGTTTCATAAAATACTTCTTGGTCATAACCAATCCCACTGCTATCCGTTGCAAAGCATTGTACGTCCTTCCCACCGGCATTTATATTGAAACCAGCATCAACCAGATGGCGCTGGAACCGATCCCAAACAATCACTTGGTTAGCTAAAACTCCAGCTTCGTAGAGACCATCCACAATGCGTTGAACAATAACTGGATTTGTCGCAAGTTTTCGACCCAGTGGTTCTCCTGCAGCAGCCAAAGGGTTTACTTTGATAGCAACGATATCGTTAGGTAATACTAGACTTTTCCATGCTGACTTGATGTCATTTGCTAGAGTCAATTTCACCAAGGCCTTATCGACCATCTCTCCGATGACCTCAGAATTTGGGTCAGATCCTGCCCATAGCTTGTCGCTGGTAGCTTCCACTACAGGTACGAGGGGCTGCTCCTCAATCTCGTCAGACAAACCCATTTGGGCTACACTGGTTGAGGCCAAACTCAAACTGGTACCAATTGATCCAGCAGCCGCTCGCTTTAGAAATCGGCGACGAGAAGACAAATAAGCGGTAGTTTCTGTTTTCATCTGTCTAGTTAATTTAAATCTAATACACTTTCAATCCCATGCAGACCATTGGGAGCATTGATAATCCAACGAGCTGCTCGAATAGCTCCTCCTGCAAATGATTCTCGACTATGCGCACGGTGTACTATTTCTAGTCTCTCCCCAACTCCGGCAAAAAGAATGGTATGGTCTCCAACAATATCCCCACCTCGAACGGCATGAATCCCAATTTCTTTATGAGGCCGCTCACCTACCAATCCTCTTCGACCATAAGCACCAACTTCTTTGATATCTCGATTCAATGCACTAGCGAGGACTTCAGAAATTCGAACAGCAGTTCCACTTGGTGCGTCCTTTTTTATGTTATGGTGAGCTTCAATAACTTCCACATCGTATTCGTCACCTAAAGTTCTTGCTACTAAATCAATAGCTTTGAGCAATACGTTGACACCTAAACTCATGTTCGGAGACATTAAACAAGGTAGATTTTGTGCTAGTTGTTCTATTTCTTGTAGTTGCTCCTGATTAGCTCCAGTAGTACCAATTACCATGGCTTTACCACCAAATTTCTGGTTTGCACTTGCGACTTGCCTCAAGTGTTCAACTGTTGGAATCGGCGCCGAAAATTCGATGACAACATCACCCATTTCAATTATTTCAGTCAAATCATCAGTGATAGAAACACCAAGCTCACCTACACCAGAATTTAATCCAGCATCTTTTCCCAAATCAGGATGGTCGGGTGCATCGATAGCTCCGACCAAGATCATATCAGATTGGTGATCGACCAAACGGACTAACATTTTTCCCATCTGCCCACTTGCGCCACAAATAATAACTCGAATTTGGCTCATGACTGATTTTGCTCCTTGACGAATATAATTCTTATACGATTTCCCTAAGGCGTATAGTCCGGTTTATTCAGTTAGCTGACTGTCTAGTCTAACGTCGTTTCCCATTTTCAATATCAATTTTTTTCAGTATCCGACCGATTTCCTCAATGTTTGGCTCAATATTTGAGTTAGTAGGCACGGCCGATTTCATTCTCTCTAAATAAGTACGTGTTTTATCATTCCATACGCCGTAAAATGATCGAATTTCTGGATCTTCGTGATTTACACTAAGAGCTGGTGGCATGACTGAGTCATTACTCAAAAAAGGCCTACTGCGGTGGCCATAGTAGACTTGCACTGTTTTGCGTTCCAACGGCGTAACGCGTGTCGTCGCGGTATGTAAGACAGAAACATTAAATAAAATAGCAGTTCCTGCTGGACCATAAAGGTCGTATCCCCCAGCACGATCTAATTGTTCTTTTGTCTCTACTATCTGTTCATCGATTCCTTCCGGCGAAATAGAAAAACAATGTGTTGTTTCATCGACTTGGCTTAAATAAACCATCAATTGGATATAATCGAGACGCAGTGGATGTTCTTTCCAATGAGAACGATCTCTGTGCCAGCCTTGATTAAAATCCCCCTCGTAGGGGCCCATATGGCGCAAGCAAATTTCAGAGAAACAAATTGGTCCACCCATCAGAGCTAGTAATGGTTCCATAACCTTAGGATGCCGGATCAAAAGATCAAATTCTGGAGTCGAAGCTAGGGCGTCACAATTTATGGTCTGATGATGACCAAACGAATACCAGTAGTCTGGATAAGCGGCTCGATCGTATTCGTAATAAGCCAAAAATTTGGCTACTTCTCTGTCATTAAAAATTTTGCCGAGTGAAAGGTAACCATGTTTCTGAAAAAATTGGTAATTTTCGATATTCATTTCTATGAGCTAATAACTAGTTAATCCTTATTTCACCCATTTTATCGGATGATTTGTAAATGGCGTCTAGCATTTTCATTAGGGTTATCCCCTGCTCAGCGGAGGCTATCGGCGTTTCACCACTTATTACACAATCAATGAAGTGGTCAACCTCGGCACGATACCCATTGACATCTTCTACTTCTGGTATTATGTCTTGATCGTCTTTATAAATCGTTAAAGGGTCGATTTTTCCACCAGCCAGAGTACCTGCAATTTGTGTGTAACCACCACCAGGTAGATTCAAAGCCCAAGTGGCTTCAAGCATCAGAGTCGCACCATTCTCAAACCTAATCTGAGCAAATGCAGAGTCATCAACATCATACTTGACATCTTTCGGTACTAAATGCTTAAAGTGAGAAAATGTAGCGCCTAACACAGAAATAGGTTTAGGAGACCCCATCAACCACCAACACCGATCAAGAGCATGAACTCCAATGTCGATAAGACCACCACCACCCGATCGTGATTTATCTACGAACCAGGCACCAGCACCAATCGGGATACCTCGTCGGCGTACATAGCCAGCCCGCCCAAAATAAATCTGGCCGAGTTCTCCATCATCAACCATTTTTCGTAATGCTTGCGCATCAGCAGAAAAACGCAAGACTAGAGCATACATTAAAGTCTTGTCATTCTTTTCCGCTGCTTCCGCCATAGCAATGGCTTCTTCTGAATTACGAGCAGGAGGTTTCTCACATAGAACATGCTTGCCTGCATTCAGTGCGTCGATTGTGACAGGTGCATGAAGGAAATTAGGCAAACCAATACTAATAACATCAATCTCTGATTGTTCCAACATTTTTTGATGGTCAGTAAAAACATGAGGAATATTGTTTTCTTTTGCAATTTGACGCGCTCGATCTTCATCCATATCACAAACAGCAAAAACTTCTGATTGCGGGTTTTCTACGTAACCTTTCAAATGTTCACAACCAGCCCATCCCAGACCGATAATAGCCGCTTTTAATTTGTTTGACATCCTTGTATAACTCCTAAAACATGTTTGATGGTAATTTTTTCTATCAGAGAGGAAAGTTAATTCGCTTACCACTCTGAGCAGAAGTGTAAGCTCCCAATACCATCTCAACTGCCACACGACCATCGTAGGCATTTGAAGATGGTGGTATATCGTTTTTGATATGATTAATCCAAGCTCTGGGAATATTAGCTATACGTTCACCGTGTCCTTCCGGTATGGGAATACCCAAGTCTAGCCAGCCGGGTTCACTATTTTGGTAAAGTTTGAGTGCAACTGCATTGTCTGGTCTGTCGATGTTGCATGATGGTCCATCTCCATAATTCTGAATTATTACACCTTCGTCTCCATAAATCTCGGTTGTGTTTTCACCAGCTAAAGTGACAGAGGTATTGACAAGAATAGCCATAGCACCTGTGTCAAATCGGTAGATGGCAATCCCAGTATCGTCTGGTGCGACGTCAGTCAACACATTATCGATTTCTGCCATTACACTCACAGGTTTGCCTAGCATCCAGTGGATGAAATCAGTAGCATGTGACGCATCGTCCATAAACATACCCATATTTTTGACCGGATCTATATGCCACTTGGAATCTCCAGTAACAAAATTCTGGTTGAATAATGCAGGAATGCAGTGTCTTCTCCGCAGCAAACCAATTCTTCCAACATCTCCATTTATTATTAAATCTTTCATCTTTTTGTTAGCTGGATCTTCTCGCATTTGGTGGGCCATCATAAAGCGAACTCCGCTCTTTTCTACTGTGTTGATCATACGATCACAATCACTAAGAGTCAGTGCCATTGGCTTTTGACACAAAATATCCTTACCACTTTTTGCTGCAGCAACCACCATTTCAGCATGTCGATTTGTTTCACAAGTAACAATTATAGCATCAACTTTTGGGTGATTAATAACATCTTCCACGTGAGGAGTATAAGGAATGCCAAATCGATCTGCTGAGGTTTTTCCTCGATTCTGGTTATCATCCCAACAAATGATGATGTTAGCATCATCAAAGTTTGCCAACTTACTACAATACGTATTGACATGTCCATGAGCAAAGCTGATTATCCCAACGCCAATTTTTTCTGATCCAGTTACAATTTTCATGTTATTTGTCTCTAAAAGGGGTATTTGTCATTTTATATTTTTGAGAATTAATCCCAAAACTCAAACGAAATTGCTTCGTTACTAATTTTTTGTTTGAGTTTTATATGAATAGAAAAGACCATTTTTACCTGTCAGAAAGACTGATTAACTCGCAGGGCGTAACGAGGGGAGTTAAACCAGTTGTCTTTGCTATAAAAACCTGAGAAAGGAATCGCCACTTCAACTCGAATTTGCCCTTCCTGTGTCAATATCCCAGCACCTAAACCTAATGATAGACCATACTGTGCCAGCCGATGTTCTTTCTTATACCAAACATAACCACCATCCGAGAACGCATAGCCCATTATACGCTTCGGGTGTAAGTAAGCATACTCTATATTGTACGCAACCAATCGAGTTCCAACGAACCTACGCGGTTGAAAACCTCGTAGGTTTAATCCTCCCAAATAAAATAATCTTTGTGGTAAATAATCTACTTCAGATAATAAGCCTGCCTGCCATCTCAGATTGAATGCCTGATTCTTCCCAATTTGATTATAGCGAGTCAACCGTAGAATCAATTTTGTAAAATCAAGATCCTCAACCATTGACTGGTGCGTCTTCTCAACAGTTGCGCAACCTAACCACCCTGTTGTGGGTGTTGGACTTGGAAGGAATCGATCCCGAAAGAATCTAGTGTGCGTTTGTTTGTCATTTCTAGTATCTAGTGAAAAGGTTAAAGTTGCCGATTGTAGGTCCCCTGACTGAATCCGTTGGTTACCTCTCTTGGGCCGAGATTTATCTATCAGGCTCCAGTCAGTATACTTATTCAGGTTACCATGACTTTCGTCAGTGAGAGTTAATTCAAGAAAGCACGCTGGCGAAAACTGCTGCGTTAGCCACACTTGCCCACCTGTCCGTTCATAGTAATCTAAAGCCACAATACCCCAGATACTAGCATCCAGCAACTCTTGATAATCAAATTGACCAACGTCATTACTAATTATGTCGGCTACTCTGTAAACAAGTAAACCTGCCGTGATCGATGGTAAGCGGTCTTTCTTCCATCTCCAAGTCTGCTTGACACCTAACTGATGATAAAATGGTCGATGATTTCCCCCACCACCAAATAAACGTGTCATGGATAAAGTCAAGCTGATCCAGTATTTACGCGATGGCTGATTACGCTTGTGAATTGTTGTATTTCCGCCTAATACCCAACCATTGACTCGGTTAAAGTCTAAAACAGGAGTAGGAAAAAATTTCAATTTAGGTTTCCAATCTTGATTCTTGGGCTGTCTATCTATTTGATTTTTCTCAGTTTTTCGGATCATTGGCTCGTGTGAAAGTTTGATTTTACCCTTTTCACCTGTCTTCAAAGAAACTAAATGGTCGGTTTCCACTTCTACATTGGATAAAAACCGAGATTGTTTTTCTCCTTGCCAAATTTCAAAACTAGCCAAAAAACCATCAGGTAAATCCAGGGTGATATTACCATTGGGAGCATTGAGGGTTAATCCTGCAGCTTGTTGATCCAATACTTTTAAATCAATATCACCTAATCGAGTAGAAAAGAGATTTTCGCCTTCATTGAGAAGTATATGGCCGTTGATTTTTCCCTCTAATAGATTAATTTTATACTGGCCCGTGGTCTTTTGAAGATTAATATCTCCTTTTTGCAACTGGATATTGACATTTCCCCTTAACTGATTCAAAAAGATATCACCGGCGATAGATTTAATAATAATTGATAAATCAGGTGGCGTTTGAATCTTTAAGCCTAGCTCAGTGAGTGAATAATCTGTGTTTAAACTCACGTGAACGACATCGTCAACCTTATCAATCTTCAAGGATTCATTGAAACTTGGATCGATTTCACTTTTGTCGGCCGAAACTGTTTCAATTTCAATCTGGTTACTACTAACCCCTTCAATAGAAATATTCCCAAAAATAGGCCACTCAATTTTTAAAGCATAAACATCATCATAACTAACATAACTTTGGCTAGCCCAACTTGACAGTAGACAAAATCCAAATAGAGCAAACAAACAGATAAAAATGATCAGATGACTGGAAAATCTCTTCACTTTAATCCAAAACAATAGAAATCTATAAAACTTCAATCATCTCTTCTGGTTACATCATTGGTAGTATCTGGTAAAGACTGCGGATTCATCAAAATACTGAGATCGTCTGGTTCCTCGGTTTTCGTTATTACTAGTTCTTCCCATCGATTATCTGCGACTTTCTTTAATTTCCATTGATCCAGAATGGAAAATTTTCGCCATCGAAGTTTGATAATCTGGCGATAGTCAAGTTCTGACAGATACTGATCTATTAGTCCAACATTTGTACCCAAGAGCCGAGCAATTTGAGTACGAAAAAAATCGAGTTTCCCGTGCAAAATCCCATTCTCAATTCTGCCATTCATCGCAGCTTGCTTAATCAAAAAAAAAGCCAAACGAGACGAAACAGATCGTTCAATCACACAATCAAGTGGGTAGTAGATTTTTCTAAATAAAAGCTTGCGAACCCACAGATTAAGGGTGGGATACTTTTTCAATAGCAGGTTAAACTCCCATAAGGGTATTATCAATAACCGAACGGGATCTATGCTTTCAGCAGTAATGGCTCCTTGTAATTCGTTTGAAATCGGACGCTCCCCCAAAACGTCTCCTGCTTCAATGACCGCTTTGGTTTCCAGTTCTGTTTTGATAGTATGCTCCTGTTCCTCTGAGGATTCATCATCAAAAATACTACCTTCAGCTGGAGATTGTAATTTAACTCTTCCGACCTCTACCAGATAAACAATCTCACCTAGCTCATCAGCGTGGTGAATTGGTTGGTAACGGTCTAATTCTATTGTCTTGAGCGTTCTTTCTCGAATGGCTTTAGCTGGTAAATGCTGAAAAAGATTAATGCCTTTGACAGTCCAAAAACGTTCCTGATTTTGTTGATTCATCCTATTATACTAGTCGTTGGGTTTCTCTTCTGTCGCTTGGAAAGAAGCATAATGACGACCTAAAGTAGTTAATCGATTATTTTCGTCGAAAAGTGCAGCTCGGCCGAGCGCTCGGTTTGTTGTTTTGGCAGAAAACCAAGCATATCTAGCAACGTAATCCAAACGCTCCAAAGCAGGAAGAACATTTCTCATAAATTCTAATACATCCTCCTCAGTATGCCTGCTCTCTTCAACTGATTTTGCGTCCCAATCAGCAAGAGCGAATTCAGTAATCCAAATTGGCCGATTGTATTTCTTGTAGAGCCGATCAAGTTTTTCATTAATCCTTGAGCACTTCTTCCTCCATAATGGTGGACACAGATGAAGTCAACTCGGAGGCCAAGCTGATCTACCTTGTTCATAAAATCTATCATCCATTGGTTTTCTGGGTTAACAGTAGCAGGCGAGCCCAAAGGTAAGCCAATAGTCTCTAATTTGGGCCAAAGAGCAATCGCTTCATCAACAGACATATTCGACTGACTTCGGCTATCGGGCTCATTGAAGCCTAATATAAACTTAATTTGGTTTTTGTTTTTTAATTTGATTAGGTAATCAATGTCTTCATCTTTGAACCATTTGCCCCAAAACATAGGAACAAATTCAATATTGCGGGGGCCTTTTTTTATCGATTCGCGCTCCCAGCTATAGTACCAATAAGGATTTAATTTCGATATTTTGGATGACCATTGGCCAGATTTTCGACTAAAACATGCTCCCTTCTTACCTGTAATTAGGACTTCTTCAGTTCCCTGGCCAGCCGAGGTACAAAAAAAGTTTGCTGAAATTAAATAGATAACAAAGAATCGATTCATGAAGTATTTTGCTGCTCTTGGTTCCGAATGGTTTCTTTTATGGCTTTTGGTAATTCATTGAGAATATCAGTTGCCATTAGACTGTGCTCCCCAAGGCGTTCAGCTGCTAGGTCTCCAGCTAAACCGTGGAGGTAGACACTTGTTACAGCTGATTGTGTGGCTGTGAGGCCTTGGGCCATAAAACCAGCGATCACACCAGTTAAAACATCCCCTGAGCCAGCCGTGGCAAGACCAGAATTCCCAGTTGAATTTAGCCAAACCTGACCATCTGGACTTGCTATGGTGACAGGAACACTTTTTAGAACCACTGTCAACTGGTGGTACCGAGCAAATTCTGTAGCTACAGCAATTGGGTCTTCGATAATAAAACTAATCGGTCGGTCAATAAGTCGAGACATTTCACCTAAATGAGGTGTAATCACTAACTGACGATTATTGGCACTCGATAATATCGACAACGAGTCAACTGACTTGGCCAAGGCATTGAGACCATCAGCGTCAATTACTAATGGCTGATTAAGAGAATGTACCAGTTGATGTATCAAGGCAACGGTTTTTGGGTTTTGTGATAAACCTGGACCAATAGCAATGATAGTTTCTTTTTGATTAATGTGAGCACAAATTGCTGGCTCTGCTGATAAGTTCAGGCTTCCAGTTTCCGTGTCGGGAAGTGGTAATGTCATTGCTTCAGTCAATTTTACAGATATGATATTATTTAAGCTCTGAGGTATACCAACAGTCACTAAGCCTGCCCCTGACTTCAGAACAGCACTGCTGGTTAGCGTGGCGGCTCCCGTCATCCCGGCTGACCCTGCGAGTACAAAAACTCGACCGAATTTGCCTTTATGGCTATTAGCCGAACGTGTCGGAAATAATAGGTCGGTTAAATGAGTCTTATAAGTACTAATCTTTTGCTGTTCGATAACGGCAGATGGGAAACCAATATCTACGACTCGAACTTGTCCGGCTAGCGTTGCTCCTGGTTCAACTACTAGACCAATTTTATTCAGGCCCACTGTAATTGTGAGGTTAGCTTTTACAGTTTCGCCTAATGGCTGCCCGGTATCAGTATTTAAACCGGATGGGACGTCGATCGAAACTATCTTAGCGTTGGATTTATTGATTGTTTGAATCACCTTAGCTGTATGGCCTTCAATGGGTCGACTCAAACCAATACCAAAAATTGCATCGACCAAGACATCATGATCAAAGACTGGTAGAGTTCGCATTATATCAACAATTGGTAACCCCAAGTTTTGGACAATTTTAAAATTAACTTGAGCAGAAGATGTAAAATCATGTGCACCCGAAACTAAATAGACTGTAACAGTTCGGCCTAAATGGGCCAAATAACGGGCTATAACTAATCCGTCCCCACCATTATTACCTTTGCCAATAATTACACCAAAATTTCGTTCTCTTGGTAGTTGTTGCTGAATGACTTCCACCATTTTTCTTCCTGCATTTTCCATCAAGACTAGGGCTGGGATACCAACTTCTTGGATAGTTTGCTGATCAATCTGACGCATTTGGCTCGCGTTAACGATTATCATTCTAGCCTCATCATCTAAATCTGCCGGTATGCATCCTCACGGTAGATTAGGACTTGCGCCATATTCCGTGGGATAGTAACCTGCAAAGCCTTTCGCTTATTTCTTTCATCTTTTACTACCAACTGGGTACGAAGCATTCCGGTCATGGTGATCATACCAGACTCAAAATAGACCCACATTTTCTGCTTCGTATAGGGATTGACGATGAATTCTTCGTCAGGCTGGAAAAAGTCATAGGTTGGAAAATCAAGTTCGACGGCCTTGTCAAATCCTTCTAGGACTAGCTGATCTGGTGGGGATTTAGGCTTGTAACCACTTAGTCTACACGTAGACAGACGTGCAGGTCCGCCATCATTATTAGTGAATTCCAAAGAAATGAAGATTGCTAGTTTTCGATTGTCGTCGCGCGTGACAAACCATGTATCTTCGATGATTTGTTCGACAGACAATCCAGGGATTTGACGATTTCGATCATATAAAACCGCCAATATTATCACCAAAGTTAAACCAAGCACCGTCCAATTTCCTATCGGGGTTTTGATGAATTCGAAAAGTAAGTGTAATGTTTGTTGCAGCATTTTTATTTTTGCTGTTTCTACGACTACTAATCTATTCCGCGGTTGCTGTTAATGTAACCTCGGATTTACCACCAAAACCAGAAATCACTTCAAATGTGCGTTGACCACTACTATTCATCCTGACCGACGGTGGGAAATAGGCATATAAGGCTGTATTACGTGAGTTTGGAGACTGGTTAGCTGATGAACCGTGAACCATTAAACTATGGAAAAACAATGCACTACCAGCTTTTAAGGGTACGTGGATTTGGTTTGACAGATCAATATCAGCCCGGTCGGTTAGTGGCTCGTCATGTCGACGTGAAATTCGTCCCCAATCTTGTAATCCCCATCGGTGACTTTTAGGAATTACTTGCAAACAACCGTTTTCAGGTGTAGCATCATTGAGAGCAATGCTAACTGTTATTAGAGAAGGTGGGTTCATCGGCCAATACGCAGAGTCCTGGTGTAAACCGTGAGCAGACCCGTGAAAAGCTGGCTTGAACATCAGTGTGCTGCGGAAAAGCAACACGTCTCTCCCGATCAGATTCCGTACAGTTTGAACTAACTTCGGGTGTCTTGCCAAATTAAAAAAAACAGTCGAAAGATGTCCTGTTCGCTCAACTTTTCGCAAGACTGGATAATCATTTGGTTGCGATTCATCTGTTTTTTCTGAATTCATATAAGGCTCGAGCTGGAAACAGCCCGCCCGCTGATCCCCAGTTTCAAAATAACCTTTGGCTTTCTGATGTAGAGTCCGGATTTCATTTTGGCAAGATCTAATTTCATCTTCCGATAACAGCTGTTCAACGATTAGGTACCCCTCAGATTCAAAACAATATTTTTGGTCATTTTCATTCATATAAATTGAGCTCCTTCTTTAGTATCCATACTTCTTCATGGTTTTTTGAAGCCGATCAATTGGAATGGCATGCACGATTCTTTCTTTCTTACCGACGCTGGTTGTTGCCATAGTCATCGCGTTATAAATGGCTTCCTCGGTAGACTCAATCACTGCCTGATAGAGGACATCTAGGTTTTGGTTCTGGAGCATGCTTAACGATAATACTTTATTGTCAGTCTGGCGTGGAATTTTGTTGGCTGTCGAAAAGGCTATAACAAATTCTCCACTGCTCATAGTGCTTGGTGTTCCAGTTCTAGCTAGTCCATGAGTTGCTCGTAAACAAAGTTGTCGAAGTTGTCGATGTGTTAGCGGTGCGTCGGTCGCAATCACGATAATGAAGGAACCATCTTTGCCTTGAAAAGGAAGTAGGTCTGGAATTTCTTGGCCAACTGGTACACCATCAATCCGAAGTTGATGGCGGCGTCCTCCATTAGCATTAACCAACACACCCACCATATAACCCCCTTGGTCGTGTGGGATTTGGCGAGATGCTGTCCCTATACCAGACTTAAACTGATAGCAACGCATGCCTGTTCCAGCTCCAACACACCCTTCATCAACAGGACCTACTGTTGCTGTCTCAATAGCTTCTATTGCATGTTCCGGTCGAACATGTAGACCACGAATGTCGTTCAAATAACCATCATAGCATTCTCCTACGATTGGTAATGAGATATATTTTAGATGGCGAACAACTCCTTCATGTACTGCCCCCACTGATAAGGTGTTAGTTAGCATGATTGGGGATTCAATGTAACCCGAATCATTCGTCCAAGACATGCCGGTCATTTCGCCATTTCCATGGATGGTAAAGGCTGCTCCAACCACTGAATAGGTATCCATGTCTGAGTTGGGAATGACTGCGGTTACGCCNGTCCTGACATCACTACCTCTNTTTAGTGTCACATGCCCTACACGTACCCCTTCCACGTCAGTAATAGCATTGTAAGGACCAGGAGAATAAATGCCAATTTCGTAGCCAAGCTCCCTAATTCTAACTCGTCGGTCTTTATCTTGAGCCGAAAGGTAGATAGGTAAAATCATCAGTAGGACGAGCATTACAGGAATCGAATAGGAAAAATTCAGTTTTCTATACAGGATCATAGGAACCAACATCTTAATCAATTTAACAATTTATATACTAAATGGCAGACAAAAACTGAGCCGTTCGNGGATCCTGAGGGTCATTGAACAATCGTTCGGGTGGGCCATATTCAACTATCCTTCCCTGATCGATAAATATAACTTTGTTAGCAACTCGACGGGCAAAATCCATTTCGTGTGTAGCAATAATCATTGTCATTCCCTCATTGACTAATTGTCGCATAACATCGAGGACTTCCGCAATTAGTTCAGGGTCTAAGGAAGAGGTTGGCTCATCAAATAGCATTACCTTTGGTTGCATGGCCAAAGCCCTGGCAATTGCGACCCGTTGCTGCTGACCACCTGACAATCGTGAAGGGTAAGTATCTTTTTTATCAGCCAGCCCCACTTTTTCTAATAATTGCAGGCCTAACTCATTAGCAGTATTTTTTTTCATTTGCCTTAATAAAACTGGAGCCTCAATTATATTTTCTAGAGCAGTCCGATGGGTAAACAAATTAAATGTTTGAAATACCATGCCCGTTTTAGCTCGTAGGGCTTGGACTTGATTCACATTAGTACTTTCATCTGCATGTGCTGTGATCTTTACACCATCAATTTGAATTGTACCACCGTGAGGTTGCTCCAAAAAATTAATACACCGGAGTAATGTACTTTTCCCAGAACCACTCGGACCAATTACGCAGACTACTTCTGCAGTTTCTGCCCTGAAAGAAACCTGTTTTAGTACGTGTAATGTACCAAAGAACTTTTCTATGTTTTTCACAGATATCATCGGGCTATAATCTGCATGGTTCCAAGGTGTCATTTTCGAACACTCTTTGAAAATTTATCTTCAATTCGAGATTGAAATGTTGAAAAAATGATGGTCAAAGCCCAATAGAATACTGCCGCAACTAAAAGGGCTTCGAGTTGTCGAGCATCACGACGACCATGTTTTCCTGCTCTCCATAGGATTTCATGCACAAAACCGACGGTGGAAATCAGCGCAGAATCTTTTTGCATAGCAACAAACTGATTCCCGATCGGTGGAATAATTAATCGCAAAGCTTGGGGAAACACGATTCTACGTAAAGTTTGACCGTTAGTCATGCCCAAAGCGTAAGCAGCCTCCTTTTGTCCAACGTCGACGGCCTCAATTCCAGCTCTAAAGATCTCCGCCATATATGCACCGTAATTCAAGCCTAACGCCAAAATCCCAGCTGTCATTGGACCCAGGCGAATCCCAATCTGAGGTAAGGCAAAAAAGAGAAAGAAAATTTGTAATAACAGTGGTGTTCCTCGTACCAGAGATATATAAAAGGTAGACGTGGCATAAGCTAATGGGATTCTAGACATACGCCCTAGAGCACTCAGTAGAGCTAGCATGCTGGCCAATGTAATTGAAGAAACGGATAAAGTTATGGTGATGATCATACCTCGGCCAATGTCTGGTCCTGAACGCTTAATGAACTCTAAGTCGAGAGTAATAGTCTTAATGACGAGACCAAANAGACTTATNTCTAGCCCACTNAAGAGAAACAACAAAAAGAAAAATAAAATCGACCAAGATACGAAGACTTTTAATTGGAACCGACGTTCTTTTCTTCGACGGATCTGGTCAACTTCGTAACCGAGTCTGTTGTCTGATGACACAGTTCTCCAGGGTCTCTAACCTCCTAAGTATCTGAATACTGCTATTTGTTGAAAGCATAGACAGGAGATTAGACCATTTTCCAAGCAATTTACATTTTATCATCCAATTTTTCCGCAAAATTGGACTTATATCTGGTCAAACAAATCTTTGCAGCCTTGGATATCTACAGATAAATTTTCAAGACCGTTCTGCTTTACCCAAGAAGTTATGGTGTTGTATAGAGCTAATGCGAAAATTTCATTACCATTAGTGTGAAGGGTTCGGATCTGATCCCTAATTGACTCCAAAGATTTACGAAGTAAGTGTGTCGTGTCANAATTTCGACTTAGATCACAAGCATCGAGATGATACTTTACACCTTCTTGAGTACTACCTTGGTTAAACGCTACATTGCCTTGAAGAAGACGTAGTTCAATTACTGAAGCNAACAAATCAAAATTAGAGTGATCAAAATTTCCAACCAGTGCGTCAGCTTGCATCAGCATTGAGATAGCTTCAGCTGTNTTGCTTTTCTTGTTATATAAATTGTGCAGATTGATGAAGACTCGTAGGCGCCCATGCAGTGAACCACTTTCGCTGGTACTCGGATAGTGAGCTATTCTTCTGTATGACTCTTCTGCTTTAACCCAATGTTTACCTTTTTCATAGACTAGTCCCAATAACTCATGTGCTTCTCGCATGATGTTATTGGCCTCGCTCAAGTCAATACTGGTTAGTTGGTGATAGTCTTGAATAATAGCTATCAAATTATGGGTAGCTCGTTCTAGTTGGTTACTATTTACAAAAATCGCCGACTTCAATAGTTTGGATTTGACAACACCCATCTTTGCAATCGAAGAGCTTGATTCTTGCTCTAGTCGCGTGAAAATAATTAAGGAACGGTGTACATAATCAAGGGCTGCTTCGTAATTGATTCCTTCTTGGTAATATGTTGCCGACATTTCCTGATGAGTTTGAGCTAGACTGATAGAGTCATTAACTGCCTTCAATTTCCAAAGTTTCACAGCATCTTTCATCCGGTCCACTGCTTCTGGGAAACGGCCTAATTCTCGATATAATATTCCTAAGGAAAGTAGTAATTTTGCTCGAATATGTTGGTGGGGCCCATCAATGGAAAGACCTTCTAAGAAACTTTGAATTGCCGTTTCTCGGTCTCCATTTGACTGATAAGCATTACCAGTAAGGTAATATGACATAGCAAGGCTTTCACTGTCTTTCAGTTGCTCACTAATTTTCCTTGCTTGTAAGAAATGTTGAATTGCTTCTTCAAAAGCTTCAAGTTTTTGATTCATTTGACCCATCTTGAAGCAGGTCTGTAGTCGCAAATAGAGGGTGTCTTGTAGCGAGGGCTCATTCACTAAGCGAGCATACAAATCCTGAAAAGTACGAAGAGACAATTCTGGCCCAACTTCTTTTTCCATCAAAAAGGCATTATAGAATTTACCCCAACACTCTACTACAGGCCGATCAGTCATATTCTCTAAGGAACTTATTAAACGACGGTAATAAATTAAGTCTTCGGGCATATTTCTGAATTCAATTTCTCGAAAAAGAGAAAGACAAAGTTCGTCTATATGGTCTTTGCCATCAATAGTTTCTTGGGCCCAATTTTCTTTTAGGAAATTAGGAGCACCTTCACTTTCGTAGATACTTTGTTTATACGAAAGTGGCATCGGATTAGCAATAAATTCAAGTAATTTAGGGTCCTTCCCGCTATACTTGGCAAACTTTCTGATAAATTTATTTGACGCTTTTCGCTTGTTTGTTTCAATCAAACCGATTAGAGTATGGCTCACGCCGAGTAGTTCCGCCAATTCCCTTAAACTCATCTTCTTTTCGGCTCTAAATTCTCTAAGATGTTCGGCAAATGTTAGTTTCATCGGTATATCCCTTCATTTTCTTTGTGCCAGAAAGGCTTTTTGTTTATTCTAAAGATACAGTTCCATCTAATGTTAATTTGTCTTATTTAACAGCAGTTATTTTTTGTGTTTACAGGTTTAATTTGCCGAAATTTCACTGATATTCCGGCCAACCCTTGAGTCTACATGAATTACAGCTAGCTGTCAAATAATTTTAGGTTGCCTGTGAGCTTAGAAAGGGATTCTCACCTTTTTACTTTTTGACTTATCTTTTGTTTGTATCATAGTTGAATGTCTTTACTTCTTCTGGTAGCATAGTGCCGTTTAAAATTTATTTAACCAAATAGAAAATGAGCAATAAGAAATAATCAAAAGTGAACCAGATACTACTAGAAGCACAGGCTAGGGTTTGTACTGGCCCACATCTAAGCCGTCCACTAGGCCTAAAAGCAGATGATTTGCTTCAGCCTTCGTTGGTCTTAGATGCCATTTTGCAGTCGCTGAAAGGACATTTACCTTTGCCACAGCGAGCAACTATGGCACAAATGGGAGCATTTTGTGCCGCAATGACAATACGCCGACATTTTCCGCCCGAAACACGCTGGTCCGTAACTGAAGAAGAAGCCATGGCCAAATTTGAACCAGAATTTGATCAGTGTGCGCCCGCTGAGCTACGATTCTTGCTGAATCCAAACAGAGAGATCTCTATACCTAATTCAGCTACTGCTATTGCGGTTAAATCTTTAAAACGAATTTTGGCTGGCCAACATTTACCTTATAATAGAGCTTTTGATACTTGTCAATCGGTTTTGTCTGATAATTTGCATCCATCGTTAAAAGCTGCAGTAATTATCGGACAGCGTATGAATCTCGAATCTTCTGACGAAATGGCTGCTTATCTGGATTCGGTTTATCACGAGGACCAAATCCAAAGAGTTAATCTGACAGACTTAACTCATTTCGGGTTACCTTTTGATGGGGCAACTCGGCACTTTCGCTCGGCTCTTTTTATAGCAGCGATTCGATCTGCGTTAGGTCAGCAAACGGTTCTGCATGGTGTTGATTTTATGCCACCCAAAAATGGGATAACTGAAGAACAAATTTTACACACACTAGGTGGAAAAACTAATCATACGTTAAACCAGGCAAAACATTTCTTAGAAGACTCATCTATTGGTTTCGCTTATGTTAGCCAGAGAGAATATGCACCAAAAGCTTATCACCTGAGACGCCTACGATCTGAAATCAAAAAACGGCCTCCTTGGGCAGCTACAGAAAAAATCCAGCGTCTGTTTTCTGCTAGACGGTCTAATTCCATGGTAATTGGCTACTATCATAGTGGTTACGAAAAAAAATTGTTACAGTTAGCAGAAGAGAGAGGAGTAACAGCTGCTCTGGCAATTAAGGGAGAGGAAGGCTCGTGTCAGTATGCAATGCGTATTTCAAAACCATCTACATCGGAGCGAAATTCTATTAATCACTCAGAGGGTTTTCGTTACACAAGAGGAGGGCGCGTCGATTTCTCAATGGATATCAATCCAGCTGACTATGGATTTCACTATCGAACAAACCCGCGGTCTGTTCAGGTGACAGCAGAAGGTTTTGCTGAAGCAGGNATTGCAGCTTTGAGTGGCCAAAAAGGCGAAATTTACGATCGACTCATTTTGAATACAGGTATAATTAACTATCTATTGGGCTTATATTCAACCCCTCAACAATCGATTAAAGAGGCCAAAATTGTGATTGATAACGGAGATGCGCTCCGACGCCTCAACCGATACCTAGAGCAATGATGAAAGTTGCAAGTAAAGACAAACCACCAGTTCATGCCCATCAATACCAAATCCATTTCGACATCTTGCCGGAAATTACTTATCTAGATGATCATAATTTATTGAGTCAATCGATTCGTTCACTGACTAGGTTTCCACGCATCGTTACCCTTGACTTAGTTGAAATTGAGGAAGGGCTCGACTTTTGCCAAATTCGTTTCTGGGCTCTCACAAAGCACACCGAAAAAATCAAACAGTTTAGCATCTGGTTTCAAGCATACTTTCGCCATCCCCATATTTCATCAGAGTTAGAAGAAATGATATGGAATAACATAGAAGATAACAAAAGTATATCAGTAATACTTTCAGATTGGTCTCGTATTTTGGTGCGACCTGAACAAATTAAACAGGCTATTGGTAAAAGTGAATTTTCATAGGTACTGAAAAACGAAGTAATAAGAGGAGTCGTTTTTTCTTTGCGTAATTAAGCCAATTATGTCAACTTTGTGACTACGAAAAGAGCAAGGCCTATGATAAAATAAGTGAAATGAACGATATTAATTTTGATTTCCAACAAATAGCGGAAGGTCAGGGGTGGGAAACCGCCTTGGCAGGTATGACTATCGTCTTTGTTGCACTGACGGTTGTTAGCGTCTTCATTGCTCTTTTACCTCGATTCCTTCCTACCCTTAACCGTTTCTTGCCACCTGTCGTCCATCATACACATTCAACTAGTGTTCAATCTCATTCTAACAAGCCAACTCCAACGTCTAGTGAGGATTCTGCAAACGAAATTGCTGCGGCTGTTGGCTATATTCTTCATATTCGGCAAAAAAAATGACAATTCTTTCGGAGTTCCTAACAACCACGGCTAAACTGTCCATCGGGAATCTAGTTATGATTCTTGTTGGTGTGATTTTCGTTTTTTTGGCTATTAGAAGAGACTACGAGCCACTCCTGTTGCTACCCATTGGTTTTGGTGTAATAGTTGGTAATATTCCGTCAGGGATGGGTGTTTACGACTCAGGTAGTGTTCTAAATTACATATACTTTGGNGTTAGTCAAGGTGTATTTCCACCGCTCATTTTTCTCGGCATTGGTTCTATGACTGACTTTTCAACCATGTTGTCTAACCCTAGGTTNGTATTACTAGGAGCTGCTGCACAGCTGGGCATTTTCCTAACTTTTATAGGTTCACTTTATCTAGGCTTTTCGCCGATGGAATCTGGGGCCATTGGTATAATCGGAGGAGCTGATGGCCCAACGGCTATTTTTCTTTCCTCTAAACTAGCTCCTCATCTTCTAGGCGCAATTGCTATCGCTGCTTACTCTTATATGGCCNTGGTTCCAGTCATTCAGCCACCAGTGATGAGGCTACTGACAACGNGAGATGAGCGGTTAATCCGCATGAAGCCACCACGCGAAGTCTCCCAAAGAGAAAAAATCATCTTCCCAATAGTTGCTTTTTTGATCTGTACTATGATCGCTCCTAGTGCAGTGGTCCTAATTGGAATGTTGTTCTTTGGTAATCTGCTTAAGGAGAGTGGAGTAACCGAACGTCTAGCTGAAACTGCTCGAACTTCGATGATTGACATAGTGACTATTCTACTTGGATTCTCAGTTGGATGTTCAACACAAGCCCAAACCTTTTTGACCAAACAGTCGTTGTTAATTTTCTTCTTAGGTGCGTTATCTTTTGCGGTTGCTACTGCTTGTGGTGTGTTAGCTGCTAAAGTTATGAATCTGTTTCTGAAAGATAAAATTAATCCTCTAATAGGGGCAGCGGGTGTNTCGGCTGTTCCTGATTCAGCTCGTGTGGTTCAACAGGTTGGACAAAAAGAAGATCCACAAAACTTTCTTCTGATGCATGCTATGGCACCCAATGTTTCTGGGGTAATAGGCTCAGCTGTAGCCGCGGGGTTTCTCTGGTCAAAATTGGTAACATAGATTAATCAAAACAGGACTGATAAAGTGAGTAAGAAAAAAGTTCGTTTTATGTGCACAGCCTTTCGGGATGGATTTCAATCCGTATATGGGGCGCGTGTCTTCACCCAAGATTTTTTGCCAGCAGTCGAGGCTGCCTGCGATGCTGGTATTGATTATTTTGAAGCAGGTGGTGGTGCTAGATTCCAGTCTCTTTACTTTTACTGTAACGAAGATGCCTTCGCCATGATGGACGCATTCCGCTCTACTACTGGGCCGGATGCTAATCTGCAAACTCTCGCTAGAGGGGTTAATGTAGTTGGTTTGGAGTCACAGCCGAGTGANATAATCAAACTNCACGCTGACCTCTTTAAAAAGCATGGTATNACAACCATTCGTAATTTTGATGCGCTCAACGANGTCAATAACCTGATTTACTCTGGTCANTGCATTGTCGATGCTGGTCTTAAGCACCAAGTCTGTGTAACTTTGATGGAATTACCCCCAGGATGTGAGGGGGCACATGATGCCGACTTTTATGAACAAACCTTGCGTCAGATTTTAGATGCTGGGATTCCGTATGATTCAGTATGTTTCAAGGATGCTTCGGGCACAGCGGTCCCATCTAAAGTTGGTGAAACAATCAAAAGGGCCAGAAAAATGTTGCCCGAAGGCACGTTCATCCACTTTCATACACATGAAACCGCGGGTATTGGCGTAGCCGCTAATTTAGCCGCCCTCGAAGCGGGAGCTGATGCTATTGATTTGTCTTTAGCACCTTGCTCTGGAGGAACCTGTCAACCTGATTTGTTAGTTATGTGGCATGCTTTGCGAGGTTCAAAATTTGATCTTGATATTGATATTGATAAGGTGAGAGAAGCTGAAGAAGTGTTCAAAGAGTGCATGGCAGATTATTTTCTACCGCCAGAAGCGGTTGCCGTCGAACCTATGATTCCTTGGAGCCCTATGCCAGGTGGTGCTTTAACGGCAAACACGCAAATGTTGCGAGATAATGGCATCATGGACAAATACCCTGACATGATCAAAGCAATGAGGGAAGTGGTTGAACGTGGAGGCTATGGAACTTCGGTAACACCTGTTTCGCAATTCTATTTTCAGCAATCATTCAATAATGTGATGTTCGGTCCATGGAAGCGAATCGCTGATACTTACGGTCGGATGGTTTTGGGGTATTTTGGCAAAACTCCAGTTCCTCCGGATCCAGAGATTATCAAGATTGCGTCAGAGCAATTATCATTGGAGCCAACTAGTCAATCTCCACTGGAACGAAACGATGCTGACCCCGAAAAAGGCATAACAGTAGCTCGGCAACAGCTCGAAGAGTATGGGCTTGAACCAACTGACGAAAATATTTTTATAGTTGCCACTTGTACGGATAAGGGGTTAGCCTTTTTACAAGGCAAAGCTGAAATCGGAGTGCGTAAGGTCGAGAGAGCCGAAGAGCCTACTCCTTCCATACCAACTGATGGTCGAGCTAATTATAATCTCAAAGTCAACGGTCAAAATTATTCTGTTTCAATTGATGGAACTACTGCAGTCGTAAATGGCAAGACATTCCAAGTAGAGCTAGGTGATAGTGAAAATAGCGATGGAACGCCACAAAACGAGGCTGTAGATAAACAAGCGACTGTGGTCTCTGCCGAGATGCCTGGGAAGGTTATTCGTTTTTTGGTGGATCCGGGTGCAGCTGTTTCAGAAGGGGATAGCATTCTCGTACTGGAAGCAATGAAGATGGAGATGCCAATTTCTGCTACTACTAGTGGAACTTTAGCCGAATTTTCGGTGTCCCCAGGTGACCAGGTGGCAGCAGGAGACACGTTAGCATTGATCTCTTAGCAGTTTAGGCCCTGAGGTCTCCAGACCAAATTTCGACTTGCTGGCCATTATCTTCCAGTAGCTTCAATTGTCCTGCAGAGCCAAAGCCGGTTAAAATTCCGATTTTTCGGCGGCTTCCGTCTCCGATTTCAATTTGTTGTCCTAAGTTAAAACAACGGTCTAGCCAGGCTCCATGGAGTGCTGAAAATCCATCTATTCGCCATTTTCGGATCCAATCACCTAGTATTGGAAGTAGATGCTCCAAAAAAGATTGGACGGATAGTTTGCGGCCAGTTTCAATAAAAAATGAGGTGGCGGGTTGGTCAATTGAGCTTGCTTCCTTTAGTGTCATATTGATATTCACCCCCACACCGACCACAATCGACGATGGATGTGGTCGCTCGGCTAGAATTCCGCAAATTTTCCGTTTTTTGATTAATAAGTCATTAGGCCACTTTGTCTGAACATTCAAACCGTGGTACTCTAGCGCAGAGGCAACGGAGATAGCAACTGCCATCGGTAATGCTGTGATCTGGTGAAAATTATTAATTGACTTCAACAAAAACGAAAAAGTCAGATTTTTACTATCCGATGTTTTCCAACTTCGGCCGAGTCGACCTCTACCAGACGTTTGATGATGCGCAGCCAAGATGAATCCGTCTGGCAAGGAATTATCCTGTAAGAAACGATCGCATAGCACAGTGTTAGTTGATGTTAACCGGTCGTGCCATTCCGGAGGTTGAAATTGCATCGTTTGGACGTAGCCCTATTTATACTACAAAAACAAATAATTAGATATATTGTAAAAACAATGATTGAGATTTAGCAATGCCTATTCAACTATTTTTGCTCGTTTTCTCCTTTTGGCTGATTATTTGTACTTCTTGCCAGAAGCAATCACCCGAGTTATCAGTTACATCTGAAGATAAAACTGTCAAAAAAGAAAAACTTCCTATTCATCAGAAGCAAAATAACTTGAATGTTAGAGAACCTAAAGCAAGTGAGAATGACAAGTTGATTTTAACCGACCAAGAGTGGAGAGAAAAACTCACAACACAGGAATACCTAATTTTACGTCAGAAAGGAACAGAGCGTCCATTTTCCAATGAAATGAAAAATTTGGGCAACGGAACCTTCAGATGTGCAGGGTGTGGAAACAAACTATTTTTGTCCAGTACTAAATATGACTCGGGTTGTGGCTGGCCAAGTTTCTACGATGTTGTATCGAAAGGGAAAATCGATGAGAAAATTGATCTGACTCACGGCATGGTCAGGACAGAAGTTACGTGCAAACGTTGTGATGGCCACCTTGGCCATGTGTTCACTGACGGACCAAGGCCGACNGGCTTACGTTACTGCATCAACGGTACAGCCATCAAATTCACTAAAGATCAAACAGAAAAGTGAGTCGCGGGAGAAAAAAAGAAGAAGCGAACAATCTTGCCCGTCGAATCAGTATCGAAAAACACTAGGAACTTGCTTCTTGATAGACTACCACCACCGCCTAATTTTCTTGGACAGATGAAAGGTCTAAGGTTCGGCTAGGAGTTGGTGGAAGGGATGATGGAAGAATAGTCTCAACTTCGCCATGAGGCCGAGGTATAACATGTACCGATAAAACCTCTCCTACTTTGGCTGCAGACTCAGCACCGGCNTCTGTGGCTGCTTTGACAGCTCCGACATCGCCGCGCACCATGATAGTAACCAAACCACCCCCGACTTTTTCGTACCCGACTATGGATACGTTAGCCGCCTTCAACATCGCATCCGCTGCCTCGACAGCGCACACTAAACCTTTGGTTTCGATCATGCCTAACGCATCTTTAGACATTTGTTTTCAACCCCATCTTGTAGTCAGTTAACCTGTTCCTACTTTAATCTCGATTATAGCACAAGGCTCAACTTGATTCAAGATCGTCGTTAAGCAAGTACTAATCTAATTTTACTGTTGGTCGGCTTCCAATCGATGGTGGCATCATCATCAACTTTTGCCTATCCGTTAATTTATCATAACGATTTAGGTCGTAATAGTGGCCAGACCAAGCTGAATGCCCAGGACTGTACTTATAAAGAAGAGAACGACGTTCATGATCGGCAGACCAAGGCATAGTACCATGAACTAGGGCTTCAGTGAAAAATAGTACATCACCTGCGTCGATAGATGGTTGCAGAACATAGTGTGTTCGTCGTTCAAAACTTCGAACTTCTTGGGGGATACTTGTGGTAAAGTTACTTTTATGGCTACCCGGTATACATGCGAACCCCCCGTCTCCTGGTCTGGCTGGTGCCAAGTTAAAAGTCATGACACAAAGTCCATTACGGATAACACCATCCCGATATTTGTACCAGTGATCTCCTTCGTGCCCGCCCGGTCGACCTCCGTCTTCACCACCGTGCAAGCCACCGCGTTTCTCTTCACCAGACATAAAAATAGCATAGTCATGGTCTATTCGTACATAAGGTCCAATCATCTCCAGTAAATATGGCATGATGTTGGAGTGGTCAATCAGATTTTGGAATGGTTGCCCCCATGTACTAGGAGGCCCAATTCGGTCGCTTTCATCGATTAGCCGATTTAGTTCTTTTACCTCATCAGTAGTCAATACATTCTTGATAATGAGGTAGCCCTCTAAATCGACAATAAATTTTTCTTCTTCCGTCATCATGGGTAGAATTCCATTTACTTCAGGTATTTTTAATTTATTTGATTAGTTGATTTTTGCCAAACGAGCGGAAAGACTTCTCCGACTAACTTTTCACCATGATTAACTGTTACAAAAGGCTTCATAATATGACCACCAGTTTCATCATAAACTGTCTTTTCAGTCATATAGTGGTTGGCAATGGCACGCCTCTTCTGACCACTATCATTTGCATGTGAGCCGTGCCAGGTGAGTGCATGGTGGTAGTGTACGTATCCCTTTTTGACAGGACACAGTCGAACTTCTAGCTTTATTCCCTCAAACTCGTCAGGCATTTGGTCGAAGTTTCGACCGTGAGGGAAAACTCCTCGTACAACTCCCCAGTTATGAGAACCAACAACCATACTCATACAGCCATTAGATTCATCGATATTATCTAATGCCACCCAAGAGGAGATTTGTGTCGTTTTGGGTGCAATGTTAGGCCACGCTGGAGAATCTTGGTGCCAACCAGTGATCCCACCAGTTCCAGATGGTTTATACTGAACCTGATCGTGCCAAATACGTAATTCTTGAGCCGACAGTAACTGTGCAACCTCTGCTACGATTTTCGGATGATGGGTTAATAAACGAAAAGGTTGGCTAGCTTGCCACATATTCACTATTTGCCAAACAGGGGCTTGTTCATCACCACCCAAATTGGCAATTCTGACCGGCTGAGGTTTTGTCTCATCTTGGTAGTTGTCGATTACTCGATCAAGCTCTTGCCGCAACTCTTCCACTTCACTGTCGCTTAGTACCTGATCACCCAGAACAAACCCGTCCCGGTGAAACGCCGCAACACGCTCTTGGCTCAACATATTTGATCCTTGTCCTTTAAGTAATACCTATAGATGAAACATAATTATACTGTAACTTAAATAAAATAGCCTGCCAAAACGCTGATTTAGAACAGATCTGAATTTTTAAGTAAATATACTGCAAAAATACTAACCAGCGGAATCAAAATCACGAAAAGGTAGTGTCNAGATAATTATCCTATTAGTACCACTAGTATTTTTTCGCCCTTCATTCCGGAATTTGCCTGATTCAATAAACTGCTTATTTCTAAATTTGACTATGATCTTTGGAAGAGTCTTGCTCGATTAATTCTAATAAACTTAACTGAATTTTCCAGTTTTACAAATATCATAAAATTGTTGGATAATTAGTCTAATCGAAGTGATTTTCATTATCTCAACAAGTAAGATTTAGCTGATATCTTTTGGGTAAATTAAATTGATCGATCTATGAAATAAGAAATAATAGATTTTGTAAAGTAACATCATATTATATTTGTACAAAAATTTTTGTAGTACCCATATATACAGAAGATAGCCGTCAAATTAACCTCGCCAATTATTGTCAATACTGGTGTAACCATCCGTATACTGGTGAAGGTGTTCTGGTAAGTCATTTAAGAACTTCTTCGCTGCTTTTGGCATTTCCCAAGGCACCTTAATTCTTTGCTGCCGACTCCGAAAACCAATAGCACAAGAAAGGCGTATTTTGTCAGTATGATTTGGAAAAGCTGCGTGATATGTACGATGAGCAAAGACAATCATATCGCCTGGTTCAGTAAATAGCGGCACCAGACCAGGCACATCAAAGCCTGTATAAGCACGTTCAACATCACCAATTTTGTAGAAAGATCGACGGTCGCCGGTTAGTCTGAATCCGTTTGGGCCACCCCAGCCTTCAATGTGTGAGCCCTCTATCACACATAAACCTCCATGTTCGGGTTGAGAACCTGTTAAGTAAAACCATTTACCAGATGGCCAAAGCCCCCTATTGAGNACATCGCCAGAATTTNTGGGTTGNTNATTTGAAAAGCCACACCAGTCACTATGCCAAGCCACNGGCTTAGAATTAGGCATTCGNATGATAGATGCAGACCGNTGAATCGTNAATTGATCAGTACCAATTAGGTGCCGGTGAATCGACATAAACTCTTCATNGGCTAGCATTTGCCACGCACCTGGTCCAGATTCAATCCAGGCATGCCGTGTACGGCTCTGTCCAATTTGTAAATCGCGATTGGGATCAGTACCTTCGAATACTGATTCTTTCAAACGTTCTACTNTTTTTTCATTCAAAACATTTTTGATAACAGCAAAACCATGTTCTGCTAAACAATCGGACATAGAATCAAGTTGATCAGTCTCAAATTCATGTACATATGGCAATTGTGGTTTCTGAATTTCTGAATACTCACTCATCATTAATTAAACCTTTTATAATTGGTTGCACACCAAGGTCGCAAGGTGCCGGGTTACGTTTTGTAAAGCCCGAAACTTGGATTGACAAATTAACAGAATTGTGCTAAAAAGTCCACCTCATTACAATAACAGCACGGTGGTATTTTTAGGTGGAGTGGTACCAATTTTCATGAAAGGTGTAATTTCGGCTCCAGTCCGTCTGCTAAAAACTAGAAATGTTAAAGAAAACCAACCCAACTCTTGGCTTGGTTTAATTCGAACATTCAAGAAAAACCATAGACCTATCCGCTTAACCTTTTGGTCTTTCGCCCTAATTTGGGTAGGTGCTACAGTTCTCTTCCTCTTAGAGTACGATCACTTCCGAGAAAGTGTGTCACATCAGTTGTCTATTATTGACGATACCAAGCAAAATTCTGATAATCCCATGGTTGAGATGGAGTCTCAATCTGATGACCATCAGTCTAAAAAAAGAAGAGAAGTTGGTTTTTTTAGTATCTATCTTCATACTATCTGGTGGTCTGTAACGACTTTTACAACGGTTGGATATGGGGATATTTCTCCTAAGTCAGAAGTNGGTAAAGCCTTTGGTATNGTAGTCATGCTTGGTGGCTTTGTTTGGGCAATGGTTCTGTCAGGTTCTCTTGCTTCTGTGTTGGTTGCCAAACGATTAAAAGAGGACGAAGACGAGTTTGATGAGAGCATCTTCGTTGACCACACCATTATTAGCGGTTGGAACCACATGGTAGCTCCTATTNTGTCAGTTCTATCCCGAGAAAAAGAGACAGTGCCNATAGTATTAGTTAATGAAATTAGTCTTGATGATGTGAGAATTCAAAGCGCAATAAGCGGTTTTGACAATTTAGATATTTTACACGTCTTTGGTAATTACACTAACGAAGTGGTACTTTCTAAAGCTTTTATACAACGGGCAAAGAATATGATTGTGCTTCCTGACTATGCNCACTTATCACAACTTGAAAGTCCAGATGAGCAGACCACAGTCTTAGCTGTTTATACAGCTAAGGCGATGTCTGAAGATCTTCGTGTGATTGCTCATATCACTAATCCAGAAATGACCGCCCACCTTCAAAGAGCTAACTGCGACGAAATTGTTGTCTCAGATGCTTTTACCCCAAAAATGTTAGCCTATCATATTACCCACCCAGGATCACCGCAAATGGTTGAGACCATTTTTTCTCCCCAGAACCGGAGCGACCTACAGGTACACCAGATTCCACCAATATTAGCTGGTGCAGAGCATCATCGAATTTTCCAGCATTTCAAACATGAGAATTCGTGGCTATTGGTCGGTTATGCTATTGTCCGACCAGCCGATAGTTTAGAAGAACAAATGAAAAATGCTGGTAATACGTACGTGCTGGATATGATAAAGGAGCAACTTGAACGGGAAGGTATTGACTTAACCAGTGATGAAAAAGTGTTTATCGAGGTTAATCCTAGAGATGATTACATGACTGATGAGACGCATCGTGCAATTGTGTTGATTTAGGCACACTTGAAGTGGTAAAAACTACGATGTTAAATAAATAAAAACAAAGAGGATGGCTTTACATGAGTGTGCAACCGACACGCGTCCAAAGAATTAATTTGTTCCAAGATCTTAACCTAGAACAATGCAAGCTCATCTCCAGCAAAGTAGAAATGATGACCAGCAAACCTCATTCAGACTTACTAGTTGAAGGTGAGGTGGGAAACACATTGTTGCTGATTTTTCAAGGAGAGGTAGAGGTCAGCAACCAAATTATGATTAAAACGAAGAGTGGGTTTAGCCAGTCCCGAAAAGCTATCGTACGATTAAAAACTACTGATCCTGCGCCATCNGAGGACCCTGTGTCTGAACCTACAACCTTCGTAGTTGAAGAACCTGCATTTGCTACTGGCGAGTACGCACTTGTTTCTGATGAAGCGATACGGACAGCTAATGTTACAACTATGACGCCAACCGAATATGGGGTGCTGACTTTTCAAGATTTTTCCCAAATTGTAGAAGATGATCCTGCAATCGCAGGACCAGTTTTCCGGCGAGTGGCACGNAACGCCGTGGAAAAAGTCAAAACAGGTAACGCCGACATCGCTAANCTAACACAGGCTTTTTTCTATGCGTTGTCTAGAGGGTAGNAGCTTACTGACAAATAATTCCTTTAGTCAAATTATAAACAACTAACTATNGTCTTCCAACTATGTAACTGGCTTCATGTGTGCCATTTTAAAATAGATAAACAGCTAACGAAAAACCGAATTCACCTGATAGGCGCAACTTTAGTTTTTGCATTGGTCCGGCTAGTTTGACTCCAGTTCATTTTCATCAACTAAATCGTAGGATACAAGTTCGAAATCGACTTCTACTGTAACGTCAGCGCGAGTCTGAGCTTGTGTAAATTTGATAATNCCGACGTCTGGTGCTAACCATTTCTGCACAATAGTTTCGTCTAAATCCCGATCAAAAAAACGCCATTTAAATGTTTCCTGAACCTGAAAGACGTTTTCAAACTGACCTGCGGGTACGTTTAGTGTTTCCTCCGATAGTACCTCATTTTTATCTAATCCGCCTCCGATAGGAAACAGTTCTGGCGTTAGCTTAGCCTGAAATTGTTTCTGCCACTGATAACCTGGAATCAGTGGAAACTTATACAGAGGGAGAAACGGTACAAACATAATCGTTCCATCGGTCCCAGAAGTTACATTTTGTGCTTGTTGAATAATAGCTTTGACTTTGCCATTCTCGTCTATTTCTTTACCTAAGTAAGAAAAATTATANACCCGTTCCTCTTCTGGTAAATTTGGGTCGTACTTTTGTAGTACATAACTTTGCGTGGTTCGATTATCCGGTAATTGTATTTGGATTGTGTCAATGATCTCAAATACAATTTGGTTTCTTTGNTCNTCTTCGTAGTNCCAGGTATTACCCACTTGCAAAGGATAGTAGTTCCCAGGACGAGTTTTCCAGACCTGAAGATCTATAGAACTTGTATTAGACTTGAACCCATCACTGACAGTAATCTCGATTGTGTACTTACGTTCATTTTTAGGAGCAAGCCAGATAGCACCATTTTCATCTCCCTGAATGATACCTCCATTGACTTGCCAACTACAGGTAATAGGATCTCCCTCTAAATCGATGGTTTTAAGGTAAATCGATACTTTTTGACCGGGTTCAGCGATATCAGTTTCGGCTTTAAGAAGCGATATTTTGGGTGCATAATTACTCTCACTAGGCAGATCTTCGTTTCCACAACCGCAGAAGAACCAAAAAAGACTAAATACTATATATAGGTATAATCGAAATCTGATGGACATTCGTTNACCAATCCGAAAAGGCTTATTGTAGGTTGGTATTTTGGTATTATATACTAACCGAACCTGACAACGTCTTTCTTGATCTGAAAGTTGACAAATGATTGTTTTCTCGTTACGCCACTATACAGAAAATATATTGTCACCTAAGTGAATTGTTGCCGTTCTATACCAGTTCAAAAAGTCATATGGTTGCCTCAAAAAGTAGGTTAGATATTCCCACACCAGNACGGATTAATTCCGTTCTAGAAGGATGTNTTTTCGACAGGTATTCGATTTTCTAAATATCTGACTATCTTTATGTTTTTTCGTTTTGGCAATCAATAACTGAAGNACTCATTGTTTAAAAGGAATATTTAAACTATACCAAAAGGAAAATAGTTAACAATAAATGAAAAAATTGAATGTGTNTATGATTTCGGGATCTTTTGAATATGATTCCAGAAAGTCATTAAAGATTTTTCAGAAATACCTAGCTGAGAATTATCCTTTGATCGAAACTGAGTTGATTNTCTATCAGGATGAGGATGATAATCCGTCCTTGAGAATACTAGAATCAACGGATGTAATAATTATTTTCACTCGAAGGATTCGCATTAGCGGTGAAAATTTAGAACGACTTCAGGAGTATTGCCAAACGGGAAAACCGATTATCGGTATTAGGACAGCTAGTCATGCTTACGAAAATTGGCTGGACTTCGATACTCACGTTCTAGGTGGTAGTTACCGGGGCCACTTTGGACACGGTCCAATTTCTCACGTTGAGATCTTGGAAAGCCAAATAGAACATTCAATTTTGGAAGGTATTTCTAATTTCGATGCCTTCGGTAGCTTGTACAAAAATCCTTCTAATGCAGCAGATACCACTACTTTAATGACAGCTAAAACTAATCAGGGGCATTGCCAGCCGGTTACTTGGATTCGTGAAAGACAAGTTGGTGAAAGTATTAGCCGAGTCTTTTATACTTCACTAGGGCATCAGGATGACTTTCACATTTCATCTTTTTTGCAAATGTTAGCTAACGCTATTTTCTGGACAACGCGACAATGATTACCTCAAGTANTAATCTGGTTTCAGAAATTCGGTCTTTTTGCGAAAAAGAATATAACCGTATTCAAGAAAGACATCGGTTTGGTGTAAGCAGTCGTGAAATTGTAGCCGAATACACTCGTTTAGCTGACAATGTCATCTTTCGTATCGTTCGACATGCCGAGCAGACTGGAGTTTTGCCGTTAGAATTCCCAATGGCAATTTTGGCTGTAGGTGGGTACGGACGAGAAGAGCTAAANCGCCATTCTGATATTGACATAATGTTAGTTTATGATTCCTCTGTTGATCTTGGTCAATTAGAAGAATTNTCTTCAATGTTGGTGACGGTTTTGTGGGATACTGGATTTGAAGTCGGTCACAGTTGTCGTTCAGTAAGAGAGTGCGTCAAAGTAACACAAGAAGATTTGTTTTCAAAGACCTCAATGCTAGAGGCAAGATTCGTTATTGGCAAAGAAAATGTTTATCGGCACTATCTCCGAGTCACTTCCAAACCATTGTTTAAGCGTCAAGTTGGACGTTTTATTTCACAGAAAATACAGGACTGGAATAACCGACACGAAGCTTATGGTTCAACCATTTATTTACAAGAGCCTAATCTGAAAGAAAGCGTTGGTGGGTTGCGAGATTTTCACACAGCCATCTGGATTTCAACTGTTCAATATGGTTCGAAAAGTATTGAGGACCTACAGCGTAAACAATTGATTCCATCAACTGTTTACCTGCCAACTATCTCAGCTGTTGACTTTATGCTTAGAGTACGTAATGAACTTCATCTGCTTAGCAAAAGATGTAATGATATATTATCATTCGAAATGCAAGAGTCTACCGCAAAAAATCTAGGCTATAAGGACAAAAGTAATAGTTTTTCTGAAGAACAATTACTACAGGACTATTATTTGCATGCAGAAAATATCTTCGAGTTTGCTAAACTAATTATTGATCGAGCTAGCTATGGCTATCCAAGTTTATCTATAATCTTTGATGTATTTCGAAGACAAAAATTAGCTGATGGGTTTCGAATCGTTCGCAATGAAATCGTATTTGAAAAAGGAAAAGCAGACTTTAACCAAGAAACAGAACGCATTTTTAAACTGTTTATGCATCGTCAACAGACTAACTGTCGTGTTAGTGCAGAGGTCCGTTATAGTCTTGCTAATAGCCTAGACCAAATTGATGATCAATTTCGCTGTTCTTCGAAAATTGCCGGGTATTTTTTGTCCATTTTAGCTGAACCCAATAATGTGGCCCGCACACTTAGAAGAATGCACCGTTGGAAAATTCTCGAAGCTTATTTGCCCGAATTTTCACATTTGAGAGCTCAGTTTCAACTCGATGGTTTTCATCAATATACTGTTGATGANCACACTTTTTATGCTATCGAAAACTTAGAAACTAACACACTGGTAGAGGTTAAAGGNGGNCAAGTATTTATCGATCTCTTAAATGAATTGGAACATCCTGAATTGCTTCGATTATCAGTATTACTCCATGATATTGGAAAAGGTCTCAAAAATGAAGGGAATCATGATCAAAAGAGTGTAGAGTTGTCAAAAATCATCTTAGAGCGTTTAGGTATTACAGGGGAGAAATCCCAGCTAGTTCTGTTCCTGATTGAACAACACCTAACTATGAGTTATATCTCACGTCACCGTGATCTAGATGACGAAAAAGTGATTCAATCTTTCGCTGATATTTTCACAGGTGATACTAATAAACTAAAGATGTTGTATTTGTTGACCTATGCAGATATTCGGGCTGTTAACTCTGTTNTTTGGAATGACTGGCATGCTACCTTGTTGTGGCAACTCTATGAACGGACACTGACAATCATGCAGAATTATAACAAAAAAATCGGATTGTCTGAGCTAGAACAGTCAGTATATAAGCAGCTAAGTCATCAAGTGCCGATGGAGAAGATCAGAACACATTTTGAACGAATGGAAACTTTGGCAAGTCACCATCCAGTAGCTATCGCTAATCAAATTGAATTAGTTGAACAATATANTGAATTAAGAGATGTACTGTCTGTTGTTCTAGTCTGTTTAGAACAGGGCGAACAACATACCCGGATTGGGATCTGTACACAAGATTCAATAGGACTATTTCGTCGAATTGCAGGTATCTTGACCGCCGAGAATATCAACATACTTAGTGCTGATCTCGAAACNCGAAANGATAATATTGTCGTTGATTTNTTAACAATTTCCGAGATAGATCCAAAAAGTAAACAACACTTAGCAGTTTCCACTCAACGTTGTACTGAATTAGCCAAAATTTTCAATCAAATTTGGAGTAAAGAATCGGACGTAAATAAATTGNTAGACAAGGCAAAATCTAAACCGTTGCCCATTTCCGAAAGGAGCAAGCCAGGACTTCATCAGACTAGTATTCAAATCAACAATGAAGAATCCGATCAATGTACTATTTTGGAAATCCGTACTCGAGACAGGGTAGGCCTACTGTTTACTATCACTGACGTACTACTTGGACTGGGACTTGATCTGCGAATAGCAAAGATTTTCACTCAACCAACTTTTGTCATTGATACTTTTTATGTCACTGAAAGCGATGGCAGCAAAATCCAAGATGGTGTTCGAATTGAGCAAATTAGGCAGATTCTAGAAGAAAAAATCTAGTACTCATCTATTCCGGTTTGAGTACTACTTTCATTAAGCCTTTCTCTTTTTGGTATAGCCGACGAAACCAATCTGCTCCATTTCTTAGGTTTACTTCCGCACTCAGTATCTCATCAACNTTAATCTTGCCGCGATTAATCAAATCTAATGCCGCTGGATATTCCCCACAAATACCACAACTACCTTGCAATCGCAATTCTTGTGTCACGACTTTTTGGAGTGGTAAATTAACATCTGAAGCGATATTACCAACCAATGTGACATTACCCCCACGACGGACACAATCAATTGCAATTTGCACGGTCGGGTCAATACCTACAGCTTCAAAAACGACGTCTGCTCCTCGACCACTGGTCATGTCCCGAATGTTTTCTGTTACTTTGTCGTGGGATAATAATCCTAGATCTGCACCCAATCGAACAGCTAGATCGATACGATCTTGCTCCAAATCAACAACCACGACTTTTCCGCAGCCAGCGACCTTAAGTGCTTGGACAATAAATGAGCCAATCATACCAGCTCCTACTACAACAGCTGTATCGTTAACGGTAATAGGAGTAATTTGAACAGCGTGTAGAGCAATACCAACTGGTTCTACCATTGCAGCCTGAGTGTAGGAGACTTGATCCGGTATTTTATATAACACATGACTAGGAACGGCCACATACTCTGCAAATGCACCGTTTCGTCGATACTCACCCGGGGATACCCCAACAACCTCTCGTCCATCACTCAGGTTATAAAGACCTTTTCGGGTATACCAATCATCTAACCGATAGATAGTTGAGTCGAACGTAACCCGATCCCCTACGTACCAATCACTAACATCTGTACCTACTTCAGNAATTTGCCCAGAGGCTTCATGTCCCATNATAAGTGGTGGAATTCTTCGACCACTACTACCATCTAGTCCATGAATATCACTTCCACAAATACCACAAGCCTTAACTGAAATCAAGACTTCGTCAGATGCAAGTTGAGGCTTGGGAACATCTTTGTAAACTAGCTTGTTATATTCTTCTAGTACTAGTGCTTTCATTGACATATTCTTACCTCAAAAATTATATGATTTGTTAGTGTTGTAATAGATCAGAGCCGAGTATAGCAATTCCAACCCCAAAATACAACCTTCAAATGTATTTTTATATCCTTTGCTAATATGCAGGTTGGGGGCTTGTCAGACCAAGGTGATTATGCTAAAATGGTGGGTGATTTTGCAGGTCTGAGTGTTAAGTTTGGCTGATTATAAGCATGGACGAGGAGGCGTAATTTGAGTAACTTTTGGAGGCGGCAATCGGGGGTGTCTTCCACACAAGCACTAGTCGCCATTTTAGTAGTTGGTGTTATTATCGTGGTCATTTTTGCTCCTCGTCTGCTAGGTCAATCAGGAAAAGCACTACANGCACAAGCAAGTAACGAAATCGAGAAAATTGGAATTGCATTGGATTCTTACGCAAAAGATAACGGAGATTACCCCTCTACTGAGCAAGGGCTGGTCGCTTTATGGGAGAGTCCGGAGGTCGCGCCTTTACCCATTGATTGGAAAGGGCCTTACTTGGACGATCCGATTGTTAATGACCCATGGGGTAACCCGTATTTCTACGCCAGACCTGGTTTTCGAGACCCAAACGGTTACGATTTAGTATCTCTTGGTAGTGATGGTATTGAGGGAGGGGCTGGCGAGGGCATGGATGTAGTTAGTTGGATTAGGGCCGATGAGTAGAGTTACGTACGGTATTGATTGCTGATTTNAAGTCTAGTTGTTGCGTATATAGAGACCGCCCAATAATTGCGCCAGCCGACCCGATAGCTTTCAAGTTCTTCAGGTCATCCAGCGTGGTTACACCGCCCGATGCAACTACCTCAATTGATGGATCTAAGGATGTAATGATTTCGGCTGTTGCATCGACATTCGGACCTGCCAACATTCCGTCACTTGTAATGTCCGTGTAAATAATTGTTTCAATTCCCAGAGATACCATTTCCTTAGCGAATNCAGCAGATTTTCGTTCAGAAATATTAACCCATCCTTCTGTGGCAACTAGGCCTTTTGTGGCATCGATTCCGACCGCGATCTGNTTCGGATACTTGGTAGCTGCATCTTGGACTAATTCCCAGTTTCTAAGGGCGGCAGTCCCTAAGATCAGTCGACTAACACCTAGGTCTAGTACATGTTCAATCCGTTCNATATCTCGGATACCTCCTCCTAGTTGAGTTGGTATGGAAATACGTTGTACAATTTCTTGTACGATTGAAAGATTAGCTGAATCTCCCTGAAAGGCACCATCCAAATCAACTAAGTGCAAATACTCAGCTCCTTGATCAGCCCACGACTCGGCCACTGAAATTGGATCTTCAGAGAAAACTGTTTCGGCTTCAGCTCGCCCTTGAATAAGGTTGACACATTTGCCATTGCGAAGATCAATTGCTGGAAAAATTCGCATTTTTATTCTAATCTCCTAGGAAAGAGAAAATTATAACACCGCNCTTAATAACCGACAATATTAAATTGGTGGCCGAANTTAAAGAGTAAAAAAACGGACAAAGGTNGTATAGCAGNTTATCATAAACAATTATTCTTTGAAAATTTCGCACCCGGACTTCTCAAATACTATCTGCTTAATTTGAATCAAATCTCATGATTTNCGTATTAAAAAGTGGTGATTTTTGCCAACCTTATCCTAATAAGCCAAAACTAATCTAACGATGTTGACTTTTGTTAGTTTGTATTTTAGTATGAATTGTACGCATGCTTGCGAGTAGACTCATCACAATTGTNATAGTTGATTGATTTTCATAAATGNTGTAAAAGTTTGCTTCTCTTGAAATTAGCAAAAATATCAAGAATTTTGGCTTTTATAGTGTTTATTTCTCTTGTCGATCCAGCTTGCCTGTAGCTCATCNGATAGGCTCATTAGAATAAGCCATAACTAAGTAGTTTGCAGGCCAAGGCTTAATTTGAAAACCGACCGTTATAGCATTGCGAAGAGTTAATAACGAAAATGAGAAATTACTGGAAACTGTTAATGAAATTAGGGGCAAAAGAATCGTGACTGAATAGTTAACATATTGCGANATGCAACGCCCTCAAAAAATGTTGGAAATTGCTATTCGAAATATATATTACAGTCTTTGCTAGAAAAGCACGGAGTGCTAGACGGAATACAAAAACACAGTGATAACGTGCCAGAAATCAAGATTCTGTTTGAAAATTCTAGGCAAGTACCCCAAATNAAGTAGGAGTTCAACAGGATCCTAGCCGTTCTGAACTATCTGTAGAATGTACTGAACTAGCAATTGGATTTTTAGGCGGTTGATCGTACAGAGTAAATCTCAGAACCCAATGAAAAGACTACTTGGTAGATAGAGAGATCAGTTATTTCATATTTCAGCCAGCTTGAGTTCGATTACAAGATGGACTATTGGATGNTAAAAATGGTTTGTTTCCTCTACAATCAGCTAGCATTTTAGTCGCTAAAGATTTGGTTTGCCTTCGACAGCTTATTGCAAATAATGAATCTGAATTTGGCAAAACGAGCACCCCGTAGCCCATATAATATCGGANTTTTTGGCATGATGAATTTAGCACGGATGACGGATAAAGCCATAGCCCGATTGAGTGATAGTATTGGACAATACAAGTTTGGTTCAAATTCTAATCGTGATTGTANGACATTATCTACTTTGGGATTAACAGAAAAAGATTTTTTGAATATAGTTGAAAGTGCTTTATACAACAGTTCTGCTAAATGTCGAATCAGTAACTCTTTTGTTTCAAATAAGTTGCGCTTTCAAACTGATCTCAGCTTGAAAAAAAATAAAAGATTTTAACCTTCATGAGCGAAATAAAAAACCATCTGGTGAATCCTACTGTCAAAGTTTTGAGCTCCGTCGCCAGGTTGTGGGCCAACCGGAAATCCAAACCTTACTCGANATGCTGGACGCTGAAGACGCCTACGAGNTTGGAATCCCGTCTGATTTAACACTTATGCNACCAATCNGTCCTCATTCCGGAGCCGTTTTGGGGATTTGTTGCCTTGGAAGATTAATCAGCAAGGCAACAAGCGTTCTGAATGGTAAACTCGGAGACTATAAGTTTGGTAATGCATCGATTTTGGATGTCAGAATAATGAATTTTATCGATATCAACCAAGCCGAATTACTCGATGGGATAGCTCAGCATAGTAACTGGTTAAATTTAATATCTTGGTTACGAAGTCGAATTATTAAAAGTCAGCAAGAAGTAGCTGAATGGAATCAGGATCGTAGATTGCGCGGCCTTTGGAATTCTGAAGTACAGACAATATTCAATCAACGCTGCCGAACTATTAATCGAATGGATTTGACGACTTTTCTTGATCTTCTTGACTGTGAAGATGCAGCTGACTTCTCACAATAGATGATCNAATACTATAGAAGGAACAGATATGAGTGGACCAGAGTTACCAAAAACCATGTTGGCAGTGGTTTGTCATGCTCCTTATGATTATAGATTAGAAGAATTACCTGTACCAAAGCCTGACCCTGGCGAAGTTGTTATCCAAGTTCAAGCCTGTGGAATTTGTGCTAGCGACATAAAGTGTTATACGGGTGCTCCGCTATTTTGGGGGGACGAACGCCGACAACCATATGTCGATGGACCAGTCGTAGCAGGCCACGAGTTCATAGGTCGTGTAGTTAGTTTGGGTGAGGGCGCTGCTGAAAAACATAGTTTACAGGTTGATGATATTGCAATTGCTGAGCAGATTGTTCCGTGTTGGGATTGTCGTTATTGCAGAACTGGTAAATATTGGTTGTGTCAAGTTCATCATATTTTNGGTTTTCAAAAAATAGTGCAAGGCGGTATGGCAGAGTATATGAAATTTCCAGCTCAATCTTTGGTTCACAAAGTGCCTGATCGTGTTCCACCGATACATGCGGCTCTGGTTGAGCCCTTGTCTTGTTCCATCCATGCTGTAAAAAGAGCCAAAATCGAATTTGGAGATGTTGTTGTTGTTGCTGGTGCCGGAACACTCGGACTAGGAATGATTGGTGCTGCACGGTTAAAAAACCCGAGCCAACTTATTTCAATTGATCTAGTTGATCAAAGACTAGATATNGCTAAGGACTTGGGGGCTGATGTCGTTCTGAATCCTATGAGAACTGATGTAATAGAAAAAATTTTGGAGATGACTGACGGTTATGGCTGCGACGTCTACATTGAAGCTACTGGCCATCCAAGCGCAGTAGAACAAGGTTTACACATGATTCGGAAAGCTGGTACGTTTGTGGAGTTTAGTGTTATGAAAGAGCCAGTCACTGTCGATTGGACTATCATTGGAGACACGAAAGAATTAAACATTCACGGTGCACATCTTGGACCCCACAGTTATCCCTTAGCCATTGATTACATTGACCGTGGACTGATTGATGTTAGTAAGATTGCTACTCATCAATTTAATTTATCGGATTATCAGACCGCCTTCGACATGGTCAAAAAAGGTACTGATTCAATTAAGGTTCACTTGATTCCATAGTTTTATTAATCAGAAAATAGTTGAGAGGAGAGTTTTATGTCATCTAGGTTGTCTATTTCATCTTGGAGTCTGCACCGCGCCCTTGGGTCTATTTTTCACAAGCTTGATGACCGTCAATCAGAGGCTGGTGATATTTCTCTACTCGATTTGCCGTATCGAATTGCTGAAAAAGGGATTAAAACACTTGAGATTTGTCACTTCCATTTTCCTCGCATTGATGATGATTATATCGATCAACTGCGTGCCGCCCTAGACCAAGCAGGCGTTGAATTATACAGTATTTTGATTGATGACTGGGATATTACACATCCAGATGATGATCAGCGTTTAAAAGAATTAGAGAACATAGAAAACTGGATTGATATTGCTAGTAAGTGTGGGGCTAGTTGTGTTCGGGTGATTGCTGGTATGACTGACATTGGCCTCGAGGATCCCGTGCGCCATCCGGTTACGCGACAAAGCGCCCAGAACCTCGACCGACTCAGTATCTACGCTCATCACAAGTCAGTGTGCGTTATAACTGAGAATTTTCACAAGTTAACTAAGCGCGCTGATACGGTTTTGGCTATCTTAGATCAATGCCAAGAGAATATTGGATTGTGTGTTGATTTTGGTAATTTCCGTGGTGATGAAAAGTACGAAGAGCTAGCGGCAATTTTACCCCATGCGACCTCCGTGCATGCGAAAGCTAATTACCCTGAAGTTGGTCAAATGGAACGTATTGACTTTGATCAGTGTTTGGAATTGACTATAAAATCCAACTTTTTCGGTCCCTATTCACTAATTTTCGATAGTGCTGGTAGTGAGTGGGATAGTTTAGCCGAAATTCAGTCAGTTGTTGAAAAATATATCTAACGTTGGGCAACTCTAGTTTGAATCAATAGGCTGGGTATGGTATCGTATACGAATCCTCTAACTTTTAAGTATCCGACCCAATATGTCCGCATCTTCAAACTATATCAGCCAAGCCACTTGGTTAGTTCGAAAAGACCTCTCACTTCATTTTAGATCGAAGAATCTCCTAGCTCAGGTCTTTGTGTTTAGCTTGTTAGTGGTGTTGGTCTTTAACTTTGCTTTTGGTCCTGCGCCACTATCTCCAAACAATCAGGGACGTTTAGCCTCTAGCATTCTATGGATGGCTTTTGCATTTGTAGGTACAATCACCTTAAATCGTTCGGTCGAAATTGATAGAACACATGGTGGCCTCGAAGCCATACGTCTTACTGGAATTGATGCTGGATTAATTTATCTGGCCAAAGTAGTTAGTAGCGTCATATGGCTAACCGGAGTCCAATTGATAATAACCCCATTGGCTTTACTCTTTTCAGAAGCCTTAGACCAAGTTTCCGGGTTAGCGGTTCTGAAGTTAATAGCGGTTTTGTCATTGGGGACTGTCGGTTTTTGTTCAGTTGGAGTGACTTTATCAACAATGTCTGGGCGATTCGGCAGTGAAAGTCTACTAACGGTTATTTTGTTTCCGTTGATCTTTCCTGTCATTATGGCGGGGGCTAGATGTACAACCTTCATCTTGACCACCAATACCTTTGGTAACCGATTTTGGCTTACTCTCCTAGTAACTTACGGGTTAGTGTTTTTATCAAGTTCTTACTTGTTATTTGAGTTCGTGATTGAGGGGTAAAATAGTGATGAAGACTCTTCTCCCTCTTGCAACAGTAATTATACTTTTCTTATCTCTTTATTTAGTCTTTGGGTATGCCGACTACGAAAAGACAATGTTAGAAGTTCAGAAAATCTTTTACTTTCATGTTTCCTCGGCCTTCACTTCCTTCCTAGCTTTTGCTGTTACTTGTGTGTGTAGCATAATTTACTTGGTAAAACGAAATTTCAAGGCAGATTTGATTGCAGCCAATTCAGCCGAACTAGGGTTGGTTTTTGCAACTATCGTATTAACAACTGGGCCTATTTGGGCAAAGTCATCTTGGAACACATGGTGGAATTGGGAACCACGTTTAACCAGCACTCTGATTTTATGGTTAACCTATGCAGGTTACTTTATTTTAAGAAATTCAGCCTCTTCGGCCCAAAAAAAGAGATTTTCTGCTGTATTTGGTATCGTCGCTTTTTTGAACGTACCAATCGTATATTATTCTGTGAAATTGTGGCAATCAAGTAGCCTGCACCCGCCGACTACCACTCGATCGAACCTAGCTGAAAGTATGCGGTCGGCTTGGCTAATTTCTTGGTTCGCGTTAACTTTGATATACATTGTCTTACTGAAAATGAGAACTGACTTAGGAATTATCTTGCATAGATTAAATAATATGCAAGCTGATCGTTAAATTTGACTCCATGCCGAAAGTGGATTTCATCATCATCTTTCTCGTTTTCGCTACTTTTTTAGCTATATTCCAACTCACTCCATCCCCTGACACATTAATTCCGGAAGAACGTATCGAAACTGCTATTTCAGATGTTTTAGGCAACGAAATCAAGTATGACCGGGCGGAAATCTATGGGATCGTAGTGAAAGTCGTCGAACTACTTAATGAAGGTCAATCGCGTCGAATTAAATACCTGATAACTGCTTATTTTTTTGTTTGGTTAATTTTGATACTGTATCTGTTCCGGCTCAAACAACAATATACGCGCTTACATAAGCAAATTCAACGACTCGAAACTTCATCGGATCAAATCCAGCCTAAATAAGACAGAATTAAAAAAGGAGTTAAACCTACGTGGAACATTCCATTACAAACTTACCTAACGATGCAGGCCGATTCGGTGAATTTGGCGGCCGATTTGTGCCTGAAACCTTAATGCCTGCTTTACTAGAGTTGGAAGAATCCTATCACCATTTTAAAGACGATGATGATTTCCAAAGTGAACTCCATCACTATTTGCAATCTTATGTTGGTCGCCCTAACCCTCTATATTTCGCAGAAAGATTGACAGAAACACTCGGAGGAGCAAAAATATACCTAAAACGGGAAGATCTTAATCACACTGGAGCACATAAGATCAATAATACCATCGGTCAGATATTATTAGCTAAACGGATGGGTAAAGAACGAATTATCGCTGAGACGGGAGCCGGGCAACATGGAGTGGCTACCGCTACAGTATGTGCTAAATTTGACTTTGAGTGCGAGATTTTTATGGGTGAAGAAGACGTTCATAGGCAGTCTCTCAACGTATTTCGGATGCGCACAATGGGAGCCAAAGTAACACCAGTCACATCCGGTTCTCGAACTTTGAAGGATGCGATCAATGCGACGTTTCGTGATTGGGTGACTAATGTCCGTAACACTCATTTATTAATTGGATCAGTTGTTGGGGCTCACCCCTACCCAATGATCGTCAGGGATTTTCAGTCTGTTATTGGTCAGGAAACTCGCCAGCAAATTCAGGAATTAACGGGGGCCCTACCCGATCTCGTTGTTGCTTGTGTCGGTGGAGGAAGCAATTCAATTGGTATGTTCTATCCTTTTTATCAAGACAAGGATGTATCGTTAGTTGGGGTCGAAGCTGGTGGACGAGGTCTTGACAGCGGGGAGCATTCTGCGTCTTTGAGTGCTGGTAGTGTCGGGGTATTTCATGGGGCCAAGTGTCATCTGTTGCAAGAAAACAAGGGGCAGATTACACCTGCCCACTCGATTTCTGCTGGCCTTGATTATCCGGGTGTTGGTCCTGAACACAGCTTTTACCACGATAGTGGACGTGCAACATACGTATCTATCACAGATCAGGAGGCAGTCGAAGGTTTTCAACTCCTCGCACATCAGGAAGGAATTATTCCAGCCCTAGAAACCTCGCATGCTATAGCCTATCTGACTAAAGTTGCTCCACAGATGTCCGTTGATGAAACTATAGTACTGTGTTTGTCTGGTCGTGGTGATAAAGATGTATATACCATTGCTGAGGCTCTTGGTATTTCTATTTAGGAGTTTCTCTTGAACAGAATTGATGCTAAATTTCGCAAGTTGAAGCAAGAAAAGAAATCCGCTTTTATACCTTATATTTGCGGTGGAGACCCTAACCTTGATATTACACGAAAGTTGGTCTTAACTCTAGATAAAGCGGGAGCAGATATTATTGAACTCGGCGTTCCTTTCTCAGACCCTATTGCTGATGGACCAACCATTCAGAAAGCGAGTGAGCGAGCACTAGAGAACGGGGTAACGCTGAGTCAACTATTACAACTGGTGGCAGATCTAAGAACAGAGACTGACGTACCAATAGTCTTAATGGGATATTATAATCCGATCTTTGTAATGGGGTTAGANGAATTTTTTACCAAAGCTCGTTCAGTTGGTGTAGATGGCATCATTATCCCAGATTTACCAATCGAAGAGAGTGATCCCATTCAACGATTTTCAGCACAGTATGATATTAAGGTCGTTTTCTTGGTAGCACCAACTAGCACTGTTGAACGAATGACAAAAATCGCTAAATCTGGAGGTGGCTTCATTTATTGCGTTTCGGTAACAGGTGTAACCGGCACTAGAAGAGAGATTTCAACAGATGTAGTCCCCATGATTACTGAATTGAGAAGACACACGAAGACACCTATATGTGTCGGGTTTGGCATTTCTAACTCTGAGCAAGCTAGATCGATTGCGGATATAGCAGATGGTGTGGTGGTAGGAAGTGCTATTATCGACCAAATTGAGTCGAATATTGGAAATGAAACTAATATAATTGAGAGTGTCGGAAATTTTGCAACAGAATTGATTCAAGGTATAAAAAGATAGGATAATTGTTTGACAACCTTCAACCGAGATAAAAGTGCTAACCCACATCCAGATCGGACTACGGAAGACAATAACCACCTGCTTGAACTCTATAATCAATTAATAGCAGAAGTTAGTTTGAGAATCAACGAAGGGAAAAGCGAAGCAACCATACTCCAAGAAATACAGCCTATATTTACCCAGATCGATCAGGCTGACCTGTCAGATCATGTGAAACGAATGGTGGAAGAAAATAATTGGCAGGTGAACAGTTACATTGAAGGAGATTCCGAGTTGCCTGACGGAGGGATTGGAGAAAGCAGCCAAACCCAATTACTACGAGGTTTAGTTTGGCTAGCCTTATCCTCTGCTATTACGTTTCTGTCGATGGACCCACAATCAAAATGGGGTAAGACAATTCGTGAGTTATTTGAAAACAAGCTGAGTGTCCCCGTTCTAGCCGTTACTTTCATTTGGGGGGCAGGCAATTTGGTGATTGGTTTCTTACGTGCATTAAAACCAACTCAACCAGAGTAAAGTAGTGGTACGATATGAATTTTTGCCTATTGGATTATCACTCTATAGTTGTTTTGTCTAGACCTAACCCCATATGATCTCTAGGAATATCGCCAAAAATCGGGCGAAAATAACCGATACCAGCGGGAGAAATGCTGAAATTCTCAGCGTCGTAGAAACGGCTATCTGTGTCTCTCCGGATTACGTGTCCATCCTCTCCACGCTTCAAGACTTGATCTAAATTGAGCAAATGCGGTTCTAACCCCAAACCTGTTCTCATGATAGTAGAAACGTGGTTTACTTGTCCGTTTTCAACAGCAGAGACTGCTAATCTCCCAGCTTTGATGGCAGTGTCTCGGTCGATTGGTATTGGGCTACCACAGCGCTGCATATAACCGAGAACCTGATGTCGAAATACTGATGAAGATAAACTAGGTATTCGATTTTTCATATGATCAGCAATGACTTCTGAACAACCTCCAGGCCTTGCATGACCAAAGCTATCCAGTTCTGCTGATTCAGTGAGTAGATCACCATTAGCATCACTAATCCCTTCTGAAACAGCTATAATCAGGTGGCCTTTGTCCCGATATTGTTTCTCTATCACTTCGGCCATTTTATCAGGATTGTAAGTAACCTCGGGAATTAGGATTAGGTCTGCACCGCCATAGGCTGCGGAAAGCGTTAGCCAGCCAGCATATCGACCCATGGCTTCCACGAAAATGACACGGTTGTGTGAATAAGCTGTCGTACGGATATCGTGAACGTATTTTGCAACGAGGTGAGCAGCACTAGGAAAGCCAGGACAAAAATAATTAACAATCTTCGTATAATCAAGTGCCTCTTCTGCTGGGCAGTTGATTCCAACATCGTTGTCAATTGTCTTGGTTACGAAAGTTGTAGTGAAGTGTTCAGACAATGCTGAACCAACGCTCAAGGTGTCATCTCCACCTATTGGGATTAGTGCGTCAATTTTTAGCTTTTTCAAATTGTCGACAGCTTCTCCTAATTTGTTAGAAGCACGCAAGTTAGTTCTGGAACTCTGCAATAGTGTCCCACCTCGATTTTCATCAACCATGTCAGGATTGAGGCGAACGTAGGAGCCACCAGTCAAAACACCAGCCCAACCTTCCATGAACCCGATTAATTCATAACCGAGTTCTTCGGCTTCTAGGGCTATACCCTTTAGCGTAGCATTTAGAGCAGGGGTGTCACCTCCACCAGTTAGGACACCGATTCTTTTACTCAATTTAAACTCCTTGAGATTTGTTTGTTTTACGAATATGGAAAGGCTTGTATTAAACTAAGACTTCCTCTACATAGACATTTGCACCCTCAACTTGTACGACTTTTACAGTGGATTCAGGATCAACAAAATTTCCTATACTAATCGCATCAAGTCGATCTTCCCCAATACGAATGGTGCCAGACGGTCTTAGTGTTGTTAGAGCTATACCAAGCTGGCCAATATAGTGTTGAAAGTCTTCGCGAGGGGCAGAATGGAATCCTTGCGCTGAGACCATTTCAGCCTGAAGAACGAAGTTGTTCCATGTTCTTGTTTTGGGCAAAAAGTAGGCTGCGATGATACAGAGACCAACGGTCAGTAAGACTGAAACCGACAAAGTAGTGATAGCTTGTTGTGTTTCGTAGGCTTGACTGAAGATGAAGAAAATACTAAATAAAATACATCCAAGGCCCAAAATGCCCGCTATACCGAAACCAGGAATGACAAAAGCTTCTAAAAGTAGAAGACAAACCCCAAAGACAAAAGCCAGCAGCGCGTATTCAGCGTCAACATGACTGAGTAAATGGCCGCCAAAAAATAGGCTCAGGCACAGTAGACCTAATAAGCCAGGAACCCCAAATCCAGGTGATCGGATCTCGATAAATAGACCAGCAGTACCGAGAGACAAGAGTAGGCCCGCAATTATCGGGCTGGTCAAAAAAATAACCATCCGGTCGGCTAGAGTAAGTTCAACTGCGTTTTGGTTCGCATTTTTCAGGGCCACAAATGGTAAATCTTTATCCATAGATTCAAATTTTTCTCTAGTCATAGCTTGGCGAGTGCCATTGACCTCAACGATCAAATACATATCAAGTAATGCTTCTAAGCTCTCAGCTACGGCTTCAGCCAACTGATATTTGATTGCACCTTCCGTAGTCAGAGTTAACAGTTCAGCTTCGCTTTCACCGCCAGAAGCAATCACCTCTTCAATTTCGTCAGCTTCTCTTCGTTTTTCATATTCGTCGCTTCTGAATGCAACGATATTACCGTTTTTGAGTTTTACCAACCATAGTTTCTTGTCGACCATCGCCTTGGCAATATCAGGGTTACGTCCTTGGCGCTCAGCTGTAGCCTCTATTTTTCCTCTGACATAAGAAACAATCTTTTCACCTGCTTCCTGTCCCTGTAAAGATACTGGAGCTGAATCGCCAATAGTACCACCACCCCGCATAACTATTTGGTCGCAGGCTAGAGAGATCATCGCACCCGCCGATATAGCCTCATTATTGACATAAGCTATAGTGGGGATGTTTGTTTGATGTATATCGTCGATGATATCTTTAGCGGCGTTTACCGCGCCGCCAGGTGTGTCGATATCGAAAATGATGGCGTCTGAGTTTCCTTCTTCGGCCGCTTCGATGCCGTGCTTGATATAAACCCGAAGACCATTCCCTATTTCCGAACGGATTCGGATGATATAGACCTGTGCAGCTTGGATGGGAATGCAGAATAGAGCAAGTAGAAAAAAGAGCCAAAATCGGATGGACATGAGCATTCGTAACCCCCTTAACCGTCCTGAATTATATCGACCAAATCCAGTCATGTCAAACAATTGTCAGCCAATATNAGCTTGATTATCTGTTAAAATCCAATCATGTAAAATGTGATTCAAAATGAGATGGACATCTTCAACAGGACCGTATCGATCGCTCTCAACACGAACAGTAACATCAGCAATTTCAGCCATTCTTCCTCCATTTTGTCCGGTCCAAGCAATCAAATTGCAGTCCATTTGTTTAGCTAGTCTCATAGCCCGCAATATATTTTCTGAATTGCCGCTAACACTAAGACACAATAGTAAATCATTGGGACAAACTAAGTTTTTTAGCTGTTCAACAAAAATATCATCGTAGGTCGTATCGTTAGCCCATGCGCTCATAGTTGAAACATTATCAGTTAAACTAATGGATCGAAATCGTTTAAGGCCAGGCAAAACTCCACCACCGGGTATTGTAACAGTACCCTTATTTAGATCACAACTGATGTGTGATGCTGTCGAAGCACTTCCGCCGTTTCCAATAATGAAAATCTGTTGNTCATTTTCATAAGCTTTCACGANNAGATCAATTGAGGCTCGAACATCGGGTACTGATAATCGACTCAAAACTTGTTGCAGGTGAGAAATATATTCCTGAATTCGATCCATTTTATAACTTCCTTATTTTTCCTCATTGGGAAAAATTGATTGAGAGTACTTGGTCTTCCAGCTGCTCAGGATCAACCCACTTTAGCCGCTGGTCTGCCCGAAACCAGGTCAATTGACGCTTGGCATAGCGTCTTGTTTTAAGTTTAATTTGTTCTACCGCAGTATCGAGGGCAGTTCTACCATCAAGGTAATTGATGAGTTCGTTGTACCCAAAACTTCGTAAGGGTTGGGCTAAAGGTGAGTAACCAGCACTTAGTAAATCTTGAACTTCTTGGACCCAACCATGTTCGATCATTTTGTCTACTCTGGTTTCAATTCGTTGGTACAGGTATTGTCGATCTAATTTTAAGACGTACGCCCGAAAATTATATCGTGGCTCCGAATCCCACGTAGGCTGAAAATCTGACATTGTTTGGCCTGATAAATGGTAGACTTCTAGGGCTCGAATCACACGTACGAGGTTGTTAGGATGTATTTTGTTCGCTGTATGTGGATCAACCTTCTGAAGTTCTCGATGTAAATATTGGGGGCCATGTGTATTCGCCTGTGTTTTCAGCTGATGTCGAAAATTTTCATCACCAGCTGGCCCCGAAAATAAGCCATCAACTAATGCTCGAAAGTATAGCCCCGAACCACCAACCAACAAAACGACTTTTCCTCTTTGACGAATGTCTTGAATCGCTCGGTCTGCTAGTGTCTGAAAATCCGCTGCAGAAAACTTTTCATCCACGTCGGCAGTGTCAATCAGGTGGTGTCGAACTGACTGTTGCTCTTCCAAAGTTGGTTTAGCCGTACCAATTGCCATTTGTCGGTAGACTTGGCGTGAATCGACCGATATAATCTCTCCCCCAATAGATTTTGCTAACCGAATAGCATGTGCCGTTTTCCCACTGGCGGTCGGCCCCAAAATGGCAAGTAGAGAATTTGACTGATCGGACAACAGAGACTACCTTAACTTCATCAACTTGATAATTTCACTACGCTCTTCTTCACCTTCACTTCGGGCTATCACCTTGCAATAGTAGACACCGTTGGCAACCGTTCGACCATCGCTATCTCGACCATCCCAGCGAACCCAGTCAAAACCAACCACTCCGCTGGCCTCTCTACGCCAAATTAACCGTCCAGAAATTGTGTAGATACTAACGATGACTTCATCTGCAGAACTAGGTAATTCGTAGGTGATATCCGTCTCTGAATTAAATGGGTTAGGATAATTCAGCACTTTTAGTAACTGTAGACCTTTATTAACCTGAAACTCAATCTTTGTTTCTGATCTGTTACCATCGAGGTCCTTGGCAAATAGCTGAATTTGATACACACCTTGCTTTAGTTCTTCTGACTGATAGTTAACCAAAACTTGGTTAGCCCCATATTGTTGGCTTATCTCTACATCAGTCAGTTGGCGAAAATTACGATTGTTTTGTCCAATTTCTAATTTGATCGACTCGGGATTAACACCGTTATCGTCGCTAATAGTCGCCTGTATCAATGGTGTGTCAGATACCGGATCACCGCTAACAAAATTTTGTCTACCGACCGTCAATTGAATGTCGGGATTAGTGCGGTCAGAGCTCTGCATCAGGGCAAATGTGCCTAGAGCACTGGTTTCGGCTTGGACACGGCCAATTTCTCTCGTTTGAAATGAAAAGCTATCACCGGTATCAAAGACATCGACACCGCTAGTAATCTCGAAACTTAGCCCTGTATTTGAATCTTGGTATACTTCGTCGAGCTGACCTCTTGTGGCTAGCAATCCGCTTGATTGTCCTTCCACTTGAAAAGTCTGTTCGGTTAAGAAAAGTACAATCCAACTATCAGGTGGTATCTGTTTTTTGCTAGCCAACAGTCGCAAAACACCATTTCCGTTATTACTGCGACGAATGACAGAAGCATAGTGGCGCATCTCATTTTGTCCAGTCAACCTATACTTTAACACTTCAAAATTGAGGATGTCACCAAATTGGAATGGTATATTTCCTTTGATGATTTTCGTGTCCATACCATAACGATATACCGTATTTTCAGTCAAATCAGAAGGAATTATTAAACTGTTATCGATTAATTCTAGTGAATCGAATTTCTCATCGTCTTCTTTTTGGCCCAAATAAAGTCGGTAAGTATCGCTACCAGTAAAAAACAGGACCCATTTACCTTCACGTACACTGGCATTTGCATCAAGTCGCACTGTTTTGATATGGCCATCACCCTTATTTTCTGATCGAACGTTGGTTGCCAATGTCTCAAGCTGAGTGACCTCGTTTGATTGACCCGGAGATTCGGCCAGTTGTAACCACTTTCCCATATCGCTCAACCACCGATAGACACGTACCTGACCAGCAACTTGTTTGGCGCCAGCCGTTATGATTTCTAACTGGCTTTGGTCTGGGATTTCTCCTTCTTCCAGACCAATCATTTTTTCTTGTTCGGCTTTCAAAGCGGTCCAGTCAAAGTAAAGTTCAATTGTCACCGGAGAAATTAGATTCACTGAAGAACTACCGGTTTCAGGCTTCTCTAGAAGAAAATTATAAGCTAACGCCGAATCATTATCACCACCAAGAGGAATTGATTTCAAGCTGGGTTGCATAGGCGGGGGGTTAGGTAGAGAATCTAACCGAAGAATAGAAGTATGGCCAAAACTCGCCCTCGGCAATCTCAAACTAAATGCGTAACCTGCAGGTGAGAAATTAATATCTTTTTGTCCCACTTGCAAATCTTTATGTTCCAGATTTTTGGCTGCAATATTATTACTATAACTAACTTCACTTTGCTGTTCATCGTTTGGTGGATTGACCCAAACAAAGATAACTTGTTCACCGATTGGTAATTGATAACGGACACTGGCGGTTGCTATTTGGTTCAAATTGAGTGGGTCCTTGGTTATAGCTAAGGGAGAGTTAATACTTTCTCCCATTTCTATGGTGTGTTCCTTTCGTGTTTTCCAAGCAACCGGTGGGATTACTGTTTGCCCAATTTTTTTTGCTGACTGGTCAATCATATCGTCATCATCTCTATCTGGATTTCCGCTAAAAAATACGACTTTAATATCTTGTTGAATTTGGAAATCTTCTGATTGTTGAATGTCTGCTCGTAATTCCCACCCACCTTCAGCAGAATAAACTTGATAGATCAGCGCGCTAATGTCAAAGCTCACATCAATTGGGGATAAATCAGGTAAAGTATAAGGACGATACTGTTGTAAATCCGAAGTGGTTTGCAATCCATCGATATCCGTAGCAACAATTTGGTAACGAATAGGTTCCGTATTCTTAGCTAAGGGTAAAGGAATTTCAGTCTTATACCAACCTATCCCTTGGCTATCATCTGCAATCATTTTGGCACTAGACCAGTCTCGAGTTGTTGGGTGTCTCCATTCCAACGTAACTGTCTCCACACCTGTCTTTTTTCCTCTGGTCAGTTCGTCTGCTATTAACGCAGAAATTTGAAACGTTGTCTCGGAAACAAGTTTGGGTTTAACTTCCACAATGCGAGGTACTTTGACGCTAAACGAAATACCACCAACTGCAATATGCTGAAGAGACTCCGCGTAAACTTCCAGGTGAGCCGTACCTTTTCGAACATCGGTTGGTACAGTAATTTGAAAAGAATCGTAACGGCCGTCAGTCACGGACGTAGAAGCTTTGGAAACAATATCGCCGTTATAGACCTCAATGACACCATCTTCTGTCTGGGCTGTTCTGTAAGTCCCAGGAAAAACAGCTCGAGCTTCTAACCGACCATTAAAATCTTTAAGTGGGTAATAGTTTTTCTGTCTTTTTTTTGCATCATAATCAATTCTGAAAATTTGTCCACCTTCAACCTTCAATATTTCACCTGGCGCAGTGGTACGATTAGCCAGCCGTGGTTGGGTTTCATAGTCTGCTATTGCCAGTTGCATTGCTGGGTCCCCAAAAAGTGTATAAGCTAGCATCACGTCGATTTGTCCTGTACCTTCCGTAGCCAAAAGCTCAACTTTCGAATCATAACTCAAGGAACCAAAATTTCGAACATTTCGTTTGAATATGGAGTCAAAAATAATTCGGTTTAGGGCATCATTTCCACTACCATAAGTGAGCCGAGTAGCACTAAGCATAGAAATAATGCCCCCATTTCTGTGTCGTAAAAGTTTCTCCGCCATACTAGGCTCACCGGGCTTATCGAAATAACCATTATAACAGCTGAGTACCAGCATAAAAGGTTGATGCTTAGTTTCAGCTAACTGATCAATTGACGTGTTATCAAAAATGGCCTCGTGTGCCCAAACGACACGGCCACCGTGGCCGGCATACTGGGCGATAACACTTCCCTGCCCTAAAGCCTCAATCACTCGGTCTTTCGCTACTCGTCTTGGTAGCTCATTGTTGTATTTTGCTGGATCAGATTTAACTTCCTTGATTACATCCTCCAGAAATATTTTGGTAGTTTCGTAGCCGAGTAGCGTATGCCCAGAGGCTATTTCGTTTAGGCTTTGGCGAAAGATAAAGTCTCCAGAATTACTGACTTCATCATCAGCTACAGAAACAATTTGCTTTCTCCACTTTCCATTGGGTCTGTTAGACTCATAACCGATAATTTTGTCTACAATATCTTGAGCTTGATCAATCGACTCAACCGATAGGCGTCCTAAGTAAAAATCAGGAAGTTCATCAATACCACTGACCGTCGTATACCAGTGATCAGTCGATGTTTGACCGAATTGACTAGTCCAAATATAGTGGGTCGGAATGTAACCGACAGTCTCAGGTGGTTCAACGTGAGTTTCAGTGTCAAAACCTCGGAAATCCCAAGTGCCGTCACCCATTAGAACGACGTACGATACACTTGGTGGTTGCCAACTCTGATAGGCGTATTTCAGAAAAGATTTGATTGCTTTCGGGCTAACGAACCCCTGACCAAATGTGTCATAAATTTCCGTTAAATCTGCGACCTTCACTCTATAGTTTCCACCCCTATTTGTTTGTCGCCAATTTGCCAATCGTTTAGCTTCAGACATGTAAGTTGGGTGAGCTATGATAATGTAATCTGCCCCATTGGTTACATCGAGTAAATCACTTGGTGCAACAATCTCGATACGATCTGGATGTTTAATTCCACGACTGGAAACAGCCATGTAATTACCATCATGAGCATCAGAAACTTGGAAGGTGGCGGTATAATCAATTTCTGGTATTTGCTGATCGATTAATCCATATTCAGTAACAGCCTCTATTTGTCTCAACCGATTCTGATCAGCGACATTCATTTGATCTTCCTTCACATGTACATTGCTAAGTTTGGCAACTAGCCGACTACCATCATGCTCGAAAATTTCAATGCTAGGTGACAAGAAGGATTCCAATTGATATTCGACCTTACGACGACTACGAACTTCGTACGATTTATCCGAGGAAGGGGTGGAAAAATCAATGAATTCATTTACGGCTTTGAATAATCGGGTGAACTCGACTGAAAAAGAGTTAATATATATGTGATAAGGATACCGAGTTGTATTGTCCTCAGTGGTAGTATCAACACGCGCAAGCGTAATAGCATTCATCTCGCCTTTGCCTGCATCCTTTAAGTTATTCCATAAACGCAAAGACCTGCTAACACGAAACGAGTCTTGGTTTTTCCAGCTAGCAAAATCAATCCGAATATCATTCACTGAAACGAGGGCTTGGTGATCTGTTGGTGTCCCCCCCTGTAACTCGACCTCAATTTGTGGCGGATCAAAACTTTTGGCTAAGTCAAATAGAGGGAAATCCAAGTCGATCTGGTTAAAATCTCCAGAATTCCTAACCCCAGTCCAAAACCAACTTTCAACTGATTCGAACCACCGATTTTTTTGGCTAGTATCGACTACTAAGCCGTAAGACTGGTTTAACAACAAACGTGAGTTAGAATAATTTTGTTCTGATCGGCTTGGTACAACCGAGTCTGGGGTGAGATGCTGCAGGTTACTATGCAGATGGTCTTCTTCGAAATACTTTTTGGCTCGAAATGCAGGTATTTGGGTAGCCCCCGGGTCTGTTGGGCTCGCATCAATCTCAGCCACGCGCAGTCCAGCTGATTTGCCAATACTCAACCAGTAGACGTTCCAACGAGTATATCTGTTTTTAGTCTTCTTACCTAAAAAAGTAATATATTCATCCGAAGAAAAATGACCATCTTGCTCTCCCTTCACATAGATGGGTATTTGTTCTAAACCATTCTTTCCCTTATGATGCAACTGAAATAGGCGTGGGTCAATTTGCCTCAGGTCAATTTGCCAACGGGTACGCAGATCTACTTCCCTCAATTGGTATATGCCTGTTTGGCTAACACAAATTTTGTATCTCTTTTTTCCCGTCTGGACTAGTTCGGCTTCAGATTCTATGCCAGCCGGTTTTTCTTGTCGGCGCCACTGTCGGGCTTGCTCGGCATTGATCAAATTATGTTCGAATAGTCGTTCAAAAACATTTGGTTCTAGAACGTTCGAAAACGTTCCGAACTCTCCTTGATCAGAAATTGTGGATGGTGTACTGTCAAATCGTATTGACGATGGCTTCGATAAACTGTGGTCAAAACGAAGCCGAACTACCAAACGAGAATGAGTGAGTAAAGTTTGTGAGGATGGATTATACTGAATTGGGTGTAACTCAAGGTAGATAACCCGTTGAGAGCGGATGTAACCGTCGTAAACAATTTCGGCAAGTTTCCGAGGATAATTAGCTGTACTCTGGTAAGCTAATCCATCTTCTCTGTAATGATTCAGAATTTTTTCGTTCTTCAGTGGATCATTTGACTGATTGATGACAACTTCCCGGTGTGGCGTAGGTAGGACCTGAATTCCATATTGTCTTTTCGTAGTAACTTGGGTTACATCGATCGTTGGATTGCTAGAAACAGGTACTCCAATAATGAATCTCGACACTGGCAGTTGGGGGTTACCAGCTACACTTAAACGACCAGCAGCTGGCGATTGCCCATATGTAATTTGTTTGTATCCACTTAAGTCTTGTTCTGTTTTGCCCGAGGCAGAGACAGATTGAACTTTCAGATTATTTAGCTCAAAACTAATCGTTAAACCATCAACTGATGGCGTAACAATAGGGTTAGCCCAGCAGATAGCCAGACAATAGTTTAAAAATAATAATATTAGAGCAATATAAGATTTTGAAGTTTTCGTTTTCACAAATTGGTTATTAAATCGGAAATTGTGGCAAACCTGCGGTCAACCCACCATCAATTACAAGAACTGAACCAGTCACAAAACTAGATTCATCTGAAGCTAAAAACAGAGCTGCATTTGCAATGTCGATAGGCTGACCGATTCGCCCGAGTGGGTAGAAAGGTAACAAGTCATCAAAAATATTAGGATTTTTTTCAATCATTGGTAACCAAACCTCTGTTTCAACCGTCCCCGGGCAAATGCAGTTAATGCGGATATCATCTGCGCCATAGCTAACTGCCATAGATCGAGTGTAAGCTACAACAGCTCCTTTTACTGCCGAATATGCGTGTATATTTTGCAGCCCGATTAGAGCATTTACTGAGGCTATATTAATAATACTTCCACCACCGTTTTCACACATAGCCGGAATCACAGCTTGAGTACAATTATCTGTACCTCTTAAGGCGACTTTGACGATGGGATCCCAATTATTTTCCAGTATATTCTCAGTACTACACAGAGCATTATTAACCAAGATGTCGATTCTGCCGAAGTGATCTAGCGTTTGGTTTACTAGCTGAATAGTGTCACAAGATCTTGAAACATCAGCAGCAATAAAAAGAGATTTTCCACCTGTTTTTATAATTTCACTGGCCAGCTGGATGCCATTCTCTACATCCACGTCGTCTATTACTACAAAGGCCCCCTCTTCTGAAAACCGTTTTGCTGTGGCTCGACCAATTCCTCTGGCAGCTCCTGTCACGATCGCAACTTTATTTTCTAGCCTCATATAAACTTGTTCTACACGCAAATATTTTCTAGAGTTTGGTGGAGAGGTTTTGTTGCCAATAGATGTCTGGTTGACCAGAGACTGCATTAGCCCGACGAGCTAAAATGAACAGAAGATCTGACAGACGATTGAGATATTGAAGAATGGGTGGTGAAACCAGTTGTTCTCCATTCAAAGAAACAGCCTTACGCTCACAACGCCGGCAAACTGTACGAGCTAGATGAAGAGTGGAAGCTGTTAGCCCCCCACCAGGTAAAATAAATTGGCGGATGGGTGACAGATGAGATTCTAGTTCGTCTATGTCAGCTTCCATGCGACCAACCTGTTTTGAATCGATCAAACTGTCTAGCTTATGTAGTTGAGCTGATGGAGTAGCTACTTCAGCGCCTAAATTAAAGAGCTCGTGTTGAAGGCGTTGCAAAATTTGGCCAATTAATTGATCTTCAGTCGTTGAAACTGCTAGGCCCAAGCACGCGTTCAGCTCATCTACTTCACCAACGAGTTGAATTAGATCAGNATCTTTTCTAATGCGTTGGCCACCAAAAAGNGCTGTTGTTCCTTGGTCCCCGGTTTTTGTGTAAATTTTCATGTGGTACGATGCGGGGTTTGTCTATTTTGGATTTTTAAATGGAATATAATCAAGAAAGAACTCCAATACCGATTACGATTTTGCCACAATTTTCGNGTCAATGTCAATGCCATTGACGCTTGACTTAGCTTGATGATATTATTGATAATCATTACGATATTGGTGGAAACAGGCATCATTGTAAAACATAAAGGGGTGAGCTTAGGGGATGGGAGACAAGTTTAAAGATCACCTTAGAAGCTCCCTGATTGCAGGAATTCTAACACTTGTACCTCTCGGTGTTACCTTTTTTGTTGTTACTTTTCTCTTCGGAAAGATTGGTGGTTGGCTACCGGATCTTCTGTCTCAATTTTTTCCTGCTGGTGATTATCCGCTTTTGTTTGGACCAACAGTTCAAACTATACTAGGATTACTCATAACATTCCTAGTAATTTACTTTACGGGCTTGATTGTCTCCAATATCATTGGCCGGCGTCTAATATCTACAGCAGAGAAAGTTTTGACGCGAATCCCAATCGTAAGGGAAGTTTATGCTCCGGTCAAAGAATTTGTTAACGTCTTGCTTAATCCACAAGATTCGAGNCGGTTTCAACGTGTTGTTTCCATCAAGACCCCAGACTCACCGTTTAGGGTAATTGGGTTTGTAACTGGGGAAATCCAAGAACAAGGTAATTCCCAGCCTCTACTGACTGTCTTTGTTCCCACGAGCCCAAACCCCACAACCGGTGTTTTACTTTTTTGTAATACTGATGTTGTTTACGAACTTGANATAAAAGCCGAAACAGCCATGCGCCTTCTGATTTCTGGGGGACTAGTAGCTTCGAGCAACATGGTCTTACAGCAAACCCCTTTAGGCCGTCTCTTTAGTGATACTAACTTTGAANGTCAGACCGAGCCTTAATCTTCGTCATCTCTCTCACTAAGCAGCTCACCACGTGCTAATCGTTCTGCATTTTCCGTTGACCATAGGATGTTTTTCATTAATTTTTGGGCTGTAATGTAACGAGTAGCGGCTAGCAGNTGCATCCTTTTTTCTTCAATGTCTTTGGTGATTTCATAATGTCGATAAGCTACTTCTAACACTTGGAACATGTGAAGCTCAGCGTCTTCTCTAAGAAGTATATGTGCCAGTGTGTATTTCAATTGTTGAACATCATAGCCCTCTTGCAAATATTGGTTCACTAAGNTTTCAGCCTCAAAAACTTTTTGAAAATCAGCAAATTCTTTTAAGCGTTCAAGCATCTGTTTGGGATTATTGAAATTTTCCGCTAAATACTGACCATTTCTCGGAATCCGGGCTGATGGCATATTTAGCCAACGAAGATATGTTAGAAATACAGCTCCGTGAAAAATACCACGTAGTAGCTCTGGACTAGAGGTATATTGGAATGCACAATAGAGACCATGAGCGTACGAATAAATGTTTGCTACATCATGCCAATCTCCCTCATTTTTCAGGTGAAAACGAGCGATTCGGATAGCGGAAGCATAGGTCATAGCTCGACAAATATCAGTAGGTGTAACACCAGACCTAAGTTTCTTCTCAATTTGATCCAACACTGGTACAAAATCGTCTTCCAACATCACTTGGGTAAAAGATGCAACATCTAATTCTGATTGATTATCTTGGTTGTCTTGCCAAATNTCATCGATTCGGGCAAAAATAGGTTCTAGAACTGGCAATGCATCTGCCCAGCGGGAAGTCTCTTCGTGCCTAGTTCGGCTAGTTAAATCNATGATAATCGGGCGAAGTATTTCGTGTGCGCCTTCCCATTCTACGTAATCTAAAGATTCAAACATTTTATTCGCGAAATCAAGAGCATGACCATCACCTGTAAAATAATAGTCAGTGGCGGCAGTAAAGATGAAATCAGCAATCGTAGACTTGGAATGGCCTCGGTCNTTGAGAGTTAGCAGAATTCGCTCAGCCGCGCCGTCATGACGCTTATCGATAAAATAGCGGAACCATCTTTTAAGAGTGGGTAGATCGTGTTCTTGGCCATTCTGAGGAAAAGGAGATCGATAAGTTCTAGAACTGCCTGTTGTACGGCGGCTGATTTGGGATAAAGCGTGGACCAAAAACAGATTATGGTCTTTTTTATCCACGTCGTTCCACATATTAGCAGCTAGAGCTAGGATGGTCACACCCGATGACCATCCATCACTACTTTTATTAGTTCCATAATACANGCCTTGTTGAATAATTTCATTTGGAGTGGCACCTGAATTTCGTAGAGCCGTGACTGCCTTGGCAATAAAAAAGTTGCTTCTATCTTTCAAGCCTCTTTCTAATGCTCGTTTTCCTTGGTCAATCATTCTACGCTTTGTAGCTTCCCGTTCACCACGAGAGAGACCAACATAGAGATAACCATCTTTTCGAATCTCAACNGGAAATGCCTTTAAATCATCGCCAAATGTTTGGAAACATCCACCTGACTTCAAATCAAATTCCCAATGATGCCAGTGACAAATTAGCACACCGTCTCGGATACTGCCTTTCGACATTGGATAACCCATATGAGGACATCGATTATCGACGGCATAGAATTTATCTTTATATTTGAACACGCCGAGATGAGTACCGTCAATACTGAATGGTTTACCTTCTACTTCATCAAAGTCCGTTGCTAAACAAAGTTGATGATAAATCAAATCCTCATTTTGAATTGCATTGATCGGTGGGTCGTCAAAATAGATTTTCCCTCGGCTTGAGTCCCTAACTGGTTCATTTATTCTCCCTGCACTCATTTATTCACTCTCTTCGTTTTTTCTTTATACTAGGCTTACTTTGTAGATTAGATTCTTAGTTTTTCATTCTAGTCTGTTTTTATCCCTAAATCAAATAGCAATTTAGATAAGGTAGAAACGAAATTAGGTTGAGACTTTCCATTAANAGAGAAGATNATACGTTNCTTCAATGTTAATTGGTGTTTGCTAAAGGTATTAAGATCAGAATTGCCAAAAATATTATGCCTCGAATCTAGAATAGTTAAGAAATACTTTGCTAAAAAGATTTTAGCACTCGATCTTATTTGCCAAAAAGATGCTATTCTGATCAAGAAATCATAAATTTGTACCGTATTACTTACAACAGATAGCGTATTGACTTATTTTCTGAGTGGAGCCATCGAACAATCATCGTTAGGACAAGGTTGATTCGATTTTTGATCTGAAAATTTTAGTTGGTCTCTTTTATCTTTTTCCGACTTACTCAGATTTATCACTCTTAGATTAAGTAGGCCTTATAAGTTATAATTCGGTCAGTAAGGTAAATTTGTATCAGAATTGTACCCAAATCGGTGTCAAACGAAATAAGCCAATACCTTTTTCCTGAATCGGATATTCCCGTCGCTCGGTCTCGTAGGCCGCTGGCTACACCAAATAGCCATCTGGTAAATTCTTCTCCACTTCATACCTCTCGAACTCCTACATCCGCTCAAAGAGAAGCTATCACCAATATCGAAGGGCCCCTGTTAGTTATCGCTGGTCCTGGATCAGGAAAAACCTTTACCTTAGTTGAGAGAGTCGTGCACTTAGTTCGTGAGAAAGAGTTAGCGCCTGAAAACTTGTTAGTTGTTACATTTACTAACAAAGCTGCTCGTGAATTAATATCACGGATTTCCACTCAATTAGCTAACGCTGAGATAGCTTTTCGCTTAGATGACATGTATATAGGGACCTTTCACTCTATTTGTTTATCAATTCTGCGTAAGTATATCCACCGAACTGAATTTGCAAAGCAAGTGGTGCAATTAGACGATTTTGATCAACAGTATTTCATATATGAACGTCTTGACCAATACCAGAAGATTGCGCACACTAAACACATATGGGCNAAGACTGATAGCCGGATAGATAGTCAATCTCGTTCAAGTCATCCGTTACCTCCAGAAGCTCGGCGCTGGAACTACGCAGCCGATATAAAGTATTGGATGAATCGGATCAATGAAGAGATGATAGATCTGAATTCATTGAAAAACACATCNAAACAAGAANTGCANGGNCTAGCTGATTGTTACCAACTATACCGCCAGCATTTGGTTGANTCCAAGGTGGTCGATTTTAGTAGTGTGCAAGCAGAAACCCTACGGCTATTTCGTCTACATCCAACTGTTTTAGAAGAATTGCAAAGCCAAGTTCAGTATATTATGGTCGATGAATACCAAGACACNAGTATTATCCAAGAACGTTTACTATTCGATATAGCTGGAAAAAATCAGAATATATGCGTAGTAGGAGATGATGACCAAAGCTTGTACCGATTCCGTTCGGCTAGAGTTGAAAACATCTTAGATTTTTCTAATCACTTTGAACCAGGGGTCTGCAAGAAAATCCGTTTAGAAACTAATTTTCGTTCACATCCTAGCATCATCGAATTTTATAACGAATGGATGAAAAAAGGGGCTTGGAATGAAAACGGACAAACCTTCCGGCACGAGAAAGAGATTGTTCCATCTAATGAGCACGACTTTGACCGAAAACAACCATCCGTATTCCAAATTCCTAATAGCCAANTAAATATCCCACATTTCCTAAAACAGTTGAAATCAAAAGGTTACATTAGCGATTGGAACCAAGTAGTCTTTCTATCTCGTTCAGTTAGAGACCCAGAAGTACAAAGGCTTCAGAAGGCTCTAGAAACTGAGGGTATCGGTGTTTACTCCCCACGTGCCAGGATGTTCTTTCAACGGCGGGAGATTCAATTAATAATTGGCGGACTAATCTATCTATTTGCTGACTTTGACCAACTACGACGATGGAATCAAACGGCGAAGCTGGCAATTTGGGAGTACTACGATCATCANTGTCGACCTCTTTTTCAGAAAGAATTAGATAAGACTGAGAACCATGATTTAGCCCAGTGGTGTAAAAAACGAGCCGATTTTTTCCAAAATTTAGAAAAAGATACTGATCAAACATTGGTTAAGTCGTTTTATGGATTACTACAGTTCAATTTGTTTGCACAATATATAAAAAAAACTGATACTGAATTAGAAAGACGTTCAGCTCATAATTTAGCAAAGATGTCGGAAATTCTGGAATCGTTTCAGCGCCACCACCGAGTAGTTTCTTTCAATCGTGAAAATTTGGCTACGCAAGTTCAGAATTTTTTCAATAAATTTATGACCTTTTTGTATAATGATGTTTCGGAGTATGAAGATGAATTGGTTGTCTGNCCAAGTGGNTGTGTCACTTTTATGACGATTCATCAAGCCAAAGGCCTAGAATTTCCAGTTGTAGTATTGACATCGTTAGATACTTTAGGTCATTCAGCTAAAATATCTCGCTTAGAATCGTTTATTAAACAGATTTCAAACTCTGGCAAGGAACCTGAATGGAAAGTTTCCGATTTCGACGCTTGGAGGTTGTTTTACACTGCTTTTTCTCGAGCTCAAGACATGCTAGTCATGACTTGGGAAAAAAAGCCACATTTGAAACTTGAAAAATTATTATCTCAAGTCCCAAATGGCATTAAGCAGACGCTCTCAGCACCTAAACGTCGACTAAAACCAGTGAAAAAATCCGACGTGATACAACCCTANACCTTCTCGGAACACTTCAACTTATTTTCTAGCTGCCCTCGTCAGTATCATTTTTTTCAAGAATTAAATTTCGTTCGTTACGAAAAAGAACCATGGCTATTTGGCACATTGGTTCACCATACAATCCAAGATATTCATCAAAAGGTCCTAGAACAACAAAAAAACAGTCAAATTCCAGCGATTGATGAAGGTTGGCTAAGGGGTCGATTAGAATACAATTACACTGTTCTACAATATCAAAAAGGGCTTGATCTACAAGAACAAATTTTGGATCAGGCTTGGCAAGATGTGTCTCGTTACGTAGAAAAAGAAAAAGAAAGCTGGTCGCTAATTGAGTGGTCCGAGTTGAATGTGTCTCGTTCGGAAGGAAACTATATTCTCAATGGAAAAGTAGACTTAGTTAAGCGTTACAAAAATGGGCTAGAGATTATTGATTTTCGAACGGGCCGACAAGAAGAACTTGAACTAGATACGGATAAACTAGAGCAATACCGGCACCAGTTAGATATCTACGCCTATTTAGTCGAAAACCAAGACCATAAAAAACGACCAGTGTTGAGAGTTAGCCTGTATTTGACTTCACGTGACAAGCATCCCATACTGACACTGCAAAGACGAGATAAAGACTTAAATATGGAACCATTCAATCAAATGGTGAAAAAAATTGAAGCTAGAGATTTTGATATGGCNAAACGACCAGAGAAAATTTGTCAAACTTGTGAGATGACTTCCTACTGTGACGCACAATCCAGCTGCTCATAANACCTAACTTTTACTGAACCTTCCCAATCAAACCGCTTTAGGAGATTTATATTGTGGAACTTAAACAGATCTTTCGCTTAATAATCGCCGCTCATTGGGCGCTGATTGTTTTAGCTTTTGCAGCCTTTGCTTTATCAGAAAATTTAGATAAAGAGTATGAAGAAGTTCTGTTGGATATAAACCAACGCGATATCATTTCAATGATTGTTGTTGTAGTTTCAAGTATTGTAGGATACGTAGGATTATTCATGTTACAAAGATGGGCGAAGCACGTCTATTTACTGGCGGCTCTGCTGGCAGTCGCCTGGACTTCAGGTCAGGGAAATCCGTATATCAATATCGCTCTTGTCGAAGCTGTTTTAGACTTGCTACTAATCACTACTGGTTTAACTATCGGCTTAGCCTATTTTTCTCCTATCAAAGATGAACTNGTATAAATCCTCAACCGAGGGAAAATAAACGATGTCTGAACAGTTGANTTCTAACAAAATAATTGATTTATCTCCAGTACTCCTAGTTCAGATTATATGCGAAACCTGTATATTTTTGGCCTTTCTAGGCCTATCCATATGGTACATGAAGAGTAGTAATGACGAAAGATCAGTGCCGTTGGCACCAAATGAGCTGGTAACTCAAGCTGATGATGCATTCAATAATCGAGATATGAGTCTAGCTTTGTTTAAATACTGGCAAGGTGTACAAGCTATGGAAAATCAATCTCAGGAAGCCAGAGGTCGACTACTACATGCTCATGTTCGGATTTCTGACATCTATTTTCAAAGTGGTTGGGTGGAAGATGCGTTTCAACATCTGGNAAAAGCGAGTAANATCGCTCCTGATAATATTATAATNCATTTACTGAAAGGTAAATTGTACATCGACCAGGGAGAANGAGCATTAGCTGTAGAGGCATTCCTAAAAGTCTTACAGCAATCTAATAATAATTCAGANGCTCATTATCAGTTGGGTATTCTTTATCAAGGTGCAAATCAGTTCGACTTGGCAATCAATCATTACCAACAAGCCATCAATAGCGATGTAGACCTAAATTCATCAGCAAACATTCCCATTGCTTATGGCTTATTATCTCGACTACAGTTGGCCCGTACCTACTCCCGAAAAAGTCAGAAACTGCAGTACTCTGATCAGACTCTGACGGATGAACAAATCCAAAATCTAAATCAAATGACTGATTCAGCTCTCCAACTATTAGTTGAAGCTGTTGATCTAAGCCCAAATTTCGTTGAAGCTAAACAAGAGCTGATTTCGCGTTTGTATGGGCAAGCCTCCGCTTTAGAACGTGGTCAAGGGGATATGAGACTTTACGATCAAGCCTTGCTAGTTTACCAGCAAATCGTCAGCTTAGATCCAGAAGAAATTGACGCCTGGCTTTCCATGGGCCAAATTTACCGTTCTTTCCTCGAGGAACCAGATTCAGCTCTCGAAGCTTTTCAGGTGGCCTATAGTCTAGACCCTCGAACTGATACACTAGCTGAAATACGGACCTTAGAACAAGAATTAGGTTTAGAGATAAATAATAAAAACTAACTACTCATCCTAGCAAGTCTCGACTAAGAACAGTTGGGCACCAATACTTTTCAATATATTCGATCACCAACTCTGTACCCTTTTGGTGGCTAACAAAGGGTGCCCTTTTCGGATTATACATGGCATCCGTTAAATCACGAACTAAAATACAGTTAACACCAATGCGAGTCATAGCTTTAATGGAAAATGACCGACCCAAAATGCACATGTTAGTATGAACGCCCATAATTAGTAAAGTGCTAATTTCTTTTAACCGCAAAAGATTATAAACCTCTTGGCCATTATCCGAAATACCATCATTTTTTCCAATTTCAATAATCGGATCTTGCTGAGTCCAAAGCCCAACGGCTTCGCATTGTGGGTCATCATCACAACCACCGTCTGAAGCATCAATAGGTTGGGGGGGGTCAGGTAAGTCAAGTGGTGTAGGCATTTCTGAATTAGCTAAATTCTGCATCATCTGACGTTGCTCAAAATTCTCATAAAATTCCATTGTGTCAGACGGTGCATGAATAATTTGTGCTCCTTTTTGTCGCGCTGACTTTGCTACTTGATTAGCCTGTCGCGCAATTTCTCCGCAACGATAGGTTGCACTCTGGCACCAATGTTTATCCCAAATATCGCACAATAACAGTGCCGTTTGCTGTATAGGAACTGAATGCTCTAGGCTAATAGCGTGCCATTCATCACTACCTTTGAAGGGTTGAATCTGGCTTCTGAGATGGAGCTTAAATTCAGACATTTCTTTACTCCTAAACAATTCTTCGAAATAAACTAGACAAAAAATAATATCAACGTGTGTTTAGCTGATAGTCTTGACTAATGGTCTAAGTACTTGGTTACGGCTTCGTGTGCTTGCTGAGGACTTTCTATCGAACCAGAAAATTGAAGGTTTTCCAAGTAGGCCAAAATTTCCCCAATTTTTGGTCCTTCTTGGATCCCAAAATTTTCTATCAGCTGCCTGCCCGTCATCAAAGGTCCATTTTGCCATATAAACCTCATCTTTCCATAGTAGCACGCAGCAATTGAAAGTACAATGGGGTCGAAGCAAGTAGTAACTGGTCCTGTCATAGATGCGAAGCGTCGGGCAACTATACCCAACCATTCATCTTTAGTCTGACGTAAAAAAACTGTTGGTTCTTCGCCTAACTTGGGGAAAAACTGGTCACTCGAAAACCATCCTTTCAATATTTTTTCAACTTTTCGACCTAGATAAAGTGATTTCAGCTGTTCCAATGGTGCGATCAAGCTCAATTTGGTCAGCGTAGATCGATTGAAACTACCGGCAACTTTTCTACTAAAGTAGTGATTTGACGGATCAATTTGACTTAGATAATCAGCAAGTAAAGATGGAATAGGCTTCACTTCAAAAGCATGAATACGCTTCGAGATTGCTTTGTAGCAATTGACTGGTAAAACATGTTCTAATAAGCCAGTAGCTTGCATTTGATCAAGAATTCGTGCAGATGAATTTGTTGCTAATATTTTCAAAAACTCATCCCGTATTCGCTCTATGGCCGATTGCTTTATATGATTCGATAGACTTTTGACTAAGTCGATTGAATCAGTCGGGATTTGAAAACCAAGTTGTGCTGACAGGCGGAATAAGCGTAGCATTCGGAGAGGGTCATCAATAACTGACTGCCTATTAATGAAACGTACTACTTGGCCCCTCAAATCTTTTTGCCCACCGAACGGGTCAATTATAATTTGTTTGTCTAAATCATAAGCCATAGCGTTGACGGTCAAATCTCGCCTACTTAGATCTGTGGCCAAATCAGGACCACGAAACTGGGCTAAATCGTATATAGTTACTAATTGTGATTGCTTGTGAATAACCCGAGCTGTAGGTGGGTTTGTTTCTAACTGAATAAAAGTTCCATTGATTGACCCTGCAAATTTTTTTGCTAAGCCAATGGCATTCTTATCCACTACAAAATCAAGGTCTGTTATTGATCGGTTGAGCATTAGATCACGGACTGATCCACCAACTAAATACAATTTTTCTTTCTGAGATTTCGTAAATTGCTGCAGCAGTTGGATATTGGAAGCGATCGGGGATAAATCAAGCACGATTTTTCGGTAACCGATAAAGAATACCATCAACTTGCAGGTGAGTCGCATAGCCAATGACCCCTGCTAAATAAGTAGGTAAACCTCTTTTAGCTTCAGTCGGCCAATCTAAATTCTTGAGTTGCTGCCAGAAATCAATCATATTGCTAACTCTTGACTCAAAGTAAAGTGGAATAATAACAAACAGGGTTGGGAAAATGATCATGGTTAGGCGTGAATGTGTCCAGCCACGATGTTTACTAAGCATTGGTAGCATGGCAAACAGTCCCAAAAAAGCAGAAACCTGATACAATCCTTTGAAAATCAAAGTCAGATTAATTGTGACAAATAGCGTATAAAAAATTTGCTGGCTCTTACTTTTGATATCTACATCCGGCCACAAACTACATAAAAAGGAGATTGTGAAGCAAAAAAATGCAGGTAGCATGGCCATGGGAATCGTTGGATTCCAGTCTCTTGGCAACTCAAACAGTAGCCAGCCGATTACGGAAATAGCCATTGAAATAATAAAGAAGGCGGTATAAACCACCAAACCACTAATGTAATGTTGTTTAAAACCACCCACAGCAAAAACCTGAATGAACAAAATTGAATCGAAGGCTCAACACTCTGGCATTTTAGCAACTGGAAAGGGATCTCGCAACCCGTAATTCTTGCGTAATTCAACTTTGTAGATGATAATTAGATTGCTCTAAGGATTTGGCTAATCATATATCTGAATGGAGTCAGAAAGTGATGGATAAAAGTGAACTCAAACTTTGGTATCGGCAACCAGCTAAAAACTGGGTTGAAGCGTTACCGATCGGTAATGGTAAACTGGGAGCAATGGTCTTTGGTGGAATTGATCAGGAACAAATTCAGATAAACGAAGAAACTCTTTGGGATGGACGTAAGTTTGATCGACACAATCCAAAAGCACTGGAGGCATTAGCAAAGGTAAGACAGTTATTATTTGATGACCAAAACGAACAAGCAGCAAAGCTGGCAGCTGAAACAATGCTGGGTAATCCATGCCGTATTGACTCTTACCAAACTTTTTGTGACCTCAACCTAAAATTTAGTGGGCTTACCAATTTAGATGCTGAAACAATTGATTATAGGCGAGAACTTGGTCTCGACACTGGGATAGCCACTAGTCGTTACCAATTTGGAAATATTAGCTGTCAGAGAGATGTATATATTTCGGCAGTAGACCAAGTGATGGTAATCCATATTTTGAATGATACTACGGTTAATTTTCAGGTTTGGCTCAGTAGAGAACAAGACGCCCAGGCCACTGAAATTAACGATACGACAGTTGGATTAGTTGGTCAAATTGGGTCTAAGGGACTACACTTTTCAAGTCATTTGCATATCCTAAACACTAACGGAGAAATAAGTACTAATAAAGATGGTCGGATGATAATACAATCAGCTACTGAGTGTACGATAGTTGTGTCCGCTGCGACCAGTTACATCAATCAGGACGATACATCTGCTGACCCTGCGAAAATTTGCAAACAAATACTATCTAAACTAACAGGTAGTGACGAGAATCGACTACGTCAACGACACTTGGCTGATCATCAGAATCTATTTCGTCGAGTCGAAATTGAACTAGGAAAAGACCCGGGTTTGCCGACCGATGAACGTCTCAAAATCTTACAAAATGGTGGTGATGACCCTCAACTATTCGCTCTTTATTTTCAGTTTGGTCGGTATTTGTTGATGGGCAGTTCTAGGCCTGGTAGTTTGCCTGCTAATCTACAGGGAATCTGGAATAACCACCTGAAAGCTCCATGGAACAGCGATTTTCATACCAATATTAATTTACAAATGAACTACTGGCCAGCCGAAGTCTGCAATCTGGCGGAATGCCATCGACCGCTGTTTGACTACATGCAAAACCTAGTACACGAAGGTCAGCGAACAGCAAAAATTCACTATGGAGCAAAAGGTTGGACTGTGCATCATTTATCTGATATCTGGGGTTTCACTGTGCCTGCTGATGGTATTTGGGGGATCTGGCCAGTAGGTGGGGCATGGCTTTGTCAGCATCCTTGGGAACAATATATCTTTGGACAAGATCGTCAATTCCTGAGAGAAGTAGCTTACCCATTAATTAAGGGTGGAACTGAGTTTATGCTTGATTTTTTAATTCCCGCACCTGAGCATACTGCCGTTGCGGGGAAACTCGTTACTAACCCTTCGCACTCTCCAGAGAACCAATTTCGAAAAAAGGATGGTACCATTTCTCAGTTTACATATGGTGCTACAATGGATTTGCAGATTGCTCATGACCTATTTACCAATTGTCTATCAGCTATTTCCGAAATTCAGCAGGACGATGCTAGTTTTGAGATAGAATTCCAATCTGATGTGAGTGATGCTTTATCTAAATTAGCACCTTTACAGATTAGCCCCGAAACTGGTCGACTTCAAGAATGGATCGAAGATTATGATGAACCTGAACCAGGTCATCGACATATGTCTCACTTGTATGGGCTGCACCCAGGTTGCCAAATAACTCTGAGGAACACACCTAAACTAGCAGAAGCCGCCCGTAAATCGCTAGATTACCGACTATCACACGGTGGTGGGCACACTGGTTGGAGTCGGGCTTGGCTCGTTAATTTTTTTGCTCGATTAGAAGATGGTCAATTGGCCTATCAGAATCTCCTGGACCTATTAACACGCTGTACTTTACCCAATTTATTAGATACTCATCCTCCCTTCCAAATTGACGGTAATTTCGGTGGCACAGCCGGTTTAGCTGAGATGTTACTTCAAAGCCACAATGATGCTNTNCATTTTTTGCCCGCTCTACCTGTGGATTGGCCAANAGGTAGANTTGCCGGTTTNCGTGCGAGAGGAGGNTTTACGGTNGATTTTTNTTGGGCGAACCGNTCTATAGAGTATGCCTTNATTAAGGCTCAAAAGGCTANAATTTGCCAAATNCGAGCAGACCGNCACTTGACCGTCAAAGACAGATCCGGTGAAATNATCAACTGTCAAGTCGTCGACGATTGTACTGTTTCATTTTCGGCTGAAGCTGGAAACGAATACCAAATTCAATAAGATAAATTAACAAATTAAACGCAGAGAGGACTGCGGAGGAATAGAACTGTGGAATTTTTTCTATTAGCTGCTGTTTTTTTACTATCGATTGCTATTTTTGCTACATACCAGCTGAANGCTAGGCGAATCGCAACGGCCATTAAAGGACCAAACTTCCAAATTCATCAGTTGACTAACGACATACAAAAACTAAAAGTACGAGTCAGTGAACTAGAAGATGAAATGGTTAGGTTGAAAGGTGAATAACCAGAAGAGAAGAGTTAGGCAACAAGATAATTGCCCAACTCTTCATTATNAGTAAGTAATTAAAGCTAGCTTATTCTTCGAAAGCAGCGTCGAAGGCAATATCCGAAGTTGGAAAGTCAACTTTTTTCGTAAAAGCACANGCCTCTGCAGCNCCGTGTTCACGGTCCATTCGACTGTCTTCCCATTCGATAGAGAGTGGTCCATTATAACCGATGTCATTTAAAGCAACTATAATATCCTCGAACTGGATATCACCATGTCCAAGGGAACGAAAGTCCCAATACCGAGATGCTTCACCGAAACTGGTATGTCCTCCAAAGACACCAACAGTCCCATCGCCATGTCCCCACCAAACATCTTTCATGTGAACATGATAAATACGATCAGAAAAATTTCGGATGAATTTCACGTAATCAACCCCCTGATAACCCAAATGAGATGGATCATAGTTAAACCCAAATCTTTTGTGGTCATCAACGGCATCAATAGCGCGCTGAGAGGAAGCAATATCAAAAGCAATTTCAGTCGGATGAACCTCTAGGCCAAAATTGACATTAACGGCATCAAATGCATCTAAAATCGGGATAAATCGTCGACCGAAGTCCGCGAATCCTTCGTCCCAATATTCTTGGGTCGTTGGCGGGAAAGCGTAAATTGAGTGCCATATACTGGAACCAGTGAATCCATTGACAACAGCCGGGAATTCNTCACCACCAGGACGGGCATCNATGAACAAGCGGCAAGCTTTTGCAGTATCGATCATTTCCTGCGCTGCCCGTTGACGAACGCCTTCAGGCTCTCCATCTCCCCAAACATAATCCGGTAAAATCTCTTTGTGTCGCTCATCGATGTTGTCACAGATAGCCTGACCAACTAGGTGGTTAGAGATGGAATATGCCGTCAAACCATGTTTNTNGAGTGTGTCCCATCGACTTTGTATATAACCATCTTCTGACAAGGCTCGATTGACTTCAAAATGGTCTCCCCAACAGGCTAACTCAATACCGTCATAACCGAAGCTCTTAGCTTTCTGACATATCGTATCAAAATCGAGATCTGCCCACTGCCCAGTAAAAAGAGTAACAGGTCTTCCCATAAGTTATTCTCCTCTTGTTAAATAAATTCGATTGAATATCTGTTATTCAGGTGGTGTATAGCTAGCATCAACCCAAGCTCGTGCCTGTCCGCTTTCGACTGCTTTGTGAATGAAATGAACACCAACAGCACCATCCTGAACCGTTGGAAAATCGGTATCGAATTCGCTTGGTTCCTCTCCAGCCAACTTAGCGGAAATAGTTCGAGCTGCATTGAGGTAAATGTTAGCAAAAGCCTCAATAAACGCCTCTGGGTGGCCAAACGGGATACGCGTAAAATGCTGAGCTACCTCAGATAAGTAGTCATTACCTCGCTTGTACAACTGCTCCGGGCCATTAGGGTATTTGACTTGCAAATAGTTAGGTTCTTCCTGTCTCCATCTTAAACTAGCTTTTGTACCGTAGACNCGAATGTTAAGATCATTTTCTTCACCAACCGAAATTTGGGAAGCGTGTAGGACACCCCGAGCACCACCTTGAAATCCAACTAAAATGTTTCCATCATCTTCGAGCAAACGACCTTGCACAAAAGTTGTCAAGTCAGCACAAATTTCACTTAGCTCCAACCCAGTTATATATCTGGCTAAATTTTCAGCATGCGACCCGATATCCCCAATACAAGAGGAAACCCCAGCACGTTTAGGGTCAGTTCGCCAAACAGCTTGTTTAGCATCTTCCTCACCTTGATCCTCCAAAAATTCGGCCAACCATCCCTGAGGATACTCGACCACAACTTTACGGATTTCACCTAATTCACCGTTTTTTANAAGTTCACGTGCTTGCTTTACCATAGGGTAACCGGTATAGTTATGAGTCAAAGCAAAGACGACATCGTGCTTCTTGACTAAGTGACAAAGGTCTTCTGCCTCTTCTACAGTCATAGTCATCGGTTTATCGCAAACCACATGAAACCCAGCCTCAATAGCTGCTTTAGCCACTGGATGGTGTACATGATTGGGTGTAACGATCGAAACGAAGTCAATACGATCACCCTCCGGNAGCTGACTTTCTTTTTCAATCATCTCTTGGTAGGAATCATAAACACGATCCGGATCTAAGAACAGCTGTTGTCCCTGTTGTCGGGATTTTTCTGCATCAGAAGAAAAAGCACCAGCCACTAATTCAATTTCGCCATCTAGGGCGGCTGCTTTTCGGTGAACTTCACCAATGAAAGCACCAGGTCCACCACCCACCATTCCATAACGTATTTTTCTGCCTAATGGCATAGTAAAATCTCCTTACCTATTTGTCTGTTGGCATTCAAATCAAGCCACTCTGATCACCCGACGATTATAGCACGGGCTAAATAAAACGTCAATTGGGCCTCTTNAACAACTTATACTAAACTAGATTTTTGGCATTTTCAAAAAGGAAAGCAAGGAAGCCGTCAAAAAAGGGATAATCGACAATCCACGTAGAATNCTCTCCTGACCTATCTCGTCTGCTAATCCACCTAGTGGAATATTGAATAGGCCTGCTAAACCCCAGGCGGCTCCCATCATAAAACTCGAAGCTATACTTTGATGATTGGGCAGAAGTTGTTGGCCCATAACAATGTTTACAGATGCAGAACTAGCTAGGACAAAATTCCCAGCAAATAACAAAANAATAAACACCATCGGACTGTCAGATATAGACGAAGCAGAAAGATAGAGAAGTGGAGTGGAAAAAGCTAGCGAAATCAATAATACAAGGTTTCCACCCAAAATATCAGACAATTTTCCACCGGCGAGAATCCCCATTGAACCTGCAAATGTAAATCCCGCCAGAATAAGTGACCGCTTAGTATGTGAATATCCTAGTTTGTTCAGTAAAAGAGAAAGGTAGGTAACAAATCCAATAACTGTTACCGTTTTTAACATTGACATTAAATAGAGTAATATCAACGGGAACCACTGTTGCCTTATTTCTGGCCATAGAGGNAACTTTATTGAAGAAGACTGAATTGGTTCTTCGACTACGCTTTTTAGCGATAATCCACCAAAAACAGATACTAGTAAGCCAGGGACAACTAAGATAGTCAACCAGNTAATATCTAAACCAAGCTTTTCTAAAAACAGAATAATTAGAAATGGGCCAACGGCTTGTCCAATATTTCCACCGGTAATAAAAATAGNAACGCCTGTGCCCCGTTTTTTNCCAGAAAGTNGTCCAGCCTGAGAGGTAGCAGCAGGATGGAAAATAGCTCCACCGATTCCAGNAATAGCCAGTAAGGAAATCAACCAAGGTAGAGAAGGAGACAGNCCAAGTAAGGATATTCCTATAGCTGGTAAGGCTACTCCTAGNGTCAAAAAATGAATTGAACGAATTTGGTCAGCAAATCGAGCTGTAATTAGCTGGCTAAAAGAATTAAAAGCGTTACCGGTAGCCATTAAAATACCAGCTAACCGATTCTGTCCGCTCACGGCTCCAAGCTGAATCAAGAGTTGTGGTAGGATATGCGGTAGAAGGGTGGCGTAGGTGTCCACCACGCCGTGCATAAGAGTTAGAACAGCCAACTTTTTAGAAGAAGATTGGTTCATTTTTCAATAATCTGAATAATGTTCAACTATGGGCTTAGCATAATCNGGCACAATTGCCCCTAAACGAGAAGTTTCTTCTAGATCTAGATTTTTGATTTCTCAGGCGCTTTATTTAGGATTTACCAAGTGNAGCTTTCCTATCTCTAAATCTATTCTTACATCACCGTTATTTGTTGTATTTTTCAAACATACCGAACCGAACAACGAATAATAAATCTTGCATCTTATGCAATATCCAGTTCGCTCTTACTAGTAAATCCTAATCACACGCGATAGTTGAAAGATGGATAAGCTAAGCTAAAAATGTTTTGAAACCCTATCAAAAGACCTTATTAGTAAAAATTCTTTCCGTCAAATGATCTTTTGTTTTTAACAGCCTTTTCTGNTNAGANNGGAGCAGTTAGTACTCCATTATCAAGATTGAATTGGCTGATTCTACCAAAGACAAACAAAAAAGGCAAAACCGTTTGACATTGTTATACAAAGTAACATATCTTTATTCACGATCTCGTGTTAGAGTAAATGAAAAAGGTTGAAAAATTATGGGTATGATTAGTGATTCTGATNTATCACAATTTGATCAACTAGGTTATTTTATTACCGATGTGGTCATCAAAAGAGATCGCTTGTTGGCGGTTCGTCAAGAGTTTGACCGTTTGTACCATGAAGGCATAGAGGAAGCAAAATCCAGCGGAAATTTGAATGACGTTAAAGCAGCTGAGGGGCGTCGATCCTATGGCGAGGTTCACAAAAAGAGCCAGATTGTTGCAGATTTTGTCAAGTCGGGTATTTATCTAGAAGCTTGCCAGAAATTAATTGGTGCTGACGCTGATTTATATTGGAATCAGGCCGCAGTCAAGCCACCTAAAATTGGTAAAACATTCAATTGGCACCAAGATTCTGGTTACACCGAAACAGTTCCTTTGGCATACATTACATGTTGGACTGCCGTTAGCGACTCCAATTTAGAAAATGGTTGTATTTGGATTAGGCCCAAATCTCACCAGTATGGTGTTTTCCCTCATCATCAAGAAGATGAAAACGATCAGGTATACGCTGGCCTGACTGCGGAAACAAGCCAAGTAAAAGAACTGGAATCAGCTATTCCCGTTGAGATGAAAGCTGGTCAAGTAGCCATNTTTAGTTCTTTACTCTTGCATATGAGTGGACCAAACACAAGTTCATGTCACTATAGGCATGGTTTTGTTCCTCAATATCATGTGCCTGGTGTAATCCTCAAAAAAAANAATCAACTCATCGGAGACCAGATTCCCGTATTAAGNGCTAATNAAAAAGTTGATTAGAGAAAAGAGATTGTATTAAGTAAGATATTCGTAGCAACGCAGAAAGGTATAGGATGAAACTAACAAAAAAACAAATTAGTCTTTTCCAAAAAGAAGGCTATTTAATTTTAGCCAATTTCTTTGATTCACGAGAAGTAGAAGCTTTGCAAAAAGAATTGATACGATTCTACAATCAAGATTTAGGCCGAAATGTAGCAACTGAAGGGGATGGGAAAACTCACTCCGAGATTCGCCATAATTATCAAATCATTCCACTTAACAACATTAGNGACCTATATCGNGCTTTGCCNTACAGTCATAAAGTTAAGTCAGTAGTGAGTCAACTAGTTGGGGATCCCTTTATTCGCCATTTAGACCAGATATTCTACAAACCAGCCAAGACCGGAATCGGTACAAGTTGGCACACCGATAATAGTTATTTTCGCATTAGTGANCCAACAAAAGGAACTGGTATGTGGATCGCCTTGCACGATGCATCGGTTGAAAATGGTACACTGCACATTGTACCAGGTGGTCATCTAGAAAACTACGATCATGACCGGGACCCCAACAGCGACCACCACATTACATGTGANATCGATGAAAGCCGATCTTTACCAGTAGAAATGAAGGCTGGTGGNATCGTATTTTTTAACTACGGAATTCCTCATTGTACGAAGGCAAATACTAGTGATTATGATCGTGGTGGCTGTGCTTANCATTTTCTCAGACAAGACTATATTCCACATAATGCGACACAGATGCACAAACTACCCATCATTACTGGTCCAGATGCCACTGGTGGCCAACGTGAATACGGCCAACTGATCGAAGGTACATGGCANACTGAAGTAGATAAATTGATGGGTTAATCTGTACTATATCCCTAGATCAAAATGCTAGAACGCCCACGCCGTATTTTGTATTTGTTGCTGTACGGATCCAGAGTAGGTGGTGGAGAAATTCAGTATGAATATCTGGTTAAAGGATTAGACAGACACAATTTCCAACCAATTGTCGTTTGCCCCAAAGAGGGCGATTTGAGCCAAGCCTTGATTGAATTTGGGATAGAGGTTCATTTTTTGCGATTACCTCGCTGGTTGCAGGTTCAGTCCCTTCCATTTCGCTGGTCGGCGGCTAAACGACTAATACGGCTGGCCAAAAAAAAACAGGTCGATCTAGTTCATTCTGAACACCGTCATTTTCCATATTTAAAAGCGGTTGGTAAAGCATTGTCAATTCCGACCGTTTTTCATGTACGCTCACAATTNCACAATAAACACTTAGCGAACCTGAATTTACATGACGCCACAGCGGCTATTATTATCGGTGANCGCTATCGTCAGCCTCTGGTTGAGAATGGGATTGAGGACTATCGCCTACACCTGATTTCTGATGCCACGGATGTTGAGAGATTTTCGCCTAATCCAATTGACGTTCTGAATNTAGACANNAANCCTAACCCGTTGGCGAAAAAAGAATTTAAAATCGGTTTGGTCGGTAGAATAGAACCGAAAAAACGTCAGTTGGATTTTCTGAAATCTATTAAAAAAGTCTTAGGAGCTGGAGTTACNTTNTCATGTTACTTAATTGGGTCAATTCGAGTTAGCTCTTACTTTCGAAAATTACAACGCTACATANAAGAAAACAACTTGCAACATTTCGTCAATTTTACTGGGAAACGTAATGATATGCCCGAAGTTTTATCCTCTCTAGATGTGCTAGTTACCTTATCAGGCGGTTCGGTAATGATTGAGGCTCTATCTTGTGGTACGCCCGTTATTTCCGCGTCGGAGGTTGACCCTGCGAGATTAACAATTGTCAAAGATGGTGAAAATGGTCTCATTGTACCGTCTAATGATCATTCTGCTTTAGTTTCTGCGATTCTGAAGTTAACAGAAGACCCATTCTATATTCAAACATTAGGCAAAAATGCCCGTAGGCACGCAAAAAAATATTTTAGCCAGACTGCTATGGTACAAAAGACCGAGCAAGTTTACAAAAAGTTATTAGCCTAAAATATATAAAATGAATAGAAAAAACTGGTCGCCTGCTGATTTATCTAAGGTTACGACTCACCCCTTATCTGAACGTACAAACAAGGTTTCAGTACAAGATTTTGCTGCACCTATTAACTCGAGTCTACTAATTGACGATCTGCTAGAATCTTTACCAAAAATCCTAAAGGGGTCAGATTTAACAGACTTAATAGACGCAATGATTTTTGCTTACCGGCAACAGAAACCAGTAATTGTCATGCTGGGTGGACACGTAGTCAAATGTGGGTTAAGCCCAATTCTNATAGACTTGATGCAGATAGGANTCATTTCAGCTCTAGTTTTTAACGGTTCAACAGCCATTCATGATTTTGAAATTGGTATGATCGGTGAAACTTCTGAAGATGTGGAACTGAATATTCAAACGGGTCACTTCGGGATGGCCGAAGAAACAGGTCGTTGGATGAATCACGCAAGTATCCAAGCCGTGAGAGACGGAACTGGTTTGGGTGAGGGATTTGCCCAGGCCTTGTGGAATTTGAATCCACCTTATGCCGAGGCAAGCCTGATGGTACAAGCTCAAAAACTCAGTATTCCTATTACTGTTCATGTTGCGATTGGTACCGATA